>JBEKET010000023.1:0-69776 GCA_050013695.1 Occallatibacter sp.
AGGCAGCAAATAAGCCTGATCCGGGCTGTAAACCTTGAATCGCGACATGCTTCTCTTGTCGCCCAACCCGCATGTGAATTACAAGTACCTTGTGTAGTTCTCACGCGGACACTAAAGCCCGAGCTCTATTTTTTGGGCATTTACGGCACGACTGAAGTCGTGCCCTTTCGCATCTCTTTGCCGATTTGAATTTTCCACCAGACTGTGGTGATCTTGCGCGGTTTTCTCTACGCGACGGCGGAGGGGGTGGCTTGTTCGGCTTGCTCCTCGAGGTCCATTTTGCCGCCCATCTCGGCGGCGGCTTCGGCCAGCACGCGATGGTGAATGGTGAAGAGGGCAAGCTCCAACCGGTCGCTGACGCCGGTCTTGTCGTAGATTGAGCGCAGATAGTTTTTGATGACCTGCTCAGTGGTTTTGAGACGGCTGGCGATTTCGCGATTCTTGCAACCCTGGACGATGAGGGCCACGATCCGCATCTCTTTTGGGGTGAGGCGATCGCGGACGCGCATGCCGACCATGTCGTCTTCCGGGGATTCGTGCTGAACAAGTTGCGGAGGCAGCCAGGTATCGCCGGCGGCCACGCGCCGGACGCACTCGACGAGGGCCGGACCGGTGACGCCGCGGAAGACCACGCCGCGAAATCCCTGTTGCAGATAGCCTCCAGCCGCCTCGTTGTTCTCGGCAATGACGATGCCGCGGCTGCCCGACGACTCAAGCAGAAGGCGCAATCGGATCAGATCCGGGCGCAGCGAAGAGGCAAACACGACAATCGACCCCGGGAAGGTGTTGATGGCGTGGTGCATCCGGTCGAGATCGGTGCATTGAGCAATGATGCGCAGATCTTCGTCCGTGGCCAACACCTTGGCCGTTCCTGCCCGAAAAATCGCTTGCGAATCGGCAAGGATGATCTTAATCATTTTGCGAGCCCCATCTGCCTGTTAACCCCAACGAAATGTGTACATTCTGGCTAATTCCCACTTCAGATTGCGCTCCAGAAACTCTGAAAGCCGCTTGAGACCCATCATCCTGCCCGGCCTCAAACGACTCTATCGGCAGACCGGCACTACCCCCTGCATTTGTCTGGATTTGAGACACTGCGCATGGATACAGGTTCCATTCGTAACCAAACCTTAGTGCGAACAGATAGGCACTTTGGTAATTTTACTACGAATGCGGTTACGTCAGCCGAATATTGCAACAGTGGAAATTCGCACCCGGACGAATGGTGCGAATGACCCACAAAGGTCGAGAAAGGCCGTAAACTGAGGACTATGGCAAGACCAATTCTGCTGGCGGTGGATGACGACGTAAGTGTGCTGGAAGCGGTGGTGCAGGATTTGCGCCGCCACTATGGCGCAACTTATCGGGTTATGCGGGCTGCGAGCGGACAGGCGGCGCTGGATACGCTGAGCCAGTTAAAGGCGCGCCAGGAGCCGGTGGCGTTGCTGCTGAGCGATCAGCGCATGCCGGGGATGACCGGCGTTGAGTTTCTGGAAAAGGCGCGGGAGCTTTATCCCGAGGCGAAGCGGGTGCTGCTGACGGCCTACGCGGACACGGAAGCTGCCATACGGGCTATCAACACGGCACGCATTCACTACTATCTGAACAAGCCGTGGGATCCGCCGGAAGAAAAGCTTTACCCGGTGCTCACCGATCTGCTGGAAGACTGGCTGGCCGGCTATCAGCCGCCTTTTGAGGGCATACGGGTGATTGGGCACCGGTGGTCGCTGCAGGACCACAAAGTGCGGACGTTTCTATCGCGCAACCATGTGCCTTACCGCTGGCTGGACATTGCAGCTGACGAGAGCGCGCTCGAACTGCTGAAGGATCGGCAACTTGATCCGGCGCAGTTGCCGGTGGTGCTGTTTTCGGATGGGACATTTCTTGTGGACCCCGAGCCGGAGGCATTGGCGGCCAAGGTGGGCCTGAGCGTCCAGGCCTCGCAGGAGTTCTATGACATGGTGGTGGTGGGCGCGGGCCCGGCGGGGCTGGCGGCGGCGGTCTATGGAGCGAGCGAGGGACTGCGGACGCTGGTAGTGGAGCCGGACGCGCCGGGGGGACAGGCCGGCTCCAGTTCGAGAATCGAGAATTACCTGGGGTTCCCTTCCGGCGTCACCGGCGCCGACCTGGGACGGCGTGCGCTAACCCAGGCAACGCGGTTTGGCGCCGAGTTTCTGACGCAGCGGGCGAACGGGCTGCGGATCGAGGGGCAGTACCGGTTTGTGCAGTTGGCCGATGGGCGAGAAGTGCCGAGCCATGTGGTGCTGCTGGCTCCGGGGGTGCAGTACCGCAAGCTGACGATACCGGGCGCGGAGCGGCTGACGGGGCGCGGCATTTACTATGGCGCGGCGCTGGTTGAAGCGGTGGCCTGCAAGGACGAAGAGGTGTATGTGGTGGGCGGCGCGAACTCCGCCGGACAGGCCGCTCTGCACTTTGCCAAGTTCGCCCGCAAGGTGACTATGCTGCTCCGAGGCAACGGGCTTTCGGCCACCATGTCGAAATACTTGATCGATGAGATCGAACGCACATCCAATATTGAGTTGGAGTCGAAGACGCAGGTGCTTGAAGCCATCGGCGAAGAGCGTCTGGAAGGACTCAAACTGCTTGGTCCGGCGGGAGAGCGGATGGAGCCGGCTTCGTCGCTGTTTGTGTTTATCGGCGCGGCGCCGGGCACGAGCTGGCTGCCGCCGTCGATTCTGAGGGACGGTCAGGGTTTTGTGCTGGCTGGGCCGGATTTGCGGAGCCAGGGCAAGCTGCCCGAGTGCTGGCGGGAGGCGCGCGAGCCGTTTCTTCTTGAGTCCAGCGTGCCGGGGGTGTTTGTTGCCGGCGATGTGCGTCATGGCTCGGTGAAGCGCGTGGCATCGGCAGTGGGCGAGGGGTCGATTGCCGTGCAGTTTGCGCACCAGTACCTGGCTGGGTTCTAGGGCTGGGTTTTAGGGGCACAGTTTGAGGGGAATTGCCTGAGGATGAATGAGAGCGTGAGGCCGAGAGCGTGAGAGAGGGATGAGCGAGGGCGGACAACCAATCGAAATTGAAGCAGTTGCCCTGGGGGAAGTTGCAGGGGCGCTGGCGAAGACGCACCCGTTTGCTCTGACCGACCCACAAACCTTCATTGACGCATTGCACGGCGTTGGCCTGGTGGACCGAATCACAGCCAAAGCCGGCGCAGTGCTGGTGCAACCGGATGTGCCAAGGCACGGGTACGCCCTGGTGCTCAAGGGCGAGCTTCGCGCGGAACGGGCGGAGCCGGATGGCTCGCGCATCACGATGGGGATGGCGCGCGAAGGGGACGGTTTTGGCGAGGTGCCGATGCTGCTGGGCAAGGCGCCCGCGCCGGCCTTTATCATCGCGACCGAAGACTCGATCCTGTTGCGGTTCAGCGAGGACCAGTTCTGGGCGCTGATGGCCTGTTGCCCCGAGGTCCGCAAGGTGGTGCTCGCCGACATGTCGGTGCGAATGCAGGCCTATCAGGTGGAGGCGCTGCATCGGGAAAAGCTGGTATCGCTGGGCACGCTTGCGGCGGGTCTGATGCACGAGTTGCACAACCCGGGATCGGCGGCCAAGAGGGCCAGTTCGCAACTGCGGGATAACCTGATGCGGCTGCAGGAGCTGAGCCTGCGCAGCGCGGCGAAACCGAAGACCGGGGAGCAATTGGAGTGCATGCACAGCCTGCTGATGCACGCGGTTGGCAGCTGCGATCACGCACCGGCTATGAGCACCATTGAGCAGTCGGACAAGGAAGAAGAGCTTTCCGAATGGCTGCAGACGGCCGGAGTGGAAAACGCATTCACGATCGGACCGGCTTTGGTGGCAATTGGATTTGACCGCCAGGAACTGGCCTGCGCGAAGGAAGCGTTTGTGAACGGCGGCTTCTCCGACGCGCTGAACTGGCTGGAGGCGCTGGTGTCGAGCGTATCGCTGGTGTGCGCGATTGAAGAGAGCATCTCGCGTATCTCCGAGCTGGTGATGGCGGTGAAGAAATTTGCCTACGACGATCGCTCGCAGGCAAGAGAGCTGGACGTGCATGACAGCCTGCAGAGCACGCTCACCATTCTGGGGCATAAGCTGCGCATGAAGCAGATTGGGGTGGAGAAGCGGTTCGTGGCCTCGCCATCGACGATACAGACGCGCGGGTCGGCGTTGAGCCAGGTTTGGACCAACCTGATCGACAATGCGCTGGATGCGTCGCCGCCCAATGCACAGATTGAGATTTCGACGTGGACGGAAGCGGGCGCGGAAGCTGGCGCAGGGAAAGAACCGGGATGGCTTGCGGTGAGCATTGCCGATCACGGCTCGGGGATTCCGCCTGACGCGCTGCCGCATATCTTTGAAGCATTTTTTACCACCAAGCCAGCGGGCTCGGGCACGGGGCTGGGGTTGGAGATCGTTCACCGCATTGTGACCAAGAAATTTGGCGGAACTATCCAGGTGGAGTCGAAGCCGGGGGATACGCGATTCACGGTGCGGCTGCCGCTGCAGGGGCCGGCTGCGACGGAGGAGAACGCGGCGAAGGGTCTCTGAGGCATCTCTTCTTCGGTGTGGCCCGATCTCTCACTTGCGAGTTGTCGGGCAGTGTTGCGCGGATGTTGATCAAACAGCAACTGACGGTTGAGCGGTTATAAACCAGCTTCGTCTTTAGATTCCCCGTCAGGATAATCCTCCATTGGAAAGCTGAGGTGCCGAACGACTGATCCTGTCGGCATCGACACAACGTCACCGGACGATACCAACACGATTCCCTGGCCGAAGGAAAAGGCGTCGGGGAAGGATTTCAGATCGCAGACATTTCTGATATCCCCGGTGCTTTGAGAGAACTGAAGCAGCGTCACAGGCCCTCCGCTCTCGTATGGCCACTGCACTCCATAAAAAGATTGATCAGACTGGTAAGAGAGTCCGACGACATGGGTTCCGGCAGGGGGCAGATATCGCCATCTTTCATTCGCGGTCTCGAGATTTAGACAGCGGACCGGACCGCCAGCCTCGCTCAGACAGAGTGCATCCGGGCTGAATGTGACGTCGAGGATTGCGAAGGTTAACCGCGGGACAAGCGACGTCGTTGAACCCACTATAGCCAGGTCACTATCCCCCACCCGTGGCACTTGCAGCACATGTGTCGTGAATGGGCTGTCGAATACTTTCCTGATTTTTCTCAGTGAGCTGAGTGTCAAACCCGTGTTGGACTCCAACGATAGGATCGGTCGGCCCTCGACTCCACACCATATGGTTTCACCCGCTGTCGAGAACCTAACACATTGAACTCTGCGTAAATCGGCGCGATGCCAGACGTTCCGACCCGACCTCGTCTCATAGCAGACCACTCCGCCGCTTTGGCCTCCGCGAAAACTGGCTGCCACGCAGTATTCGCCATCAGGACTGACGGAAAGCCGGTCGCCCCCGAATTCAAAAACCGTGTCCAATTCAGAAACCAACTCTGCGGTTTCGATGTTCCATATTTGAACTTTCCGTTTGAAACGCGCAGCGGCAGCAGTGGGGCTGCATCGCGCGATAGAAATTGTTCGGATGGCAGAGTCGAGCATTTTACCGATGATAATCCGAGCCGTGGCAATGTGGTCGCCTACCGGGCAGTCAATTCGCAGCAAGCTAATTTGCCAATGACTGCACTCTTCAGAATTTGCACAAAAATCTGAGCGCGATTTTCAGGGTATGCATGTTATTGAACTTTGAGCGCATTCGAGAAGTGAGTTCCCCCGTTCTTCACACCTGATGGAGACGTACTTCAAACCGATCCCCCGGTACCAAATTCGAACAGAGATGAAGTTGGCCCGTCCTCTGCCGATGAAGGCATTGAAGGGGCAGGAATGATTGATCGCACAGAGTTGCTTGAGGCTGCGCTGGACAGCTTGGCGGAAGGGATTGTACTGGTTGGCCCGGAGCGGCCATGCCGCCAGCGACTTGTTGGGGCGGCCTGTCCACGAAGCACTGGAATCGCTGGTTGTGGGCGGAGCGCGGCAATGGACCAGCCAGGACGGCGCACCTGTTACGCAGGGCCGAGGCTCGCTCTTTCATTTGCGGCACCGTCTGGGCCACGAACTGCCGGTGATGGTGCGGGTGCTGGCGCTTCGCGACGGACTGGGTGGGAGCGTGGGGACGGCGGCGGTGTTTCATCCGGCGGAAAGCCTGGACGCGCTGCCGCACGGAGAATGCGGCGAAGGAGCGGGGGTCGAAGCCAGCCAGGCCGGGCTTCAAGACCGGCTGCAAACCGAGTTTGAGGATTTTCTGCGCGGGCAACTGTCGTTTGGCGTGTTGTGGATCACGGTCGACCAGGCGCACGATCTGCGCAAAACGCACGGCGCCAATGCGTGCGAGGCGATGCTCAAAAAGGTGGAGTATGCGCTGGCCAACGGGCTGCGTCCGGGCGAAGAAGTCGGGCGCTGGGGCGACGACGAATTCCTGGTGGTATCCCATGAGCGATCACCCGAGATGCTGGCGATTCACGCGCAAGGCCTGGCAGGCCTGGCGCGCACGGCGGAGTTCCGCTGGTGGGGCGATCGGGTTTCGCTGACCGTGAGCATCGGCGCGGCGCAGGCTGACCTGGGCGAAACGCTGGCGGAGCTGCTGGAGAGGGCGCGGGGCGCAATGTCGTCGAGCATTCAAGAGGGTGGAAATCACATTACGTCCGGGCCGAGGAGGCTGGCATGTTTGCCATCATAGGCATTGTCATTGTGTTCGGGGCAGTTATCGGCGGCTTCCTGATGGAAAAGGGACACATAGCGGTCCTGGTGCAGCCGGCCGAACTGCTGATTCTTGTAGGCGCGGCAATTGGCACGCTGCTGGTGGCCAATCCAATCCACATTATTAAAGGCGTGGCCAACGGATTGGTGGGGGTGCTGAAGGGTTCACCGTTTGGTAAGGCGCGCTACCTGAGCACGCTGAAGATGATGTACCAGTTCCTGAACAAAGTGAGGAAAGAGGGACTGCTGAGTGTGGAGATGGACGTGGAGAAGCCGAAGGAGAGCTCCATTTTCAAGAACTATCCGGAGTTTCTGAGCGACCATCACGCGCGGGACTTTCTCTGCGACACGCTGCGCACCGCCATCACGGGCGGAGTGGAGCCATTCGACATGGACCAGATGATGGAGCTGGACATGGAGGTGCATCACCACGAGGCGACCGAGCCGGTGAGCGCATTGACCACCGTGGCGGATGCCTTGCCGGGGCTGGGGATTGTGGCCGCGGTGCTGGGCGTGGTGATCACCATGGGTTCGCTGGGAGGGCCGCCGGAGGAGATCGGCGAAAAGGTGGCGGCGGCGCTGGTGGGCACGTTCCTCGGCATTCTGCTGTGCTACGGAGTCGCCGGCCCGCTGAGTTCAAACATGGCCAAGACAGCCGATGCGCACAACGAGTATCTGCACGTTCTGCGGGTGCTTCTGCTTTCGTTCCTGAAGGGCGCGGCGCCGATGATCGCGATCGAGATGGGGCGGCGGGCGGTTCCGGCGCATGTGCGGCCGAGTTTCGACGAGATGGAAAAGAACTGCAAGGGCGGCGTGGGCGTTGAGGCGGCCGCGGCTTAATTTTGGCAACGCGTCAGGAAGAAGCTGAGGAACATGGCGACACCGATCAAGGCTCAACCGATCATCGTGATCAAGAAAAAGGGCGGCCACGGTGGTCACCATGGTGGGGCGTGGAAGGTGGCCTATGCGGACTTTGTGACGGCCATGATGTCGCTGTTCATTGTGCTGTGGCTGATGGGTTCAAGCGAGAAGGTGAAGAAAGCGGTGGCGGGTTATTTCAACGATCCCAAGGGAACGGCGAGCCTGTTGGGAACCACCATGTCGGGCACCGGAGAGAGCATTCACGAGGCCAGCAATGACGACCTGCAAAAGCTGAAAGACAAGCTGGAGCAGGAGATCAAGGCGAGAAAGGATCTGGAAAAGCTCTCCAAACAGATTGAAATCACCATCACGCCCGAGGGATTGCGGATTGAGTTGCTGGAGGGCAAGAACGGGACCTTCTACGAGATTGGGAGCGCGAAACTGAGCAGCAGCGGACAGGAGTTGCTGGCGCTGCTGGCATCGGAGTTGAAGACGCTGCCCAATTCCCTGCTGCTGGAAGGGCATACCGATTCGACGCCTTATTCGAACGACGGCGGCTATAGCAACTGGGATCTTTCGGCGGACCGCGCCAACTCCGCGCGTCGGCTGCTGCAGCAGGACGGGGTGCGTACCGACCAGGTGACACAGGTGCGTGGCTATGCGGACCAGATGCTGCGGGTAAAAAGTAACCCGACTGACCCGTCGAATCGCAGGGTTTCGATCCTGGTGAAGAATGACAACGAGACAGTGCCGACGGTTTCCGCCGACAAGATTGTGGATGGGAGCATGACGCTGCCGGGGGCGGCGCCGAAGGCTGGTGCGGCAGCGCCGAAAGATGGGAAGGCGGTTGAAGGCGGGACGAAAGGTGCGACGCCGAAGCCAGGCGGCAACGGGCCCGTGAAGACGGCTGGGCTGACTCCGGTACAGGCTCCTGTACTGGCGCAAGCGCCTGCCAAGCCGGCGGCGGGAGCTGCTGCAGCGGCAAAGCCTGGGTTGATGGACAGGCTCAAGGCGATGCTGCCGGGCGGAAAAAAGAAGTAATTGCCGAGGAATCCGCGCAGGATTTTCAAGCGATGGGGGAATGGATGGTGTAGTCTGGTGGCGTATCAGAAAGCGTTTACCGGAGCACTCTTCCATGACTATCGTCGCCGGTGTTGACTTCGGCACACTCAGCGTTCGCGTCACTCTTGTGGACAGCGAAAAAGGCCCGATCGGAACCGCATCGGCCTCGTATCCCCTGCACCGCCGCCGCGAAGACCCCAACTATGCCACACAGTCTCACGCCGACCAGATGAAGGCCCTGGCCGAGGCCACGCGTGATGTGCTGCGCAGCACTGGAGTGGATGGGAGCGCGGTTGCGGCAATTGCGCTGGACACTACCGGTTCGAGCGTGATTCCTGTCGGTGAGGGTCTCGAGCCGCTGGACGAGTACTACCTGTGGTGCGATCATCGCGCCTTTGCCGAGGCGGAAGAGATTACCGCGAAGGCGCACGCGCTGGGGTTTGAGGGAATCGAGTGGTGCGGCGGCGTTTATTCGCATGAATGGGGCTTTGCCAAGCTGCTGCATTGGCTGCGCCATAATCCGGAGAAACGCGACAAGTTCGTCACTGCTCTTGAACATTGCGACATGGTGGCGGCGACGCTGAGCGGCATTACTACCGTGAGCGACCTGAAGCGCAGCGTCTGCGCGATGGGCCACAAGTGGATGTGGAATCCGAAGTGGGGAGGGTTGCCGCCGGAGGAGTTCCTGGTGGCTGTGGACCCGCTGTTTGCCGGGGTGCGAGCAAAGCTGGGCGGCGAGTTTTTGACCAGCGATCACCTGGCCGGACATCTTTCGCCGAAGTGGGCGGAGGAGCTGGGACTGCGCGCGGGGATTCCGATTCCGGTGGGCGCATTTGACGCGCACTGGGACGCGATCGGGTCCAACTGCCGCGAGGGGGACGTGGTAAACGTTGTCGGAACATCGACATGCATTATTGCAATGGCTCGTGAGGCGGAACTCGTTCCCGGCGTGTGCGGCGTTGTGCCGGGGAGCGTACATCCGGGCTACACGGGAATTGAGGCCGGGCTATCGGCTACGGGAGACATCTTTGAAGCCGTGGCGAGCCGCGCGGGAACCACGGTTGCGGCGCTGTCCGAGGGATTGGACGACTACAAGGCGGGGCAGACCGGGCTGTTGAGGCTGAGCTGGGACAACGGCGACCGGACAGTGCTGGTCAATCCCGAGCTGGGTGGCGTGACGCTGGGGTGGAACCTGGTGCACACGGCGCAGGACGAGCTGTTCGCGGCCATCGAGGGGACGGCGTTCCATACACGCATCATCCTGGAACGGATGGCTGAGTTCGGCGTGCGCGTGGACCGGGTGATCAACGCGGGCGGGATTCCGCAGAAGAGCGAAGTGCTGAACCGCATCTATGCCAATGTGCTGAACAAGCCGGTGCTGGTTCCGGCGGGCGTTCCGACGAGCCTGGGATCGGGGATTTTCGCGCTGCTGTCGACGGGTGCGTACGAGACGATTGAAGAGGCGCAGGCGGCGGTTTGTTTGCCGTTGCGGACGGTCGAACCGGATGCGAGGGAAGCGGCAGTTTACGAGCAGCTTTATTCGCTTTATCGCGACGTGTACTTCGCCTTGGGCACGCGCGATGCGGAGCCTCTGGCGCTGGGAAGGGTGCTGCCGGAGTTGAGACGGATTGCGGCTGAGGTGCGTAAGACTGCTTGAATTCTGGAGTCTCCCCGGTTTCAAAAGCGAGACCGGGGGCACCCGGCTCCCGGCTCTCTCATTTAAGGGAGCTTTCGGCACGACTTCGCACATCTACGTCGGAAGCGGAGTGTTTCAGAAGGCCCGGGCCTAAAGGCCATTCAACCCTGTGCGCCGTATTCATGGGCCTGAAGGCCCATGCTCCCTCCGCCCGCCTTACGGCGATCCACCTGCGGTGGGGCAGACGATCGAATTCCGCGCAAAAGAAAAGCGCCGGAGAAGCGTTGGCTTCTCCGGCGCTTGTTGGTTGGTGGTGGGTTAGAAGTCGTAGCGGAGGCTGAACTGCATGCGGCGGCCGCTGGAGAGCAGGCTGGTGGCGATACCGACGTTGCCGCTGGTCAGCTGAGATCCGATGGAGGCAGGATCGAAGCGGACGGTGTTGGTAACGTTGTAGACTTCCCAGGCGAATTTGAGCGTGCCCAGTTCGGCAAGCTTCCAGCTCTTGGCCAGGCCATCGTCCAGGTCGAAGTAGCCGTCGCCACGGAAGTAATTGCGCTCGCCGGCCTCACCGGGGTACGGCAGGCGAATCGGACTGCCGGTGGTGACGCCGGCGTTGAGGGCATTCGGATTGACGAAGTACTGCGGGTTGCCGTTCTGGTCGAAGTGGCGCTTCATTTGCACTTTGCCGGTTACGGTGGTGTAGCTGCTATAGGTCCAGTTGGTGGTATAGCCGGGTTCAAAGAGCGAGAAGGGGAGACCGCTGGTTGCGCGCATGATACCGGACAACTGCCAGCCGCCGACGAAGATATCCGTAAGCCTGTTGGTGTTGCCCAACAAAGCCCTTCCACGCCCAAAGGGAAGCTGATAGACGTAATCGACCGTGACCAGATGGCGCGTGTCGAAGTCGGAGGATGCCCGGTTGTTTCCCGGCTTCCAGGTGTTGAAGATGATGCTGAAGTTGGAAGCGGTCAGCGCGGGGGCTCTCTCGGTGTCGGAACCCTCATCGATGGAGTGCGAGTAGGTGTAGCTCACGTCTGCCTGGAGGCCGTGTTTCATGGGGTGGCGGAGCGTGATCTGGCCGGAGTTGTAGTAGCTCATTCCCATGGTGGAGAGGGAGAAGAGCGAGGCGAACTGATATTGCCAGAAGGGCGAGTTAGGCGGCCCGGAAGAGGGAGCGCCCCAGGGGCAGTTATAGCCGTCGTAGTTGCCGGTGTAGGGGTTGGGGTAGGCGGTTCCGCAGAACTCAGCCAGGTCGATGAGGGCGGTGGTGGCGCCCAGATCGGCGCGGGATGGGTTCCATTCATCGGAGTAGATGGCCTGGGTTGCGCTTTCCCCTGAATAGTCGTAGTTGGCCATGAAGGGGAAGACATCTTCAAAGTACGGAATGGCGGCAACCTGGGCAAACTCGTAGCAGTTGCAGCCCGGCTGAACGAGCAGCCCGGACGCGTCGGTCGTGCCCGGCTGAACATATCCGCCGTGGTTATCCACTTGCTTGTACAACGCGGTTCCGGCGGCAAAGTAGTCACCGCCGCCGCCAGGGTCGACGTAGTCGGTTGGGTCGGCAAGGTCGAGGCTCTGGAGCAGGTGGCGGCCGAGGCGGCCCACGTAGACCGCTTCAAGGGTGAATCCGCCAGGGAGTTCGCGCTGGACCGAGAGGTCAAAGGACTCGGAGTAGGGGGTCTTCATCCTGCTGTCGAGGCCGGTGCTGATGAGCGCGTTGTAATCGGCCGGCGGGTAGGGGAATGTTTCGGTGGGAGCGCCAATGCCGTCGTTGAAGGGCAAGGTGTGGCGATCGACGTACCGCGGCGCCGTCTCGGCCTGATAGACCGAAGCGGGGTTGGTGATGGAGCTGCTGATACCGAATTGGCCATTTTGAGCAAAGTTGTTGACCAGCGCTTCACCGAAGTGATCGTAGTAGATGCCCGCGCCGGCGCGAATGGATGTCCGGGTATCGGGCGAGTAGGCAACGGCGAAGCGTGGCGCGAAGTTGTCTTTGGACTTGGGATAGTAGCCCGGCTTGCCGTAAAAGGGCCCGCTGGGCGAGAAGGACAGGTCGGGCTGATTGACCTGGCCGGCCTGGGCAGCGGTTTCGCGCGCCAGATACCATGAGTGCGTATCTACGGTGGGGGTGATCTCCTGACCGGTGGTTTCCCAGGGCGTTTGCAGCAGGGAGTGACGAACTCCGAAGGTGAACGTGAGGTTGGGCTTGACGCGCCAGGCATCCTGAACGTACCACTCGAATTCGTTGGCTTTGAAGCGCTTGGTGAGGGGCACGCCGTCGGCGAGCAACGAGGCTGATGTGGCGCTGCTGACGAAGTAGTTGTACTGATCGGTGACCGAGGGAATGGCGCCGACCAGGTTGGCATAAGCAATGTTGTAGGAGTTTTTGAAGCTGGTGCCAAGCGCGGGCTCGGTGCCGGTGGGCTCTGGCGCACCTCCGCCCAGCCAATAGGGATTGGTGCTTGCGCTATTGAATGAACCTGTGTCGGTTACGAAATTCTGGTCGATGCGCCGCCAGTTTCCGCCAACCTGAATGCTGTGCTTGCCTTTTGTCCATGTGAAGTTGTCGACGATGTTATTGGTGGGAACGTCGGTGATGGTGGTGCGCGTCTCGGCCGTGGGTGTGGAGAGGAAGCGGAAGTCAACGTAGTCACCCGCTCCGATGCCGCGGTTGCTGAAGCCCTGGCGGATGTAGCCGTAGCGAATGTCGTTGACCTTGTTGGAGGAGAGGGTCCAGGTTTCGCCGCCGGTGATGCCCTTGGTGTTGTCCTCATCGGTGCGCTGGGGAGGCTGTCCAGGAAACTGTTCGGTCTCCGCAGTGGTGTCCTTCTGGAAGTTGCCGCGGACGAAGAGGTGATGCTTGTCAGAAGGAATGTAGTCGAGTTTGGCGATGGACGTATTGAGGCTGATGGGATTGGGCGAGGCGAAGGAGTACGAACCCTCGTTGTAGCCGTCGCCCTCGTTGGTTCCGTTAGCGACGGGCATGGAGGTGAAGTAAGTCAGCGCGTTGGGATTGGGACCGGGAGGGTTGGGGTAAGCGGCGGTATTGCAGACCGCACAGGCCTGATCGAGACCATTGATCTGCTTCGGAGTCAGGGTGTCGTAGTTTCCGCTGACGTCCTGATAGATCAGGTTGCCGGCCTGATAGGAAGCCGTGGCGACGGTTTGGGTGACTTCAGCGCTCTCAGCCAGGCGGCTGGCCTCGTAGTTACCGAAGAGGAAGAGCTTGTCTTTGACGATGGGGCCGCCGGCGGCCGCGCCGAAGATGTTGCGGATGAGCTTGCCGGGGACGTTGGGATGGCCGCTGTCCAATTCACCCTGCTTGTTGAACCAGTTGTTGGCGACGGTGAGCGTGGGCCGGTTGTACTCATAAGCGGCGCCGTGCAGCTTGTTGGTTCCGGACTTGGTGACCATGCTGACCTGGGCGCCGGATGACCGGCCCTGATCGGCGTTGGAGTTGCCGGTGGTGACGCGGAATTCTTCAATGGCGTCCTGGGTCTCGCGCAGCACTCCGGTGAAGGCGTAGCCGTTGACCTGGTCGTTGTCATCGACGCCGTCAAGAGTGACATTGCCTTGATCGGAGCGGCCGCCGTTGACGACACCGCTGCGGCTGTCACTGGTGGTGGGCAGATAGAGCACGCCGGGCTGGAGCGAGAGCAGATCGGGCACGTTGCGGGTTTCGCTGGGAAGCGCCTGGATCATTGCGTTGTCAGCGGAAGTGCCGAGCGAGGCGTCGGAAGTGTTGAGCGTCTGTGCGGTCGCGGAGACGTCGACGGTCACAGTACTGGACTGGATAGTGAGCGTGACGTCAATGGTGGCCGGCTGATCGACGAGCAACTCGGCAGTTTCGGTGGTGGTCCCAAAGCCCGGGGCAGTAACGGTGATGGTGTATTTGGCGGGTGGAATCTGAAGGAATTGATAGAGGCCGGTGTTGCCTGCGGTGGCAGTAAGGGTTTGACCGTTTGCCTTATTCACGAGGGTAATTTTTGCGCCCGGAACAAGAGCGCCGGTGGGGTCTTTAACAGTGCCGCGGAGTGAAGTGTTTGCGTTCTGGCTGAATGAGAGGGTGGCGCAGAAGAGGATACAAAAAAGTATCCATCCCCGATGGTAGGTTTTCACGTATGTTCCTCCAGAATGTTCTGCGTTTCGTTTTCTTTGATGGTGCCGTCGTAGTGTTCGGGAAATCCGGGGTACGGCTTCTCAAGAGCCGCTTTTCGAAGAAGCTTTCCCTAAGGAAGCCCCCAACAACTGAGGCCTTTTCGTATACGGGTGTAAAAACCCGCTGGCAGAGAGTCGTGCTGAAGGTCTAGGCAGAAGGGGGTCTGCCGGTGGTTTTGTGATTTCTATCTTGTCCGAAATTCACCGGGAATTCAATAACAATCTCGACTGAATGACAAAAGAATGACAACAAACCTTCTCAAACCGGCTGGCGAAAAGTGGAGCAAGTTATTGCTGCTGCTGCATTTGCTGCAAGTCAATGAAGGGGATAGCTGGTTCCGGTGGCTGTTGGGCTCGCTCGACGAGGACTGACCACTCTTCAGGGATGGGGAGCTTGCGATCGAGGGCTGGCGGACGGTCGCTGGCCTCGACTTGCACGGCGACGTAGAGCTCGCTGTCGGTTTTGCCGCGGAAGACGCCGTGAGTGGGAGGGACGTCGGAGTAGTCGCGGCCCACGGCGGTGCGGATGTGGCGATGGTGGGCGATGAGGTTGTTGGTGGGGTCGAAGCCGACCCAGCCGAGATGGGGAAGCAGGACATCGACCCAGGCGTGGGTGGCGTCGGGGGTGGAGCGGTCGTGATCTTCACTGCCGCGGTAGAGATAGCCGGAGACGTAGCGGGCGGGAATGCGCACATGACGCAGGAGGGCGATCATGGTGTGCGCGAAATCCTGGCAGACGCCTTTGCCGCTGACGATGGCTTCATCGATGGGCGAGTCGACGCGGGTGTGGCTTGGGACGTATTCAAAGTATTCAAAGAGGCGCTGATTGAGCTCCTGGACGAGCATGAGGGGGTCGTCGCGGCGGGTGACGCCGAGCTGTTTGGCGAGGAGAACGACGGCCTGGGTTTCAACGGCGAATTTGCTGGGGAGCAGCATCTCCCAGTAGTCGTTGGACTCGATGAGGTCGTCGAGGGCGTCCCACGCGTCGGGGGCGAGGAAGTGGGGGACGTCGGGGAGCGGTTGCTGTTCGATGACCGACTCGGCGACGATGACGAGCTGGGTGTGTTCGCCGGGAATGTCGAAGTGCTGGACGTTGTTGCCCTGGTGGTCGCGATAGCTGAAGACACGGCATCGCGGGCTGACGGAAAGCGTGAATGTGAGGCAGTGCTGGTTGGAGTCGGAGCGCGGGTGCATGCGCGTCTCCATGATGCTCTGGCTGATGGGCTGCGAGTAGCGGTAGCGGGTTAGATGGCGGATGGAATAGAAGTTCATGATTGCTCCGAGAAGCAGTTGTAAGTTTTAAGTTGTCAGATTTCAGTTGCACGGGCTGAAAGCTGGTGGCTGTCTTACACCGCCAGGGCGGACTGGATGGAGTAGTGGACGTAATAGCGGTAGATGAGTTCGTGGACGGTGAGGGCCTGGGCGCGGATGGTGTGGAGGAAGCCGGCGGTGTCGCCGTGGAGGATTTCGTGAATGGAGGTGTATCCGAGTTGGGCGTGGAGGCGGCCGATGACGGAGATCAGCTCGTCAGGGGAGCGGCGGCCGCCGGTGCGCTGGATGGCTTCAATGGAGCTGCGGATGCCGTCGACGCAATAGAGGATGGCGTGGGGGAAATCGCGATTGAGGAGCAGGAATTCGAGGATGCGGTCGGGAGAAACATCGGCGGTGTAGACCTGGCAGTAGGCTTCAAAGGAAGTGCAACAACGGAGCAGGCCAACGAGCTCAAGATACTGGTAACCGGAGTGATCGCGCTCCTGCAGGTGGAAGAGATCGGGCTGATAGACCTCGAGCAGCGTGGCGGTGGCGTAGGCGCGTTCAAGATAGCGGCCGAGGCGGATGAACTGCCAGCCCTGGCCGTGGATCATGGTGGTGTCGGTGACGCCTTTGAAGAGATGAATGCCGTCAACGATAGAAGCGAGGGTGTCATTGATGTTGGAACGGAACTGGGTTTGGGTGTGCGGCGAGTGCATCTGGTGATAGAGGCGGTTGAGGCGCTGCCATTGCTCGGTGGAGATTTCTTCGCGGACCTGGCGGGCGTTTTCGCGGGCGCCGTTTACGCAATATGCGACCGAGGCGTGGTTGAGACTGTCGAAGACCAGCTTGCGCGCCATGGCTTCCATGTCGCCGTTCCACTCCATGCCGGCGGGCTTGCCGAGGGCGACCATCATGCGCTCCCAGCGGGTTTCCGCGCTGGTGTCGCTGGTATCGAGCATGAGGCTCATGGTGACGTCGAGCTGGCGCACGGCATTTTCAGCGCGCTCAAGGTAGCGGCTCATCCAGTAGAGGCTGTCGGCAACGCGCGAAAGCATCGTCGTACTCTCCCGAAAAGCGTGATCGTGCGGGGCAACTGATTGCTGCATTGTCTGAACTTCTTTTGCGGTTTGGGCCGCTGTTGTGGTGCACAGGGGCTAAAGCCCCTTTTCTCTTTTTGACCTGCTTATGGCACGACTAAAGTCGTGCCCTTTCAAAGCAAGAAAAGCCAAGACCATTTATTCCAAAGGCATCTATTCCAGAACCCATGTGTCTTTGCTGCCGCCGCCTTGGGAGGAGTTGACTACCAGCGAGCCTTTTTCAAGAGCTACGCGGGTGAGGCCTCCAGGTACGATGTTGACTTTGTCTCCGAACAAAACGTAGGGCCGCAGATCGACGTGGCGCGGCTCAAGATGACTGCCGATGAGGCAGGGCGCCCGCGAGAAATCGAGTGTGGGCTGGGCGATGTAGTTGCGCGGGTTGGCTTCAATCTGGCGGGCGAATTCTTCGCGCTGGCGAGCCGTGGAGTGAGGGCCGATGAGCATGCCGTAGCCGCCGCTCTCACCGACTGCCTTGACCACCAGCTTGTCGAGGTTGGCGAGGACGTGACGGCGCTCCTTTTCTTCGCCGAGCAGATAGGTTTCAACGTTGGGCAGGATCGGCTCTTCATTGAGGTAGTAGCGGATCATTTTCGGCACGTAGGCGTAGATGGCCTTGTCGTCGGCGAGGCCGGTGCCGAAGGCGTTGGTTACGGTGACGTTGCCGGCACGGTAGGCATTGAAGAGGCCGGGACAGCCGAGGATGGAGTCGCCGCGGAAGATGAGCGAGTCGCTGAAGTCGTCGTCGACGCGGCGGTAGATGACATCAACGCGCTTGAGGCCGTCAGTGGTCCGCATGTAGACGATGTTGTCGTGGGTGAGCAGGTCGCGACCTTCAACGAGGTCGATGCCCATCTGGCGGGCGAGGTAGGTGTGTTCAAAGTAGGCGGAGTTGAAGACGCCGGGAGTGAGCAAAACGATATTCGGCTCGGGGCGACCCTCGGGGGCGAGCGATCGCAGCGTGGCGAGCAGGAGTTGCGGATAATGCTCGATGGGGCGAACGCCGCAACTGTGAAAGAGCTGCGGGAAGGTGCGCTTCATTACTCGACGATTTGTCAGCATGTAGCTGACGCCGGAGGGGACGCGGAGGTTGTCTTCGAGGACTACGAATTCGCCGGTGTTGAGGCGGAGCAGATCGGAGCCGACGACCGCGATGTAGACGTTGCGCGGAACCTGGAGGCCGCGCATCTGGCGGCGATAGTGCTTGCAGCTATAAACGAGCTCGCGCGGGATGATGCGGTCGGAGAGGATTTTGGCGTCGGAGTAGACGTCGCGCAGGAAGAGATTGAGCGCGGTGATGCGCTGGGTGAGGCCGCGCTCGATGCGGTCCCACTCCTGGGCGGTGATGAGGCGCGGGAGCAGGTCGTAGGGGAAGATGCGTTCAGTGCCCTCGTCGCGACCGTAGACGGTGAAGGTGATGCCCTGGGTGAGAAAGGCGAGGTCGGCGGACTGCTTGCGGCGCTGAAGTTCCTCTTCAGGCAGGTGGGCGAGTGTCTCGGCGAGGGCGCGGTAGTGGGGGCGAATGTCGCCGTTGGCCTCGCGCATCTCGTCGAAGGCCTGATCGAGCGGGTAGTCTCCGAACAGCGTATCCATCTCGAGTGGGGGACCGGCGCTCATGCGAACCGTGGGTTTCCTTTACTGCTGATTCCAGGGGAGCGGGTGGGCGACGGCCTGAAGGAAGATGCTGGGCATCTGACCTGTTCCGGCTTGGTTGCCTGTGCCGCCTGTACCCTGTTGTTTAGCTTGTAACACGTGGGGCGTAAAGGAGCAATGGAGAGGGGATAAGCGGGATCAAAAGACGCGGAAGGATCACACCGCAGGGGCTAAAGCCCAAGCTTATTCAAAGTCTGTTTTCGGCACGACTGAAGTCGTGCCCTTTCAAAACTACGAAAAGCAAATGCGGGTCCTTCGACTCACCACCCCCAGGCTGAAAAGCGCCTGGGGCCCCTTTCGCTCAGGATGACCGCCTCTGATGTGTTGTGAATTTTAGAGACAGGACACTGGCAATAGAAAGGTGGTGTCACGACCGGGGGGCGACCAGGTTGGGGCCCCCCGGATTGATGCAAGAACGAGCGGTTACAGGTCTAAAACAAGTTCCAGAGGGACTGGTTGTAGACAGCGTGGTGGAACTGGACTTCGCTGCCTTTGACGATGCTGCCCAGTTCGCGCGGGGAGCGGTTGGCGGCGGCTTGCTTCAGGTCGGCGTAGCGACCCTGCACGTCGGCGCCTAGAATCTCCGCGATCCACGCGGAGGACTTGAAGTCATCGATGGCCTTCTGGATGTTGTCTGGCAGATAGCGTCCACCGGCGCGCAAATCCTGGGCGGTTGAAATGGTACCGTCGACGCCGGTCTTGAAGATGCTAAAGAGCGACAGGTAGGGGTTGGCATCGGGAGCCACGGCACGGACTTCCGTTCTCATTGACCGGTGATTGCCGATGGGCACGCGGACCATGGCGCCGCGATCGACGGCAGAGGCGCGAATCTGGTTGGGTGCCTCGAAATGCGGGTCGAGACGGCGATAGGCGTTGACGCTGGAGTTGAAGACCAGGCAGAGATCGAGGGCGTGGGTCAAGATGCGGTCAAGGAAGTCCCAGCCGAATTTTGAAAGCTGCTCCTCGCCTTTTTCATCCCAGAAGAGGTTGGTCTTGCCCTTGGAGACGGAGACGTTGGTGTGCATGCCGCTGCCGTTGACGCCGACGACGGGCTTGGGCAGGAAGCAGGCCGTGTAGCCCATGTTGTTGGCAATCTGGCGGGTGAGCAGTTTGTAAAGCTGAATCTGATCGGCGGCGGCGACCACTTCAGAGTAGCCGTAGTTGATTTCAAATTGGCTGGGCGCTACTTCAGGGTGATCCTTCTCGTTTTGGAAGCCCATGGCGCGCTGTACTTCAGCGGCAGTGTCGATGAACTGGCGGAGCGGGTCGAGTGGCAGGACGTGATAATAGCCACCGGTGTTGATGAATTCAAACTTGCCCGTCTGGTGATAGACCTGTTCGGCATCTTTGCCGGCGAAGAGGAAGCCTTCAATCTCGGTGGCTGCGTTGAGGGTGTAACTCTTCTCTGCGAAGAGCTTGTCGGAGTAACCTTTCAGAACGCCGCGCAGATCGCCGGAGTAGGCGGTGCCGTCCTTGTCGATGACGTTGCCGAAGACCAGGACCTTGCCGTTGCCGAAGACATCGGCGGGCACCCAGTAGAATGCGCTCCAGTCAATGCCGAGACGCAGGTCGCTCTCTTTTTGCGCGGTGAATCCGCGGATGGAGGAGCCGTCGAATGTGAGGTTTTCATAGGCGCCGAGGAGAAACTTCTTGTCGTAATCGAGCAGGTGCAGGCGGCCTTCAAGGTCGGAAAAGAGCACGGTGACGGCCTTGATGCGTTTTTCGTCGGCCAGGTATTTGAGGCGCTTCTCGCGGATTTCGTCTGCTGCAACACGGTTGGAGCGATCAGCTTTGGCTTGCAGGTTAAGCTCTTCCAACTCCTCATAGGAAAGGGCAAGAAAATTGCGGTATTCAGTAGACATGAATCTCCTTTTCTGTGAAGCAAATTCGATTTGCGGCGTAGGACACGGGCTGGTTCGGAAAAAAGTATCGCAATAATGATAACTCCGGCGCCTGCATGCTTCCGGTACACGAAGGTACTCCAGCGGATGTTCGCGGATTGGTTAACTAGCGGGGGTGCTGCGATACCCTGATTGCTAAGGAGATCCCCTTCACAATGCACAAGCTGTTTCGCTTCCCTACTTCCCTGCCTGCTGCTTTTTTGATTGCTGCCGCGCTTAGCCCGGCGTTTGCACAGATGGCTCCGATACAGATCACTGCCGACCTTACAGATGCGCCGCGCAAGCTTTATCACGCGGAGATTGACCTGCCGGTGACCGCGGGGCCGGTGACGCTGACTACGCCGAAGTGGATTCCGGGGAATCATCGGCCGACGGGACCGGTGGATTCAATTACCGGCGTAGTGTTTACGGCTGACGGGAAGACGCTGAAGTGGCGGCGCGATGATGTGGATCTGTACGAGTTTCACGTGGATGTGCCGCAGGGAGTGACGACGCTGCACGCGCACCTGGATTGCATTGTGACAGCGCGTGTGACGCAGAAGATGGCGGTGCTGGAGTGGGAGAAGCTGCTGCTGTATCCGGCGCACACACCGGTGCGCGATATTCCGATTCAGCCGTCGCTGAAGGTGCCGGCGGGATGGGGCGTGGGGACGGCGCTGACTCCGGTTGGCGGTGGTCCTTATCCAGTGCCTGCGGCGGGAGTGACGACCAGGTTTGAAGTGACAAACGTGGAGCAGCTTGAGGATTCACCGATTATTACTGGGGAGTATTTCCACGAGTTTGCGCTGGCGCCGACGATCACGCCAAAGCATTATCTCGATGTGGTTTCAGATTATCCGGAAGACTCGAACATGCGGCCGGCAACGCTGGCGGAGGTGGCGAACCTGGTGCGCGAGTCAGATGCGCTGTACGCGTCGCATCACTACGGCGTGTATCACTTTTTGCTGACGCTTTCAGACGTGGCCGGGGGCGAGGGATTGGAGCACGGACAGTCGTCTGACAACGGTGTGGGCGAAAAGGGATTTGCGGACGATGCACATCAATTGGCCGAATCCGATTTGCTTTCGCATGAGTTTACGCACTCGTGGAATGGGAAGTATCGGCGGCCGGTGGGGCTTTATCAGCCGGACTTTGCGACTCCACAGGAGGGCGCGTTGCTGTGGGTGTATGAGGGCATGACGGAGTACCTGGGCAATGTGCTGGCAGCAAGGTCAGGGCTGAAGAACCAGGCACAGTATCGGGATGTGCTGGCGATGTCGGCGGCGAATCTTGATTACACGCCGGGGCGCGAATGGAGGCCGACGACGGATACGGCGGTGGCGGCGAGTATTCTGCGCGGCGGGAATCCTGCGTGGTCGAACTGGAAGCGCGGGCAGGACTACTACATGGAGGGCGAGCTGCTGTGGCTGGATGCGGACACGCTGATCCGGAAGATGACGAACAACAAGAAGTCGCTGGATGATTTTCAGAAGATTTTTCTGGGCAAGGGCGGAAACACGGGGCCGCTGATTGTTCCGTATACATTTGATGAGCTGGCGCAGGATTTGAACCAGGTTGTGCCGTATGACTGGGCGACTTTCCTGCATGATCGCGTGGACAAGATCAATCCGCGGGCGGATGTGGCGGGGATTGAGCAGGGCGGGTACAAGCTGGTTTACAAGGACAAGCCGAACGCGTCAGAGCGGACCATGGCAATGGCGGCGGGAGATGCCGGCGGGATGCGCCGGCGGGGTCTCGATTGCTGGTATTCGATTGGGCTGCGGATTGGAGGTGACGGCCAGATTGGGGATGTGCGATGGAACGGGCCCGCGGACAGGGCGCGGCTGGCGCCGGGCATGAAGGTGCTGGCTGTGAATGGGCAGATCTTTTCGTCGGACGCGCTGCGGGCGGCGATTCGCGGAGCGAAGGCAAGCACGGAGCCGATTCACCTGATTGTGCAGGCGGATAATTTTGTTTCGAATGCGGAGATTGATTATCACGACGGGGAGCGCTATCCGGTGCTGGAACGCGTGGAGGGGGCGCCGGATTATCTGGATGACATTACGAAGCCGCTGACGGTTCCGGAGAAGGTGGCTGCGGAGAAGAAGGACGCGGAGTAGCGGGGGCTGATCAGCGAGTCAGCAGGTCAGCGGGTCAGCAAGTCAGCGGGAGATCAGGTCTGCGGGTCAGCAGGTTAGCGAGTCAGCAAGTCAGCGGGTGATCAGGTCCGCGAGTCAGCGGGTTAGCGGGTCAGCAGGTTGGCGAGTCAGCAAGTCGGCGGAGACTGAAGGCGATCAACGGCAGATGGTCAGTCCTGAATGGTGACAATGGGCGGGTCGGCTGGGATAGTCTGGATGCTCAGGAGACTTTCAGCTGACTATGCTTAATCTGCGCCGCTTCCCTTTCGTTGTCCTGGCTGTTTTCGGTCTTGCGCTTCCCGTGCTTTTTGCCCAGCAGGGTACGCCGGCTACGCCGCAAGAGGATCCCGTCAAGTCGCACTACACGAAGTACGAATACCGCATTCCCATGCGGGATGGGAAGCGGCTGTTCACTGCGGTCTACGTGCCGAAGGATGCGGCGGGTGGGCCTTATCCATTTCTGATGGACCGGACACCTTACAGCGTTGGGCCTTATGGCGAGGACCAGTATCCGATGCGCCTTGGGCCGTCGGAGGAGTTTCAAAAGAGCGGGTACATTTTTGTCTATCAGGACGTGCGCGGGCGCTGGATGAGCGAGGGCACATTTGTCGAGATGCGTCCGCATATCGACGAGAAGAAGACGCCGCAGGATGTGGATGACGCATCGGATACCTACGACACGATCGAGTTCCTGCTGAAGAACGTGCCAAACAATAACGGCAAGGTGGGCATCTGGGGAATTTCGTACCCAGGGTTTTATACTTCGGCGTCGATCATTGACTCGCACCCGGCGCTGGTTGCGGCCAGCCCGCAGGCGCCGATGACGGATTTGTTCAAGGGCGATGATGCTTACCACGGCGGTGCATTCATGCTGTCGGCGAACTTCGGGTTCTATGTCTTTTTTCACCCGCAGACGGAGCCGCAGACGCCGAAACCGACGGTGAATTTTGATTTTGGAACGCCGGATAGCTACAAGTTTTATCTCCAGGCAGGGAGTCTGGAGAATATGGAGAAGGAGTACCTGAAGGGATCGAACTGGCTCTACAACGACCAGATGAAGCACGACACCTATGACGCATACTGGAAGGCGCGCGATCTGGAACTGCACATGAAGAATGTGAAGTGCGCTGTACTGGTGGTGGGCGGCTGGTATGACGCGGAGGATCTGAGCGGGCCCTACAAAACTTTCTACGCCATTAACAAGTTCAACCCGGACACGCCAACGACATTGGTGGAGGGACCATGGGTGCATGGCGGATGGGCGCGCGGCGATGGTACCCACCTGGGCGATGTGCAATTCAATGCCAAGACCAGCGAGTATTTCAGGACCAATATTCAGTTCCCTTTCTTTGAGCATTACCTGAAAGGCAAGGGAGCGGCGCAAGCGAAGGCCGAGGTTTTTGAGACGGGGACGAACGTCTGGCGAAGCTTTGATGCGTGGCCTCCGAAGGCCGCAACGGCGAAGATGCTTTACTTCCACGGCGGGGGGAAATTGAGCTTTGAGCCGCCCGCGGAAGCAAGGGGAGTGGACGAATATACCAGCGATCCGAGCCACCCGGTGCCCTTTGTGGGCTATACGACGGATACGGTTCCGCAGCGATATATGGTGGACGATCAAAGATTCGCGAGCTATCGGCCCGATGTTCTCGTCTATGAGACAGAACCACTGGAGGAAGACGTGACAATCGCCGGCCCCATCTCGCCGAAATTGAAGATCGCCAGTTCGGGGACGGACTCGGATTTTGACGTCAAACTGATTGACGTTTATCCGGAGAACTACCCTGATCCGGAGGAATCGACGGCCGGGAAGCGAGTGGTGGATACGCCTCCGCTGCACATGGGCGGCTATCAGCAATTGCTCAGGGGCGAGCCGTTCCGGGCGAAGTTTCGCAATAGCTGGGAGAGGCCTGAGGCGCTAACGCCGGGGAAAGAGGCTGACGTGGATTTCACGATGCCGGATCTCTTTCATACATTCCGCAAGGGACACCGCATCATGGTCCAGGTGCAGAGCTCGTGGTTCCCGTTGACGGACCGCAATCCGCAGACGTTTACAGATATCCCGAGTGCGAAGCCGGAGGATTTCAAGCCGGCTACGGAACAGGTATTCCGACAGAAAGACGCGGCATCGGGCGTGGAAGTGATGGTGCTGCCGCAACCGTAAAGGAGTGCTGGTGCTGTCGCACCTATAGATTTGTGCGGCCTCCCACCCATTGTGCAAAGAGCGCACAATGGATGGGGCACAGTGGATTCTGTACAGCGGATTCTGTGCAGCGGATTGCGGTAAGACGTGAACTGGTCACGCGCGAGTTCAGACGAAGAAAAGGGGTCAGTCGGATGAAGTTGAGGTCAATGCAGAAACGAAGGACTCTGATTCTTCTCGGTGTTGCAGCGCCGTTGCTGCTGGGATTTGGAACGGGGTGCGGCGATTTCTGGCAAGCGCCGGTTGGATCCACGGCGACAACGGTGACCCTTACGTCATCGGCGAGCTCGACTACCGTAGGCACGAGCATTACGTTGACAGCTACGGTTTCGCCGACGACAGCTACGGGAACGGTCACGTTCAAAAACGGTACGACCTCGATCGGATCAGGAATCTTGAGTTCGGGAACGGCTACGGCGACTTATACGCCCACCGCTGCAGGGACGTTGACGATCACAGCCTATTACGGGGGAGACGCCAACGACGCGACCAGCACTTCGAGCGCGGTATCAGTCACTGTCAGCGCAGCCTCAACGCTGACCGACACAACCACCTCGCTCACGGCATCGACGCTGGCGCCGACGATCACGGAAAGCGTGACGCTGACGGCAACCGTTACGCCGGCTAGTCCAGCGCCGACGGGAACGGTGACCTTCTATAACGGCACGACCTCGCTCGGAACCGGAACGCTCAATGCTTCGGGAGTCTCGACGCTGGCGTATACGTTCTCGACGGCGGGGACCTATACAGTGACGGCGACGTATGGCGGATCGAGCACCTACGCCACGAGCACTTCGACGGCGTTGACCATCGTCAGTTCGCAATGAAAGGCGACAGGGCGGCGAGAGCTGTTGCAGGTAAAACGGAAGGGAGCGCAATAGCTCCCTTCTTTATTTTGGCGCTCCGTCGACGGTCAGACTTTTTTGCCGCGCATGCGATCGGGATTGGGCGGGCAAGTCGACTCGCGAATGATCAACTCGGGAAGAATTGAAACCGTTTCAGGGAATGTTGCCTGGACGCGAATTCTTTGCAGGAGAATTTGCGCGGCGGTCAGGCCCATTTGCTGCAGCGGTTGGCGGATCGTGGTCAGGCTGGGATTGTGGTAGGCCGCGCTCTGAATGTCATCAAAGCCCACCACCGAAACGTCCTCCGGCACGCGAAGTCCGCGATCCACGAGCGCGCGGATGGCGCCTATGGCGGCCAGGTCGTTGTAGCAGAAGAGCGCGGTGAATTCGACGCCACTGGTGACGAGTTCATTGGTGGGACCAAAGCCCATCTCCGGAGTGGACGCGGATATCTGGATCGGCGCCATCAATTCAGGCGGGACCTCGAGCTTCATATCGCGGGCTACCGTCATCAGCCAATGCCAGCGCTCATTGGCGTCGGAGCTGTGGCTGGCGCCCCGCATGAAGGCTATCTTGCGATGTCCCAACTGGTAGAGGTGGCGCAGCGCAAGCTCGGCCGCGCGGCGCTGATCGAGCACCACGTTGGTCACTCCCTCAATTTTGCGATGACCCGCAATTGATACCACTGGGAGCTTCATGCTGTGCTCGAGCACTGTATCGATAAGGATGAATCCTTCAACGCAGCGGTCGAGCAGGAGGCGCGGATATTCCTCAATCAGGTCGGGTTTGCGCCGATGGCTGGCCGTTAGATAGAAGTAGCCTTCTTCGATCAGGTATTCCTCAACGCCGGTGAGTATTTGCGAGACGTAGTGGTCATTGAGATTGGGCACGAGGACGCCGACGGAGAAGGTTTGCCGCTTGCGCAGCGAGCGCGCATAGAAGCTGGGCCGATAATCGAATTTGGCCGCGGCCGCCGTCACGCGATCGCGCGTGTCCTGTGGAATTGAGCGCACGCCGGGCGCATTGTTGAGAACCAGGGAGATTGTGGCCGGAGACAGGTTGAGATACTCCCCCAGCGTGCGAAGGCTGATCGGCTGCCCCGGTTGGGGTTCAGTTCCTGGTTTGACTCGCTTGGCCATCCGTAACTGTTTTAACACTCTTTACAGGTTATGCGTTGTGAGTTAAATCGATTTTCTGCTTTTGAGGTGCGTACGGCGACGCAATGGCGGACCAGGATGAGGCATTGCTTCTGCATTTTGTTGCGCTGAATGAGTGAGCCTATGGAGTTGCGGACGGAGGTTTCGCGACGAACCGCAATCAGGGGCGCCGTTGTCCCAAGAATGTCCCGTCCTTCAATGTGGACCTGCAACAGGATGGAGCATCTGATACGAGGCGAGAAGCAAGAAATTCAATGACATTGCCTTACGACTTATCGTATATTCCACGCAGAGTGTCCCCACACTCGGAGGCCGGTCATGCTTCTCAGCAGGCGTCGCGCACTACAACTCACATCCATGTCGGCGGTATTAACAGCAGTTGGCCCAGCCGCTATCACAGCTTATGCCGCAGTCCAAAAAGATTCGCGATTTAGCGCGAGCAACCTGGGAATGTACGACTATCTTTCACCCGAGTTCTTTGAGCCATGGATAGGCGCACAGTTCAAGGCAACCTCTCCTTCGCAACCCGAGTTCGTCCTCAAGCTGATCGCGGTCGAGCCTTTTGCCGAGCAGGCGGCAAAGAGCGGACTGATTCCAAAAGGCAACGCTCAGCCAGTGAGCGGATTCTCCATCCGGTTTCAGGGAGTCGGCAGCGCTTTCCCGCAGAACACTTATACCCTCAGTAACTCAGGAGTGGGTAGTTTTTCAGCGCTACTGGTGCCATCAGGCAAGGACGCACCTTCTGCCACTTATACAGCTACGTTTGCTTTCGCGCCGGAATGAACATTAGTTGCGAGAACCGGATGATCTCTCGCTTATGAGCGCGCCTGTTTGTATTCTGAACTCTGTTTCTTGTGAAGATACGAAGAGACTCCCTTGTATCGCATGGGACCGTTCCGCAGTCCGAGCGGAACAAGGAACCGAAAACCTGCGTGCTCCGGTGTCGCATCGCGAAGTGCAACCGCGTTGTACATCGGCTGCCCCGAGTTTTACGAGCGAGCCGGGTAGACGCCTTGCAGCGCGATGATGAAGGTCAAGGCCAGATAGGGCGGCATATTGTCGTGCGCCTGATTTCCGCCGGTCGCCGCCGTCATAGCCGGATTCATTTCCACGGTTGGCTGCACGACTGGTGTGGTGGGATTCCCGTATGCCGGAGGCCGGCCTCTGGCCCCAGTGCCGAAGGTTGCGTTTGCCGGCGACGCAGCGGCGGTCCCGGTCGTTCCCTGCACGATGTGACTATGGGCGGGGAGTTCATTCTGATTGAGCGTGACCGTCTGCTCTCCTCCGGTTTCCCCCAGGATTCGCTGCGTGAGCCCTGCGCCCTGGCCATAACCCAGCGGCGAACTCCCCTGAAGATTAGGGAGCGCAAAATTCGAAGTTCCATTTCCGCCATAATTCGTTCCCAGCAGAGAAAAGAGCGCCGTGTTCTGGCTGATGGGCAAAAGCTGTCCATCGCAGAGAGCCCATCCGACTGGTGCGAAGTTACCGGCGAAAATGCGGATTTCAGCGACAAAAGGATCCACTTTGATAGCTCCTTGCTAGTTTTGCGAAGGGAAGATGCCCACAAGAGCAATGACGAATTCCAGGACCAGGTACGGCGGCATGTTCTGATGCGGCTGCGACCCGCCGGTCTGCGCCACGGCAGCAGAATTCAGAGTTACCGACGGGGCGCCGGTACCGAACGGGTTTGATGGCGAACTGGCACACATGTTGCTTGTTGGAGAAGTCAATGTGGCGTTGTTGTTCACACCTGCTGGAATGTGGTAATGGCTGGGAATCTCAGAGACGCTGAGCGTCACATTTTGCTCGCCCGCCGATTGTCCCAGCACGATCCCGCTGCCAACGTGCAAGGGAACGCGACCTTGCAGGTTAGGCAGAGCAAAGGTTTGAATCCCGTTGCCGCCGTAGGTTGTGCCCAGAATGGAGAAGAGCGCCTGGTTCTCGTTAATCGCCATTATTTGGCCATTGCAAGTCGCCCATCCCTTTGGAGGAAAGTTAAAGCTGACGATCTTGATCTCGCCTAGAAACGGTGTGCTCATAATGACTCTCCTGCGCGCATTGAGATTTCAATTAGTCCGTGCGCTCCATCTGAAAAAACGCCCAACAGCCGGACGGTGAAAACTAGTTCTGCGGTGGATACACGCCAAACAGCGAGATGATGAAGTTAACCACCAGGTAAGGCGACATGTTGTCGTGAGGCTGGCTTCCGCCGGTGTTCCCCAACGCTTTGGCATTCATACCATCCGCAGGGTTCGGCGCCCCGGTTGAGAACTCGGTAAGAGCGGAGGCTGCAAGGAAAGCATTAGTCGGACTCGAAATGGTGCCCGTACCAGGCACGGCATTCAAGAGATGATTGTGGGCCGGGATCTGGTTTACGCTCAGCGTCACCGTCTCCTGCCCAGATACCTGTCCAATGACGAAGCCTGATCCCGTGTGTACGGGTAGCCGGCCCTGCAAATCGGGCAGGGCGAAAGTGGTTTGCCCATCTCCGCCATACGTGGTGCCGATGAGATTGAATAAGACTTCATTTTGGCTGATTGCAATCAGCTGCCCCTGACATAGTTCCCAGCCTACGGGCGCGAAGTTACCGGCGAATATGCGTATTTCACCAACGTAAGGTTGAGCCATTGATTTACTCCGATTGCTTCGAGCCTGGGAACGGGGAATGTTTGCAGCAGACAAATGATACCAAGGATTTTGTCTGACGGCTCTTTGTTTATCAAACTTCATGATTAAACACAAGAATTATCTTGACTGGCTGTTTTTCTCCATGTGAGACTTCCAGATGCCACCGGTTTTCTCGGAGAGGCAGTTTCTTATTCCCCCAACTTCCTGCCGGCTTATCTGATCGAACACGCAGCGAGCCGGCCCTCCAACTTGAAGTTAAGACGATGCCGCAGCCTTTTTTTCAGCGCCTAACGAGATTCAGTGTTAGACGCGACTTGAGTTGCACTTAGGCCATGCCTGCCTTGGAGTGCTTTCCGAATCGCGAGCGAGGCTTCATGGTCACCGCGTTAAAGGGTCCATAGATTTTGAAAGCTTCGAGAAAGATAGCCGTCGCACAAAGACCGCTCAGGCGGGGTTAGAGGGGTTGTGTGCTCAATTTACGGGGGGACGTTCGATAAGTTTCGAACGTGTGTTAGCGCGCAACTTTGGTGGTGACTCCACTAAGTTTGAATGACCCAGGCCACAGGCTCGCGTCATCTTCCAGGCAAACATCAAATTGATTTCGGCAACTTAGCCGGCAATGGAGCTCAGAGTGAATAACCGTCAGAATTGTGTACAGGGAATTGCAAAAGTATGCGGGGTGTTATTGCTTGCAGCGGCAGGCGTGGCAACCGCGCAGGAGACTTCTCTGCGAACCGGCACTCTGCGCTCTCCAAGCGGCCCAAAGATCTGGCTTCAGGACAACCGCCCTCTGACTGTCCAGCATGTTCCCGCGGCGCTGAACGGCGGTGTCAGTTTCGGCAGCCTTGGTGGACTGCGGTCGTCGCAGCCCGTGTCTATGGCGCAGGGCGACGTCGATGCTGACGGGTACGGGGATCTTGTGGTTGGATACCGCTCTGCGTCAGGCGGCTATATCAGCATTCTTCGCGGAAACATCAACGCCTTCGCGCCGCAAAATCAGGAATCATTTCAGGCCATTGCGCGTGGCGAGTTTCCGTCACCCTTCTTGTCGCAAGCCGCTACGTTTGCGATTCCGGTGAGTCCGGATTTTATTGCTCTCGGTGACTTTGCGGGTCACGGAAATCAGGACCTGATTGTTGCCACGCGCGGCAGCAATGTTCTCTACCTTTTTGCAGGCGATGGTAAAGGAAAGTTCGCGGCTCCACTAAAGGTACTTGTAAGCGGCGGCGTAACCGCATTGGCGGCAGGACCGTTCGGCACCGTGCATGGAACCACGTTGATGGTTGGTCTTAAAGGCGGCGCAGACGGCAATGCACTCGCTGTCTTCGGTGCAACTGCGCACGGATTATCCCAGCTCTTTCTAAATCGGATTGACGGGCCGGCGTCGAGCATTGTCTTAGGCGCTATCAGCGGCGGACCGCAGCAGGACGCAGCCCTGGTGGCGGACGGCAAGGTTATCGTCCTTCATTCCGCAACGATGAAACTCGAAACACTTTCGCTGCCCGTCTCGGCCAGCGCCATTGCGCTCGGCTCTTTTATCTTTGACCGTTACCAGGGCTTGCAGATTGCGGTCCTCGGCTCCGATGGGAGTTTGCAGATTGCCGTGCACGGTCAATTTGATCCGCGGCCCTATACGGCTCAAGAGCAAATGCTGGTTCGGCGGGCGTCGATGCAGCATAAGCCGAATCCGCTGTTGCAGCCCATGATTTCGACGGACTGGCGGATCGCCGATGTGGTTCCCAACGCTGCATCGAGTGATGCGTTGCAGTCACCAGTCCTGTTCCGCGCGCGCGTGTCTAACCACGGTGCGGACGACGTTGTGCTGCTGAATGCCGCACCCGGCTACTACATGGTGCTTTCGCATCCCGATCCGGAGCCAGGGGCAACCACGTTCGCACCCGGAGCCCTTTCCATCAAGCCTTACACAGGTTCGCCCGTCGCGGGCTTGCCCATGCGGTTGAATGTGGATGGCCGGCCCGGCATCGTTGCATTGCATAGCGGCGACATTGCGCCCTCGATCATAATGCCGACGCCTGATCCGACCTATTTCGTCAACACATTTAACGATCCGACGCCTGTTTCGCCGATCTTGATTGCGTGCAACAACACCAGCTTCAGTGATACAACGAGTTCCTGCAGCCTGCGCGAAGCCGTGCTCAAATCCAATGGCGATACGATCATGTTGCAGAACGGCGTCTACCAACTCACCATTGGCCGTGGCGCTACGCAGGACTACTCAGGCAATACCGGCGCGCTGTATGTGAACGCCTCCACAACGTTTGTGGGCACGTCGCAAACCGGCACGGTTATCGAATGGGGCACGCCGTCTTCGGGCACCGTAGATACAGTGATGGCGGTCAACGAAGACATCAACTCTCCGTTTACAAATGCGACTGCCAGCCTATCAAACCTCACGATCGAAGGCGCAGTGAATAACGGAACATTCAGCGGCCTCGACGGTTTTGGCGGCGGCATGATGTTTGACACTGGCCTCAGCGGAAATAACACTCTCACGCTGACCAATGTAACTATTCTGAATAACAGCACGACCGATGGTGACGGAGGTGGACTGGCGCTTTTCAACACCAACGCCGGATCGGGCTCGGCTACTTTCAGCAATAGCACTATCCAGGGCAATTCCGCGAACGAATCGAGCACCGGGGGGTCTGGTTTGGGCGGCGGAATCTACCTGGGTTATTCAGCCAACATGTCGATGACCGGCACCACGGTGGCAGCCAATCTAACCCAGCAAACAAATGCCGCCTACCATGGACAGGGCGGTGGCATTTACATAACCGGGAGCGGATCGGCCATAGCAATTCATAGCAGCACAATCTCCAGCAATGTGGCTGCGGGAGTGGGCGGTGGGCTTTACTCCACGGGCGGAGTAAGCATCGACATGGGCACGACGATTTACGGTAACATCTCCCACCAGGACGGCGGGGGCCTCTGGTATAACGCTCCGAATCCCGCCAGTGCGTCTCTTACCAAGGTGACTGTCACAGGCAACTCGGCTGACGGAAATGGCGGCGGCATCCGAGTGGACGACGAGCCGACCAACTCCGTCACGATGAGTTACAGCCGTTTTTCCGGAAACTCCGCAGGAACCGCGGGAAGCAACCTGAGCGTTGACGCAGGCACGGTGACCGCAACCGACAATTGGTGGGGCTCGAATGCTCCTGCCGGCTCCATCAGTGAGTTGGGCGGCACGACCACTTTCGATCCATTCATCGTTCTTACGAACACTGCGAGCCCGCAGGTTATACGCATCAATCAGAGCACCACGCTTACCGCCAATATGAGCCTGGACGACGATGGCAATGGCGCGGCTCTGTCAGGAAACCTGGACGAGATCGTCGGACTTCCAGCCACATTCTACAATCCAATGCTGGGAACGATTCCCCAGACGCAACCGGAAACACTGAATAGCTCCGCACAGGCTTTTGCCTCCTTCCAATCGGACGGCACCAGTTCCTCGATCTCGCAGTTCGGCACGGCAGACCTGAACCTGGATTCCGCAATCATTCCGGTGAACTCCAACCTGATTGCGAGCGCAAGCGAAGCGGGCAACACCGTAACCATCACGACGGTGGGAGCGCATGGATTCTCCAGTGGCGAGTATGTGCTCATCTCAGGTGTGGGAGTGTCCGGATACAACACGCCGGCGAATGAACTGACACTCATCACCGGCACCCCCTCGGCAACGACATTCACATACACCGATGCGTCTTCGGGCCTGGCGACATCGAGCGGCGGGACTGCGAATGCCGGCATCGAGATCCTGGGGCCACCGTCAATCACAACGAGTTTCAGCCCGACGGTGATTCAGCCGATCAGCGGCTCGGGCACAACTGTGAGCACGCTTACGTTTTCGATCACCAACGGCAACGCTATTCCGATCGACGCCAGCTTCACAGACAGCCTGCCTGCCAACCTGCTGGTGGCCGCGGCACCGGACGTGACCAACAATTGCGGAGGTTCGGTGACTGCGCCGCCGGGCACCGGACCCATCAGCTTCTCAAATGCTGCACTGGCGCCTGGAACTTGCACCATCACGGTCAATGTGCAGAGCGCTGTCGACAACACGTACAACAACAGCGTGACGATTGACTCCACGATTGCGGGCAATGGCATTACGTCATTGGCAACCCTCACAGTCATCAATCCACCACATATCATCAAAGCATTTGGAGCGGCGAGCATGCCGGCCGGCGCGACGACGAGCTTGACGTTCACGGTGAGCAACCCGAATCAGAATGAGACTCTTTCCAGCATAAACTTCACAGATAGTTTCCCTTTCGGGTTGGTTGTGGCAACACCCAACGGTGTGAGCAACACGTGCAGCGGCACATTTACGGCCACGGCAGGTTCAGGCCTGGCCAGCCTCTCGGGCACGGCCCTCGCGCCTGGCGCAAGTTGCATGGCTTCAGTCAATGTGCAGTCTGCTTCCGTGGCTGTGGAGAACAATGCCGTCACGGTGAGTGATTTAACTGCGGGCACCGGCAATACATCAATCGCTTCCATCACCATCACGCAGCCGGCCACCACAACGGCGGTAACTTCATCCTCCAATCCCAGCGTATCCGGCCAGTTAGTGACATTCACCGCAACGGTTTCTCCGGTGGGAGTGCCGGGAACGCCCACTGGAACGGTGACCTTCCTGGACGGTGGCGGTCCCATCGGGTCCGGAACATTGAGCGGCGGCGTTGCGACGTTCTCAACCACGGCGCTCATCGTGGGGAACCACACGATCACAACAAGCTACGGAGGGGACGGCACCTTCACCGGCAGCACGGGGTCACTGAGCGGCAACCCGCAGGTTGTGATCAAGGCCAACAGTGCGACCGTATTGACTTCGTCGGCAAACCCCAGCGTCTCCGGCCAATCGGTGACCTTCACGGCAACGGTCTCTCCCGTGTCGCCGGGCTCAGGCACGTCTACTGGGACCGTGACGTTCCTTGACGGCGGCAGCCCCATTGGGTCTGGCACGCTCGTTAATGGCGTGGCCACGTTTACCACGACCTCGCTCGCCGTTGGTAACCACACGATCACCAGCAGCTATGGCGGCGATGGAAACTTCAACGGCGACACTGGTTCGCTCACCGGCAATCCGCAGGTGGTGATCAAGGACAACACGACGTCGACGGTCACTTCCCTTCCCAATCCAACTGTCTTCGGGCAGTCGGTGACTTTCACCGCTACGGTTTCAGCTTCGGCGCCGGGAACTGGTACTCCTACCGGCACTGTGACATTTCTTGACGGCGGCAGCCCCATCGGATCCGGCACATTGACTGGTGGCGTAGCCACGTTCACCACCTCGGCGCTCGCTGTGGGCGGCCACACTATTACCACCAGCTATGGCGGTGACGGAAGCTTTAATGGCGACACCGGTTCGCTCATCGGCAATCCGCAGGTAGTGAGCCCGGCCAATACGATCAGCGGCGTCACGTCTTCGCTGAACCCCTCGGTATTCGGCCAATTGGTGACCTTTACGGCCACGTTATCCGCTATCGCTCCCGGAGCGGGCACTCCCACCGGCCTGGTCACATTTCTTGACGGCGGAAGCCCCATCGGCAGCGGCACGCTGAGCGGTGGAATTGCCACATTCTCGACCTCGGGGCTGGCAGCCGGAGGCCATGTCATCACGACCAGTTACGCCGGAGACGGAAACTTCAACGGCAGTATCGGAACTCTCAACACCAATCCGCAAGCCGTCTTCTCCGCAAATACATCGACGATGGTAACGTCGTCGCAGAATCCACAGGCATTCGGCCAACCGGTAACTTTCACAGCGACAGTATCGGCGATCGCGCCCGCCTCGGGCACTCCCACCGGCCTGGTCACATTCCTTGACGGCGGCAGCCCCATCGGCTCAGGTACGCTGAGCGGTGGAGTGGCGACATTTACCACGTCGAGTCTCTCCGTCGGAAACCACACCATCACCGCCAGCTATTCCGGTGCCACGAACTTCGTTGGCAGCAACGGATCGCTTACCGGTAATCCGCAAGTGATCAACTCGCCTGCGACCACAACCACGCTAACCGCTGCGCCGGGAACCATCACGCTTGGAGATACGGTCACTCTTACGGCTACGGTAACTTCCGGCTCAGGCACGCCCGCAGGACTTGTAACTTTCTATGACGGAACCACACCGCTGGGCAGCGCGGTGTTATCGAGTGGTGTGGGTCAATTCACCACGGCTCTGCTTTCCGCTTCCGGCTCGCCGCATAGCATTACAGCTACCTACCAGGGAAGCGCCTCATTCGACCCCAGCACCTCATCGACCCAACCTGAAACGGTGAATCTGCGCGCTACCACAGTCGCGGTCGCGCTCAATCCAACCACCGTTGTCACTGGCCAGGCAAGCACGTCCACCGTGACCGTTTCCGATGGCGGCAGTTCAACGCCTCCGGGAACGCCGGACAATTTTGCCAGCACGGGCGGTCCAATCACGGGCCGCAGTGGATTCACGTCAACGCTCATCGGCGATGGGATGGTAATGATTGCCGGCGGCACGAATGCCAGCAACAGCGTCCTCGCAAGCGCGGAGATTTACAGCGTATCCGGCGCATCGTTCACGGCGACCGGATCGCTCAACACTGCACGCACCGGAGCTGTGGCAGTGTTGCTGCCTAATGGCAAGGTGCTGGTCGCAGGCGGTTCCAGCGATGGAACTGCGACCGGTGCGCTCAACAGTGCCGAGCTGTTCGATCCATCCACTGGAGTCTTCACTGCGACCAGTCAAAGCATGACGGTGGCGCGACTGGGCGCCTCGGCAGTTCTTCTCAGTAACGGCAAAGTGCTGCTGGTGGGCGGCGAAAATTCAGGCGGCGTACTGAACAGCAGTGAGCTCTACGACCCCATCGCGAACACGTTCACGGTAAGCGGAAATCTGAACGCCGCGCGCACCGGTCACGTTGCGGTGCTGCTGGCGACGGGCAAGGTCCTGGTCTCGGGTGGTTCGAGCGATGGCACGCCGAATGGCGCGTTGAATAGCGCTGAGCTTTTCGATCCAGCAGGCAATGGCGGAGCAGGAGCCTTTACTGCTGTAACGTCCACCATGACCGATGCGCGCTGGCAGCCGGAGATTGCGTTGCTGCTCAGCGGCAAGGTTCTAATTGCCGGCGGTCAGGATTCGGGCGGAGCGCTGAACAGTGCTGACCTCTACGATCCGGTTGCCAACTCGTTCAGTGCAAGCGCGGGTCAAATGGCACTTGCGCGTTCTAACTCTACGGCCGTGGCACTGCCGAATGGAATGGTGTTGCTGGCCGGCGGCGCAGCGACCGCATTGGGCGTTGACCTCTACGATGCCGATAGCGACAAGTTCGACTCCACGGGCGCTCTGCAGGCTGCGGATAACGGACTCGTCTCCACGCAACTGAACAACGGACAGGTGCTGGTGATCGGACTTACCAGCGGCGGCACACCGATCTCCGACGCCGAGTTATACAGCCCCACGTTCAATCCGCTGGGCATTGTCGGCATAACTTCTTCCGAAGCCACGGATAACATCACCGGAACCTGCACACTCACACCCAGCTCAACTTCGGCTTCTGACTGCACCTCCACGGTGACGGCGGTGAATGTAGCCACCAGCCCGCACACCATTACCGGCTCGTATTCCGCGGATGTGGTTCACGGCGCCAGCTCGAATACTGGTTCGCTGAATGTCCTCCAGGCGAACACCGCAACCCTGGTGGCCTCCTCGGCGAATCCCAGCGTCTTTGGCCAGGCGGTGACTTTCACGGCGACGGTTTCGGCCGTCGCGCCGGGATCGGGCACGCCCACTGGAACGGTCACGTTCCTCGATGGCGGAAGCCCGATTGGGTCCGGCACTTTGACCGGCGGCGTGGCAACATTCACTACTTCGGCGCTCGCAGTTGGGAACCACACCATTACTACAAGCTATAGCGGCGATGGAAACTACAACGGCAGCACCGGGTCACTTATCGGCAATCCGCAAGTAGTTACAAAAGCTAATTCAATAGCAATTGTGACTTCGTCGAATAACCCCGATGTTTTCGGCCAGTCGGTGACATTCACGGCAACCATCGGGGCCGCGGCGCCGGGAGCGGGCACGGCCACCGGCACGGTGACATTCCTTGATGGCGGAAGCGCTATCGGGACTGGCACGTTGAGCGGCGGAGCGGCTTCGTTTACCACTTCGGCGCTTGCAGTCGGCAACCATACCATCACTACCAGCTACACTGGCGATGGAAATTTCAACGGCGGCACCGGGTCGCTCACCGGAAATCCGCAAGTAGTTACCAAGGCCAATTCAATAACAACAGTTACTTCGTCCGCGAGTCCGACCGTATTCGGACAATCGGTAACTTTCACGGCAACGGTATCCGCGGTTGCGCCGGGAGCAGGTACGCCGACCGCAACAGTTACATTCCTTGACGGTGGAACCCCGATCGGGACGGGCACGTTAACCAACGGCGTCGCGACTTTTACTACTTCAACGCTTGCAGTCGGCAACCACACCATCACGGCCAGCTACGCGGGCGACGGAAACTTCAACGGCAGCACGGGATCGTTGACCGGCAATCCGCAAGTAGTTACCAAGGCCAGTTCAGCAACAACTGTAACTTCGTCCGCGAATCCGACTGTATTTGGACAGTCGGTAACTTTCACGGCAACGGTATCCGCGATTGCGCCAGGAGCAGGCACGCCAACAACGACAGTTACATTCCTTGACGGCGGAACACCCATCGGGACTGGCACGTTGACCGGCGGTGTGGCTACCTTTACTACTTCCGCGCTTGCAGTTGGCAACCACACCATCACCGCCAGCTACGCGGGTGATGGAAACTTCAATGGCAGCACTGGTTCGCTCACGGGCAATCCGCTGGTAGTGAACAAAGCCAATTCGGCCACGACGGTTACCTCGTCGGCCAATGCCAGTGTCTTCGGGCAGTCGATTACATTCACGGCAACTGTCTCGGCCGTTGCGCCGGGTGCAGGCACGCCCACTACCACAGTTACATTCCTTGACGGTGGCACTCCCATCGGCACGGGTACGTTGACTGGCGGCATTGCAACGTTCACTACTTCGGCACTCGCAGTCGGCAATCACACCATCACGGCGAGCTACGGTGGCGACGGAAACTTCAACGGCAGCACCGGTTCGCTCACGGGCAATCCGCAGGTTGTGAACAAAGCCAATTCGACGACTGCGGCGACGTCCGCTCTGAATCCAAGTATCTTCGGTCAGCCGGTAACATTCACGGCAACCATCGCGCCCGCTGCGCCGGGAGCGGGCACGGCCACTGGCACGGTGACGTTCCTTGATGGTGGCAGCCCCATCGGCACGGGCACGTTGACGGGAGGAGTGGCGACGTTCACCGCTTCGGGACTTTCTGTTGGTAACCACACCATCACCGCCAGCTACGGTGGCGATGGAAACTTCAATAGCAGCACGGGATCGCTCGCCGGCAATCCGCAGGTGGTGAACAAAGCCAATTCAGTAACTGTTGCGACCTCATCGAAGAACCCCAGTATTCTGGGCCAACCTGTGAGCTTTACGGCATCAATCTCGGCTGTGGCGCCGGGAGCCGGCACACCCACCGGAACGGTCACATTCCTTGACGGCGGCGGCTCGATCGGAACCGGCACGTTGAGCGGCGGCATTGCGACGTTCACTACTTCGACACTGGGCGCAGGCAACCACACGATCACCACCAGCTATACTGGCGACGGAAATTTCAACGGCAGTACTGGATCGCTGACCGGTAATCCGCAAGTTGTGGTTGGGCCTCCAGCCGTGATGGCAACCTTCAACCCGGCGACGATTAACGTGGCGGGAACCAGCGTGCTCATGATCACCATTTCCAATCCGGCGGCAAACACTGCGGCACTGAGTGGAGTGGCGATCTCTGATGCGCTGCCTGCCGGCCTGACGGTTGCGAGTGCAACAACAAGCGCCTGCGGCGGCACATTAACTACCACAGCGCCTACTACAATTCAGTTTGCCGGCGGAACGATTGCCGCGAACGGGCTCTGCCAACTGAGCATTCCAGTCAACGGCGCGGCTGAAGGAAACTACGTTGACACGACGGCGCCAGTGACTGCGACCAACGGCGGTACAGGCAATACGGCAACCGCCAGCATCACGGTCAAGCCCATCATCACCATCGCACCGGCTTCGCTCGCGGCGGCGCAAGTGGGTGTCTCTTATTCGGCGACTTTTGACGCCAGTGGAGGATTGACTTCCTACACTTACGGAATCACCGGTGGCGCTCTCCCAGCCGGACTCAGTCTCAGCACTGCGGGCCTGCTTAGTGGAACACCTACTGCTGGTGGAAGCTTTAACTTCACGGTAACTGCTACTGACTCTCTCCACTTTACCGGCAGCCAGACTTACTCACTGACTGTTACGCCGCCGACGATAACTGTCAGCCCGTCTTCTCTGCCGACAGGGACCGCACTTGCCCCGTATAGTCAGACCCTTGTGGCCAGTGGCGGAACCCCAAGCTATAGCTATGTTGTAAGCGCAGGGTCGCTTCCGAGCGGACTTACGCTGAGTGCCGGCGGTGTCTTATCGGGAACGCCAGCGGTCGGCGGAACATTCAACTTCACAGTGCAGGTGACGGATAGCAGTACCGGAACGGGACCCTATTCGACCACCACCTCGTACACGCTGACGATCAACCTGGCGACTACGACGCTCGCATTCGGCGCACCGCCCTCGGTTGCATACGGAGCCGCTCCGTTTGCCGTGAAGGCAACATCGAACTCACCGGCTGCGATTACTTATACGATCTCCGGTCCGGCGAGCATCGGCACTACTACTGGAATCGTCACGCTCAGCGGAGCGGGATCAGTTACCGTCTCGGCCTCACAGCCTGCAACAGCAACTTATACAAGCTCGTCCGCGCAGACAACCTTCATAGCCGCCAAACAGAACTCGATAACGACTCTCACCGCCAGCGCAACAAACATCACGCCAATCCAGTCGGTAACTCTCACAGCGACGGTTACGCCTGCCATCCTGGGAACGCCCACCGGCAACGTCAGCTTCTTTGACGGCACCACCCTGCTGGGCACAACCAACCTCAGCGGAGGTGTAGCTACATTTACTGCGTCGGCCCTGGCTCCGGGTCTTACACATACGCTCAGCGCGACTTACAACGGCGACGTCAATTTCAACCTGAGCAACGCCACATCGCCGGTCAACGTTATAGTGGCGCCGCTTGATTTCACCATGACCATCACCGGGCCTTCGAGTCAAACGGTGATTCCGAGCAGCTCGATTTCGTATCAAGTGACGGTGACCCCACTCTATGGAACCTACGCAGGCACGGTGAACTTCGCCATAAGCGGGCTTCCGCCGGGAGCCACGGCTACCTTCTCTCCGGCGAGCATTGCAGCCAATGGTGGCCCACAGACAGTCACGGTGACCATCACTACGGCGGCGGCCACAGCAATGCGCAACGCCTCACCGCCGCTCGGACGCAGACTCGAGCCGTTCGCTCTGGCATTCCTGCTGCTGTTCGGCGCGGGCGCGCTGCGCAAGCGTAGACGCGCACTGCGTAACCTGCTCTATGTTGGAATCCTTTGCGTGGGCAGCGCCGCGGCAATCTTCTCCCTCAGCGGTTGCGGCGGACACAACGGATACTTTGACCAGGCTCCGCAAAACTACTCTGTGACCATCACGGCAACCGCGGGTAGCCTGCAACATACCGCTACTGTCACGCTTAACGTTCAATAACCCGGAAGGAGAAAAACGATGCGCAGACAAGTGAAAAGCATGCTCCTTCTGGGAGCGTTGACAATCATAGCTGCAAGGGCCGGCGGCGCACACGCGCAGAGCCCAACGCAACCAAAGTATCCAGTCGACGTGGCGTTGACTTATGACGCTACGCGGGCCGATGTCATCACCAATGCCAGCTTCTGGATGCAAGGTGGAACTGCCGAAGTACACGGCCAGTTCTATAAAGGCTGGGGTGTAGTGGCGGAAGTGAATGGCCTGCACACTGCAAACATACAATCGTCAGGCGTGAGCCTTGACCTGGTAACGGCGAGCTTTGGGCCGCGCTATACCTGGACTCCAGCCCATGCGCGCTACTCGATCTTTGGGCAAATGCTCGTCGGCGAGACGTGGGGATTGAATAGTGTTTTTCCCTCGGTCAACGGCGCGATGCAGAATGCAAGGAGTCTGGCCGTCGAAGGTGGTGGCGGATTCGACGTGGCGCTCACGCCACACGTTTCCTTGCGCGCCATAAAAGTCGACTGGCTGCGGACACAGCTTCCCAACTCCACCACGAACGTGCAGAACGACGTTACGCTCGGCGCGGGCGTGGTCATCAAGTTCCGGTAAGAGCAGGCGACGGCCAAACTGGAGGTGCGGTAAACTGAGGGAAGCAGCACCTTTTCCCACAGCGGAGGGATGGGTGAGCGGTTGATACCGGCGGTCTTGAAAACCGTTGTGCCTGAAAGGGTACCGGGGGTTCGAATCCCTCTCCCTCCGCCATTTAAGATATTTAGAATATATAATTTAGGAACTCCATTGAATGGACGATTGTTGACTGCGATGCGGCCGGAACAGCGTCAATTTGACTTACTTTTGACTCACATGGAACTGACCCGGCTTGGAGTACGAAGCGTGCAGCCAATGCAAAGGCTCGAAGACTTAATAGACCTTTAAGGCGGTGGCCCCAATTAGAGGTGCTTCTGACGGCCGATCTGCATTGCTCAAATGCATTCTCGGCCCGCTCCGGGCGGAATCGCAATCGTGATCGCCGGCGCTAATTGAAAAGAGCAAGATCGATTGCGTCGGCCAGGGCTTGATAGCCAATGTCATTCGGGTGGAGGTGGTCAACCGAAGCGAAGCGTGGCAAGAGCCTGGTGGGATGATCCGGATCGCGAAGAATTCGGTCGAAATCAATCACCGCATCAAACACCCCGCTGGTCCTGATCCATTTGTTAACCGTCTGCCGAACTGCATCCTTGGATTCCGAAAAGTAGCCGGGAATGACGAAGCCTTCGCAAGGACCCATCGTTGCGCCAATCACCTTAACCCCGCGGGCGTGAGCGCGGGAAATCAATTGCCGGTACGCGTCGATCAAATTCTCAGGGGTGCGAATGTCGGATGGATCGGCAAGATAACGGCCGCCCAGTTGTGCGCCGGGGAAGCCGATGTCGTTGATCCCTTCAAGCAGCACAATATGAGTTACCCCGGGCAGCGCCAGCGCGTCCCTGTCAAAGCGAGATAAACCGGCGTTACCGAAGCTGGGAAGAAAGCCGTCGCTCAGCAGCCGGTTACCGGCTATGCCTGAATTGACCACTGACACCTTTAAGCCTTCGCGTGTCGTTGCAAGACGACGGACGAGATCGTCTGGCCATGTGTGGTCCGTATCAACCGTGGATCCGTCACCATCGGTGACCGAATCGCCAAATGCCACCACGAGGCGCTGGGATTGCTGTGCAGGAACGAGCACAGCGCTGACCAGGATTGAAAACTCAGACAAAGCTCCTCCTTCTATCTTTTCCGCATGAGTTTGATCGCCACGCTGTGAGACTACGGCGCGTTTGATCGCGAGCGCATGCAGAGTTGGGGTAGCAACGCGTTTCGGGAAATAGAGACTAATGCTGATCTCGGCTCCCTCAGCGACGCGAAAGGCCACGGGGTCACTGAGTGCCGGCGCACCTGCCGCGATGGTGGTCGAGTTTTTCCCTCCGAAGGTCACAGTCCGAATCGAGCCTGGTCGCACGCCGATCACGCCATCGGGCACCGCAACAGTTGCCGAGCCAATGACCAGGGGAACGGAGCCATACTCGTTGGAAAGACGAATGCAGATCTGGGCACCCCCAATCGATACGCGCACGCGCTCGCGCACCGTCTGGTCTTCGATATTGAGCAGGGGTTGGTTTGGATCGGGGTCTGCACGCTCTGGGCTCGACGTCCACGTGGCAATCCAGCTATTTTGCGAAGCCACAGCCAATTGGGGGAGCCACAGAAGAAAGAGAGCGAGTGCACATTTCGGCAGTCTAAGCATGCGTTGGACACCTCGTTAACGACATCGAGACAGATTACTTCAAGAGTTCCGAGTCGGGCCTCACCGATCTTAGCTTTTCGATTGGCTTGACGGCTGCCCCCAGCGGGACCATTACCGATGTGGTCTGGGACGGCGCGGCGTTTAAGGCCGGGTTGGTTCCCGGGATGAAGATAGTCAACGTAAACGGTGTCGCCTTCAATGCGGATGGCCTGAAGGGAGCGGTCAAGGCTGCGCTCGGATCGGGCCCCTCGCTCGAGTTGGCGGTGAAGAAGGGCGCCAGCTCCCGAACAGTGCGGATTGAATATCACGACGGCTTGCGCTACCCCCTTCTCGAGCGCATTGCCGGCGTTCCCGCACTCCTCGACGATATTCTGACGCCGAGAAGCTGAGGCCCGCCAACAAGCATTTTTGAGGAGTCCAGGGTAGTCGGCAAATGCAGGAGGTAAAGACGATGAAACGCACCTATATGGCTTCACTGGTCCTCGTTTTCAGCCTGACGTCGATGGCTTCCCCATCTGCCGGTGGCGATTCAAAGCAACGATCGAAAGCAGTGCGGCAAGTACCGAGACAAAGCGGCTTTCCGCCAGGACGTTTGTCATTACCTATTTGTCGGTACGGCTTTTCATCGGATTAACTGGATGAGTGACATGGTTGGAGATGTCAGTTCAGAGGACTTCTCGCTGAGTCTGCATAGTCACAAGGATTGCCCCAGCCGCTTCTCAAGCTCCAGGCGATAAGTTCTGCTGACGCGTGAGCGGTGGCCGTCCTTCAGCACGAGCTCGAACTCGCCGTGAGAAATGGGCCAAAGCTCAAGAATACTGTCTATATTCACGATGGAGGATCGATGAACGCGGATGAATCGCATGGGATCAAGATGGCCAGCCAGCTCGCTGATTGCGGATCGGTAGAGCAACTCTTTGCCGGCCACGTGCAGGTTCACATAAACTCCTGCGCCTTCAATCCAATCGACGTCGGCTACCCGGATGAAGCGCGTTGTTCCACCGCCTTTCACCACCAGGCGATCAAGATAACGGCCGGCCTGCGATCGCGTGGCTAGCATGCGCACGACAGTGCGGCCAAATTCCCTGAGGCCGAGCTCATCATGGCGAGTCTTGGCACGGGCAAGCGCGGCTTCCCACCGTTCATCACTGAACGGCTTCAGCAGATAATCAAGTGCGTTGGCTTCGAAGGCGCGTATGGCGTGCTTATCGTAGGCGGTGACAAATACAGTGATCGGCATCGCCGCTGCACCAACGGTCTCAATTACCTGGAGACCGTCAAGTTCGGGCATCTGCACATCGAGAAAGACGAGATCCAGCGCTTCGCGTTCGATGATCTCCACGGCAGCCTTTCCGTTTGCCGCCTCCAGTACGCTCCCGACCTCAGGGTCTTTTTTGAGCAGATCGATCAGGCGCTGGCGTGCGGGCGCTTCATCATCAACCACGAGGACGCGGATCCGTTCAGCGGGCTGTGCCATTGGTTCTCTCTTCTGCGAATCGCAGCGGTAACGAAATCTCCACCTCTGTTCCACCTCCGGTGCGTGGCCGGACGGCGAAGCGACTCTTGCCGTCTGGGTGGAGACCAACGATGCGTTCGCGGGTGATGGACAGTCCCATGCCTGATGATGTTTCGAGCGTCCAACCTGCCGGCAATCCAACGCCGTCATCCGCTACGCGTATTTCTAACTGATTCGGACCGCACAGAGCAGTCACCGATACGGTCCCGCCTGAGGCGCGCCGCGAGATGCCGTGACGAATGGCGTTTTCAACCAGCGGCTGCACAATGAGGCAAGGTACGAGCGCGTACTTCACCTCCGGGGTGACTTCAATTTCGATCCGCAAATTGTCCGCGAATCGAATCTTCTGGATGGCGACGTAGTGGTCAAGAAAAGCGAGTTCCTCCGCCAGCGGAATCTCCTGCTTGTCCCGCGCATCAAGCGACAGGCGAAGCAGATCGCCCAGGTGCTCGATCATGGTGCGCGCCAACCTCGGATTGCGTTCGACTTGAGACGAGATGGTGTTGAGCGCATTGAATAGGAAATGCGGGTCCAACTGCATGCGCAGCGCATTCAGGCGCGCTTGCGAGAAGTTGCGCTCTATCCGCTCCAGCCGCAATTCGCTGGCACGATAGTGTTCGTAGTATCGGAAAGTCTGAATCGCGCCAAAGATGACCCAATAGACAACCCAACTCCACAAAACGCCGAATGCGTTCAGAAGAGAAAGTGGATGAGCCAGAGCGCTCCACTTTGCCAGTCCGAGAAAGGCAGACACTGCAATGACCACATAGAAGTAGAGAAGGGTGAGAGGTACGCTCGCGAGCAAATGCGCTAGAATACGCATCCCCAACTGGTTCTCTTTGAATGGAAGCCGCGCATCTGTCAGGAAGATAAGAGGTGAAACCAGGCCCCAGGACCACCATTGGGCGAGAGAGCCAAGCAGAGCATGACTCCAACTACGGGACGAAAGACCCGGTAAAGCGAACAGCACTCCAAGAGTGCTCCACAGCAGGATAGCCGCGATCCAGTGGGCCCAACGATTCCTCATCACAAAACTCTACAACGCTGGAAGGAACGCCGTCCAAGATGCATGGCGCGAGTTGCCGGCCGCATCGCGGATCCACACCCGCAGAGGCGGACTCGCACGTCTATTCCCGATCACACAAAAGGACGCTCTGGGGCCTGCTTTGACCCACCAGGCGCACGGTCACCGTCAAGGCCTTGAGATCTCTAGAAAGGTCGATCTGCCGGGTGCCCGTAATTTTGCCTTTGACTTTCTCTGTGATTTCCAGCCTGCGCTTGTTCACGCGGCGGACCGAATATGCAGTGCCTTTATCCCCTCGTTCGGATCGAGACCCTGGTGATCGTTCCCATCCAACTTGATCCTATTTGTCATTTCTTCATCGGAACGATTCAATGATAGGCCGTCACCCTCGTAAGGCTGGATCTGGAGTTCGGTCCCTGTCGCCACTCTCGCGCTGATTCCGCTCGTCGCGCGCCGATGGGTGCATGGGGTCAATTGTCTCGTCATTGCTGTTCTCGCTCTAATTTGCTCAGAAGCTTGTCAAAGCGAACCCAGTAGATTGCGCTATCTTTCGAATTCGTGGCGCGCGTATAGAAGAGATATTTGCCGTCCGGCGATACGTACTGGCCCCAGCGATGAGCGAGGCCGTCGTTGATTTTGGCTCCGAGGCTGACTGGAACTGTCCACGTCGAATCCGGTTTGCGAAAAGAGATATAGAGTTCACATTCGTACGTCTTGGTCTCCTTCGCACTGACGATCATGTACGACTCATCCGGTGCGATGAAGAAATCGCCGTTGAAGCCGGGTTCGTTCAGCGGACGACCGAGGCTCTTAACGGTGAAGTCATTGCCGGAAGGGGTCAGCTTCGAGAAAGAGAATGCAATACCGTTCTTCTTGTCTTCCGCGTCAGGGTCGCTTCCCAGATAAAAAGCGCCACTGTTCGTTGGCATAAGGTCATACAGGTTATAAGGCTTCTCGATGAAAATCGCTGGAGCGCTCCATTCATCGTTGGCGCGCTTTGACATCCACACCCGATGGGGATTTTCGTCACTGAAGTACAGCGTTTTGCCATCCGTGGAGAAAGCCAGGGCATAGAAACGCTCGTTGAGAACAGTCGGTTCGTTCCATTTGTGGCCGTCGTATCTGAAAACTTTGGTCTTCGCATCTTTCAAGTCGGACCATTCTTTCGTCTGGTAGTAATAGATCTCTTTTCCATCCAGAGAGAACGCGATCCTGTCCATCACGATGGTTCCGGGATCTGCGAGCAGTCCGGGGGCGAAAATCCGTGGAGTGTCACCGGGATGTGGCTGTCTCAAATAGGCGTTCTTACTGTCCCAAAAGCTCCTCTGGGCGTGCAGAATCGGGACAAAGCAGATGGTTGCCAGAGCGAACACTGCGAGGGGTTTTAGGTTCATGGCGCAATCCTAGTTGCAGGTTGCGCTGCCGTCCTCCGAAATGTTGCGGAACGGACAAGCGTGTTGCGAAGCGGTCTACTGTTTCATCGGTCCGGCAAAAGAACGCTCTCAAATGCTGCTGTAGGTATGCCCAGTTGATTGACCATGGGTTTACACATTGGCATTCCGCCTTCTTTGGCTACTGACAGTGGCTAAGCGCGCAAAAATCAGCTGAGAATTCGCAAAATTCCCTGTAAATTTCCCTGTTAGCGGGGAATTTGGCCAGGAGAACAGTTCGCGGCAGACTGAATCCACCGCCATCCAGTCCCTATATTCGGCAATTTAGATAGAGAATTCGGAATACATTTCAGCAATTGATTGAATGCACTTGCCCTTTGCGAAAGGCGAACACACTACCCGATTCCGCGATTCCCTGTCACTCACGCTTAGCCGGTTCACCCAAGCTCAGCCAACCCTCCTGCAGGTAGACCGGATCAGCAGAGATACTTGTGCTTGCACTTACAAGATCGGTGCCGGCAACGATGGCACGGCGATCTCCCTTCGCGTCATTCACAACGCGCACCCAGTTCCAGACACCCTTCTGTTGTCCGGGAAGCGGCAGCGGAAGCGACACTTTCCCGTTCTCGTCGGCGGGAGGCTTTTCGCGGGTCAGGACCGGCGCTGCCAGGAATGTGACAGCGATCCTGGCGATCGCGTTTTTGGTTGCTTCGGGAGGCAGCAACTGGCTTTGGGATGGCGCGTATCCCGCGGTCACCACGACTTCGGTGCGGGGATCGACGAGCATGGTCAGCACGTGTCTCGATTCCGCAGCCGCGATCTGGATGGTATGCACCTTGCTCAGATCGATTCCAGGAACTGTGTCCCTGGGCTCAGCGATCGCTCTGAACTCCGCAAATCGCTCCTCGCCCTCGTCTCTGCCCTGATAGAAACCGACAAGCCCGTCGTCAGGGTCGGTGACAACGCCGAGCACGACGGGATATTTGACATCTTCATGATGGTTGGTGGTGCGCTCGATGAGAGGGTTGCCTTCATTCGCGGCAAATTGGGCGACGCGGAAGTCCTGCTCAAACGCGGCCCAGGTCTGGTTCACGGCGGGAGGGCCAACCAGGTTCAGCTTCAGCGAAGCCCTGACCAGTGCCAGCGGATGTCCTGCGAGCATGGGAAGCGTGGCATGCTGCGGAGCTTGCAAAGGCTGAATCATGGTCATGCCACGATTCAGCGTCTCCATATAAGCCTTGAGATATTTCACGCCTTCTTTCTGGTGAAGAAAGGCCAACGTGAAATCGCGGAGATGAGGATTGCGGCCCTTGAATAGATCTTCGGGTTTGAGGCCAAAGGTCTCCGGCCTAGCCGGGGAACCCTGCCACGCCAATACTCCCCGGAGCGCCATAATTGAGCCCAACGGATCGCCCGAGCCCTCGTAGATGGCTAGACTTTGGTCGAGATAATTTGGGACGATCCAGCCAAAGACCGGTGAGGTGGAGGGATCTTGCCCGGACAAATCCGCGTTGCCGTCCGCCAAGACCCAGTTGAAATCCAGCCGCACCGGCTGCGACATGCGCGGTGGGAAGGTTGGTTGCATCCCCTTGCCCTCTTTCCTTCCCAGCGACGGCGCAACCAGCACCTTGTTCTCTGTCAGCTTGGCGCGACGGTGTCTTCTCCTGAAAGAATATTCGCGGCACTGACCGAACACGTCACCCAGCCATAAACGCTCCAGCGTGAAATCACCGCCGCGAACCGGGCTGAAGGCATCGTGAACCACCGGCGCCAGGGTATTGACCCGCGTGCCGAGAGCCATGACGGCCTCCTCAACATCACGTGCAAAATCCTGTTCGAATGGGCCGCGCGCGAAAGGATCGCGGACATCCACCTGCAACGTCTGACGACGCAACAGGAGGCGGTCGTGAAACCCGCTGAGCGATTGCGAAAGCAGCGGGAGATCCTCAATGATCGGCTCTATGGCCGCAAGCATAGAGACCGGATGTGATTGCGCGTGCGCCCTGAGTTGCTCTTTGACACGTTTCCCAGCCTGCGGCGTGATGAATGTGATTCCCTGGTAGTGTCTCGGCAGGTTGTCTCCGAGTTTGGCGCGGCTCGGATGTTTGAGGACCAGATCAACTTCGTCCGCATCCAGAGAATCGGAGAGGCGCTTCATCAGCATTTCCGGCGGGAATTGATGCGCCGGTTCGCTCTCCTGGATGATGGCCAGCGGTTGATAGGAAATATCCCAGTGCATCATCATAGGGAGCCATGGATTCCCGGACCAGTTTGTGACGCTTTTGGGCGCGGGTGGTTTGCCGGTCCAAGGCGAGCCGGCCTTTTGCGGATCCTTTGCGGCAAGCCATAGCGATACATCCGGCGCGCTCTCGGGCTTGCCGGCGCGTACAGCCAACCTGCTGCCTGCCCAGGAGGGCCATAGAAGCCTCCCCTCGAGCACAGCGGTTTGCAACGCCAGCCTGGGCGGCCCGAGTTTATCAATGTCCGGGCCCAGATCAGGCATATCGGATATGTAGTCCAGCCTTGCGGGCCCAACTCCCGGCACATCTCCATCGCGCAGGTCGAGGGCCCAGAGCATTGCGTGGTCCTGGCTGGCGCCACTCACCTGGCACGGCAACACTCCATCACCGTTGAAGCGCACGGCCGGCTTGACATCCTTGCCCTGGAGCAGGAGCACCGGGTCTACAGGCCGCCAGCAACTTGCCTGGGGTCTCGCGGTGAGCACAAAGGCCGGCGGCAAAACATCCTTCAGTCTCTTAAGAGCGGTGGCAGCCGCCTCTGCCGCGCTCCTGGCTGCCTTGATTGCCAGCGTGGCTCGCGGCAGAGACTGTTCTTCAATGAACGCCCGCACGTCGTCCGGATGGGGAAGGTCTTCGCCTTCCGGATACTTGCACTTCAGGTATTTGTACCAGTCAGCAAACAATTGCCATTGCCGCGCGGAAGCCTCTTCACGACGGGTCACATTGACTTGCTCCGCTTCATTCAATTCGTGGAGAAGCTTTTTATGCTCGGCGTCGAGAGAGCTAAAGGCGTCGGTCCCGTCTGTTTCTTTGGCTGCATACCAGAAGTTTGTGAAGGCTACAGGAGAGAAACGCTGCTGATGAAACTGCCGGTTCACGCGTAGATCGCCGCCGGGCTCTGAGAGGCGATCGAGCTGACCTGAAATGAGAGCCTGCAACTGGTTGCAAAAAGCCGGCGAGGGATCGGTCGCGGACTCTTTCAGGAAAACCGAAGTGGCCTCCGCGGTGGTGTTGCCAAAGACAGCAGTGATGCTTGCCGGGCTGCCGGGCTCCAGATCCGGATCCCAGCGGACGGAATGCACCACGCCTACATAGAGAACCCGCTCGACAGTCTCGCCGTGCGGGGATTTCCACTCCAGCTTTGCAAGTGCTTTTGCTGTCTGCTCCGCATTTTTGCCGCTCAGCGGATCGTCCGCTTTTTCCGTATGCCAGCCGCACACCGTGTAGCAGTACTCGGTTGCTTTTCTGGGAGCGGCGTGATGCATGCCGAACACGTTGCGGGAGCTGGGATAGTAGGACGGAGCTTGAAGCAGGCCCAGGCTCGCAACGGTTAATTCTGACAACAAACTTTCTTGGTGAGGTGCGCTCCACTGGTCCAGGGGCAGGGTGCGGCCCAGATACCGGTAAGGCGGGCGGAGGAATTCCGGGTCGTCAGGATTTTCCCAGGGAATCGCGCTGCTGCCTTCATTACCGGGTCGCAGCTCTTCCGCCACGAAGCGGCTGTCGACCACCCAGCTCTGCGTATCGTTCGCTTCGCTCTCCTGAGCCGTCAAGCTTGTCCTGGTCACCAGCCAACGGTCAGGCAACCGCGGAAACCGGAATGCGCCGGCGGGCGGGTCACCGGGCTTACGCCCCGCTTCATTCTCTTTCGCCTGCTCACCGTGCATGAGCGCGTCGGGCATGGCCCAGTGGAGATGCACTCCAGCGTTGATGGAGCCAGTGGAGAAGGGGTGCGCCATCACTCGCTCGCTCAGGAATGGCTTGTGTACCGGCGACTCATCGTTGAAAGGAAGCGACTGAAATTGAGTCATTCCGGGCAGGAACTGAGCGGCCTGAACCTTCTGGTTGACACAGAAGGCTTCAACATTGATGGGGACTATCAGCAGGGGAAGTTCATTCGTCATGATGGATCACCAACGATTACCAGTAGAGAATCCGGATAAACTTTGCCAGCCGCGAGGGACGGCCGCGGATCCTCGCGCATTGCGGTATCGATTCTTTTCAGCCTCCGAGCAGCTTCTGGAACAATTCTGCCATTCGCGGTCCCGATGCATTCTGGGCATCAGTGGACGAATGATAATGGGCAATTGCCTGCAGGGAGTCTGCAAGGTTTGTCAGGTCTTTTGAATCGGTAAGTGGGCCGTTGGGTGCGACCCCAAGAGCAATTGCGGATCTACTATCAGGTCCACCGAACTCTATTCCCATGAAATAGGAGCGCCAACTGTATCCGAATTCGTATTCTTTGTGTCCGCTGGCGGCATCGGATTTCCATAGAATATCTTTGCCCACGTTTGTGCACTCTATCTCGGTTGTTCGGCCGTGCAGAAACTCCCATGTCGCCTGATGGTTCGGTCCGGAGGGTAACTTCAATTCTTGAAAATGTATCTCGGGGAGAACCTTGTCCCCAGGAAACACCATGCCGATAGTTGCAGCCATTCCGTTGCCATAAGCTGCGACAATCAAAAAGGCGTAGGATTCGGAATTAAGGTCAACGCTTCCGCTCAAATCTGTTGAAATGACCGCGACTGTGCCGCCTGACTCGGCCATTACTTCACATTTGGTGGCGTAGGAGGTTTTCCATTTCCACCGGCCTTTGCGCACGTCGGGGAGCCACTCTACTTCAATCGAACAGTTAGCGGTTGGAATCTGCACATAGAGCTGCCGCGTCACTGTTTTGAATCCGATGCACTCCAGAAGAAACGGCGGCTTGTCTGAACTGACCGTCCGAGTTCCGGAGCGCTCCACTTGTACCCTTTGCAGGCCCGGTCCGGAAAGAAAGCAATCTCCACTCTTACATTCCCATGTCATGTCAACATTGGAGTACAAGAGCCCTGCCTCGGTGGCGCCGAAGCTAACGATCTCCGGGTCCCTGACGACAACCACCGCACTCTTCCCCTCACCCTTCTTAACATGAGCGTCCAGGGTAATTCGAGGCACCAGTTCGAACTCGCTGTCTTGCTTTTCTGGGGAGACGATCGCGGTTCCCTTCCATCCAAAAGTTCCGGGGAGCGTTGAAATTGTGCACCCATCGGCGGCGAAGAGATCCCACTCCAGTTCCACGGGAGCCTTGAAATCCACCATCTGTCCGGGAGCCAATTTTTCGCCATTCAACGAAGCCTTGAGGGCGAGGACATAGGGATACGCTTCGTTCTTGCTGACCGTCAGCACCGCAGAGCCTGGGTTGTACCCCTCAAAGCCTCTCCAGTGGATGAGAACCCGCGATGCCGGCGCCATCGGCATCCTGGTGACGATTCCGGTGAATTCAAAGCTCACACCCTTCGTGTCAAGGATGGTTCCCACCGGCGGTTTGAGAACCCAGCGGATCAATTTGCCATGATCATCCTGCGTCGGCACCCACGCTTTGTCAGGAGGCTCCATGCACTTGCAAATCGCCAGCTTCAACTGCTCATTGGTACACAAGGCGCTGATCGGGTCGCCGAATTGTTCCGTTGTGAATGAAACCACAAACTCCGCATCAGTGGTGGCCTTGAGTTCCGCCAGTTCCGTCTTCTCAAGAGTCAGAATCAGTCGATTCTCAATGCCCGGGAAGCCCGGCCTGACCGTTGACGGCGTGACATAGACATTGTCGGAGGCGTTTCGATATTCATCGCGAGAACTCCAACTGCACTTGATCCTGAGATCCCGGTTCTGGTTCGGAATGAACTCACGCACGACGCGAAATCCGCGGCTGTAGTTGTTGATGCCTTGAAACTCGTACCAGACAAACGTCAATGAGCGATCCATCGCTTTGCCAATGGGAGCAAGCGCTCCCAGGAGCAGCACGGTCGCAGAAGAACCGTTGAAAATGGAGATCGTTCGGCCCTGCTTCAGCTGCAGCAGTAACACGTTGTTGGCCTTCACGTCGAGCGTCCAGATGGTCTCCGACGGTGCCTCGAGCTGGATGAGCCGGAGATCCTGCATGCTTAGCAGATCGCCAGGAACGTGAATCTCCAGGCGCGAGACATCGGTGATGACGATGGGACTGGAGTCGGGGTTCTGGATGGAAATCTCAAGATGCCCCCACTGCTCTGCGCTCTGCCGGTTGTCCGTCATGTAAATGTAGGCGAACTCGGCGGTGGGCTTCTTCTTGTTGGTCACGGAAAAGATGATCCGCGGCGCATCAAGTTCAGGAACCTGCATCGGTTCGACTGTGGACGCTGGTTCGTTTGCTGTAGACACCGCATACCTCCTTGTTTGCTCATGATGCTGTTCGTGCTTGCATCGCGGCGAAGCTTTCCGGACTGCCGCTCACTGGCAGGTGAAATCGTGCAAGGCGACGCATGCGGGGGAGCGCAGATGCGCTGAGGGCCTTTTGGTTTTGGGGACGACCGATCTCCAGGAAATCCGAGTGCGATGAGTGTAACACCGGCTTCAAGCCCACATCTTGAGATTCCCCGCGATTCATGAAAATAAAAATACTTTACGATTCTTGCAAATTAACAAATCAAGGCGGCGCGAACCAGTGTAGACTTCACCGCAGGCATCCCCAAGCCTCACGGCCGCCCGCATTCCCCATCGCTGGACCATCTTCTCTGACGGACACTCGATTTGGCGAGCACCCGCAAATTCGACGAGGTTGTTGATCAGCTGCACGAGCTGATCAAGAATGGCGGCAACTTCACGCTGTCCGCGGCCAACGCGGAAAAAATTGCCAAGGGTCTTAAGAAGGTTCTCCTCAAGCTTCCGGGCCAGGAAGTGATTCTGACTGGTGCCACTGAGAAGAAGGACAAAGACGCGGGAAAGTGGACACTGACGGGTTACCCTTCTCCGTTGTTTCCTGCGTGGCCTGCGCCAGGTTTCGTACGAACTCAGTTCGACCTCAAGGGCTCGAAGATCACGTTGAAAGTTACCGACGGGGGCCAGGACGAGGAAAAGAAAGACAAGGAATGTAAATTCGAACTTACCCTTGCGGCCAACATCCCTATCGTGACGGCTTCGCTGCCGGTATCCCTCGTCGCCGGGGAAAAGGACGAACTTTCTCTCGTCCTCGGGGAAAGCCAGAAGCCAATGGCTGTGGACCCGGTTAGAGTGGCCGAGGAGATGGACCTGGGGTCGTTCTACGGGGAAATAGCGGACGCCGCCAAGCTGATCAACTTGAGAAAGGCTACTTTCTTCGAAGGGAGCATTCAGACCAATTTCGATCCCGAGCCAAAGAAGGCATCGGTTGCCGGATTTTCATTCCAGTGCAGCCTCACATTTGGCCCGGCCACAGTAGGTTTTACCATCAAGGCTAAAAGAAATGACAGCGGTGAATTCGAATTCAGCGTGACGGGAAGCGTGGCGAAAGCCGAGGGGTATTACAAGCTTGGCGCAGTTTTCAGCGAGCTCGCCGGAGTCAAGGTCTGGCCATCGGAGTTCGACCCTGAGTTCAAATCATTTTCCTTCTCGCGCGTCGCGATTCCCAAAGCAAAGCGGGTGAATGCAAAGGACACGCAGCGGGTGGTTTTCCAGTCGCCGGCTGAATCAAAGAAACCGCAACTGCTCATCACCTGTTCGTTCGACTCAGACGAATCGAGGACCTTTACCGCCCGGCTGGGATGGCCGGCTCTCGAGTTGGCCGCGCTGCCGCTGTTCGGTGGTCATCTCACTTTTGGTTTTGAGCCGCTGCTGGCCATCGTCACCAGCAGAACGATGACGGTGGAACACCTGGCTGACTTATGCAGGATGGACGATTTCAAGGGGCTGGAAACCATGGGCGTCCCGAAGAAGGAGGCCAAAGACCTGGGCATGGGCAAAGGTATCCATTGCACGGGCATCGTGAAGATATCGAAGATGGTGACCTCAGCCTTCCAGTTTCCTATTCGAGCCTCGGAAAGGGATGTTCCTTTTGACCTTGAGGATTTGCCTGAACCGCGCGCGGCGACGCCGGTTCCCATCCAACGCAGCGTTGGTCCAGTTGGGGTTGAGGGGATCTCCTTCAAATTCGAGAACGGCTGGATCTCCATGATGATCGATGCATCCGTGCAGTGGAGTGGTCTGACGATCGGGGCGGTTGGCATGCGAACCGCCTTCGCTCTGAAGGCTCCAGAAGACGCGAGTGATCGATACGAAATCGGAATTGAAGGCGGTTATGTCCGTTATAAGAGCGACAGTGTCGCCTTTTCCGGAGGGCTGCTTCGCGATACGACCTCGGAGGGAGCGACGGATTGGATTGGTACCGGCTTGCTGCGCGCGGGCGACGCCTTCTCGCTCAGCGCAATGTTTGCGTTTCGCGATGGCAAAGAGAAAGAGTTGTTTCTTTTTGCTTATGTCTCGCGCCAGTTGGGAGGCCCAGCGTGGTGTTACATCACCGGCCTGGCTGCAGGATTTGGCTATAACCGCACCTTCAAAATTCCGCGGGCGGACCAGGTCAATGATTTCCCACTGATTGATACCGCCAGAAAATTGTCGCTGGGTGAAGCGGACGCAGTGCCGGCGAAGATGGACAGCCGCGAACTCAAGAAGATATCCAACAAACTGACGGAATTCCTGTCAAAAGATGCGACGGGCGATAACTTCGGCACCTTCGGCATCACGTTTACCTCGTTTGCATGCGTCAACTCCACGCTGCTGCTGACGGTGGTGTTTGGGACGCGTCTGGAGTTTGTGCTGCTGGGAACTTCTGAATTCGATATTCCCAAAAAGACCCCGGCGGCGCACGCGGAGTTACAGCTGGTGGGGGTGGTAAAGCCCGACGATGGGATCATCGCGCTGGACGCTTTGCTGAGCCCAAACAGCTATGTGCTTGCGAAAGATTGCAGGCTGACCGGCGGCTTTTCTATGCGGGCCTGGTTGAAGGGAGAGCATGAGGGCGACTTCGTGCTGAGCCTCGGCGGCTATAACCCGACTTATATTATCCCCAAACATTATCCGGTCGTACCGCGACTTGGATTTCTTTGGAAACACTCGCCTCCGCTTCGCATCAGCGGCTTCGCGTACTGTGCTCTAACGCAGAAGAACATCCAATTGGGCGGAGGACTTGACCTTGTTTATGAAGTGGGCCCGCTCCGCGCCTGGCTTCACGTTGAAGCCCACTTCCAGATCAGCTGGAGTCCCGTTTCCTACTATGTCGGCCTCAGGGTGGACGTCGGCATTTCGTTCCGCATCGATCTGCTATTTTGTTCCACCACGCTGTCGGTCGATATCTCCGCGGACCTTAAGATCTGGGGAGAACCGTTCTCCGGAGTTGCGGTCATCCGTTTGTGCTTTGTCTCATTCACCGTGGAATTCGGCAAGGCGAGAGAGAATCCGCCGCCAAAGATTCTATGGAAAGACTTCGTTAGCGCGTTTGTCACGCCGGTTCCCAAGCCAACTCCGCCGAAGCACCAGCTTGGCGTCAATGAGGATGAGCCGGTAATTCCATCGCCTCTGGATTTCGTACCGCTCAACGGAATCTCACCGGCGCCTGGCCTCACTCTGCACGGTGGTCCCGTCATTAACTGGCTCGCTGATCCTCAGCGGTTCGAATTGAATATCACGACGGCGATTCCCGCGGAAGTAGCGCACTTCAACAATGATTCTGAACATCCTCCTGGTTTAGCCATCCATGCACAACTGTTGGAAGGAACGCCGCACATTGCTCCGGTGCTTACCGTCAAGGTGGAACGAGTGGGCGCTCTGGGGAAGGTTGACCTCGCATCCGGCAGTCTCTTCCAAATGAAATGGACAGCCCGCATCGGCGCGGTGCCGGCGGCGTTGTGGGGCGGGCACAAGGAACCGGATGATGTGTCGGACACCAAAGAAACGATCCCCGGCATCACGCACATTTCGCTTGTCCCTACGGTCCCCGAGCAGGGCCAATCTCTTCCCATCAATGTCGAAATTCTGCTGTTCCGTGTGATTTCAACGAAGGACATCGAATGGGAGCCGGTGAAGATTCCCCAGCACGTTTACGACTGGAAGGACTTTAATCCATTCAAGACGATCACCGAACCGGCGGTTGTGAATGCACGAAAGAATATGCTGGATGCCTTATCGAAGTGCGGTCTGGTCCCCGAGGACGCGGCCGAAAAAATCGATGTCAGCAACGTGAGAGAGGAGCAGCCGTGCTTCATGGTTGACCCTGTTCTGTGCAGTCTTGGTACGGCTGAAACGGCGGCATAAAGGACCTTATTGATGACAGAGCCCGAACAGATCGTATTTGTCGAGTTTCAGGAGCCTGGTCTGCAGGCCGGCGAATACCACATCCATGCCGAACTCTCCGTGAAGAACATCCCGGCATCGACGTTTCCGCAAGAGACGGCCTACACAGCCGACAAGTATCTGAGAGTATCGGGCGACCGGTTTGCGCTCACCGTGGGAACAGTGGACTCAGTCTATCCGCCGGAGAACGAAAATGGAGATTTCAGCCGAAGCCTGCCGCACGTGGTTTTGAATCGGCCGAGTCTCGCATGGTCGCGAACGGTCTCGGAAAATGAAACGGCTCGCGTGCCCTGGATGACGATCCTGCTGTTGACCGAACAGGAGCTCAAGAGCGAAGGCCTGGACGTGAAGCAGCCAACGAAACAAGGGTCAAGAGACGACCACGGCGTCGTTGTTCCCTGCGACTTACTGAAAATATCGGGCCCGCTCTGGTTGAAGATCGCACCCACGCTTGAAGAGCTGAGATTTCTCGCGCATGTCCGCCAGGTGATTCCGGCGCACAAGAACGACAATCCAAAAGACACACTCGAATTCGGGCTGGTGATGGGCAATCGCCTTCCCCCCGAAGATACCGCATGCTACGCCTTCCTCGTATCTGTAGAGGGCCTTGAAAAGGAACTGCCTCCCCAAGTTGTGAAAGACGGCATCGAGTTAGTGGTGCTTCATTCATGGCGTTTCTTCGCGATCAAACAGGCGCGCAGTTTTGGCTCGGTGATCCACGGACTGAATCATGCGGTTGGGCTCAACCTTCCGCGCGAGGGAGCGGGTCCGGCTTCAGTGCCGCTGTCGATGGGCTACGCACCGGTGTCACACGACCTTCGCGTTGGAGGGCAAACCTGGTCGTGGTATCGCGGACCCTTCACACCGTACGGGACGATGCGCCGGATTAAGAAGGAAGGACAAGGGCCGATTCAGTGGGCCGACGGCGTGACATTCTACGACCCCGAACTCGGGATGATGGACGTGTCCTGCTCCTCGGCGTGGGCGCTGGGACGCCTGATGGCACTGAACGATACGTCCTTCGCAACGACGCTGTATAAATCGATGCGCGAGAAGGTTCGCGGCACCATTGAGCGTGCGCGCTTCAAAATTGCATGGGGAAAGCTGGCGGGTAAGGATTCCGTCTCCAACGCACGCCGCAATGAAGTGGACAATGACCTGTCGCAATCCCTCCTGTCGGCTCTCACCAAGCTTGGCGGCGCAAAGAGTCCGGAAGGCAAAGCAAAGACACTGAAAGCGAGACGATCAGCACCGCGCGCGCAGGCAATGCTCTCAGCCGCGAAACGAACAGAGTATGTACGGAACGCCCTCACCCATGACGAAACGATCGCCGAGCTTCACCATCTTGGGGAGGATGTCAGCGTGCTGGAAGCAGGCGCATGGGATGAGCCCGAGCCATCGACACCCGACGCGATCATTGCCCGGTGGCTGGGCGATGCTGCTCTCTTCAAAAACATACCGATTCACTACCTGATTCCCAGTGAACGGATGCTCCCAACTGAGTCAATCCGTTTCTTTCAGGTTGACCACTCCTGGCTGGAGTCGTTCCACGATGGCGCACTCAGCATCGGCCGAGCGACGGAGACCGATGTGAGCCACGATATCGCATTCAGGCCGCTGGTTGCCGCGACCACACAGCGCGCGACCGCGGTGGCTCGGCCTCAAACCAAGCGACTACTCGAACGACGGAATGAGTTGCCGATGCTCAAGCCGCTCTCCGGCTTCCTGCTGCGTTCCGATGCAGTGTCGCAATGGCCGGATATGGAAGTGCTGGGCAAGGTGGGCGATGTCTCTGCCACCACGCTACGGCAGCAGATGATCGGCTCCATTCTCATCTGCCTGTTCGATCGCGTGATCGATTCTGTGGAACTTTTTCAGCCGGCGGAATGCGTGCACTTCGGCTTCTTCCCGAAAAACGATCCTTCGCACGCGGTGAAGAAGAAGAGGGACCCCGATGGAAAAGAGACCGATGAAAAGCTGGACAAGATTGAATATCGCGGCCCAGGCACTACGGTTCTCGATATCAACAAACTGGTGAAATGGATGAAAGGTAATGATACGGGGGAGTATCGATCCGATCAGTTTGCGCTGCAGATGGTTACAGGCGTCGATCGGGTCGCATTCAAAATTAAGCAATCGAACGCCGGCTGAGCGGTCTTGATCGACGTGTCGATTTCAAGAAACGATTTCTATTCAGGAAGGGTTACGTTCATGAAAAACTGTCTGCTTGTTTTTGCCTTGGTTTCACTCGCTGCCGCGCATGTTGGGGCGCAATCGACAACTCCAGCGCCACGGGCGTTCAGCGATCCGGCCGACTTGTCTGAAACACGAGCCGGTAAACAGGTGGAATTCAATCTGGACATCGGATACACGCTGGTCCACACCTACAATCCCGCTACCGGCAAGACCGATGAAGCACGCTTAAGAACCTACAACGGAAATGCCGTGGGGCCGACGATGCGCGTGCTGCCCGGAGACACGCTGCATGGGTTTGTCCACAATAACCTGCCGCACAATCTGCTGGGGTGTGCCGACGGCCCGGATCATAATGTTCCGCACTGCTTCAACACCACCAACCTGCATACGCATGGTCTGCATGTTTCGCCAAAGGGCATCAGCGATAACGTGTTCATTAATATCGAACCGGGCGGTTCACAGGAATACAAGGTCGAGTTGCCGGCAAACCATCCTGCCGGAACTTTCTGGTATCACTCCCACCGGCATGGCTCGACCGCGCTGCAGGTCTCAAGCGGAATGGAGGGTGCACTGATTGTCGAGGGCCATCGCACTTATGCCGACAAGCAGGCGCATGGCGGGCTGGCCGACATCGACACCGTGCTGAAGCAGGCGGGTGGACGCAAAGTGGAGGACCACATCGCGCTTTTCCAGCAGGTGCAGTATTCATGCCGCGAGCCCGACGGGACATTCACCTGGGATTGCGGCGCCACAGACGGCGGCAAGCAGCGCGTGGGGATGATTGAGGACTACAGCGCGAAGCAGTTTGGTTTTTCGACATGGGTCGACTCAGGGCGCTACACAACCATCAATGGCGCCGTTCAGCCGACGGTCCCGGCGGTTGCCGGCGACATTTATCGCTTCCGGTTGATTCACGGCGGCGTGCGTGACTCGATCGGGTTGCACATCACGGCAGCCAAAACAGAACCGCGCGGTAATCTGCTGGCCGCGACACTGAGCGCGGGGGTTGGCGCAAAGGATCAGCCGAAGTGGATCGAAGACCATTGCAACATGAAGGCGACGGTGCCGCAGTTTGAGATTGCCGCCGACGGCCTGACGCGCACCGCCATGTATGAAAAGCCGATCAACGTGATTCAGCCTGGATATCGCAGCGATGTGCTGGTGGTCTTTCCGCACAAGGGCCTGTATTGCGTGACAAACGACGTATTCAACCCCGCGGGGGAAATCAATCCGCAGGAGCTTACGCCGGAGGCGTTGCGGAACAATCAGTTCATCCCCAGGGAGCCACGCCTGCTGGCGCTGATCGAGGTTACGGGCGACACCACAGTCGACCTGCCGCACCTGCGCGAGTATCTGGGAAAGGAACTTTACGACGGCAATCCGGAACTGCCGGAGCCTGTACGCACTCAGCTGAAGGCGTTGAATACGGCGGAATTCAGTCCCATGCCGGACCTGCGCGGAATCAAGGATGTGGAGCACACAACGACCGTTTTCGATATCGAGGTTCCACCCGCTGTGCCGAAGGATACCTTTGAAGTGGACGGCCACGCCTATGAGCCCGATCACTACAAGAAACTCACCCTCGGCAAAGTGGAGGAGTGGGACATCACTTCGAAACTGGGGAACCATCCTTACCACATCCATGTAAACCCGTTCCAGGTCGTCGCCATCTACGATCCCGATGGCAAGAGCATCTTCGATGCCCAGGGACACTGCACGGAGATGGACAAGACCAAGGTCAAGCCGAACCCCGACCCTCAGTACTGTGACCAGATAGGCGTGTTCCGCGACACGATTCTTATCAAGAAGGGGTACCACGTCGTGGTGCGATCGCACTATGAGGATTTCGCGGGCGACTTCGTACTCCATTGCCACATCCTGGACCACGAGGACGAGGGGATGATGCAGAACATACGCATCGTCGATCCGGCAAACCCGGATACGAGTCCGTTCAGCGGAGACATGGCGCACGGTCACCACTGATGAAGAGGGTCGTGGAGGAAGGCAGAGTGGCGAAAGCCGTAGTCCCGTAATTCAACCAAAATTTGCATGGCGCCTTTGAAAAATTGGTTGCCAGTTTTTGCCTGTGATGATAAAAGGTAGAGGCTGCTTCCCAGTTCCCCTCAACTTGCACAAAAAAACAGGAGGTTCCACGCATGAGTTCTCCCTATGTCGGTGAAGTTCGGGCCGTGGGTTTCAACTTTGCGCCTGTGGGGTGGTTGCTCTGCCAGGGCCAGATTATCCCCATTGCTGGATACGAGACGCTATATAACCTCATCGGAACCACCTATGGTGGGGACGGTATTCAATCTTTCGGCCTTCCAAACCTGCAGAGCCGCATTCCCATCCATCAGGGCTCGCTGACCGGCGGAAGCATCTACACGATCGGGCAAGCAGGTGGCCAGGAAACCGTGACCGTCAACGCAAATCAGTATCCTCAGCACACGCACACATTCTCAGCCTCTTCAGTATCGACGGGGCCGGTTGCAACTCCGAGCAACAACACAGTGGGGGCGAGTTCCAAAATCTACGCAGACACCACCGCGACACCGACGACTCCGATGAACCCCAACATGGTCAGTACGGCCCCCGGGGGCAGCCAGCCTCACAACAATCTTCAGCCTTACCTGGCGCTGAACTGGATCATCTCGCTCTACGGCGTTTTCCCAAGTCCGCGCTGACCCGCGGCCACCGAGAGCATAACAGGAAGGAGAACAGGAATGTCAGAGCCTTATATGGGACAACTCTTGCTGGCGTCATTCAACTTTGCGCCAAAAAACTATGCGCAGTGCAACGGTCAACTCATGCCGATCAATCAGTATTCGGCGCTGTTTTCGCTTCTCTCAACACAGTTTGGCGGGAACGGGGTGACTACGTTCGGCCTTCCAAATCTTCAGGGCCGCACCCCGGTCGGGTTTGGACAGAGCTTCGCCATGGGGCAGGTGGGCGGCGAGGAGACACACACGCTGACCCAGCTCGAGGTGCCTAGCCACTCGCATCAGATAAATGCCGGGGGCACGGCCGCCGCCCTCAAGCCGAACAACGCGTTGCTGGGTAGCGCGGGCACTGCGATTTACACTCCCGCCACAAGCCTGGTCACGATGAAATCGGCTACGTTGACTGCGTTCGGCGGAAGTCAGCCACACGAAAATCGACAGCCATACCTGGTCATGAACTGGTGTATTGCCTTGCTAGGCGTCTACCCGTCGCGGTCGTAGTCCGGTCAAAGAAGGAGATTTGAATCATGTCAGAACCATTTATCGGTCAATTATCGCTGGTCGCTTTCAACTTTCCTCCGGTGGGGTGGGCCTTCGCAGCAGGCCAGATTGTACCCATTGCGCAGTATGCGCCGCTGTTTTCGCTGCTGCAGACCACCTTTGGCGGCGACGGCAGAAACAATTTTGGGATCCCCAATATGCAGAACAACGTGGCCGTCGGCGTTGGGCAAGCGACGCCTCTCAGCAATTATGTCCTGGGACAATCCGGCGGTGCACAAAACGTGACCTTGAGCGGCAACCAGGTACCTCCGCATACGCACGCACCGATGGCCACAGGCGGCCGGGAAGCCACAAGCTCCAATCCGTCGGGCACTACCTTCTCCGATTCGGTGGTCGGCAACATTTACGTCGTCCCCCCGCCGCCGCCGCCGGCTCCCACCCTCACGCAAATGAGCCAAAGCATCACCAACTCATTCGGGGGCGGTCAGCAGCATAACAACATGATGCCGTACCAGGGATTAAACTGGATCATCGCGCTTCAGGGTATTTATCCGGAGCGGCCCTCATAACGAACCATAAACTCCCAGGGACCGGTCGAATTGCCGGTCCCCGGCGCCTTCGAGCCATGTCGACTCTCGCCGTCCGACCTGCCCAGCCTCTCGACGAAATCTTTCTGTACGACCTCTATTCGGCTGTCCGCTCGCCCGAGTTTGACCAGGCGCCGATCTCTGCTACCCAGAAGGAATTCCTTATCCGGATGCAGTTTCAGGCCCAGACATCGGCGTATACGCAGATGTATCCAAACTCCTGCTATCACATTGTGCTGCTCGACGGTAAACCGGTTGGCAGGCTCTGGGTGGCGCAGGACGAAAGCGAATTTCACCTTGTCGATATTGCAATGCATCCGTCTCTGCAAGGAAAAGGAATCGGAACCGTGCTGATCCAGCGGCTGCAACAGGAGGCTGCAAAAGCAAGGTTGCCGATCCGATGCACCGTCTTCCGCTTCAATCCGGGTTCTCTGCGCTTTCACCAGCGGCTGGGCTTCGCAATTGTTCGCGCGGATGAGATGCACTACTACATGGAATGGCGAAGCGTGGCGCTGCTCTAGAGCGATTGAGCAGCATTCATCAAGTGCCGGTAACCATCGGCGAGTGAGCCCCCGAATCGATCAGGGCGCGTGTCCATTCATTGCAGACATCGACCAGCCTGTCTCGTAGCTCTTCGGCCTGCCGGTAGCGGATTATCCTGAGATCGTTACGATCTTCCAACTCCTTGCGGAATGCCAGAACTTCCGGGTTGGTTTCGTTGGGCGCGTCCTTGAGGCAGACAACAACCTCGCGCATCGGCATGGATGCGTCGTCGCGGCACTCGGCGGCCAGAAGAAACAGCTTCCGGAACAGGTCGCGCGGTCCCCAATCGTCCTCGAAAATCTGAATGAAGAAAGCACTCCAGCGAACGTTGTCTGAAATGATGCCGCGATTGCCCGATATGTGATCGTTTTCCCTAAGACCGACTGTAACAAGCAATATCCTGGCGGGCATAGCTATAGCTTCGTTAGTCTTTGCAATTGCCTCGTGACAAGCCTCGCGATCCCTCTCCAGATCGCCAGGGGCCGAAACGAACACGCGGTACATGTCAAATCCATGAGGCATAAAAGAAGAACCAGCATAACTTAACCTGCGTGACCCTGACAAACTCTCTTATCCCTCGCAATAACTCTATCCGGTGTAAAAAGGGCAGACTTTTAAGTGCGAAGGCCGTTCAGGCAACGGTTCTCCTCGGGAAGTAGGGAAATTCGAGAGCACGGATCACCTCGGCGGCCAGCCGTCTGGGTCTGTGGCGTGGGCGGAGGCGCAAACTACGACTTTCTTGTTATCCCGCGGAGAAAGTAAGTGTTGACAAGCATGCCGGTGCGGATAAACTTACATGCAGGTTCCTATCAGCCGGCTCTTCCCTACTTTGTTGCACTTTCTTAATTTCCCCTTGGGCTGACTGGACCTGCACGCGAACGGTAAGACCCCTACAAACTGGTACAGGCGGAATATCGGGCGTTCCTCCACCTGCAAACGGTTCGCACATTCCCAGGAATCCTCCTAATTCCGTGTACGCGAGGTTATCATCTTGTTGCTTGCCAATGGTTCCATCCTGTCCCTGCGTTCAGCCGGTCATAAGTTCAGCCTGCTGGCACTTGCTTTGGTTACCCTGCTCCTGCCTGCAATGGGACGAGCGCAGGGTACGTGCTCCAATACCGGCAGCGGGGCAAGCACGGTAACAACCTGCACAGGCGGCCCGGCCATATCGTTTACGACAAGCGATTCTTCGGCTCAATCGTCTTCCATCACTCTCCCCTCGAGCGCTGTTCCGTCGGGTGGGCTCGTCAAGACTGTTGTGGTGAGTCTCCAGGGGGTCAAATCGGACGGTGTATGCAACCCGCAGGGGACCGTTTGTAATTACAGCATGCAGTTTGCGGAGTTCATGCTGAAGGCTCCCAACGGAACTGAATTCGTGTTGCTGGGCAGCACGGGCGACTCCCAGGATGGCTGCGACGGTAACCCCAATCAATCCGCCTCATGTAATGGGCTGCAAGGTTCGACTTCGGGTTCCAATCCAGACACGATTACGATTTCGGATGCCGCGACCAGCGCTGCGCCTTACGACCTTGGCTGGCTAACTTCCAGCATGCCCTATACGGTCAAACCGAGCTCTTACTATTACAACAACTATTCGGAGCCTCCTCCCCTGCCCGGCGGAAATGTGCCAGGGGACTTCCCGCAAACCGATGGCTGCAGCAATCCGACCAACAATCCGCCCCTGCTGTGCTCCGCAAAAACACTGAACTCAGCTTTCCTCGATGCGTCAGCCAATGGGGCCTGGACTCTCTACCTGATCGACAACGATTCGCCTGTTGACCCGGTTTCAATCACTGGTTGGTCGCTGACAATAACCTATAACATCACCACCGCGGCCTCCACTACGACGGTGCTTAGCTCGAGTGCACAGCCGGCAACGTATGCCAATTCGGCCTCAAGCGCAACTGTCACGTTTGCGGCCACGGTATCCACCGCCAACGCCGGCACTCCAACCGGTACGGTTGCTTTCAGCGCCAACGGTTCAAGCATCGGCGGATGCAGCGCACAACCGCTGAGCGGCTCGGGGAACTCCAGCAAAGCGACCTGTACTGGATCAGTGCCCCAGGGCAATAACAGCATCTCCGCGGTGTACACGCCGAGTTCGGGTTTCGGGCCAAGCAGCAACACCATGACGGAGCTGGTGGAAGTGACTCCGTCAAATCCATCCGGGAATCAATGGTGCAACAACAGCATCATCACGGATCCTATCGGCGCGGTAACACCGCTCGCTTATCCCTCGGTCATCAAAATCAACGACTCGGCCTACAACAACAAATCAGTGGCGAACGTGACCGTAAGCCTGAATGGGGTGGCGGGGTCTCAGGATGGAATTGGCGGCCAGTTCCTGCTGGTTGGACCCGGCGGGGGTTCCTATAACCTGGACTTCCTTGACTCGGGATTCGGCGATCCAGGGCCGATTTCCGCGATGAATCTTACTTTTGAAGATCTTGACACCCCGAATTATGTTCAAAGCAGTACCACCCTGGGCTATCAACCAACGAACAACAGCCCTTACTCAGCAACCGACGACAATGGCGCCGCGAACCCTGACACCTTCCCGGTTTCGTTGTCCCCCGGTATTGATAACACCATCCCACAGATTCCCGGCACGCTCAACTTTGCGCCCCCCTACGGCACGGACGGCACCCACTACACCCACAACGGCATATTGACCTTTGGAACGGCCTTCAATGGAGCCTCAGCGAATGGCTCCTGGTCGCTGTACACCATCTCCGGCGAGCCTCTCACTGTGAATACCGGGTGGTGCATTACGCTGTCGCTCAATACCGGCAATTCAACCACAACCACCTTGACACCCAGCAGCAATCCCGCGACCTTCGGGGCACCCGTAATGTTTACCGCGACGGTAGAGAGCGGCGGCAGTCCTGTGACGTCAGGCGGCACAGTTACTTTCCTCGACAACGACGCGGTTCCCGCCGGCACGGTTAGCGGGAACAATGTGGTAACGTTGCCCAGCAGCGGAACTGTGACATTCACCACCAGTTCGCTGACCGAAGGCGACCACGTCTTCACGGCAACTTACAGCGGCACCGCGTCGGACAATGCGAGCTTCTCTCCGATACTGAATCAACGAATTAACCATGCAACCACGGTCACGCGAGTGAGTTCCACCGAGTGGCAGTATTGCAACCCTGGCGCGGTTGAGATCCAGAAGGAAGCGGAGCCCGGACCCTTTACGCCGAATCCTTCGAATATCTTCGTGACAAATCTTCCGGGCTCCTTCGAGTCCGTTGGAGTACAACTGACAAACTTCTCCGTTACCACCGTGGATGACCTGGACGAGCTAGCAACCCTTGTGGAGGGTCCGACCCCCGGCGGCGATACGACAGGACCTGCCCTGGACTTTTTCTCCAACACCACCCAGGCTTCCAACGGCAACGGCACAGCTTCGCTCGGAAACTATATCTTTGACGATGGCGCCAGCGGCCTGGTATCGAGCGGGAATGTAAGCATCAGCCCTGGCACCTACAAGCCGACTGCATACGAAAGCTATCTCGACGCTCCCGACTCGTTTACTTCCAGCGCCAGCGGATTCTATCCCGCGCCCGCGGCGGGTCAATTCAGTTATGCCCAGCCGAACTCACTCGGCACGTCACAAACTTTTGCCGATGTGTTTCCCAGCGGCAGCAGCGTGAACGGTACCTGGAGCCTATTCTTCAGTTCGGGATTTGCGAATGCAACGCTCGGTGCGGCAAATGGCTGGTGCGTTGACATGAATGTGACTGCGCCGGTACTCGCGAAGCCTTCCCTTTCGCACGTTGGCAATTTCGCGCAAGGCGAATCGAATGCGCAATACCAGGTGTCCATCACCAACAACGGGCCTGGCTCAACAGGAGACCCAACCGGCGGCACCTATCCGATGACCGTCACCGATTCGCTCTCGTCGTTAGGCGTCACTTACTCCGGCTTTTCGGGTACGGGCTGGAACTGCACGGCAGCGAGCGGGACTGTAACCTGCACGAATGACTCCGCGGTTGCAGAAGGCAGCAGCTACCCTGAGTTGACGATCGAGGTAAACATACCCAATACGCTTACCGGCCAGATAACGAATCAGATTACTGCGGGCGGCGCCGGAACCAGTAACGCGACTTCAAACTCCGACGCGGCGACCATTGATGTGGCTCCAGCGTTCACCAGCGGCAGCAGCACCACATTTACGGTGGGTACTGCGGGCACATTCAGTGTGACGGCCAGCGGCACACCCGCCCCGACGTTTAGCGTAACCACCGGATCTTTGCCCAGCGGCGTCACTCTGAGCAGTGCGGGACTTCTATCCGGCACGCCAGCCGCGGGCACAGGTGGCACTTACCCCGTCACCATCACGGCGACCAACGGCACTGTCAACGCGACGCAGAACTTCACGCTGACGGTACATCAGGCTCCTTCGATTACCAGCGCAGCCGGCACAACCTTCACCGTGGGCACGGCGGGTTCCTTCAGCGTAACCGCGACAGGATTCCCTGCCCCGACATTTAGCGTAACCGGCGGAACTTTGCCGAGCGGCGTCACGCTTACCTCTGGCGGCTCTCTGTCCGGCACGCCGGCAGCCGGCACGGGTGGCAGTTATCCGATCACGATCACAGCGGCTAACGGCACCACCAACGCCACGCAGAGCTTCACTCTGACGGTTGACCAGGCTTCTGCGATCACCAGCGGCTCCAGTACCACCTTCACTGTGGGCACGGCGGGTTCCTTCAACGTCACTGCTACGGGTAACCCTGCCCCGACGTTTAGCATAACTGCCGGAACCCTGCCCAGCGGCGTTACGCTCAGCACCGCGGGAGTTCTCAGCGGCACACCTGCCGCGGGCACAGGCGGCACTTACCCCATCACCATCACGGCGAGCAATGGCGTCGGCACCAATGCCACGCAGACCTTCACGCTGACTGTGGACCAGGCTCCGGCGATTACCAGCGCCAGCAGCACTACGTTCGCCGTGGGCACGGCAGGTTCGTTCAGCTTCACAGCGACAGGCTATCCCACCACAATGACTTACAGTGTGACGGCCGGAAGTCTGCCCAGCGGCGTCACGCTCAGCAGTGCCGGGCTTCTATCCGGCACGCCTGCTGCGGCCACAGGCGGCACTTACCCCATCACCGTCACGGCGAGCAACGGAGTCGGCACCGCGGCCACGCAGAGCTTTACGCTGGCAGTGAACCAGGCTCCGGCCTTTAGCCTCGGCGCCACCGGCAGCGGTACCATGGCGGTGAACACCCCCAACATCGTTCTCATCTTTACTTCGGGCTATCCGACGGCGGCCATCACCGAGTCGGGCGCGCTGCCCACAGGCGTCACCTTTGTGGACAACGGCAACGGCCATGGGACGCTCTCGGGCACCCCCGGAGCGACCACGGGAGGCTTGTACAACCTGGTGTTCACGGCAAGCAACGGCATCTCACCGAATGCCACGCTGAACTACGCGCTCACCATCAAGCAGCCGATTGCGTTTACCAGCGTGCCCGCCACCACATTCACAGCCGGTACGGCGGGATCGTTCACCCTCACAACCACGGGCTATCCCGCGCCTACGTTCAGCGAAACCGGCGCGCTGCCCACAGGTGTCACGCTCTCCTCAGCGGGAGTGCTTTCCGGCACTCCGGCCGCGGGCACGGGCGGCACCTATTCCATCACCATCCAGGCGACGAACGGCTTCAGTACTCC
>JBEKET010000024.1:0-63019 GCA_050013695.1 Occallatibacter sp.
GTCCGGAGCAAAATCGGGGCTGGTTTCGCAGCGTCGAATGTGCGTTTTGAAGGCCGTCATCGGAGTTGAAACGCACCCCTGCGTTGCGTGCTGTGGCGCGCAGTGGTGAAGGATGGATATCGCCCGGGCGAGCATAGAGGCGCTCAGGAAGTGTCATCGGCGGACCTCCTTGGCTCGGCCGGGGTCAGGCTTGGCAGGAAATACAACTGGCCGTAGGTGAGCCGCTCGACGACCAGCATGATGCCGGAGCAGGTTGGGCATCGCAAGCTGTGTTGCTCCGGCGGGTCAGCGCGCACCGCCAAGCCGAGTAAAGAGCGGCAGCGTTCGAGCGCAGCACACCGTCTTCGGTTGGCGAACAGGCCGAAGTGGCGGATGCGGACCAGGCCGCCGGGCAGAACGTGAAGCAGAAAGCGGCGCAAGAACTCATGGGCGGAAACGGTCATGACCTTCTTCTTGCCGCCATGGGCATAGTCCCGCCAGCGGAAGGAGACGCGATCGTTTTCGAAGGCCACGAGCCGATGGTTGGAGATGGCGACGCGGTGGGTGTAGCGGGCCAGATAGTTGAGGACGTGTTCGGCGCCGCCGAAGGGCGGCTTGGCGTAGACCACCCAATCCTGCCGGAATAGCTGGCGAAGGAAACTGGGAAAGCATCCGGGAGCGGTCAGGTACTGTTGTGAGCCATGAAGCTGAAGCTCACTCTGCGCGAGGAGTTGCTTCAGTCCAGCGACGAACTTGCCACGGAAGAGTCGACTCAGTGCGTGGACGGGCAGGAAGAAGCGGCGTGAGGAATCGATCCATCTGGAGCCGTCGAGCGCCAGGCCGCCGGCGGGAACGATGTAGTGGACATGGGGATGGTGCTCGAGGTTCTGTCCCCAGGTATGGAGCACCCCGAGGAATCCGATGCCGGCTCCCAGGTGCTTGGGATCGCGAGCCAATTCGAGCATCGACGCGGCGCTGGTTCGATAGAGCAGGTCGTAGAGCAGTCGCTTGTTCTGTAGGACAAGAGCGGAGAGCGAATGCGGCAGAGTGAAGACGACGTGGAAGTACGGAACGGGCAACAGTTCTGCCGAGCGCGCGGCCAGCCACTTGGCACGCGCGTTCCCCTGGCACTTGGGGCAGTGCCGATTGCGGCATGAGTTGAATGAGATGGCCTGATGGCCGCAGCTGACGCACTTATCCAGATGACCGCCCAGTGCCGCGGTGCGGCAGCGGACGATGGCATCGAGCACCTTGCGGTGAGGCCATGCAAGATGCGACTGCTGCTGTTCCCAGAAACTGTTGCCCGTTCGACGGACGATGTCGGCCACCTCGAGGGTGGGCCGGCTCATCGTCTGATCTTCCTCCTGGACCGCTTCACCTCGTCAGGGCTGGACACTTCGATCGCTTCCAGCGGGCTTGGAATAGCCTGCAGGTGGCGTCGGGACAAGTGCAGGTAAACAGTGGTGTGAGCGAGCTTGGCATGGCCGAGGAGAACCTGGATGGTGCGAAGGTCGGCGCCGGCTTCCAGCATATGAGTCGCGAAACAATGCCTCAAGCTGTGAGGAGATACGTGCTTGGTGATGCCCGCGTGCTCGGCGGCCTCGCGTACCGCCTGCCAGACGATCTTCTCTGTAATGGGCACATCTGCCCGCCAGCCCTTCACCGTACCTGGGAACAGATAGGTCTTGGGCTTCATCCAGCGCCAGTACTCGCGCAGAGTCTCCAGCAGCTTCGGGGTCAGCAGGACGTCACGATCACGGCCACCCTTGCCCTGACGCACATGAATGACCATGCGCTTGCTGTCGATATCGGCGACCTTGAGGTGGCACATCTCGGCCCGGCGTAGGCCGGTTGCATACAGCATCATCATCATGGTGCGATGCATCAGGTTACTGGCCGAATCGATGAGCTGCGCTACCTCTTGCTGGTCGAGTATGGTCGGAAGCCGCCGCTGACGCTTGGGAAACGGGATGTGATCTGGAAGGTACGGTCGCCCGAGAGTCTTCACGAAGAGGAAACGCAAAGCGCAAGTTCGAAGTCCGATCGTCCCAGGGGATAACTTGCGATCGCGAAACAGATGAACCTGATACTGCCGGATATGATCCGGCCCTAAACGATACGGCGAGCGATGGAAGTACTTCGAAAAATCCTCCACCGCGTGGATGTAGCAGCGAGTCGTACTTGGGGAATAGTTGCGACGCTGGAGTTCATCCAGCATCAACTGCCGAAGATGGGTCACGGTAAACCTCCTGTGACCCGAGGCTTACACAGCCAACAATGCCAGAGAACAGCCCACGCCGCAGCGTCCGTCGCGCCAGCGACTTAGTCCAAACGCCGTAGCGTAGATTCAAAACCTCATCGCCAACACCGCACCCAAAAAAGCAAAGAAACAAAAGCCCGTGCGAGCCTCCTGCGAGCGTCTCCCGCACAACAGGTGCTTTGCCGATAATTAACCTCCTTTAGCGCACAATGATTCATAGGGGCATTTCACAACTGATGAGCGCCCCGCAGGTGCCAGTAACCTCTTTGTTTTCTAATGTATGACAATAACTCCTTTGTTATGTCATGCTTACAGCGATGGCAACCCATAACATCATTAAAATGAGTATTTTACGAAAAATCGGGGGGGGGGGGGGGTACGGGGTGGGTACAGACCGGGCGCATCTCCGACACTGCAATCTGAGCTCTGAAATCTGTCATCTGTGATCTGTCTTCTGTAATCTGCCGTCCGCCCCCTGCAGGCGCCGCCCCGGAGGGGTGGCATGATTCACCCCAAATAACACCCCGTCAGTTTGCCGATAATTACCCTCATTCGGCGCACAATGGATTTATGGAGCTTCGAATGGACGAAAAAACAATCCCAGGCCACTCCCGCAATCGTCTGCCGCACCACTGGACAGGATAACTCCTTTGCTTTCTTATGTATGCAAATAACTCCTTTGTTATGTCATGCTTACAGTGTAAAAGCATGAAAACAAAACACTTATTTTCGGGGGGGGGGGTAGGCCGACTGTCCACATCATCACTGTCATCTGTAACCTGTCACCTGTCATCTGTAAACTGCGGCGCCATCCACCAGAATCAATTACTTACCGCTCTCTCCCTCTTCCAATTGCACTCAGAAGTTGCTTTTTCCTCTCGAAAGGTCAACCATGAACTATCCTTTTCTGTCGGTAATCACGCTTCCCCATGCGCCTGAAGACCAAACTCGTGCTGGCCATCACTTCCCTGGTGTTTTTCATCACCGGGATCGTTTCGCTGGTTTATGTCAGCCAACTCCTCCACTCAGCCGTCCAACAGTCCTACGACACCAACCGTATGGTGGCCGACCAGATCCAGTTCGCCCTTCGCAACGCCCTTGAGACTGGCCTTCAGGACCGCAAAGTAGATCCCAACAATCCAGCCGAGTTGCGTGAACTGGCCACCGCCGCCGTGCGCGACAATGCCCCACTCCAGGCCGTGGTTGACTCGGTAAACCGTTACTCCCTCACCGTTTACGACATCAACATCGGCGACAGCCAGTTCAACACCATCCTCAGCACCAACCCCGACAACGAAGACAAGCCGCTGCCCAGGCGTCCCAACCTGAGCCAGCTTCTCGACGCCAATCCCTTTGACCTGGTATCTCAAGTCTTTGGTCCGCCCAAAGTCTTTGACGTGGTCATGCCGCTCGATCGCAACGGCGAGCCCTTCGCCACCGTGCACATCGGCGTCCGCACCACGCTGCTGCGCGCCGTCTATGAGCCGTGGCTTGAGGAAGCGCTCACCCTAATGGGCTTTGCCCTGGTGGCCGCCCTCGTCACCGCCTTCCTGCTCGGAGACCGTGCCCTGCGCCCCATGGAAGAGATCAGCATGCAGCTCGACTACTGGACCGCCGCCAGTGAAGCGGCTGACGAAGACGAACACACCACCCAGCAGGACATGGCAGCCCGCGTTTCAAACAAGATTGAGATGATCGGCCAGCGCATGCGCAACGTGGAGGAAGTCTTCTCCGCCCTGAAAGAGAATCTCGACCAGATCCTCGGCAACCTCCAGGACGGAATCCTGCTCTTCACCGGCGACGGCCGCGCCGTCCTTGTCTCCGAATCGGCCCGCCGCTTCCTGGCCGTCGACCGCGACAGCATCCTCGGCCTCCACGCCCGCGAGATATTCGACCGCTCCACCGTGCTCGGCCACACCCTCCGCGAAGCCTTCGATGCCGGCATCACCCTGGTTCAGGAAGAGGTTCTCACCGAGACCGGCCGCCGCATCCAGGCCTCGCTCGACTTCATCCACGACGACGACAACCGCCAGGGCCTCGGCGCGCTCGTCACCCTCCACGATCTCGAGTCAGCCGAAGAAATCGAGTCGGAACTGGAGCTCTCGCGGCGCATGGCGGCAATTGGCCGGCTTACCTCCGGCGTTGGCCATGAGGTCAAAAACCCCATTAACGCCATCGTCGTTCACCTCGAACTGCTCAAGACCAAGCTGGGCGACGCCAGCGCCCCCGCGGTCCGTCACCTCGACGTCATCGACGCCGAAATTCACCGCCTCGACCGCGTCGTGCAGATGCTGGTCGACTTTTCCCGCCCTGTCGAGTTGCAACTCCGCGAACAGAACTTCTGCGCGGTTCTCGGCGACGTGCTTGCCCTGGCCGCCGAGGAGCTTTCCACGCACAACGTCACCGTGGTCAGCCACATGCCGTCGGCGCCGCTGCTGGCCAACTTCGATGCCGACCTGGTCAAGCAGGCTCTGCTCAACGTCATTCAAAACGGGGCACAGGCCATGCCCGATGGCGGCACTCTGGAAATCACCCTTGAAGACGACCGGAAATCGGCAGTCCTCCGCATCTCCGACCAGGGCCCAGGCATTCCCGACGATATCCGGGAAAAGATCTTCGACCTCTACTTCACCACCAAAGCCGGCGGCAGCGGGATTGGTCTCGCCATGACATATCGAATTCTTCAGTTGCATCATGGCAGCATAGAAGTACAATCAAAACAAGGACGTGGCACGGAGTTCCTTCTGCGAATTCCACTCGCCGCCACGGAATGGGGACGCCGGCATCTCCAGCCGGCGAATGTTGAAGACGGGAAGGGACGTGTGGGATGAAGACTCCTGCCAGGATTGCCGCGTGGCTGCTGCCTCTCGTGCTGGCGGGGTGTACCCATAACACCACCCAGGTCCAGCCGCTCGCGCCTCCCATCGTGGATACTCCGCTACCCCAGCCCTCAACCGCTCCCAAAGATCTGCCACCCCCGGTGGTAACGGTTCCTGCCCAGCCTGCGCCAGACACCACCACCGCCAACACGGAACCCCCACCCGAGCCCAAGCCTCCGGCCAAGCACAAGAAGCCTGCAACCGCACCACCCGCCCAGGTGGCTTCCAATGAAAGCTCCGGCGTCAGCGCCATCGGCCAGCTTTCCTCGGGTGCGCCCTCCGATCTGCGAGAACAGACCTCGAATTCGATCGTGGCCACCGAGCGTGGCCTCAACGGCATTACCCGCGCGCTCAGTGATCAGGAACAGAAGACCGCCGCACAGATCAGGGAGTTCCTGAAGCAGGCGCGCGAAGCTCTGACCACCAACGACGTGGATGGAGCCCACACGCTGGCCGTAAAGGCCAAGGTGCTATTGAGCGAACTGACTCAGTAGCGCGCCCCCCGACTGAGAATGAATTGTCGCTGAATGTCTCTTCTTAGGTCCGGAAGATTCCGCTACCGTTCGCCCCAGCTCAGCTTGTTGCGCAACGCCTCAAAAAAGCTACCTTCGCTCATCCGAACCAGCTTCACTGTATGTGTTGACCTGTGGCAGCGTACCTCATCGCCCCGCCGCAGTTCGACGGCCTGCTGTCCATCCACTGTCAGAAGTGCCGCGCTCGGTATTCCCTCCACACGGACCGTCAACGAAGCATCTCCGCGCACCACGATCGGGCGCAGCGTGAGCAGATGCGGGCAAATTGGCGTCACCACCATCGCATCGACATCGGGCGTGAGAATCGGCCCGTTGGCAGCCAGCGTGTACGCCGTGGACCCGGTTGGCGTGGAGACAATCACTCCATCCGCCCGGAACCTGGCTACCATCTTGCCGTCCAGCTCAACGGTGAATTCGCCCATGCGTGCGATGTCGCTCTTGGTCACCACCATGTCGTTGAGCGCATCGTAGCTCACCAGCGGTGCTCCGTCGCGCCACAGATCGCCATGAAGCATTGCCCTCGTATCAACTTCGTTGCAGCCTTCGCACCAGCCCTGCAGCGTCGAGTAAAGGTCCGCCAGCCGTACTTCGGTAAGGAATCCGAGATACCCAAGGTTGACGCTGAGGATCGGCGTTCCAGTCGCCTTGAAAATCCGCGCCACCGAAAGCAGGGTCCCGTCCCCGCCCAGAACGATCACCAGCGCCGGCGCCAGTGAGGGCAACTCCATCCGATCCACAGCCGACTCACCCGGAACATACTTCCCCGCCTCCAGGTCCAGCACCGGCTCAAAGCTGTGTTCGCGCAGCCACGCCAGCAACTCCGGCAGCAGCCGGGTCAGCTCTTCTTTCTGCGGCTTGCAAACAATAGCAACGCGGATCATGCAGTCCAGTGTACCGGACCACGTTCGTTGTGGCAGACGCCGGGAATTTTGCGATCCTGGAGCCGCTCACTTTGGCGGTCATAAGGCTGTCCGCCCCCGGGACCCGGTCTGTACCGACCGCTACCCCCCTCCCCCTCCCCCCCGGTGCTTTTTGGTAAAAAGTTTGTTTTCATGGAGTTACGGGTTAGCACTCGCCGTAAGCATGACATAACAAAGGAGTTATTTGCATACATAAGAAAACAAATAACTTAACGGAGGTCCAAATGGGCGCTCGATCAAGATTGCATTGGCTCCAGAGCGCTATAAACCTATTGTGCGCGCTTTGGGGGAAACTATCGGCAAAAGGCAGGACTAATTCTTTTGGGCAAGCCAAGGCGTGCATCGAAGGCTTTGTTTTCGCCGCGACCCTACGGGACGCGAACGTTGTTTTTGGCGGCCTACCCAGGACTGCGCTGCGCTTGTCCTGGGCTATTATCCTCCTGTCCCTACGGGACGGCCACCTGGGGTGGGGTACTCCTTGAGTTGCTCCCAGCTCCTGTCAAATTCATCGTACGTTTGCAATATGTTTGCCTGACTGCATTAGTCTGTTCATAGTTCCGGGCGGCCAGTGCAGCAGAAATTGAACGGCCGACGGGCGAGGGGCCGACCGTTTGAGTCAAACCGTATTTGTACTGGAAGACGATACCGATATCTCGCGGCTTGTGCAGCATCATCTTGAAGCGGCGGGATTTGCACCCCGGCTTTATCACACACCAACCAACCTGATTCCCGACGCGGAACGGCAGGCGCCGGCACTTTTTCTGCTGGACATCATGGTTCCCGGCGGCGACGGGTTGGATGTTTGCCGGCGTTTGCGCAATCACCCGGCGCTTTCGACGATCCCCATCATCTTTTTGACTGCCAGGGCGGGTGAAAACGATCGGGTTCTGGGGTTGGAACTGGGCGCGGACGACTACATCACCAAGCCTTTCGCGACCCGCGAACTGGTAGCGCGGGTGAAGGCTGTTCTGCGGCGGTTTGAGCGGCCGACAACGCCCTCGGTGATCAGCTTTGAAGAGGTGATCATTGACGCGAACGCGATGCAGTTGCATGTTCGCGGCGAACTGACCACGACTACGGCGACGGAATTCCGGCTGCTGGATTACCTGGCGCGGCATCCGGGCCGGGTGTTCAGCCGCGACCACCTGCTGGACGCGGTGTGGGGCGATGCGCGCTTTGTTACGCCGCGTTCGGTGGACGTCTATGTGCGCCGCATCCGTGAGAAAATCGAGGTCGATCCCGAAAATCCGCGCTATCTGAAGACGGTGCGCGGGGCCGGTTATCGATTCGAGATTCCTAAGGGCGAGTAGGGAAGTCAGGGCAAGACTCGGGAGAGAGGATTTCTCGGATCCTCGTTTCAGTGAGATGGAAATCCCGCAGGGGCTGAAGCCCGACGTCAGTTTTATGGGCTTTATCGGCATGACTGAAGTCATGCCCTGATACAAAGCATTTGAAAAGGTTTGCGGCATGACTGAAGTCATGCCCTGATACAAGGCCTTTGAGAATTGCTGGCGGAGCGAATTTGACGCGCAAAATATTTACCAAGCTGCTCGGACTTTTGGTTCTGCTGCTGGTGTTCGATACCGCGGTGATGGAGTTCATCTTCAGCCGCATGGTGGAGAGCTCAGCGGGTGCGACCCTGCGGCTGCTGGGGCGCGAGGCGCTGTGGTCGGGTGTAATTGCGCTGGCCATTGCGCTGCCGCTGGCCGCGTGGGCTGCCGGCCGGGTTACTCGGCGGCTGGAGCGCGTGGTGGCCTTTGCGCGGCGCATAGCGGACGGGGATCTCAGCGCGCGGCTCGACTACGAGGGCCACGACGACGAACTGGCCGGAATGGAAGGCGCGCTGAACCAGACGGCCGAGCAACTGGGGCAGAGTTTCGCGGAACTCGAGAGCCGCAGGCAGGAACTGGCCACCATGCTCGATTCAATGCAGGAGGCGGTGGTCGCGATCACGCCGGAAGGCTATGTGCGGTGGTCGAACTCGGTGATGCGGCGCATAGCGGGCACGCAGATACACCCAGGGCGGCCGCTGGTGCACGCGGTCCGCGACCCGGAAGTGCTGGCCTGCATCACGGCCGCTCTGAAGAACAGCGAAGTGCGTTTTGGTCGCGCCAGTTCGCTGGCTCCGGGACGCACGTTCGAGATCAATGCGGCTCCGCTACCCTCGGGAGGCGCGCTGGTGGTGCTGCACGATGTGACCGGCATTGAGGCGGCAGAGAAGTCTCGGCGCGACTTCATTGCCAATGTGAGTCACGAGCTGCGGACGCCGCTCACGTCGATTCAGGGTTATGTTGAGACGCTGGTCGAGGACCCGAACCCAAAGCCGGAGACGACGCGCGAATTCCTCGGCGTCATTCTCAAGAACGCCACGCGGATGAACCGGTTGACCGAGGATCTGCTGGCGCTGGCGAGCGTGGAGAGCCCCAACTACAAGCTGACGCTGCAGCCGATGCGGGCCAATGCAATGGTTGAGGACGCGATCGAGTCGCTGGGCGGGATGGTGGTTGATTCCGAGGTGGAGCTGGAGTCGGCTGGGGCGCCCGATGCGCTGATCATGGCCGATCCAGACGCGATGAACCAGGTATTTGGCAACCTGATTGAGAATGCGCTGAAGTATGGCAAGGCCGGAGGCCGGATTCAGGTGGGGGCAAAGCTGCTGGAGTCTGAGGTGGAGTTCAGCGTGAAGGATTTTGGGCCGGGGATAGCGTTTGAGCATTTGGAGCGCATCTTTGAGCGCTTTTATCGCGTGGACAAGGCTCGCTCCCGCGACTCAGGCGGCACGGGACTGGGTCTTGCTATCGTGAAACACATTGTGCAGGCCCATGGCGGACGAATCTGGGCGGAAAGCGAGCTGGGCGCCGGCGCGACTTTTCACTTCACGCTGCCACTGGCGCATGCACCGAATGGGGTCAGGGGCGCAGGGGAGACGCAACTGGCGGTGCACCAAGGGAATGGCAATCTATGAGATTTGGGCTCGATTCCGCTCTTAATTCAAATCCCCGTAACATTGGACCTAGACAATTGGTTACGGCACGAATTCTGCAAGGAGATTCAAATTGAAAAAGTTCTTAGTTGCCGTTGCGTTGTTGGTCTTGGCTTTGAGCACCGCGCAGGCGCAGAAGTTGACTGGGGCGGGCGCGACGTTTCCTTACCCCATCTATTCGAAGTGGTTTAGCGAGTATAGTGCGGCCCATCCCGGGGTGGAGGTCAACTATCAGTCGATTGGCTCAGGTGGCGGCATTCGCCAGGTGACAGCGGGGCTGGTGGACTTTGGCGCGTCGGACGGGCCGATGACCGACGAGCAACTGGCTTCATCGAAGGTCAAGCTGATTCACATTCCCACGGTACTGGGCGCGGTGGTGCCGATTTTCAACGTACCGGGCGTGAGCGACGTTAAGCTCAGCGGCGACGCGCTGGCAGATATTTATCTGGGCAAGATTACGATGTGGAACGACGCTCGCATTACCAAGGACAATCCTGGGGTGAGCCTGCCGGGGCAAAAGATTATTGTGGTCCACCGTTCGGACGGCAGCGGCACGACGTATATCTGGACCGACTACCTGAGCAAGGTGAATTCGGATTGGGCAAACGGGCCGGGGAAGGGCACTTCGCCGAGCTGGCCGGTGGGTGTGGGCGGCAAGGGGAATGAAGGCGTGGCTGGGCTGGTGCGCCAACTGCCGGGCGCCATTGGCTACGTGGAGCTGATTTATGCGCTGCAGAACAAGATCACATTCGGTGAAGTGAAGAATGCCGCGGGGAACTGGGAGAAGGCGTCTATCGCTGGAGTGACCGAGGCCGCGGCCAGCATGAAGCAGATTCCGAACGATTATCGAGTGTCGATTACCAACGCGCCGGGGAAGGATGCTTATCCGATTTCGAGCTTTACGTGGCTGCTGATCCCGGTGAAGTCGACCGATCCGGCGAAGGGGAAGGTGATCAAAGATATGTTGAGCTGGATCATCAACTCGGGCGAGAGCGAAGTGACTTCTCTGTCATATGCTCCGCTGCCGAAGGCTGTTGCGGATAAGGTGCTGAAGACGGTTTATTCGCTGCAGTAGGGGGATGGTGGTCAGAAACGAAGAGGGCCGGCAGAGATGCCAGATCCGCAAACTGCTGACAATGCTTGAAACCATCCCTCAGCGGCTAAAGCCGTCCTGATACTGCCGGACTCTTGGCTCGGATAAACCCGTGCCCTTTCAAAGCTGAGGGTTTTTCATCAATCTGAGGGTCCGGCGTGATGGCCGGGCCCTTGGTTTTTGCTTCGATTCTCTGGCTCGATCAACCTTCGAGGTGCTCTGCGATCAGGCGGTCGACCAGGGCCATCAGGTGCTCGCCTGTTTTGGGAAGGACGAAGGCGGAGGCAGTATCGTCCCAGTCGAGTTTGAAGCTGGTGGAGAGGGCGGAAATCCAGATCTGGCGGACCGGGGTGTTGGGCGTGATTACGAACTTGCCGGGCGGCTCTTCGAACAGCACGTTGAGCACGCCGTTCTGCTCTTCGACCTCAAAGCCGGCGTCCTCTTCCTCTTCAAGCAAAATTAAATGCTGCTTGAGGGAATCAAGAGCAATTTCGACCAGTTTGCGGAACTCGAGCTCATCTACCATGGCTCGAGTTTAGCAAGTGAAGCAGTGAACAGGTGAAGCAGTGAAGAAGTGAAGAAGTGAAACAGGGAATAGGGAATAGGGAATAGGGATTAGGGATTAGGTCCCGAAGATCTGGTTCTGCGAATGCTCGTCGCCAACCGCAGGCGTCGAAACGTTGGGATTTGTCGACTTTTATTGGGCTTTCTTTGGGGATTGTGCCTGTTATTCGTGAACTTTGTTGGGTTTTTAATGGGATGGTTGCAATTCATTTATCGCCGTACCGTCATACTCCACTCAGGTCTCATACCTTCGGTCGGGAGGGCAACGGGATGCGTGTGATCTTGGGATCGATCGGAATGCTGGCGGTGATGCAGGGGTTTGGCATTGCACAGAGTTCACCCGCGACGCAGCAACCGCGGCCGGCGATGCCAGAGGCTCAGTTGGTGCGTGAGGTGGTCTACAACGAGCTGAACGACCACCAGGGGCACGGCTATTGGCGTTACTGGATCGAACGCCATACTACGAAAGAAACCCGCGTTGAAGATCAGATTGAAACCGCACAGGGGCCGGTTACGCGTCTGACTCTGAGCAACGGCCGTCCAATCAGCACGGAGACAGAGCAGCAGGAGGAAGCGCGCCTGCATCATCTGCTCAACTCGCGCGAGGAGCAGGCGCGGCACCTGCAGGACTATGAAGAAGACGAGAAGCGAATTGGCCGCATCCTGGCCTTTTTGCCGGACGCGTTCATTTACCAGTATGCCGGCGAGGAAAACGGATGCATACGGCTTAGCTTCAAACCCAACCCGGCCTATCCTGCCCACTCGATTGAGGCGCGGATCTTTCATTCGATGAGTGGCACATTGTGGGTTGACGCGCGGATGAAGCGGCTGGCGCGGCTTGACGGGCACGTTCAGGAGAATCTGGATTTTGGGTACGGGATACTGGGGCGCCTGTACAAGGGCGGGTGGTTCCAACTGGTGCGTACGCAGGTGAGCGCTACAGACTGGAAGACGGAGCGGCTGGAGGTGCACATGGTGGGCCGGGCGCTGCTGGTGAAGTCGTTTGCGCGGGAAACCAGCGAGGTTCGCGGCGGGTTTGTGCCTGTTCCCGCGGGCATGAATCTGGCGCAGGGCATGGCGCTGCTGGAGCAGACGCAGGCGCAATCCCAAAGTGAGGCCGCTCCGCGGGCGAAGGGATTGGTAACGCCTACGGTGTTGGCACTGCGCCCGTAGATTCCGGCGTGGTCGCAGGCAGGATTAGTTCATCCATGACGCGACGGACTCCTGGGTGAGGAGGGCTGAGTGTCCGGAATTCGTACAAAGAATATTGACAAAGATTAAAGTTTCTCTTTCCTGCGCCGATATATCCGGCATGGGGAGTCCTTGAACGGGGAGCGGAAATGGAGATCAGCCCAATTGCTGGAGTTCGCGCGATGCCGGTTTTGAAAACGCCGCCGGTTGATCCTGAATTGAAGGCGGTCTTCGACATAGACAATTCGCCCAGCGTCGGGGACGAGACCTGGACGCCGAGCGAGAAGGAATCGGGTCGCGGCGGGGAAGACGACGGGAGCGAGGAATTGGAAGAAATTGACGATTCCGGCGATCTGGAAGCGGAACCGCGCACGGGAGAGTCTGCGGCGGAACAGCCAGAGACGCGTCCTATCAGCTTTTTTGCTTGATGCGGCTGGCGTGAGACGGGCTCAGGAGCGGCTATTTTCTGGCTGCCACAATATTTTCTGTCGATAAACGTCTGTGTATAAAGCGATGAATATAAACGGGATGTGACAGACAATGCATCGGTGGAACTGGTTGTTTACGCATTATTGATTTGCGGAAAGCGATCTCGGTGGTGTAGTTTACTAACCAGTTAGTTAAAAACATGCCAGCTGCTACTCAAGCCCGGACCCAGACCGAACGCGCCGATCAGACGCGCGCACGGATTCTCGAGGCTGCGGTTCTGGAATTCAGCGCTAACGGGATGGCGGGCGCGCGCACGGAGCAGATTGCCGAAGCGGCCGGGGTGAACAAGGCGCTGCTTTACTACTACTTCAACAGCAAGCAGGCGTTGTATGAGGCGGCGCTGGAGTCGGTGGCAAACCGGGTAGCAATGGGCGGCATGGCCGCCATGGAAGCGGATTGCTCGGCGGGCGAGCGGCTGGTGCGGTTCGCGCTGAACCATTTTGACCGCATCCACTCGCAGCGTGCTTTTCAGAGCCTGATGCAGCAGGAAATGATCCGGCTGCACCGCGGGGAAGAGAATGCGCTGGCGCCGCTGGTGGAGAAGGTATTTCGGCCAGGGTTTACGCGGATGAGGCAGGTATACGCCGAGGGGCGCGATGCCGGTGAACTGGTCAAGGTGGACGAGCTGCAGGTGATGTATGCGGCGCTGGGAGCGAATGTTTTTTATTTTCTTTCCGCGCCGATGATGAGCATGCTGGTGGACATTAATCCGTTTGAACCTGGCGCGATCGAATTTCGACGCAAAGCGGCTATTGAGTACCTGGGCAACACGATCTTCATTGATCGCGAACACGGGAAGGCCGTTGCGGCGCGGGTGCTTGAGTCCACTCCCATGCCGGAGCCCGATAAAGGGCCGAACCCGTTCGCAATGAATAAATTCGGTAACCACAAGATCGAAATTGACGTAACAAAGACCGAGCAAGTGAGGCAAAAGTGAACGCACGCAACCGAGTTTTCATGATCCTGGGACTGCTCACCATCGGATCGCTGATCTGGTACCTGGCCACAGTTCGGCGCGCCGGCGATTTGCAATTGATTGGGACCGTTGACGCCAACGAAATCCTGGTCAGCTCGAAGATCCCCGGCCGGATTCAGACGCTGACGGTGGACGAAGGCGACACGGTGAAGGCAGGGCAGCTGATCGCCATCATCGAGAGCGAAGATCTGCAGGCCGCGCGCAAGGCCGCTGAAGCCACCGCCAGCAGCCAGCAATTCAAGCTGGGTGAGACGGTTGAGACCGAGCGTCAGACCCGCGGCGAAACCGGAAGCGCGGCAGGCAACGCGGAAGCGCTGCTGAAGGCTGCGAAGGCGTCGCTTGCGCAGGCGCAGGCCAACTACGATCACCAGCAGGCGGACACCAGCCGCACTGTGGCCCTTGCGCAGCAGGGAATCATGAGCGCAGAGGCCAAGGACGACGCGGTGACCAGCCTGCAGGCTGACAAAGCCGCGGTGGATGCAGCGAAGGAAAATGTGGCTGCCGCGGAAGCGTCGCTGCGGCAGGCACGGGCGCACGAGCTGCTCACAACAGTTGCCGCACGGACCGTCGATTCGACGCGCGGCGAGGTGGAGAATGCGCGCGCGCTGGCCGAGCAGGCGAAGGTGGAGCTTGGCTACTCGCAGGTATTTGCGCCGGTCAGCGGCAAGATCAATGTGCGCGCGGCGCGGCAGGGCGAAGTGGTGGCCGTGGGTGCAACCATCGTGACCATCATGGACCTTACACAAACGTGGATCTATGCTCCGCTGCCTGAGACGCAGGCTGACACGGTGCAGCTTGGCGACCAGTTGCGGGTGGTGATGCCGTCGGGCGCGACGATTAAGGGCAAGGTTATCTCGAAAGCCGCCGAGGCAGATTTCGCTACGCAGAGGGATGTGAACAGCCGCAAGCGCGACATCAAGACCGTGCAGTTGAAATTGCTGATCGACAATCCAGGCGAAGAGTTTGTGCCGGGGATGACGGCCGAGGTCTACATACCGAAGGCGAAGCTGGTGAAGCAGTGAGCGAGCCAATCCAGAGCGACGCAGGCCAAGGCGAGACACAGGCCGGCCCGGCAATCAGCGATACATCGGGGCCGCCTGCCGGCGTGCCGATCGCCATTGCTGTTGAGAATATTGTCAAGCGCTACGGGACGTTTGAAGCAGTGAAAGGCGTCAGCTTTTCGGTTGCCGATGGTGAGATTTTTGGGCTGCTCGGGCCGAATGGCGCAGGCAAGAGCACTCTGATCCGCATGATGACTACGCTCATCCCCATCACTGGCGGCAAGGCGATAGTCGCCGGGCACGATGTGGCAAAGGAAGCGGACGCGGTGCGCAATATCATTGGCGTGATTCCGCAGGCATTGACCAGCGACCAGGACCTCACGGTTGAAGAAAACCTCAGCATTTACGCGAAGCTCTACAGCGTTCCCAGGGCGCAGCGTGAAAAGAACATTCAGGAAGTGCTGGAGGCCGTCGACCTGGTGAAGTGGCGCGGGGCGCAGACGAAGACACTCTCCGGCGGAATGCGGCGACGGCTGGAGATTGCCAGGGGGCTGGTTCACAACCCGCGGATTTTTTTTCTGGACGAGCCTACGACCGGCCTCGATCCCGTCTCGCGCATCGCGGTGTGGGAGATGCTGGACCACTTGAGAAAGACGCGCAATCTGACCATGCTGCTGACCACTCACTACATGGAAGAGGCGGACAAGCTTTGCGATCGCATTGCGATTGTGGATCACGGCAACCTGGTGGCACTGGGCACGCCGATTGAACTCAAGCGGAGCGTGCCGGGCGCAAATGTGGTTGAAGTGCACTTCGATCGCGAGGCGGAAGAGTGGAAAGCACGCCTTGAAGGATTGGATGGAGTTACAAGCGTTCAGGCGGAGTCGGCGGGGTTCTATCGGGTGCTAACTTCGTCGGGGTCACGGACCACGATGCAGTTAGTGGAGTTAGCGGCGTCGCTGGGAGAAACGCTAACTTCTCTCAGTGTGCAGAACACGACGCTGGACGATGTGTTTGTTCACTACACGGGGCGGCAATTGCGCGATGAGCAGGTCAAAGCACACGCCTTTACCATGCCGGACAGACCGGGGATGCGGCCATGAATCGAATGTTTGCCATTGTCGAGCGCGAGATGCGCAAGTTTTTCCGCTCGCCGATCCTTATGATCATGTCGATGATGCTGCCGCTGGTGCAGCTTATCATTCTAGGAAACGCATTTGGGGGCAAGATTGTCGGCGCTCGCGTGGCCGTTGTCGATTACGATCATGGCCCTGAATCAGTCAAGATTCGCGAGGAGTTTGCGGCGGTCGCGGTGAATATCAGGACGTTCACCACGATCGACTACAACGACGAGCGGCAGGCGAGGGAGGACGTGCGCACGGGCAAGATTGACGCCGCGGTGATCATCCCCGCGCAGTTTTCGCGCCGTGTTTATTCGCAGGACGCCCCGCAGCTTGGGCTGGTGGTCGACAACTCCGACCAGTTCACTTCGGGATCGCTGGAAGTGGAGATGCAATCGCTGATCGACGCACTCAATGCACCTGTTATTCAGCCGAAGATCATTAATAACATCGCGCTCGAGATTGTTGAACTTTATCCATATATAGCCTACATGAAGTATCTGCTTGCCGGATCAATCGCGCTGGCCATGTATATCTCGGTGATGATCGGCGGCGGGATGTTATACATCGACGACAAGGCACGGGGTGTGCACGAGGGATATCTTGTAACTCCGATCACGAAGCTTGAGTTAGTGTTTGGGCTGAACATTGCTGGAGCAATCAAGGCCGTGCTGGCGGGGATTGCAATCACGCTGATCGGGTCGCTGATGGCGGGATTGCCGGCGATTTTCAACCCAGTTGCTGACCTGGAGCTGCTGTGCATGATCCTGGTCACGTCAATTGCTTTCAACGGGATGATGTTTTTGATGATGGTGCGCGTGGACGATCCGCTGGTGCCGCGCGCGATGTTTGGCGTGTTGAACACATTGCTGTTTTTCCCATCGGGCGCCATCTATCCCATTGCCGCATTTCCGCCGTGGCTGCGGGCTATTGCTATAGCCGATCCGTTCACTTATGCGATTCACGGTTTCAAGGCTATCCTGCTGAAAGACGGAGGGTTCCAGGCCATTCAATTTGACTTGTTGTTCCTGAGCGTATTCGGCATAGCGACGTTGCTGATCGCCACGCCGCTGTTTAAGCGAACGCTTTAGGAAAAAGGGATTTCCGGCCGGCAAGATCGATGAGTCGGGATGCAAAGAGGCGGTCCATTCCTTGTGGGAGGATGGGCTGCCTCGCTGCATTTGGGCTAGAAAGAGGCGTTTTGAGAGCTAAACAGGGCAGATTCTCAAGGTGCGGGCGGTTTATGATGCCGCTCGAGAGAGGTGCGTGTAAGCGCATTGTTTTATTGTTGTTATGCCTTCATGCTGCACCATTACAGGTGCACTTAGTTGCTATGCTTAGAGAGATTTCCACCTATTTAACTAGATTTCCGCGATATCCACAGCAATATCTTTTCAAAAGATATTGACACTGCGAATCGCGGAAGAGCATAGTTACTTTCATTCCGGGTTGAAAAGTAAGTCCGGGCATCATCACTTCGTGAAGTTGGACGGACTTACCACTGGCCCCAGCAAGAAGCACTAAGTGTTAGAGACGGAGTAATCCAGAACTAACATCAGGCGGTAAGTGTGGAGCGCGGAGCAGTCCGCGGGAAGCATGGAACGCCGAGTACCGGGAACGGATGGAACCGCAAGGGGAAGTTCAGGAACGGTGCGGGCGCTAAGTGTCGAGCGAGGAGACGTCTGAGCGAGGCAGTTAGAGCTAAGCGTTGAGCGCGGAGCAATCCGCACGCAACGCAGGGCGGGAAGCAGCAAGCAGGGAGCGATCCGCAAGGAAAGCACCAGGCGCGATGCGGAAGGCCAAGTGTCGAGCACGAAGCAATTCGTGTTTGGTGCGAGCGCTAAGCGGTGCACAGGCGGAGCGATCCGCAGGCAGCGCAGGGTTGGAAGCGTCAAGCAGGGAGCGATCCGCAAGGAAAGCGCCGGGCGAGATGCGGAAGGTCAAGTGTCGAGCGCGAAGCAATTCGCGAACGGTGCGAGGAGCGCGGCGAGGAGCGAGGAGAAATCCAGCGCATACGCCGAGGCAGAAAGTGCAGCGCCTGGATCGAACCGCAAGGAACGATCTGTCCGCAAGGACAAAAACAGGAGCGGCACAGGGCGGGAAACAGCGAGCACGGAGCAATCCGCAAGGAAAGCGCCGGGCACGGTGCGGAAGGCCAAGTATCGAGCGCGGAGCAATCCGCGAATGGTGCGAAGCGCTGAAGTGTTGAGCACGGCGTACGCCGCGGGCAACACAGGCACTCGATGTCAACCACGGAGCAATCCGTGTATAGCGTCGGGAGCAAGTGTCGAGCGGGGAGCAATCCCCGAACGGTGCAAAGTGCGAATGGTTGGGACCAGCAACTCGGGACGTAAAAAGATCAGGTAACTGCGCCGCGCTTAGCCTGCTAAGTGCGGCTTGTTATTTGTGGCAGGCATCGCGATTATTTTGAAGGTCGATTTTGATAACTTGAATGGGCTTTTCCTGGTTGATAGAGTTTCTTTATCTTGACTTGCGCATGTGCTCGCGGATCGGTTCATTGTCTGCGTAGACGCGCCACTCGGCAATTTTTCCGTCTTCGACAAGGGCGCGGAAAGCCGCGGGGGTCTTCCAGCGGTTCTCCGGCTTGAGCTTGCCGTCGGGGGTGTAGGTTCCCTCCGCGACTCCGAGCATGACGACCACAGGGCCGTCGGCGTAGGTCTCCTCGACGGCGATCGAGTAGTCGGGGCACATCATGAAGTAGGCTGCCCATCCGGCCTGCATTTGCTCGCGGCCGCGCGCGGTGTTGCCCATGGAGTCGACGAATGTGTGCTGGTCGGACATCAACTCTGCGAGGGCTTCAAGGTCGTGGCGGTTGATAGCGCGGACGAAGGCTTGTGCGATGGATGCAGGTGAATCAGTCATGGCGCTATTGTATGCGGGCCGCATAGGCGAGGTGAACGGAATTGCCGTAGCAGATTTGGTTCAAAAGAAACAAAATGGAAGGCGCGAGAGGCCCGAAGCCGATGGTTGGGCTTTGAAGTCTCCCACCCATCGCACACCACCCCTGCGACGAAGGCCTGTCGCTGGGGACCCCGGAGCCGCGCGATGGATGGGCACGGTGCATTTGAGAGCCGCTCCGCCTACAATATGAAGAGAACTTCAATCACCGAGGAAACCGATGCCGCTGTCTGGAGAAGCTATCCGCCTGATGAACTATATTGACGACGTTGCTGTGACCCTGCGGCGCGTACTGGCTACCATTCCCACGCTTACCGATGAGGAGCGCGCGCGGGTCGCCGAACACCTGCTGCAGGCCAGTCCGAACGCCGACGACGTCGCGAAGGCTCTGGCCGCCAAGCCAACTCTCGTTGCCTAAGACCGTCGCCATCATCGGAGCGGGGCCGCTGGGGCGGTGGCTGGCGCTGTCCGCGGCGCGAGCAGGCTTTCGCGTGCTGTTGGAAGACGTGATGCCGGTGAACCTGCACCATGCGCAGGAGGCGCTGCGCGCGGAGCTTGGTCCAGAGACGTTGCCGAATGTCGCCTTCGTTTCTACCATTGAGGACGCGGTGCGCGACGCCGACCTGGCGATTGACTGCGTTCCGGACGAACTGGAATCGAAGCTCGAGATATTTTGCCTGCTGGACCGGATGGCTCCGCCGCGAACGGTGCTTGCTACGCCGACCACGCGGCTGTCGATTGCAGACCTGGCCTCTTGCACCTACAGGGCGGGGCAGTGCGTGGGGATCGCCGTGGAGGCGTCGAGCCTGGCGGCAGGGGGCCAGACTGGAATTCTGCTAAGGACTACGTCGCGGACTACGGCGGAGACGGTGGCTTTGGTGACGGATTTCTGGAGCCGGCTGGGGTTTGTGCCGGCGTTTGAGATGGATGCGGCAGAGGTTGTTGTCTGAAACGAGTCGAGAAGTGAATTAGTGGGGACGTCGCGAGAAATTTCGCAGGGGCTGAAGCCCGACTCCTTATAGTGAGCATTATCGGCACGACTAAAGTCGTGCCCTTTCGCACATCTACGCCAAGTTGGAGTTTTTCAGGAAGCTGTGCAGCCGTGTCTTTTTTAAAAAAAAGGCTCGTGCGTAATCGGCGGAAGGGCCGACTCTATTGATTGAGAACCTCTTCGTAATAGCGGACGTAGTGGGGAACCACGAGCGTTGAGCAGAAGCGGGATTGCGCGGTTTTGCGACCTGCGTCGCGCATGGTTTCGAGACGGTCGCGATCCTTGAGCAGGCTTAAAACGCCGGCGGCCATTGAGTCGACGTCGCCGACCGGATAGAGTAGGCCGGTGATGCCGTCGTCGATGAGCTCCGGGACGCCGCCGACGCGGGTGGCGATGGAGGGGACTTTGCAAGCCATGGCTTCGAGCGCGGCGAGGCCGAAGGACTCCAGTTCACTCGGCATCAGCAGCAGGTCGGCCAGCGGAAGCAACTCGTTGACGCGTTCCTGCTTGCCCATGAAGTGAACCCTTGAATGAATTCCGAGGTCGTGGGCGAGCCACTCCGCTGCGGAACGGTCGGGGCCGTCGCCGATGAGAACCAGGCGAGCGGGAATCTCGCGCGCAACCTTGGCGAAGATCCTGACCGTATCCACGACGCGCTTGACCGGCCTGAAGTTGGAGAGATGCATGAGGATCGCTTCGCCGGGTGCTGCGAGGCGCTTGCGGGCTTCAGTGCGTTGGGCTTCGTCTTTGATGGGCGAGTAGACGTCGCAGTTTACGAAGTTTTCAACCACCTCGATGCCGCGGGTCACATTGAAGTCCTCGACGGTCTTGGCTTTCAGATATTTTGAAATGCTGGTGACGCCGTCGCTCTCCTGAATGGCGTAGCGGGTGATGGGGAGGTAGCTGCGATCGAGGCCAACGAGGGTGATGTCAGTACCGTGGAGGGTGGTCACGAAGGGCAGGCGGCGGCCCTTGGCGGCGAGCATCTGGCGGGCGAGCAACGCGCTGACTGAGTGGGGAATGGCGTAATGGACATGGAGCAGGTCGAGCGAGCAGAACTCGGCAACCTCGGCCATGCGCGAAGCGAGCGCGAGGTCGTACGGAGGAAATTCAAAGAGCGGATAACTGGAGACGGGGACTTCGTGATAGAAGATGCCTTCGTCGCGGCCGCTGAGGCGGAAGGGCTGCGAGTAGGAGATGAAGTGGACTTCATGGCCCAGGGCGGCCAGCTCGATTCCCAGTTCCGTGGCCACCACGCCGGATCCGCCGTAAGTGGGATAACAGGTAATGCCGATGCGCATAGGACCTTCTCAGTCAGAGTTTCGGGCTGCTTGGGTTAGGACGTTCCAGAACGCGGAGAAGATGCAGCCGCGAAGGAGATGAGTTCGATTTCAGGAAATTGATGGAGGACCTGGAGTGCGTCCCGCTCGGTTTCACGCGAGGCGAGCAGGCGGGTGCGCGCACGGGCCAGATCGGGATCGTTGTAGCCGGGATGGGTGACGAGCTCATAGGTGCCTTGCGGGAGATGGTGGAGCAGGGAAGTCAGGGCAGCGGAGTTGAGTGTGCCGGTGGCCAGGACACCGATTTCGCCGTTAGTGGTGCGAAAGCTTTCTTCCGCGACGATGCGCAGAAAGGCAGGTTCGAGGCGCCTCAGCAGGCTGACCTGGGCGCGGCGCAGCCAGGGAGCGCCGGGCGTTGCGTTGACGGCCCAGGCGGGCTCAAAGGGATTGCGGACGGCATGGATTCCGGCGGCCTTTGCGGCGCGGAGGATGGGACGAAGGACGGCGGGGAACATGTGCAGGTGCTTGTGGGTATCGATGTGGGTGAGGTGGAGCCCGCGGGATTGAAGGAGGGCGATCTGCGCGGCGGCTTCGGATTCGATCTGGGCGGGATCGATTTGGCCAGTCATAAGCCTGCGGGAAAATGCGCCGGGCGTAGGCAGGAAGCGACCTGTTCGCCGGTCAGCGAGAGTGGGAAGTTTCGCGATAGGGAGTACAGAGTCACCATCGACGAGAACGATGTGGCAGCCGATGCCGAGAGAGGGCGTGGCGAGGGCCATGTCGATGGCGTCTTCAGTAGCCTCGGCACGGGCCATCAGCGTGGCGCTCGAGAGCAGGCCGGCGTGATGCAGCTCGGCGATAGCGCGGTTGACACCGCGCGTCAGACCAAAGTCGTCCGCGTTTACAATGAGTTGGCCCACCGGGTGAGTTTATCAACTCGGCGGGCGCTCGACCGAATGCGGTGTGGATGCGCGGGCGTTGAGATGCGCGCTGGTATGATGGATAAGGCCGCAAACGCGGCGCCGCCAGTCGTGGGCGGTTAGCTCAGTTGGTTAGAGCGCCTGCCTTACAAGCAGGAGGTCCGGGGGTTCAAGTCCCTCACTGCCCACCAAGACTACTTTCTTTACCATAGCGGGCTCGCACTCAGAATGTACGCCGCGGACTGCGGCTTCCCGGACTGAGAAATCCGCTTATCTTGCTTCATGTCCGACGCTTAACTACTTGCCAGGGGAACTCTGCCCGAGTGCCTCCCGTGCGAGATGATGCGACATCTGAGCATCTGGCAAGAGCAGAGCTTTTTCGAATGACTCTCTTGCCTCGTCATTCCGATTAAGAGTAGCCTGTTTCAGGCCAACGTCATACCACCACAATCCTGAATGGGCGCCAGCGCCTGACTGTCCGACTTCCTCGGCTAATGATTTCTCAACTCGCTGGTTCGCCTGCAAAGCATCATATGCGCCGAGGGATCTCTCCGCACGGATCGCCCATACCAGATCCATGGGATCGACACTCGCGGCAGCTTGATGCAGGAGTTCCTCGGACTGTTTCGGATGCCCGCAACTCCGCGCAATTCCAGCCAGCTTGACCAAGTCTCTCGCCATCCTTCCATCCTGACCGATTTCCGGTTGCTTGCCTGTAAGGAAGCGCTCAGGCAGCGCGCAGTCATGGGTCTCAACCGATGCTTCGGCCTGCATCAACTTGATCTCGAACACTACTTGCTCGGAAGTGATCTCTCCCTCCTCGCCGGGAAAGAATCGATCCTTGAAGAGTGCGAGAGCCTGCTCATACTGGCCAGCCTCAGCGCGCGTCAAGGCAAGTTGATAGGCCAGGTTTGCCGGCATTTTCGAATCCTGCGAATCGGCAGACGGATATTGGGAGAGGGCGGCTGCGCGCTCTGCCGCTGAGGCGCCGGTGAGGCTCATTGCCTGGTCCATGCCATCGTAGACCTGGGCATTATCCGGATCATTTCGCATCCCATCCTGGAAGAATGCAAGCGCTTGCAGCGGATTGTGCTTGAGCTTCAGCAATGCATCCCCTATATCGGCATCCAGCACCGGCATTTGCGGAGCAAGCCGCTTTGCCAGCGTCCAGTGCTCCATCCCCTCGTCGGTTGATCCCTCTGAGAAAAGTAGAGTTCCCAACAAATACTGCGCGTTAGCGTCCTTGGCGTTGGCAGCTATCGCAGCCTCTAATACAATTCGATCGGTGTCCGTGGAGGGAAATACGAAATTTGGAGAAAGCTTCTCCGCCGCCTGCCAGTTTTGCTGCGCATCGGCGCTAAGCTTCTGTTTGCAGTAGGCGGCATAATAGAGCACCAACGGATGGTTCTGCGGCAGCACTGAGCCGGGCTCGCTCTGGTCGGAAGCCACGGGTGGATAGATTCGATCGAGGACATCCAAGGCCTTCCGATAGAGCCCAAGCCGCATGAACTCAGCGGCTACGCGGAGCACGCGGTAAGGATCAGCCGCCAAGTGTTGTTCGTCCGGCTCTCCTCTATCTTCCTTAAGAAAATCACTCATCGGATTTGCCTCCGCAGCAAGGCTTGCTAACTGGTCCGCATTCGCTTGCTGACCCGAGGCGCGCAAGACTGCCTCAAGTTCCTCCTGGGCACGAATATTCGCCGGCTGAGCTGTTAACGCGGCCCTCAGATACGAGGCCGCGACATGAAACTCCCCAGCCCGCGCCCGGATTTCTCCCAGTCTTATTGCGGCAGGTCCTCGCAAACCGGCTTGACGATAGGCAACCTCATAAGTGGCTTCGGCCTCGCGTATGTGCCCCAGTCCTTCTTCGGCGATGCCAAGGTAATAGGCAACTTCGGAATCAGGTGTGTCTCGCGTCTGTGCTTGCCGCAGCAAGATTTCTGCTTCATCAAACCTCTGAAGGGAGGCAGCCAATCTTCCGGCAGCGGCTTGGAGTGAATAGCTTCGCGGGTACCGCTTCAGCGCGTTTTCATACGAAGCAAGTGCGAGGATAATCTCGCCGTTCAATTCCTGATTATGACCCACCTGGAGCCAATCATCTTCATTTCTGTCCGCCGTGGCTGGTATGCGCGGTACCGGCTGGGGCCCGGTCTTGACGGTCGCCTCCGCGTCCCAGTCGTATTCGCCGTCGACCTGTTTCAAAAGCGAGTGTCCCCCACTATCCTTCAACTCAAAGGTCAATTTCGCACCATTTCCCCTGGTCGAGACTGAATGCGACCAGGTCTGTTCAGGTGAAAGGTCCTGGCTGCCGCTCCACAGAATCACTCCGTCCTGTGTCAACGAAAGCTGCGCCCCGCCGAGATGTTCGTTCACGTTCAATGCGACCGACACATCGGAACCGTGAACATTGAAATGAACCACTCCGGCCTTGTTGGCGCGAGAGATTCCACCCGTTCCACGCACCGGCATCCAGAACTCACTGAAGTGAATGGTCTGTCCCGGGTCCAGAAACGCATAGGTCTCCTGGTTCCTGAAGAGTCCGGCCTGGACCTCGACGTAGGCGCTGTCATTGTCGGATAGCGTATTCCGCCACTCAAGACCGGCTGCGTCGACTCCCCACGCCCAGATTTTCTTCGCCGGCAGGTCCTGGTACTCCGCGAAGTGAGCGGTCCCAGTTTGCGTTTTCGGATTCCATATTGCCATGAACGGCTCGTGGCTTCCGTGCACAAAACGTGAGACGGGTCCATCGGTTTGATTCTTAATCACGCTCAGATCTTTGCCCGTTGAGTCGACCGGCCAGCGAGATACATCGGTGAACCCATGTGAGGCGGTAAACTGCATCGGGTACTCGATTCGCGAATCGTCCCACACTTGCACGGCCGCGTTGTTCCACCAATAGAACCGGTGGCGAACGTCGCTCCGGTTGTACAGCGTGACTCGCTGTTCGAGCAGCGTCGAGCCCGGCTTCAATCTCAGCTCAACGGTCCATTGCATGCCATAGGGCCTGTCGATATTGCTCACCCATACCGAAGCGCTGCCGTCGCCGTTGGTTGCATACGCAAAATCCACTGGCGACATCGAGACCCAGTTATGCGAGACAGGAAAATTGAATTCCACGCCAAATGCGGCCCACGCTCCGCGATAGCCAATTTTCGCTTTCTTGATCGACGGGTTGTCGTAGAAAAGGGAACGCCCGCTGATCTTATCGATGCACGTATACAGGTGACCGCCGATATCCGGTAAGACCGTACATTTCAGATACTCGTTTTCCAGGAATATTGCGCGCCAAGCGTGGTCGGCTTTCACTCCGGTAAGATTTGTTCTCAGCGTGTAGGGATAGTTGAAGCGAGTTGTCGCGTATTGACTGAAAGGCGGGTTCGGATCGGGCTGGCCTTCTTCGTACGTCGGCAACGTAAGAGTGCCTTGCCAAGCCTTGGCTTGAGCGGTTACGGGCCGGGAATCCGCCGAGAGTGCCGTTCCCAATAACAACGCACAGAAAAGGCTCTTTTTCATAAATCTCCAGTCGCGTTTTGCGGCCCTCAGGCCTCCGCGCTGAGGCCTAAGGCTCTCTGCTGCTCCGCCGGCTTTTTCGAGCATACTCATTTCCTTTAGAGTCATCTTATGTTTTCTTTCTGATTTACACTTCTTCATGGATTGAACGGGGCCAATGTTCGCAACATGGGGGCTGCAATTTGGTCCGGAATCCAGAAAACGAAGAGCGGTGCGAATGAAACTAGGCAAATACTGGAAACATCCGCATGGATTCGCAAGTTTGCTGCTCTTCGTCGCACTTTCCGCTGGCGCTCAGGGCCGAGATCCGAACCCCTGGAAGGTGATCGGGCCAGGCGGGGGCGGCACTACAATTGGACCAACCATCAGTCCTCACGATTCCCGGGTTGTCGTTGAGCACTGCGATATGACCGGCGGATACGTGACGCGCGATAATGGCCAGTCCTGGCAAATGTTCAATCTCCGAGGCGGAATCTCAGTCTTCGCCTTCGATCCTTTGACCCCCCATGTCATCTATGCCGGCAATGCCGCCCTATGGCGCAGCAGCGATGCTGGACGAACCTGGAAGATGATCTTCCCCAGCCCTGACCGCAATACGATCGAACACCAGACCGGCGATCACTCAGACTACAGCTTGACTTCCGACGATCCCTCTTACCCCGGAGGCGACATCTCAGCCATCGCCATCGATTCGCACGGAGATAAAACTTCCGCTGACAGAGGCTCTGAGAAGCTATACGCCTCGTTTCAACAGAAAGGCCAGCCCTCGGTCATTGTCTCCTCTCAGGATGGCGGCCGCTCATGGACCCGCCTTACCACCGTTCCCAATCGCGTTCTGCTGCTGACGCCGCAGGGCTCCGGCCTGATCGCGGTCAGCGGGTCGGCAGCATACCGCATTGCCGCGAATGGCGAAGTCAGCGAATTGGGAAGCATTGGAACCAGCGTGAGGGCAGTGAGCGCGGCACACTCTGGCGGCGCGCTCTGGATCTACGCAACCGGCCAGGATGGAAAGGTATATCTCTCTCAGGACAACGGCGTCCACTGGAAAACGATCACACCTGAGCTGAATCAGTCCACCGGACATTTTGAAGCCATTGCCACCAGTGATCTCCATCCAGAGGTCGGTTATGCCGGCTTTCGAGACCTCCGGACAGGCGAGGGCCCGGAAAACCTGTTCGACGGCATCGCCAAGACAACCGACAGCGGCCACACCTGGAAGATCGTTTTCCAGGAATCGACTCATGCCGCCACCAACCTGACCGGGACCTGGATTGAGCAGCGCGCTTCAAAGAACGGCGTCTCGATCTTCTATGATTCGCCCTACAGCCTTGGTGTTGCGCCCAGTGACCCCAATGTGGCTTATGCCACCGACCTCTTCCGTACCTATCGCACCCTTGATGGCGGCGCGACCTGGGAGGAAATGAATTCGAAGCAAACTGACGGGGGTTGGACATCGCGCGGCCTGGATGTAACCACGAACTACGGCGTCCAGTTCGATCCCTTTGATTCTCGCCACATGTTTATCGACAACACCGACATTGGCCTCTTTCAGAGCACGGACGGCGGCGATTCCTGGCGAAGCACGTCCGACAGCTTACCCGAGAATTGGCGCAACACTACCTACTGGCTGGCATTCGATCCGGCCCAGCGCGGCCTCATTTGGGGAGCCTTCAGCGGCACGCACGATCTTCCCCGGCCAAAGATGTGGCGAACTCGCAGTCCACGCAGTTTCAGTGGTGGAGTTGCCGTCTCAACCGATGGAGGCATTCACTGGCAGCCGAGCAACTCAGGCATTCCAGAGGACGCAATCACCCACATTCTTTTGGATCCATCGAGCCCCGTTGGCACCCGCACATTGTATGCCTGCGCATTTGGCCGCGGGGTCTATAAGTCCACCGACAATGGCCGCACCTGGGTGCAGAAGAACGACGGAATTGAGGGAAAAGACCCGTTCGCCTGGCGTATTACTTCTTCCGCGGACGGCTCCCTGTACGTTGTCGTCGCGCGCCGAAGCGAGGGTAAGGACTTGTCCGCGTCCGGCGCCGGAGCAATCTATCGCTCGACCGATAAGGCGGAACACTGGCAGCGGGTTGATTTACCGGCAAGCGTAACTGGTCCGACCGGGCTGGAGATCGACCCACGCGATCCACAGCGACTGTACCTGACGGCATGGGGACAGGAGGGCCAGAATGCTGACCGGAATGGCGGAGTCTATGTTTCCGAAAATGGCGGTAAGACCTGGCGAAGCCTATTCACGCAATCGCAGCACGTGTACGACCTCACTATCGATTTCCACCATCCAGACACGCTTTACATCACAGGATTTGACGCCGCCGCCTACCGTTCAACCGACCGCGGCGCTCATTGGGCTCGCATCGATGGGTATGACTTCAAGTGGGGTCACCGCATCATCCTCGACCCCAATGACCCTGGCAAGATCTACATCAGTACATTCGGAGGCGGAGTCTGGCATGGCCCCGCCGCAGGTGCCGTGGGCCAGGCTGGGACCGCTCTGACCGTCGTTCCAATCGCCCAGTAAGTACACTCGGGCAGAGGCTCACCTTATGCGTAAACCCACAAAAAGACACTGGAACAAAAACCACCAAGTGCCGAAAACGAAGCGACGGTCAAATCTATGAACCAATCTCTGATCGCACAGAGTTGGTAATCGTTTTGTACCAGGCAATTGTGCGTTCGATGCCTTTGCGGAAGTCGATGAGCGGTTCGTAGCCGAAAGATTCCCTGGCCCGGTCGATTTCGGCGAGCGAGTGCCTCACATCGCCGCCGCGCTCGGCGCCATAATGAATCTCTCCGTTGTAGCCGGTGATCTCGCGCAGCACTTCGGTTGCCTGGTTCAGCGTGATTCGGTGTCCGGTGGCGACATTGAAAACCTTGCCGGAAACGTTGCTCGAAGGAGCTTCAGAGGCCAGCAGATTGGCGTGGACAACGTTTTGAATGAAGGTAAAGTCGCGGCTCTGCTCCCCATCCCCATAGATAGTTGGAGCTTCACCGGCCAGCATTTTCTGCGAAAAGATGGCCAGAACACCGGAGTAATGGGAGGTTGGATCCTGGTAAGGACCGAAGACGTTGAAATATCGGAGAGTAACAGTCTCCAGACCGTATGCGCTGGCGAAGGACTGCATATAGTATTCGGCGGCTAGTTTGGCAACTGCGTATGGAGAGATGGGATGGGGCAGCATCTGCTCGGACTTGGGAAGAGTGGGAATGTTGCCGTAAACGGACGACGACCCTGCGTAAACAACCCGTTGAACCCCGGCGTTCTTCGCTGCCAAGAGCAATTGAACGGTGCCCGAGACGCAAGCGTGGTTTGTGCTCACTGGATCTTCTATGGAACGCGGCACCGAGGGAATCGCAGCCTCGTGAAAAATGCATTCGACACCATGGCACGCTTTTGCTACCGCGGAAGCATCGTTGATATCACCCTCGATAAGGTCCATGGCTTCAAGCCCACGAAGATTCGCGCGCTTTCCGGTAATGAAGTTGTCGATACCGCGAACGCTCTTGCCACGCGCAAGCAGCTCCGCCGCGATCGATCTGCCAATGAAGCCGGCGGCGCCAGTAACTAAATATTGATTCATTTCAACCTCATCGACCCGGTTCGGTTTATGCGTCTTTGGCTAGTATATGGCGAACGTCGGCATCAGGCTGTTTGCATTGATGAATAGGTGATGAGCCTGGTGATTGGCGAAGGGCTTTAAACCGCGCACACGCCTGCTGGGGGACGGTGCCTTCAATGCGCCTGCGCTTCCGCGCCGGGCTGGCGCAATTCGCGGAGACCAGGGAGCGAAATGAGGGCAACGTCCCGCAGCCGTGACACCCATTGGTCATTTGAATGGCCAAACAGTTCCTCTTTTCGCGCTAAAGTTGCATGACGATAGTTACTATAGTGCTAATTTTGAGGGTACTATTGGTGAGTTACCACTCGTTAGCGAAGGCCAATCTGCCGATAGAGACGGAAGATCAGCAGTCAAGTCAGATTGCGGTTCAACGAAGAACTTGAAGGGGAACGCGATGCCGATGGCGATTCAACGCAAGAAGAATTATCTTCATAGATCCAAATTCTTAATGCTATTCACTCTGTTCTGTTTGGTTTTCATAATTGGATCTGAAGCCCTGGCCGCGCCGGCGGTTCCGGGATTTACCCTCTCGCCGTCGTCCAGCAGTCTTACACTTGCCATTGGTTATAACAATCCTATTGATATCGTTGTCGCCGACCTTAATGGCTTTAAGGGCAAGGTGAGCCTAGCTGCATCGGGCGTGCCCGCAGGGGTGACCGCGGCATTTGCATCAGTCAATACGAGCACAATTGGATTGACCTTCACACGCAGCACTACGGCTGCCGCGGGAACGTATTCGGTGACGTTGACAGGGACTTCCGGTACAGTCAGTAGCCAAACAACGATTACGATAATCATTTTGCAACCGAGTTTCACCCTATCTTCCTCGGCCAGCGATCTCACGCTTCTGGTAGGCGGGGCTAGCGCAGGCACCTCAATCAGCATTGCGGGTCAAAATGGTTTCAGTAGCGCAGTGAGTTTTGCTGTGTCCGGGGTTCCCAGCGGAGTGACTGCGACCTTCAGTTCGCCGAGCACTACCAGCAAAAGCACGTTGACGCTCACCCCGAGTTCGATGGCTGATCCAGGCACCTGCACGCTGACAGTGACCGGCACCTCTGGAATTCTCGTCAGCACTACAACCATTGCATTAACCATCCCCGAACCTGGCTTCAGTATTTCGTCCTCGGAGAGCGCGCTCACTCTTCTCGTTGGCGGCGCCACCGTGAGCAGCATCATCGACGTGGCCAGTTCGAAAGGCTCGGCTGCCAGCGTAGCTCTTACAGCGACGGGGCCTCCCAAAGGAGTTACCGCGTCCTTCAGCCAAGCAACCACGACGAAAACGAGCTTGCTGACTTTGGCAGCGAGCACTTCGGCTGTTCCAGGGAGCTATACCGTTATTGTGACCGGCACGTTCGGAGCCGTCACCAGCAGCGCAACCATTGCGTTGAGTATTCCAGTGCCGGGCTTCAATCTGTCCCCCGAGACCAGCACTCTCACCGTTCTCGCCGGTGGCGCCAGCGAGAGCAGACTGATCGGTGTCATGGGGATCAATGGCTTCAGCGGCAGTGTTGCACTGACGGCGACAGGGCTCCCCGCAGGTGTGACCGCGATCTTCAGCCCAGCCATCACCGGTACCACGAGTACGCTCACTTTTGCAGCGAGCAGTGCCGCCGTTGCCGGGACCTATACCGTGACTGTGACCGGAACCTCGGGAACAGCCCAAAGTACTGCCACCGTTGTGCTCACCATACCGGGGCCGATCTCCATCGCCATCACGCAGCCGACATATGGTTTCAATGTTTTGCCGGACAGTGTGCGCCGCATCTACGCAACGGTCACGAACGGCCTGACAAACGCAGTTAACTGGTCCCAAACAGGGGGTGCTTCACTCTCCTCCTCCTCAGGGAACTGGATTGACGTGACGGCTCCGCCGACAGGCAGCAGCTGCTCGATAAACGGTACGGAGAACTACACGGTAACTTCGGCCATGCAGTTTACGCTGACAGCACAGTCGCAAGAGAATCCCGCGAAGACCACCTCCATCACGGTGAACGTCTGCAATCCCGCAGTGCAGGTCCAGGTGGTGCCCTTCTATACCACCTTGTACTCTGAGCAGAAAGCGGACATTCAGGCTTTTGTCTGGGGAGCGGTCAACCGTAATGTGACCTGGGCGATCACTGCAGAACCAAACGGCGGTGACGGCGCTTTGGCGGACGCTGTGAACCAGGACACGGTCTTCTCAGCCTCTGTGGCAGGGCGCTACACATTAACGGCCACCAGTATGGCGGATGGCACCAAGACAAACATGGCAACCGTCTTTGTGACCGGGAACAGCATGCCCTATGATGTAACCCCGTCAGAGACGATGCCAGTGGACTGTACAGTTGACCCGGCCCTTACCGGAACGACCTATGACGTTGGGCCTTCGCAGAAATACAAGACGATTTCGTCGGTTCCCTGGTCTTCGCTCACAGCGGGAACGACCGTTCGCATTCACAATGAGGACACGACCGGAGGCGATCCGACAACGTACCACGAATACTTCCTGCTTACCGGGCAGGGTACTCGGACTCAGCCGATACGCGTCTGCGGGGTACCGGACTCCAGAGGCAACCTACCAGTGATCGATGCCAGCGATTCAACGACAAGTTTGTCTTACCCAACCAACCTGGTGGGATATGGGGCCGTCACTGTCGGCAAGGGGGGATGGGCGGGAGTCTACACCGGCACCTGGACGGGTCCGCAGGACTTGATCGTCGAAGGTTTGAAGATTCAAAATGCAGAGGGCCCCAACACGTTTACCAGTCCTTCTGGCGTGCCTGGAACGCAATGGGTTAAAGGAGCGGCTTGCGTGCGTCTCTTTCAGAGTGTGGACGCAGTAGTTAGAGGCATCGACGCGAGCAGCTGCAACAACGGTATCTTTTCCGATTTCAACGCGAATAATGGGTACGCAGTCGTGACAAATACTCTGTACGAGGGAAATCACGTCCACGGCAATGGAGAATTGGGTTCCGATTCTTATCACCAGTTCTACATTCAAGGATGGAATGAAGTCGTGCAGTTCAACATCGTAGACCAATATCAGAGTGGAGCGGAGGGGTCAAACTTCAAGGGCCGGGGATTTCCTGAGATCCTGCGCTACAACCATTTTGGCGATGGAGCTGCGCGGCAACTGGACATGGTCGATAACCAGGACGCAAGGCCATACACAACATTTGAGGGGTATATCGGAGAGTATCATTCGATCTATCCCAAAGACACTTATACTGCGGATCGCCTTGCCGCAGCGGTGGAATCGCATCACGGGGACTATGTCTATGGAAACACCTTTGTGAATACGACAGCCGGCGTTCCCATTCACTACTCGACCGATCATGGCAGCCTTGAAGATGACCGCATTGGGACACTTTGGTTCTACAACAACAGTTTCTATGAGCCGACGTGCAATGGCTGCCCCAATTGGCGTTGGTACATGTTCGACACCTCGGGCGGAGGCGGCGACGACTTCCGCGAGATCGAATGGCCCCAGATTCAGGCCGACAACAATGCGATCTGGATGGACGCACCGACGAAGCCGTACTTCTATTGGAATAGGGAAACAAACGAGTTCACAACCTTCGGCAAGAATGCAATTAACTCCAATTGGGGCACCGACAGCATGTCCGGTGGTGACGGCACTGGTTGGGCTACCGCAAGCTCAGCGCATGCTTTCCAGGGAGCCAGCAACAGCGCAGATACGGCTGGGCCAGCCAACTTGATAGGGGCTTCAACTGAACCGTTCGACGTAACCACATTCGCGCCAAATCCGGCTTTGGTGAACACCGGAGCACCATTACCGGCATCTTGGCCAAAGCTGCCAGTGCGCTTCCAATACGCACCGTCGGCGATACAGACGGTCCGCGAACAGCCGCTCACAATCGGCGCAATGGAATAGCGCTGAATTCCCCGGAAAGGGGGAGCGCTAGAATTATTCCGTTTCCGTATCGTTTTGAGCAAAAGGAAAAGGGCGCGCTTCCGCGCCCTTTTGGAATCGTGCCAAAAGACAGAACTAGAGAGTGTGGAACACGTCAGTCGACTTGGCCTTGCGGAAGGCAAAGAAGGCAAGACCGAGGAGTCCGGTGCCGAGCAGGAGCAGAGACGAGGGTTCCGGAGTTGGTGCGGTTGGTGCTACGGCCGCGCTAAAGCTGTCTCCGCCATTGTCGTAGAAATTCCAATTACCGCCAAATCCGCCATAATTGTCGGGACTGTTGGACCAAATTCCCAAACCATCTCCCGCGCCTGCACCTGAGGTGATATCAAAAAGGAAGATCCCAGTAATGTCATTGATTTGAGGATTCTGGCCGGGGTAAAGAACAGAATCTGCGAAGCCGGTGCCGGAAAACCCAAAAATATTTGATCCTCCACCGGTTTCGAAAACGCCGCTGGAAGGGATCGGGACCAGGATGCCGATTCCGTTCATCGATGATCCGGTTATATTGATCGTCCCGCTGGTAATGTCGAACACGCCAGGCGCGACCATGGAGCCAGTGAGAGTGCCCGTGGCGTCGAGATTGCTACCAGTGAATGTGAAATCAAATGTGGTAGCCGATGCAACTGGTGTGATCGCAAGGGCCGCAGCCAATGCGAATAAGGCAATTGAAGATTTCTTCATGATTCATTCCCCCTGGAGTTGATTCAATCCTTTTGGAGTCGCCCTCGCGGGCATTTTGTTGTCCTGTGGGGGCCCTGCAAAGTGGGCGCTGATCAACACCCAAATGTATGCAACTGGATGACCAGACACTCGCGTAATGAATACAAGAGGTTGCGAAGAGAGCTTGCCTTAGTATGCAAACTTTTGCACTTGTCTTTGCTATAAGTGTTCTGCTTTGGGGGAAGAAGGTTGAGTCGGGATGCGGGAGTTTTCTTTGCGGCTATCTGGGCCGGAAGAGAAAGGAAAAGGGCGCATTTCAGCGCCCTTTTGGAATCAAGCGACAAATTGAACTACAAGGTCTGGAGCGTGCCGGTCGACTTTGACTTGCGGAAGGCGACGAAGGCCAGGCCGAAGAGGCCGGTGCCGAGCAGGAGCAAGGACGAAGGCTCCGGGGTGGTGATATTTAGACCGTTGTTGATCTGGTTGGAATTTCCGTTGCCGGTTGACTCGCTGAGGTAGCCGCCAGCCGTGTTGCCCTCATACATGATGTATGAGGTTTCATTTGGGGCATAGAAATTCACTTCCCACTGATTGCTTCCGCCCACATAGAGCATTAGGCCCTGTAGATCGAATGCTCCGCCTGACGTGCCGGGTGCATTGTCGCCGGGATAAAACAGGTTGTCGTAGTTCCAATTCCCATTCGAAGTGGTAGCTGGATTTTCGTAAGTCGCTACGCCCGGGTACAGGGTTACCGCTCCGGAAACGCCGTCACCGGTATCGGTGTAGGTGCCTGTGAACGAGGTGATTTCAAGTCCACCGTCCGGCCCGTATGCAGCGCCAGTGGTAAAAGTGCCATCGAGTGTCACGGTACCAGCCGGACCGGCGAAGACCGCGCCGGTGTAGGAGAAGTTATAGGTATCGGCCTTAGCGACCGGCGAAATCGCAACGGCCGCCGCCAATGCGAGTAAAGCAATTGAAAACTTCTTCATTCATTCCTCCTGGAGTCGCCCTTGCGGGCTTTTTTACCGTGGCCCCCTGCAGAGGGCGGCTTACTGTGAAGTACCTGGATTCTGTGCCGCTTACGATGAGGGTTGATCCGCCTACTAAGGTTTGCAGACGATTTCAAACCTGGATTCTTCTACCTGTTGCCCGAGGAGTTCTGGCAGCAGACAAATTTCCTATGGAGCCGGTTGGAAGGTTGCGGGGGAATTCAGACATTCCAGCAATCGCGCACAATCGGCACACGCCTTGACTGGAGCATCTCAGATGCCAAACATAACTTATTTGTAATCAATTAATTAAGTGAGAATTGCTCAAGCATGTGCAAAGTCTTGCACATGCAGTTTCTCAATAATTGCCACTTTGGTGATCAGCTGTCCAATTGGGGACCTGGAAATCGGCACGAGAAGAGGGTCGTGCGGGTTGAGAATTCTTTCTGCAGTGGTAGTACCGAATGGCGTGATGCAAGCGGTTTTGGCGTCAATTGATTGACCGAGGCTTGATCACATAGGGTGAACGCTACGAAGGCTCAACTTTGAGATGAGGTAACACGCGGGGCTACGACTGCCGATTTTGTATCAAGTGTCGCTTCCGACAATGGAGTTGCCTCTGCCGCTTCGGTTATTCTTCATAGAGTACAAGCGTTTGTTTACCTGTTCAGATTCGATGCACAAGATCGTTAGTATCGCCAGTGGGAGTTCAAATCCGGTTGGCGCTCGAAGCGATCGTGCTCGATACTCCTGGTGCGGTACCAAGGAAGTGCAACACTTTGCGTTGATCGCAAGTCATGAGTGATCGTTGCCGCTGTGTGCTTTTCAGAATCAGATTTGGAAGGATGATTCAATTCTCGTTCAGTTACAAATTGTGCGCACTTTAAACCAGGACTTGCCATGAGAAGTATCGGCTCGCAGTGATTCTCTCAGAAGCTCGGAAGGCAGGAAATATGAAGGGTAGCGCGAGTTTCAGCAAGAATAACTTCGACTGTCTTCGCTTGATTCTGGCGTCCATCGTTGTCTTCTTTCATTTATCCGCGTTGACAAATCTCGCTGCCTTTTCCTCCCTTAACACTTATATGTCCCCGCATTTCGCTGTCCGATCGTTTTTCGTAATCAGTGGATTGCTCATCTACCGCAGTTATGCCCGGTCGTCTTCCGTCACCTCGTATTTTGAAAAGCGGGTCAGGCGAATTTACCCCGCCTACTTTACTATCATCGTAGTTACCGCCGTTGCGCTGTGCACACTGAGCACGCTGCCCCTTTCACGGTACTTCGGATTTGGATTCTGGAAGTATCTTGGAGCTAACCTCCTATTCCTCAACTTCCTTGCCCCATCGCTTCCAGGAGTGTTCAGATCGAACATCATGTCAGCGGTCAATGGAGCGCTGTGGACGCTCAAAATTGAGGTCGTCTTCTATCTGTTTGTTCCGGCCTTGCATTATCTTTGCACCCGCTTCGGGACAAAGAAAACAATGGCGACGGTTTTCTGCCTTTCCTGTTTGTGGAAGTACGGCTTTGCATGGTTAGCCTACGTTCATGGATCAAGCGGTGCGTATTCCGTTGACGCTCCACGGAGTATCTACGAGCAACTGGAGGTGCAGTTTCCAGCACAGCTCGCCTATTTCATCGCCGGCGTGTTATTACTCCTCTACTTCGATCAGCTGAAATTCCACTTCCTCACCACTTTCTGCATCACTGCTGGACTGTTTCTTCTGGACCATTTCTTCACGCGCGGAGTTCTCGATGTGTTCTGGATCTCGGGGCTGGTCTTTGTCTTCGGTTTCTGGAGTTATTTTGGGAACTTCTCGAAATATGGTGATTTTTCCTATGGCGTATACATCGTCCACTGGCCCATATTGCAGACACTAATTGCATTGGGTGTTGCCGATTCCAACCCAGCTATTTTCCTGGTTGTCAGCTTGTCACTAATTGGCTTGGCTGCTTTCCTCATGTGGCATCTGGTTGAGCGCAGGTTCCTGGCGGGCAGTTCTCATTACCGCCGGGTTTCGATTAAGACAACTGTCCAGAATTCAGTGACGTGAGCGAAGTAAATCTCTTCGAGCCTCTCGCCAGTTTCAAAGCGCAGTCTTCGATAGTCGAAATACCCACGAACTTGGGGAATCCAGCGCGTCCAGCCCCATGGTGTTAACGAAGTCGGAAATTCTATTTGCAATTCATACCAGTTGTTTCCATCTCCACGCGGATCATGAACGATGGCCTTCGCTCTTAGCATTCTCTATCTCGTCACTTACTACCTTACGCCGGTTAGGCTCTTCGGGCCGCTAGCGGCCTTTCACCTTGAATTAATCCTTGCGGTACTGGTTTTCTTCGTCTCCCTGCCCACATTTCAGAGATCATTCATTCTGAAGACACCGCAGTCATTGGCGTTGATCGGGTTGGCATTCGCATCTTTCTTGTCAGTGGTTTTCGGGGAACGGTGGCTGGGTGGGGGGGTGCGTGCGGTCCTGGACTATCTACCAAATGCATTCGCATACTTTCTAATCTGTTTGCACTGCACGTCGAAGAAAAAACTGCAGGTTCTCATCCTGATGCTGCAGTTTGTATGCCTGTTCGCGATTGTGAACGGTTTCTTCGACCTGCATCATGGCATTCCGGAAAGCGGTCCTATCGTTTCACAAACCACCGGAAGGATCGATCTTGTCCAATGGAAAGCTGATCACCCTTTCCTACTGCCCCAGAAAAATGACGCAGGCACATGGTTTTACCGACTGAGAGGAGAGGGAGACATCAATGACCCGAATGACTTTGGCCAGTTGCTCGCCCTTGCGGTCCCTCTGATATTCATCTTCTGGCGGCCACAAAGGACGGTTCGAAACTTCGTATTTGTACTCTTGCCTGTGGCGGCGTTGCTTTTTGGAATATTCCTGACTCATTCACGCGGCGCTCTCTTATCCTTAATGGCAATGGTGGTTGTGGCAGCCCGTCGTCGCATCGGTACTGCCCCTGCGATGTTTGTAGCGGTCGCATTGTTTGTCGCGGCAATGGCCATGCATTTCACCGGCGGTCGCGAGATATCGGCAGACTCAGGCTCCGACCGCACGTCTCTCTGGGGACAAGGGCTAGAAATTCTCAGGGCTCATCCATTATTCGGAGTGGGCTTTGGCCAAATGCGGGAGTACACGGACGTTCATCTCACTGCGCACAATTCGGTCGTGGTGTGCGCAGCAGAACTCGGGTTGTTCGGATTCTACTTCTGGTGCCTATTCCTGTTTCCCACGATGCGCAGCGCTCTCGCTGTTGCTTCACCGGTTGCCGTTAGTGAGGGAGTGCCGATCGCGCAAGAGATTGGACGCTTTCCAGCAATGACACGGAAGGTCGAAGCAATCGATAAGGCGGAGATCAACCGACTTGGCCGTTTGCTGGTCTTGTCGCTGACTGGATTTCTTGTCGCTGCGTGGTTCCTTTCCCGCGCCTATGTCCTGTCGTTCTTCCTCTTGGGCGGAATCACTGAAGTGGTATTTGAAATGGCTCTGCAGAGAGGGATGATAGCTCCCCGCATGCGCTTTGCGCGCGTGGCGCTCTATGCCGGCGGACTTGCAATTTCGCTTATGGTGATGATGTATCTTATGCTCAGGATCTTGAACCTGATGCACTGAAGCAGTCGAACGGATAATCGACTCGCTCCGATCAATCTCCGGATTGAAGAATACTTGTCCAGATTCGCTGGGCGACCAATATCGAACCATGCTCGGTGAAGTGCGCACTGTCCATTGTGACTATGTCTTGCCATCCAGGACCTGTTGTTGCAATGCAGCTTGTCTGGTCGCAGAGATCTTCAAAAAGTGGCAGGTAGACCGCTCCTGCTTTCTCTGTTGTTGCCTTTAGCAGCGTGTCATCATGAGGCTTGAGCAAAGACCGTGACAAACCGTGAGGGACGGGACTATTTGGATGGCGGTGAAGCTCGTTGATCAGAAGCTCCGGCACTGCATCGGTCCATTCGGGCGCTGAACCGATGATAACAACCCTGCGGATGCCTCCGGCCCTTATCATTTTGATTGTTTCAAGGAGCTTTTCGGCCCGAGCGGCAGAATCGTAATCAAGATAGCGGTCCCAGATTGCAGATAGAACGACAATCTCGGGTTTGAGCTTCAGAACACGATCAACAATTGCATTGTTAATCGGAAGACACCCTTGCCTTTCCCGCAATCGAATGCCCACAATTGGAGCGCACAAAGAGGCGGTATACTGCGCGAATCGAATGCCCGACTGGGGCTGCATTGAGCGGAATCCAGGGATTAGATCTGATGCGTGTGAGTCTCCCCAAACCAATACGAGAGGGTGCGCGGCATCTGTTCCAGTAATATTCGCGCAACTATCACTAAACGAATCTGCTAGCTGGTCTGGAAGAAGAAAGCAGTGCTGCTGTGGCGAAAGACTAGAAGCGGAGGCGTCGAAGTCGTGATCCAGGGCAGCCACTGCACGCGGTACCCGGGATGGAAAGCCGCCAGTGAGTACCACGAGAAGTCCGAAAGCGCCTGTGAGGGTAACGGAGCCAAGCAACCAAAATGCCCCCCTTCGCCGTTTGCCTCTCTCTTTTACCCGACGAATTGGTAACTCAATATACCGGTAGGTGAGATAGGCCAGGACAAAGCACAGGACAATGAGAACTGTCTTCAGCAGATGGGAGTCTGCGATCCCGAAAAAGGCGGGAGCGACCTTCATAAAGGAAAGGATTGGCCAATGCCAAAGGTAAAGAGGGTAGCTGATGAGGCCCAGGAAAACGGCCGGTTTGCTCGACAGAATATGCCGGTTGCACCATGCAGACGGGCCGGCGGCGATCACCAGAGCAGCTCCCATGGTTGGGAGCAAACCCCACCAGCCGGGGAACGGGTCATATTCATCTATACAAAATACGGATACTAGAATCAACGCCAGGCCCAAAATGCCAATGGCCGTTTGCCATTTCTCGAGCAACAGGCCTTCCCATTGAGTTTCCAGGTTCCTCTGCAAGCCAAGAGCGAGACCGGCTCCAACAAATAGTTCCCAAAGTCGAGAATAGGGCAGGAAAAACGCGGCTGAACCATGGCGGGTCACAGTAGCGACGTTCAGGGTCATCGAGAGCAAAGCGATAACTAGAAACGCCACTGGAAGGGTCGTTCTGGACTTGGACCGATAGAACGCCGCACAAATCAAAGGAAACATGAGGTAAAACTGCTCTTCAACACCAAGCGACCAAAGGTGGAGCAAGGGTACCTTTGCTACGTTTGGCGAAAAATACCCAGACTGCTCCCACAAGACAAAGTTTGCGACGAAGGTGCTGCCGCCGATTATCTGTTCTCCCAGGCGTACAAAGCTGGTCGGTAACAGAAAGAACCAGCCGGCCACGCAAACTGCAGCTAACACAATAAAAAGCGCTGGGTAGATTCTGCGAATTCGCCGCACATAGAATTCGATGATGCTGAAGGCATTCGATTCCAGATCTTTATAAATGATGGAAGAGATCAGAAAGCCGGAGATTACAAAGAAAATATCTACGCCTACGAATCCGCCCTTGACTCGACCGGGGGAGACATGGAAGGCAAAAACAGACAGCACCGCGATCGCGCGCAATCCGTCGATGTCACTCCGATAAGTTAGTGCCTTGCCAGGAATTCGTTGCATCATTGTTCACCGCGTGAAAGTGTCCCGAGTACGTAAGAAGTTACCAACGAATTATGGATTCGCACCGAGCTTCAAGAAGAGTTCGTGGTACTCTTGCCAGGTTTGCTCGATACGAAAACGCTCCTGGACCATTTTTCTGCCGATGGCGCCAACGTCTGCCGGGTCGGCTGTGCGAGCCATTCGGATCATCGCTTGCGCAAGGCCATTCGCATCTCCGGGATCCGCGAGCCAGGCGTTTTTGCCGTCGACCGCTGCTTCCTCTACTCCTCCCGCCCGCGTTGACACAATTGGCAGGCCCGCAGCCATTGCTTCCAGGAGTACGAGTGGCAGGCCCTCGTTCAGGGAACTAAGAACGAAAATGTCGAGTTGGCTCAGAAATTGCGCAGTGTGGGGCAACGCGCCAAGAAAGGTTACGTGGCCGGTAAGCTTCAATTCCTGTGCGAAGTCGATTAGACGGCCCCACAAAGGCCCGTCCCCAGCGATTTGCAGTTCAGCGCCTGGAATCTCGCTGACCACTCTTGAGAAGGCTCGGAGCAAGGTGAAATGATCCTTCTCCGGGACCAGTCGGGCTGCAATTCCAAATCGCACTCGACCTGGGACTGACCCAGGATGCGACGGGACGCTGAGAAATCTTTCAAGGTGTGCCCCGTTCAAAATGACCTGAGTCTTGGACGCTGGAACTCCGCGGTACTTGACGAAGAACTGACGAGTTGATTCTGAGATAAAAACCGCAGCGCCCACCCAAGGCAGCGTGGCACGAAAGATCAAGTCTGATTTTTTGTCTGGGGATTCTGCTGTGATGTGCGATCCGTCAGCGCCGCACACAAGGCGACATTCCGCGCGATGCCGCGTATTGACGATGACAGGAACGGCTGCCAGTTGGCCAGCCACTACGCCGTAGTGATGGACCAAGTGATTATGCGTATGCAGCACATCTATTCTGTCGTCTCGCAGTTGCGTTGCGATCTTCCACATCACACCTGGGCGAGGTCCGGATCCCTTAGTGAACGATCGCACCGAGATATCCATCTCTGCTGCTTCTTTCGCAAGCCGACCTGGATGGGTCAGACAGTAGATAAACGCTTCGTGACCGTCCGCAACCTGGCACTGTGCCAAGTCCACCGCCAACCTTTCCAGGCCGCCCATATCAAGATTGTTGACAAACTGTGCGATTTTCATGGATTTAGATAAGTTCGCGCGTTGAATCTGAAGTGGATTCCCCAGGCTCGGCGGCCAAACTTGTTCTCGATGTTAGTCAGAGATTCCTCACACAGTTATTGGTCAATGGGATCGCAGGTCCTTCATCAAGAACCTCAAAGTCGGTGACCTTCAGATCTTGCAATTCGTGGGAACCGAAATTGAGGTCCGCATACTTTGCTTTCGTGTCCAGGTCACTCTGCGCGGTCAATGCGATGTTTCCGCCGTCCGACAGGAACATGCCGTATTTCTGCATAGCTCGAGCGACTACTTGCGCCGCCGGAGTGAGTTGAGAGAGATCGTAGGAAGCCTTGAGGCGGAAGTGTGCGCCATAAGGTGGCGCTGAAATCGGACCTCGCGGGCCGCCCGCATGCGTGGCAGGGCGCACAAAGACCTTGGCGCGAATCCGCGGATTTGGGAGAATAAAGCGGATAGCGTGGTCGATGTGTCCGACCGCAAGTTCGTCCGCTGTGAACAGCAGAGGAGCGATGGGGAAGCCGGCAGCATCGGCACTCGTGCATTGATCTCCGCGCCCAGAGGGTGGATAAACGCGGTTTAGGTCCCAAACTCCGACAAATGTTGAGCTTAAGAAACCATCTTCGTAGTCGGCCTGCCAGGTTTCATACAGTTTCCCCTGGCCCCGGTTCACAACGATCAAGTGGCAGTCATTCTCCTTGATATTGCACTGATAACCCTGCTGGCCCTCAATTCCGCCGCCGGTAGGAAGGGGAAAGGTTGAAACCAAATCAGAATCGGGACTGTAAAAGGTTTGGCCCTTTCGAAAGGGAACCTGTGGAGTGGTGGCATTCGCCTGCAAGACTCGGATGCTGAAATCGACCTGCATTCTGCCGTGTCCCCATCCACCTGCATCCGCAAGCCAGGAAATCATCGTTGAGGACTGTGGATCAAGGGGTGCGTGGCTTATGTCCTTTGTCCAAACCGAACCAGCAGGAAAATACGGTTTGGGCGGTGTAATGTCAGTCCGCTTCGCAGCACTTACCTTGGCCGCGAACGCTCGGTCCAGAGCGGTAGCGGCATGTTGCTCGAGGTGCTGGGCTTTCCTCGCCAGGTCGACGTGGCTGTGGAGACTGTAGCCAACAACGGCAACTCCGAATCCGACTATCGCTCCCGCCGCAAAAATGATCGATGCTTTCATGTTTCTCATTGTGACCGGTCGCTCCCCTCAACCTTTCGAATCATATCGTAAACACTTTTATGCCGAGTCATTTCCGGCTGAAGTCGGAAATGGCTCCAGAGGCGAATGATTCGAGGTTGCCTGTGAGTTGCTCATTTCTTGCCTATTATTTGATTTCCAAATCTTCCACAGAGGTCCACGCGTAAAGAGGAATTTATAGAGCCCAACCACGGCGGCGGCATTGAGAACTAGCATCGCACTGGCCGGGGCTGCAATGCGATGAAGAACAGGAATCCTGAAACGTAACGCTGTGATTGCAAGTGCCAACCCAAAAATCTGCAACACGGCGAGTAACATGTAGAGCCGCGAATCGAAAGAAAGCGTCAACATGGAGACAAGCAACAGGACCATGAGGTAAGGTGCTACGAGGCGCATGATTTTGTGTGAATAAAGCTGGAAAACAACTCGATTTTGTGGGGTTAGCGTCCACGGGGCAAGTTGGAAAAGCTGGAAGTTTCCTGCCAGCGTGCGCACTTTACGATGAAACTCGCTTCCGGCTTTCTTCGGCCAGGTGTCGTAGACATGGGCTTTCGGATCAAGGACAGACCGGTAGCCCTGACGGATGATCGAGAGCGGTTGATACATGTCGTCAAGGATCATTCCAGCTGGTTGTATCGCAGCCAGGTTTCGACGAATTGCGTAAAAGCCTCCATAGACTCCCACAGGCGAGTCGCAGGTTGATTCGCAAGTCCTGATCCACTGTTCGTAGCGCCAATAGATGCCGCTTACGGATGCAGAGGTAGCGTCCAGGCCGGCTTCATTCAAAATGAGTTCGCCGGTCACGCAGCCGACGTGCGGATCGGCGAAGTTGCTGACGAGTTGTTGAATTGCACCCGGGGCAATCTCAGGCCGGATGTCGAGGAAGAGGATTACCTCCGATGTGGCCTTCGCCACACCGGCGTTCACGGCAACTGCTTTCCCACCGTGCTCTTTCAAGATGATTGTTTTGAAAAGCGGATGATTCTGCAGGAGCAGCAAATCCGCGGTGCCGTCAGTTGATCCATCTGATGCAACGATGATCTCTTTGATGTTGGGGTAATCGAGGGCGAGGAGATGCTGAATCTTGCGCGGCAAAAGTGCGATACCGTTATGGACGGCAAGTACAATACTGACGCTCGGTGTGATCGGATCGATTTTCCATGGCCGCGGGCGCAATCTTGCGAACAACCAGATAGCGACTGGGTATCCAACGTAGGTATATAGGATGGCGACTAGTGAAAGCCAGAAGACTATCTTCATTGCGCGCCCCTCCGCAGCACGATCGTCTTGATCGTCTCAAACATGATGAGCAGATCCAGACCCAGCGATAGGTGCTTGATGTAGTAGAGATCGTATTCGAGCTTCTGCTTGGTATCCTCCAGGCTCGCGCCATAGCGATAGCGGACCTGCGCCCAACCTGTAATCCCTGGGCGGATCATGTGGCGAAGCTCGTAAAAAGGAATTTCGCTTGAGAGCCACTGCACGAATTCGGGGCGCTCAGGGCGTGGACCGACAAATCCCATCTCACCGCGCAGGACGTTCCACAGTTGTGGGATTTCATCAAGACGGGTCTTGCGCATAAATCTGCCAAGCGAAGTGACGCGAGGATCGTTCTTGGTTGCCCAAACAGCTCCGCCTGCTTCTGCGTCTTGCCGCATGGTCCTGAATTTGATTACAGAAAATGGCCGGCCTCGCAGACCTACACGAGTCTGACGAAAGAAAATTGGGCCTGGCGAAGAGAGGCGCACGGCCAGAATGATGAACGGGACGAAGGGCAGGCAGATCGCCAGAGAAGTGAATGAGACGGTGATCGACACCAGGCGCCGGATCAACTGCTGCGACGCCTTTACCCTGAATCCATCAGAGAAGATGAGCGTGCTTGGGTTCAGACCCTCCAGAGGCAGCTTGCCGGTAAGTCTCTCCAGCAGAGAGTTGGCATCTTCAATCACTACGCCGCTTAGCCGAAGATCGAGGAGTTCACGAAACGGCATTGCTCCGCGGCGATTTTCCATGGCGATGACAATGCGATCGATGCGATCTCTTGACCCAAGAAAGGCGCGAAGATCGGCGGCAAGACGATCTGTTTGCCCATTGAGTTCTCCTTCGCCCTTTCCCTCGACCACTTCCATGCCGGCATCCCGCCTGGCGCGCAGGGTGCGGACGACCTCAAGTGCTCGCTCACCGCTGCCCAGTACATAGACGCGCTCGCGGAACATGGCAAGTCCGAGTAGCCAATCATAGATCCACCGCCATACGGCGAGAGCAATCGTAAGTGTGGAGACACCGACCAAAAGAACATTGGGATAGATATCCATCTCGGGAAAGAGATAGAGGAGCCCCGCGAGAAAAAAGGATAGAACGCTCAGAACAAGCAGCAGGCGAAAGTAAATCTCCCAGCGGCCTAAGATGCGTTGCGGTGCGTACAGGTCAAAGTAATAGGACAGAAGCAGGGTGAGAGCGGTCATGCCGAGAATCTTTAGAATTCCGTTCTCGTAGATCAGAGCAATGTACGAATCAGGCCCAACCAGGTACGCCGTGGCCAATAGAAATGAGCCACAAACGAGCAGTGCTTCGCAAAGAAGCAGTACCAGGGTCCGGGTCGGATAGTAAACATTGAGAATCCTGATCATTTCGCTTTGGCCTTGACGCTCTTGGCTGGAGTTGCGGGTTCTGTTGCACCGTAGTAGCCGTAGTATGAATAGGACCCGCGGCGTGGAGCGTCTTTGACGTCGTTGAGTACGTAGCCAAGGATTCGAGAACCGGTGAAAGCTGCCTGTGTGCGTTGGGCGGCATCGTAAGGTGTTTTTGCTTCGCGAGCAACGAGCAATACTGCATCGGCTGCGCGGGCGAGTTCCACGGCATCGGTAACCGCAAGCACAGGCGGGGAGTCGATCACGATCCAGTCAAAGTGCGGCGAAACAGTTGTGATGAGCTCATCGATTCGATGATTGGTTACGAGTTCAGAGGAGTTATCACCGCATTTGCCCGCAGGAATGAAAGTGAGGTTGCGGGTGCTGCCCACAGTGGCCGACTCGGCTGGCCTCTCACTACTGTCGCGCTGCATGATGGCGCTCAATTCCGATGTTCCGGATAGGTATTCTGAGAGCCCAGGTGTGTTGGGGGCGCCCAGAAGAGTATGGAGGGTGGGACGGCGCAGGTCGCCGTCAATCAGGAGGATGTTATTGACAGAATTGCGCGCCAGGCACATTGCCAGATTTGCAGCGACGAAACTCTTGCCTTCCGAGGGCATGCCGCTGGAGACCAGGATTGTCTTCAGCGGGTTCTCGTAGCGAGCCTGATAAACCCGTGAACGGAGACTGCGAAACTGCTCGACACCGACGCCGCGATCGGCAAGCGTTGGAAGGGAAGAGATGAGTGGCCTCCACTGGTGCTCAATGAAGCCCAGAAGAACTGCCTCAGTGGCAGCAGGCGGCTCAACTGTAGAAGGCGGTGGCACAGCAGCGGCAGTTGGCAGCGGCTCAACAGCTGCTGGTGGCGTGACCTCGATCAAGGGAATGACAGCGGGCTCGAAGATGTGATTGTCTTCTGAAGCCAGCTTTGCCTTGCGTTCGCGATCCGCTCTTTGAATTGCTTCGTATATTCGGCTCATGGTTCGGCGTCCTTCAGGGAGTCGGCAGAATCCGCGGTGGGGTTGACGATACTGGGCATTGCAGTTGGGAAAGGGTTGTCTGGAAACGCGGAGAGGGCCATAGATGAGAGGGTGAATGGTTGGTCTTCGAGATCCAATTCGATAGCGACCGCCTCAACAATTCGCGCTGGGATGGGAATGATCTGTTCCACATATGCACTGATCATCGAATGCTCACAAATCAGGTTGATGAGACGGGGTATTCCTTTTGAATAGCGATGGACAACGTGTGCCGCTTCAGGCGACATAATGAGCTGACTGGCGCCGGCAATGCGCAATCTTTCATTGATGTAAGCCTGAGTTTCTTCTGCTTTCAACTCATGTGTTCTGCACCATACTGATATGCGCTGACGGAGCTGGCGAACACATGGGTTGCGCAGTTTTTCTTCCAGTTCTGGCTGACCGGAGAGCACGATTTGCAGCAATTTTTCCGACGATGTTTCCAAATTGGTTAATAAGCGAATCTCTTCGAGCAACTCCCAGGACAGATTTTGTGCTTCATCGACGGCAATGACGCACAGCCCGCCGGCGCGGAAGCGATCTATCAGCCAGCGATTGAGCTGCAAGAGCATGCCGGATTTGGTGCGCGTCTTTGGAGTAATACCGAAGTCGGTGAGAACAAACTCAAGAAAGTCCAGTACATCGAGAGACGGATTGAAGACGAAAGCCGACGAAACCCGATCCTTGGCGAAGCTGCTGAGCACAGTTTTCAGGAGCGTGGTTTTTCCTGTGCCCACCTCTCCTGTCAAGACGACAAATCCCTTGCGTGATGCGATGCCGTATTGCAGGCCGGCAAGCGCCTCCCAAATCTGCGGCATCATATAGAGAAACCGCGGATCTGGGCTGGCTCCAAAAGGCTGGGCGCGAAGGCCGAAAAACGCTTTATACATCGTTAGTCTCCCGCGCTTTCGATGGGTTTATGCGTCCGTGCAAAGATCTTCCAGCGCCGCTTTGGATTCTTAGGAGGCTTGGGAAGACCGTCAATGTGGGAGATCATGGCAAGGGTGGGCAGTGTGGTGAAAGCCCATATATCACTCTCGGTGCGCAGGGCGGTATCTCGATACTCGAGAAGCGCGGCGAGGAGGATGCCGAGAAACAGACCGCCAGCAAGCCCGCCGCCTGCGAAGATGATTGGGTTAGGGAACTGCGGCGCGTCCGGAAGATTGGGAGCGTCCATCACGCTGAACTGTTCACCCTGTTGACGATGTTCAAGAGCTGTCGCCATCGACGACTCATTCATCTTGGTCAGCAGGCTGTTGTAAAACGCAAGAGCCGTGTCATGGTCACGGGTGATCTGCTTATACTCTTCCTCGACAATCGGGCTGCCCTCAATCTTTGACTCGTAGGCCTTAATCTGTTGGTTGATCCGAGCCTGCTCCTGCCTTTCTGCCGCAGTGGACTGCTGCGCAGCGCGAAGCTGAGCCTTCAGTTGCTGGAGTTGAGGTGTGTCCATTCGCGGAGCTGCTTTTGTTGTCGGAGCAGATTCGGCGGGTGCTTGATCGATCTGCGCCTGCAAATCGGCAATCTTGCGTGAAACTGCAATCACGTCGGGGTGATTTGGCGTGTACAGCGCCTCCAGCGCCTGCTTTTGCGCAGTGAGAGTCTTGAGTTGCGCCTTGCGCTCGTCTGGTGAGATTCCGGATGTTGGCTCGACAGTCTGCACATTCTGGGATTGCTGGGCAACCATCGATTCGAGAAACGTCTCATTCTGCTGGAAGTGATTCACGGATTGTGTAACTGCATCGAGCTGAGTCGTTAGCGCTTGAAGCGTGTTACCGTTTGTTGCTTCCTGCCCAGGGAGCCTGCCAATATACTTGCGCTCGAAATTTGCGAGCTTCGCATCCTGCTCGTCGAGTTTTCTCTTTGAGTCTTCGAGTTGCTGTTTCAGGAAGTCAGAGGTGCCTTCGGCGGATTGTTCCCTTGCGCTCAAATTCTCGCTGACGAAAAGCGACGTGATCTCACCGCAAACCTGCTGGGCTGTTCGCGCGTCTGGTGCTTCAAACGAAACAAAAAAGCCAGGCATGCCCTTCGTAGCATTCGGTTGTTCGGATTTGATCTGGGTTACCTTGATGGCCTTGCGCGTAAGGTCGACGCGGTCGTCCATGTCTGGTTTACCGGAGAACAGGTTGAATTTGGTAATGATCGGCTCAATGCGAGATCTGCTCAGGATCTGTTCTTTCATAGACGCCAGCCGCCCACCAAGGTCTTCGTCGACGACGGGTTTTACATAGTCTTCCGGAACCTTTTGCTGCTCAATGAGCACGAGTGTCTGCGACACGTACTTCTTAGGCAGGACGAAGCTGAGGCCTACGCCAACAGCGAGAAAAAAGATTGTGGAAACCAGAATGAGGGGGGATCGCCTCTTAAGAATTCTGGCGTAGTCTTCCATTGTCAATTCACGATGCCCGAGCATATAACTCCTTGGTAGGTTTATTGAGTAATTTGTCTTTGCCTTGGTGAATAGCTGATCCCGAATGCGGCGATTTGCAGTGGGTGGCTCAGCACATTGACTGGAAGGGTTGAACTGGAAGACTGTTCTGTGATTGTGTAGCTTGCGAATACATTGAAAAACCTTCCCACCTTCCGAGTTGCCTGCACCCCCGCGAACTTGCTGTTGGTCACACCATTGTTCACGAGGCCAGCCGTGCGCCGAAAAGATCCGTGGAAACCGATGTTTAGCTTTCTCCCAAATTGTTGTGACAGGTTGGCGGTTACTGTATCCGACTCCGCACCGAACAGGTACCCCCCACCATCATTCACTCCGCGGTTGTAGGTTAGCCCCGCAGATAGCAGCCGAAGCTTGTAAAACACACCCGCATTGATAGATACCAGCGTCGAAGAGGGGATATAGGTGTAGTAGGTACTGCTGACCCACTCCGGCCCTGCCGACAGGTTCGTGGATATCTTTGCGTTCCAAAGGCGGGTGAAGCCAAGGAGCACGGTGTTGGTGTGGAAACCTAATTCATAGTCGGGGTAATTGAAATGAGAAAAGGTGTAGTTGCTTGTGAGTGTGTTTCGGCCATTAAGACGTCTCTTTAGGCCTGCATTAGCCTTCTGCGTGTTAATATTCAGTCCATTACCGTCAGGATAGCGTCGCAATTCCGAACTCCCCCCTGCATTGAGGGTTGTCGCGTAAGCGAGCCTATCGGTAAATTCCCCGCTTGTAATGTTGTCCAAAACGTGGGTATTCACCGTCAAAATCGATTCGCTGGACGGGGGGGGAGGTGGATTGCCGATTGGCTCTCCTATGCCTGGAATTCCCGAAAAGCCAGTGGTAGGGGCCTGGGGACGATAGCTCACGTTGTCGGTGACCTTGATGCTCCACCTGCGCCAAACCATGCCTTGCGATATCAATAAATGCTCAAAGAGCCCAGTTGTATAAGCCGGACCGGAAAAGGTGTAGGTATAGCCACCAGTAAAGTTGAGGTCTAGTGGGAGACGTTCATTGCCATTCCCATAACCGACAATACCAGAGAAAGCAGCGGTCTGCCAGTCGCCTATAAAGCCACCAAACTCAGCAGTCTGAGAGTAATGGAAGCTATAGTCCATGTGGGCCGAACCAGCCGTTGCCGCGGGGTCAACCTGCGCGCCTGCCGAGGAGCAGATGGTTATAAGGAACACGAATAGTTTGAGAGTTGTTTTCATAGTTGGCGGCTCATGGAACCACAATGGTGTCGCCGGGCTTCAATACCAGATTGAGTTCGGCGTTGCCCTTCAGGGCTTCTTTGTAATGCACTGCAATGGTCTGGTGCGTTCCGCCTTCGTTGCGCAGGATGTAAATCTTCTTCATATTCGCGAAGTCCGTGAGCCCGCCAGCGCTGGCAATAGCCTCCAGCAGGGTCATCCCGGAGGTCATCTCGACGGGCCCCTTCTTCGCAACCTCGCCGAGAAGGTAGACCACTTTGCTGTGGATTTGGCTTATGTCGACTGAGACGTTGGGGTCCTGAACAAATTTCTTAAGCTTGATGGCGATCTGATTTCCCAATTGCAATGGCGTCAAGCCAGTTGCCTGAATGTCGCCGAGAAGTGGAATGGAGATCATGCCATCGGGTCGGACCAGTAGGCTACCCGAAAAGGTCGGCTCCTTCCAGACAGTGACGGTCAGGACGTCGGATGGGCCGATGATATAGGTGTCTTGCGCGATTGGGTGTGGCGCGGTCAAAGGAACTGGTGGGGCAACTTGAGTTGGGGCTGGTATCGGTGCGGGTTTGCCGGCGGGCACTTTGTCCTGCGCTTGGCAGAAGGTTGCCGAAAAAAGGAATGCCAAAATAAGAAGCGTTGGTGATCTCATCGAGGGACTCCGTTCCCGTTGGACGCAGGCAGTGTTTCCGCACCGGCCCGCTTGAGTTTGTAGAGCAGCGCCTTATAGCTGATTCCCAGCTCATTTGCAGCGCGCTTGCGATTCCCGCCGGTCTTAATCAGAACTTCGGAGATCAACTGACGCTCGATCTGGATCGATGCGGCCCGTGTGGCTTCCTTCAGCGATAGAGGCTTGCGATCCCCATTTCGGTTTCCGATTGGCGTGGCGGCCTTGAGTGCTGCAAGTGAAATTGACTGGTCGCCGATGACGACAAAAGTCTTGATCGCGGTCTGAAGTTCCGAGAGGTTTTCGGGCCAGGTGTGCTCCATCAAATATCCGATGATCTCCTCTCGAAGAATCGGCTTAGGACGGTCAAACTGCTTTGAGTACTGCGTCAGGAGATCATCGGTGATGGAGAGGATTTCTGACTTTCTACAGCGCAGGGGCGAGATTCGGAGCGTGACGGCCGAAACCAGATAATAGAGATCTTCTCTCATGCGCCAGGCTTTGACTTCCTCCAAAAGTTCGCGGCTCGTACCACAAAGGAGGTGGCTGCCTTGCGCTCGATCGGATTGAGAATACATGTTAACGATCAATTCCTGAAGAGAAAGGCTGAGGTCCCCTATTTCCGCCAAATAGACAGTCCCCTTTGTGGATAAGGCGGACAGTAGAGTCTGAGGGTCGGCATCGGCGCAGCGAATTTCCGTAAATAAGCTGCGCGACCGGCGCGATTGCGCGTGGATTTGCGCGGCAATGGAACGCTTTCCAACGCCGTGCTCGCCCACGATCAGCACCGGACAATCGCTTTCGGCAATCCGCACAATGGCGCGTTGCGTCTGCACATCGAAAGGAGCAAACGACTTGGATGGCCGCTTCGCGCTTTGAATCGTTCCACCACTGCGCATTGAGGGTCCTTGATCCACATTCCTTCTATAGCAATGCGGGTACCAAACCCCGGGACCGAATGCGGAATGGGCCTCAACGCAGGATTTCCGGCTCTTGGCGCGACTTTGGATGTTCCTGGAGCAGAAAGGAGGGAATTTATTTTCCCTCCGAGTGAGAAAAATAGGACTTCAATGTTCCGGCAAAGTGGAAAGAGTTTTCCATTCGAGCAGGAAGATGGCTTCCCTCCGCATGGCAATTGACGGGAAATCCCTATGGATTGCCCCATTCCACTTTCGGCATTCCGATTGCTAGGAAGTAGGCAACTAATTGAATTGCTCAGAAGGCAAAACGGAGAGTATGGCCCAAGGTATACAAGCGACATCGACCGAAAGGAACCCCTGGTTCTTTCGAAGCACTCCCTCAACATGGGGTTCGGTGTTCGTCGGTTTGCTGATCCTGGCGGTTTACTACCGCGTCTTGGGAAAATTAGTTACTGACTGGTGGCAGATACCCGATTTCTCTCATGGCTTCCTGGTTCCCTTTTTTGCCGCATACCTGGTTTGGACGAATCGGAAGACCCTGATCGAGACGGAACTTGCTCCCACATGGAGCGGGATTGCTGTCGTCGCGCTCGGATTGGCAGTTCTGCTTCTTGGAGTTTACGGCGCCGAATTGTTCTTATCGCGTATATCGTTCGTGATCCTCCTGGCAGGGCTTGTGCTTGGTTTTGGCGGCCCTCAACTTCTGAAGGAATTGCGCTTCGTCCTGCTGGTATTACTCCTGGCGATCCCTATTCCTTCGATTATTTTCAACGAAATAACCCTTCCACTCCAGACGCTGGCTTCAAAGCTTGCCAGCGGTTTGCTCCCTTTATTCGGAGTTCCGGTGTTGCGGGAAGGAAACATTATCGAACTCCCCTCGATGAAACTGGAGGTAGCGGAGGCCTGCAGCGGTATCCGTTCCTTGATGAGCCTGTTTACGCTCGCAATCTTCTATGGATACTTCCTGGAAAAGACCTTTCTTCGGCGTGCATTGCTCGCCTTGGCGAGCATTCCGATTGCTATTGCGGCGAACGCGGTGCGCATTGTTGGCACCGGATTGTGCGTTCAGTATTGGGATCCCGATAAAGCCCTGGGTTTTTTCCACGAGTTTTCTGGATGGGTGATGTTCCTTGTGTCGCTCTGTTGCCTCTTCATCGTCCATCGCATCATGCTCGTGTTTTCGTTCAGGAGGAGTCCGGCATGAAGAGTCCTCGTTACTGGACGGTCGCTCTTCTGCTGGTGGCAACGCTGCTGCTGCTGCATAGTCGTGGCGATAGCGATCTGATTCCTGCGAGCGAGCCGTTGTCGCAGGTTCCGCGCGCCATCGAGGGATGGTCGGGAAACGATGTGCCGATCGATCAAGAGGCGCTCGATGTTCTTGGGGCTGGAGACTTCCTTTCTCGTCTTTACACCCGAGATGGACAGCCACTTCCCATTGGCCTCTTTATCGGTTATTTCCCCACGCAGAGGACGGGGGTTACCATTCATTCCCCAAAACACTGCTTGCCGGGTGCAGGCTGGATGTTTGAATCGTCGCAATACGTCGACCTGAACGATGCGAATGGCAAGGCGCATCGAGTTGGCGAATACATCATTTCCAACGGGGAAAATCGGCAGTTTGTTATTTATTGGTATCAGGCGCATGGACGCAGTGTTGCCAATGAATTCCTGGCCAAGATGTACCTGGTGACGGACGCAATGCGGCTCAATCGCACTGATGGCGCGCTGGTTCGCGTGATCACGCCGATCGGTCCCAATGAAGGAACGGCGCCGGCAAGGGTCCGGGCCGAAGCGTTTACTGCGCAGCTTGCGCCTATGCTCCCTCGATTCATCCCGGACTAAGTGGCTCGATTGGAGCAGGAACATACAACGGAATTTGCAAGGGACTTCAGGCTGTAATCAAGCAGATGGCAGCAATCAGGAGTGACAGATGGTAAAGCGGTTGGTGAAGGCAGTTCAATCGAGTTTCGATGGCGGGTGGCGACAAATGAATCGGCGAGAGTCACTTTGGGTGATCATTCTCCTGGTTGCGTTCGCTCTGTTGGGCGGATGTCACGGAGACCCAAACGTACGGAAGCAGAAATATCTCGAGAGCGGCAAGCGGTATAGCACCGAGGGTAAGTACCGAGAAGCTGCGATCCAATTCCTGAACGCGCTGAAGATCGACAAGAGCTATCCCGATGCTCATTATGAGCTGGCAAAGGCCTACGAGCATCTGGGCGACCCGCGCGCGGCGCATGCTGAACTCGCGCGCACAGTGGAACTGCAGCCGACAAACTACGCGGCGCGCATTGATCTTGGCAATCTGGGGCTCGCCGGAGGGAGAATTGACGACGCACAGGGACAGGCGAACGCCGTACTGGCGGCACAGCCGAACAATCCTGATGTTCATGCCCTGCTTGCCGCCATCGCCATCCGCAAAGGTCAGAAGGATCAAGCCCTGCTCGAGCTTCAGCGCGCGCTCGAACTGGATCCGAATAGGGCGGCGTTTCATGACGATATGGCGCTCCTTCAATCGGGTGATCCAACCAAGGCTTCCACTGTGGAAGAAGAAATGAAAAAGTCTGTCGCTCTCGATCCGAAATCGGTCAATGCCAAGCTCCTGCTGGTGGCCTTCTATATCAAGAACAGTCGCTGGCCGGAAGCCGAACAGGTGAGCCGTGATGCAGTCGCCGCGGATCCGAAGAGCCTTCCTGCCCGGGCAGCTCTTGCCGATGTGTTTCTAAAACAGGGCAATCAGGCAAAGGCCGAGGAAGTGCTCCGCCAGGCGTCGCAAGATCTCTCCGATAATCCGCACGGAGTGAGCATGCTGGCCGATTACTATGCGGGTTCAGGGCAGGTGGACAAGTCCAAGGCGGAATTCGCGAGCCTCGCCTCGAAGTATCCAAAGAACATTCAATTGAAAAAGGGATACATTCGAATTCTTCTTGAGGCCAGAGATTATGGGACCGCTCAAACCGTGGTAACTGAGTTAATGAAAAAGAATTCGAAGGATCCCGAAGTTGCAGGATTGAACGGAATTGTGCTGCTGAACGAAGGTAAAGCGAGTGACGCAGTCAATGCCCTTCAGCAGGCTGTCAAGGACTCCCCGAAGGACGCCTTTTTGCAGTACTGGCTGGGAAAGGCTGCGCTGGCAAAAGGCGATATCAATCTCGCCGAAACGAGCCTCCGCCAGGCCGCAACTTTGAACCCCTCCAGGTTAGACGCAGATGAGGAACTTGCGCGCGTAGCAGCGCAGCGCGGTGACTTGAATCTGCTGGCTGAAGTAGCTGACAAGACCATCGCCGCGGCGCCGCGTTTTCCTGGCGGCTATGTGTGGCGAGCCATTGTAGAAACCAGCCGGAACTCACCCGAAAAGGCCGAGGCCGACCTGAAGACCGCAATGAGTGTGGCACCGAAGAGCCCGCAGGCTTATCTCGAACTTGGCAAGCTTCGTTTTGGGCAGAAGCGATTTCCCGAAGGAGTCGAACTCCTGAATCAGGCCCTCGAATACGATCCCAATTCCATTGAGGCTTTGCGTCTTCTGGTGGGTTATGACCTCTTTCAAAAGCAACCGGACAAAGCCTCAGCTCTCTTGAACGCACAGATCGCAAAAAGCCCCAAGAACAGCGGATTTTACGATCTTCTGGCGCAGTTGCAAATCCAAAACAAGAACCTGGACCAGGCTATCGCGTCGGTCCAGAAGGCCATCCAACTGAACTCCGAGGATGGTGAGGCAGTAATGCTGTTCGCACAACTTCAAGTTCAGCGCGGACAAACAGCAAATGCTGTTGCCGTCTGGGAACAGTGGCTGAAGGCGCATCCCAACGATGCGAATGCCGACGCAATTCTTGGAACTCTCGAGGAATCGCGTCAAGATAAGGGCAAGGCTGAGGCCTATTACAAGGCATCTCTGCAATTAAAGCCTCAACAGGCGATCGCAGCCAATAATCTTGCCTATCTAATGTTACAGAATGGTGGAAATGTGGATGTGGCATTGACGCTGGCGCAAACGGCCCGTCAAGGAATGCCAAAATCTCCCAATTCTGCGGATACCCTGGCATGGGCTTACTACTTCAAGGGAACCTATTCATTTGCTCGCGACCTGCTTGAAGAAGCTACCAAGACAGATCCAAACAACGCTACCATGCAATATCACCTGGGGATGGTATACGGCAAACTTCGCGACAAGAACAACGCTGCCATTCATCTTAAAAAGGCCATAACGCTGGCGCCCAATTCGCCTACGGCAAAGGACGCGCAGAATGCACTACAAGGTTTAGGCTAGTCTGCGATGAGCGCTGAATGGCCGCCGGGAGACAACATTATCCGGCCGCAGCTGGTGGCTAATCTGCATCGATGGACTGGTAAGTATTGAAGAGCGAATGCCTTTCCCCAGAGTCAGAGTGAACCCAACATGACAAACACCAAGACCATCGCCCGGAATGCCGGATGGTACGGCCTCGAAAACGCAATCAGTTTTGTTGTAACGCTGTTCACTTCGATTGCGATTGCGCGCACCCTTGGACCGTCGAAGATGGGATACATCATTTATGTAACCTGGATCGCTTCGATAGTCAGTACCTTAGGCGGAATGGGCATTCCTGAAACGACACGAAAATACATGGCAGAATTCATTGGGAAAGGGGACCATGGAACTGCGAGGTACATATACGTTCGGACTTTACGATTACAGATGATTTTGGCGTCATTGGCGACTGGCGGCATCTTATTCTGGGTGCTGCGAGATTCCACCACAGAGTATCGCGTCGCTTCGGTGCTCGTGGTGCTTAGCATCTGGCCAGCGATGGTGAATTTTGTTTCTGCGCAAGCCAACGTCGCAACGGAAAAGCTCTCGACAAATCTGCCTGCCTCGGTGATTTCTACCCTTGTTTTTTTCCTGGCAATTGCTGCAACTGTGATACTGCACTGGGGTGTGCTCGGTGTAGGGATAGCAATGTTTAGCATGCGCACCGTAGATTTTCTTGTGCGGCTCATCCCCACAATGAAACGTATCTTCGCGTGGGGAAAGGCACATCTTCAGCCGCCGGGTCTGGCTAAGCGAATGATGGCTTTCGCTTGGCAGAGTGTTACCAGCATGATTCTGGCGCTGATCGTCTGGAACCGGTCGGAGGTCATCTTGCTGAAATACCTCAGTGCGGACATTCGCCAGATAGCCTACTATTCAGTCGCGTTCAGCATGGCCGAACGGCTGCTGATCAGTTCGGTTGTCTTCGGGTCGGCGACCGGCGCCACGATCTTTGCTCAGTATGGACGTGACAAGTCCCGGCTTCCCGCTATTGCAGCTTCCATATTTCGCTACCTTGCGATGACCGCAATTCCGCTTCATTTTATCGCTGCAGCGCTCGCGTTCCCGGCTCTTCTACTTCTTTATGGCAACCAGTACAGGGGAGCGGCCACGGTGGTCACATTGGCTCCGCTCTTGTGCATGCCTAAAGCTTTCATGGCTCCGATGCAGAGCTTGTTGCAGAGCATGGAACGGCAGGGCTTTGTCATCCTGTCTACCGTATTTGCAGGTATCGTCGATCTCGGCGTAGCCTCATACCTCATTCCGGCGCACGGAGCGGTTGGAGCATGCATCGGAAGCGGAGCTGCACAGATAATGGCAGTCGGAACGATGTGGGCAATTGGTATACACCTCTACAAGGTGAAGCTTCCATGGCTACTGGTCGCAAAAATAGTCATCATCAGTATGCTGGCATCATTGACGGCTCACTACGTCGCTTTACGAATGGTACCGGTGTGGGGCCTACTGTGCGGAGGAGTCGCTTCACTGATCGTACTCTTCGGGCTCCTATACCTGATGCGGGTTCTGGAGCCGGAAGATCGTGCTCGCTTTGGCACAGTGATCCGCATGCTTCCAAAGGCTATCGCTGGACCTCTGGATGGATTTATTTTGCTCCTGATTCGCCCGAAGGCTGACGGATTGGCACCTGTTGGCATGTAGGGAGGCGCAGTTGAGTTGATGGTAGGCTAGGAGGTGATTTGGCATGAAGATCAGCACTGTCATTCCGGCATACAATGCGGAAGAGTTTCTTCATCGTGCTATTCGTTCCGCCTTCGCTCAGACACTCAAACCATTTGAGGTGATTGTCATCGACGACGGCTCAACCGATAACTCCGCAAGAGTTGCAACTGAACTCGGAGCAAGAGTCATAAGCATCGAAAATCGTGGAGTGTCAGCTGCAAGAAATTTGGGAATCCAGAGCGCATTAGGCGATTGGATTGCCCTGCTCGATGCCGACGACCTCTGGGAGCCTGAGAAACTGAAACGCCAGGCAGCGGGGATTCACCCGGGCATTGTGCTGTCGTATACCGGCATGCGCGAATTTGATCAAAACGGCATTCGCGGCGAATGGCCCGGAATGGACCCGGCGGAGCTCCGCAGGGCGCTTCGCTTTCGAAATCCTATTCCAACATCCTCTGTGTTAATGAATCGGGAGATGGTTCTTGCAGTCGGTGGATTTCGCGAAGACGTCCGCCATTGCGAAGATTGGGAACTCTGGACGCGGCTTGCGCGCGTTGGCGACTTCGCAGCGGTCAACGCTCCCCTGTCGCTTTATTACGTGTACCCTCAAAGTGCCAGCAGTAGACCAGCTAAAATGCTCGAGGGGCTCGACGGAATCATCGACACTACACTGCTGGAGGGTTACCACGGCCTTAGTCGCTGGGCATGGAGACGCAGGATTCTTTCTGTTCAGCTATGCAGTGCCGGCCTTATTGCACGTGACAATGGGCTCAAAGATGAGCTCAAATACATGTTTCAGTCGCTGTGTTCATGGCCATCGCCTTGGTGGGAGCCTCGCCGCTTCGCATTGTTTGCTGTAAGCGTAAGAAATCGACTTCTCCAGCACGATAGATAATGTTTGAGAAACCGGTCTCGTTTCGGGAATGCGCGAGTCGCGGAATAATTGCTATGGGTGGAGGCTTTTGTTCGCGAATGTCGCTCCCACATGCGGGATGAATTCTTACCATTTATCCAGCAATGAGAAGCCATCTCTACGCCAGCGCACGAAGTCACGCCAGTGATGGGCCATCAGTTCTCCTACCAGTTGCTCAGGCGACTGCTCGGTCTTGATCACGATCATCCCATATGTCAGCGCTGCTTTCCTATAGAGGCTCAGAGAACTCTGAATCCAACCGAGCGGAAACTCCTTTTTCCGACTCCAAATGACTTGAGCGTCATTGTCCAACAGGATCATCATGTGCGGCCTAGGGCTTAACCGCGCCAAGAGAGACCTTAGCCACGCAAAATTGCTCATTGGCTCGTTGTAGTACCCTGTCACGAGATCTATGGCATGCCGATCAAGGAGCACAACGCGCCGCGCAAGTATCGAGGGCCATATTTGGCCAAAATAGCGACCCCACATTTCGGGAAGGAAGTTCGCGTAATACAGCATTCGCCGCAAGTGGGCTTTAGCGAGCTTCGATGTAGATTTACGTGCGGGTGAATCCTCGCCGATGTCCAAAGGATCGGCACCGCGCCTTCTCAATGCCTTGCTGCTTGGTAGGTATGGCCGCTCCCAAGGGCCAAAGTAAACCTGCCGCGTTTCTATTCCATTCCTGTTCAGTACTTCCTCCAATGTGGAGATAAATGTTGTTTTCCCTGCCCCGTCCGGGCCAGTTACCGCGACGCTGAAGCCTGGACGCAGGGCAAGCGTTTTGTCCGATTTACGCATGGCCCAGCGCCAAAACAGCCGCACCTTGTTTGCAAGCCGCTTCTTTAGTAACACTTGGCGGACCCCAATCCGCATGCCGGCAATTGCGCTTTCGTCAAAGAGGAACTCAAGCTTCGCGTTGCCTTCAAACAAGTATCCAAGTCCCAAATGCGTCGCTTCGGTCGTAGCTTGCCGTACTGCCGACGGGTCCATCAGAGCGTTCGCCACCCTCGGCCGGTAACTCTCACCCAGGACCTGTTTCTCAAGAATGGTATTTACGACGATGTGAAGGAGCCAGTTTCCAATGGAAGGAACAAACACGTCTCCTTGCAGTGCCGCACCATCCAGATAGAGATTCGCATCAATGTATTCGAGTCCTGCGCTTACTATTTTGGTGTAGAGGTCCATCTTCAGGAAGCGGCCTGCGGACCAAAGTAGCAAGTGGCGTCGCGATGGATCGAACAGCGCTGTATCAAATAACTCCCATCCGAGGTCGCGGAGTACACTGAGCGTTGCGCGCAACGTGGCAGGACTAACAATGACGTCCAGTTCGTCATCCCAACTAGCAGCGTCTGCTTCAGCTCTGATCAAGCATGGGGACAACCTTTGTTTTGCTAACGCTGAGAAGGTTGTGGCGAAAGATAAATCGTGCATGAATTCCATGTGAGGATACTTAGTCTTTCTGTTTCCAAATCAAGAGTTTCCACTTAAACATTTAGAATACCATGCAGGTGAAATTAGATGGGTTCTATTCTAAGAAAGGGTGTGAGAGTTCGCGGGATTTCTACCGATGGATAACTTCCGATCTCAATGCCTTTGAATGCCGATTAAGCCACTTTGTGATTGTAGGAAGTGTCTTCAGAATCATCTCGTCGGCCCACTTAGGGTTGAGCATCTTGCCCAACACCGCTCTTTGCCAGAGAAGATCGAACCAAAACACTAATGCGACGAATTTAAGATCATCCCTGTCCAGCACTGAATGTCTGCGAAGCCTTGTAATTCGATCGAATAACTCGGAATCCTCAAGTTCATCCGCCCAAACCTGCCGCAGATAGTACGCAACATGACAGCCGCTGGCTTGAGCCAATGACATGAGAAGCAGGTGCAGTCCGTCCACCTCAAGCAACCCTTCTTTTTGTGCCCATTCCCAATCGAAAATACCAGATATCTTGTTGTCCTTAAAGATAACGTTTCCGAGCCAGAAGTCTCCATGCGTGACGCCGGCGGGAAGTCGTGTGGACTCGCACCACTCAAGTAGCGAATCTGCGGGTGGCTCGAGCAAGTCGCGAAAGCGGGGAAACGCCTGGCATACAAATGCCAGTTTTTGGCCCATCCTTACCGATACATGGCCATTCCCAGCCGGTTTCCGGTTTATCCAAAGTTCAGCGGCCACATCGATGTAGGGCCAGCTGAACTGCTGGGTCGAGCCGAGCATGCGGGTTTGGGCCAGAATCGTCGCGCCGTCTGCACTCGTCTTATGAACGAGCACCCTGGGAATCAGATGCGCAATTTCGGGATCGGATGCCGCGATCACCGTCCCGTTCAACTGTCGCACCAACTCGGCAGTTCCCTCGCTGCAGATGCCAAATTTCAGCACTGCGGGAGAACTAGCCCAATTCGCCATAATCCCCACAACACAATTATGGTTAGATATATAAATTCGGGGGGTGGGTTGCAAATCACAACCTGTAGCTTCAGCAACCGATGTTGCTGGATTCGTGCCAGTAACAACAAAGAATGGATGTTTCAGAATCGAGAGGCCCCAACGCCGCCGATAAGCATCCCCAGTAAAGTATTCGAGCTCCCCATCAAGATAAGCGAGGTTTGCACCCGAAATTAGAGTCGCATTTCTTCCAATGGAAAAAATCAAATCCCGGGCGCCGTTCGCTGCCTGTAAGAGCCGTGCAAACCTGGAAGGAGCCGTACCCGGATAGGCTCGATCTGAAACCCGAATATCCCTGCCACAGCTTAAACGAAGTGCACCACGCAAAGCGCAGAGCGTGTGGCTCGGACCATCAGACACAGCTCGAGTAGCATTTGTCTCGTAAGCAAGTTTCAAGCGCCGTCCCTTATAGAATCTACTCATTTTAACGAGAAATTAATCATACTGCAATCAAATTATGAGTTAAAGCGAGCGGACGCTACCCGCCGTTCGTTTCCACCAAGCTGTCGTCTCATCTGGGCTCGAACCACACTTATGATAAAAAACTCTCGAAAACTTGACATCACTGTCATCGCATCTTCACACACAGCTGGCAAGGTACAACGATGGGCTGTTTTGCGACTAAGCCTAATGGATCAAATATTGAAGATTTGTTGGTACGCGGATGATGAAATCAGCAATTTTGGTGACGACCTGAATCGATGGCTATGGAGGAGGTTGCCTGGCTTTCCGGCGGAGGTTGACGACGGAACTCTCTTGCTTGGGATTGGCACTGTGATCGGCCTTGGCTTTGTCCCATTCGCCAAAAAGTATGTTGTATTGAGTAGCGGAATCGGCTACGAAGCTCCGCCGTTAGGCTTCGGCGGACCAAAGTGGCAGATTCTGTCTGTTCGAGGGCCTTTGACTGCGGCGGTTTTGAACCTACCGGCGGAAAAAGCAATCACTGATGGGGCAGTCTTGCTGCGACTTCTCGCGGAGTGCCAGCCCTTACCTGAATCGCAGCGCAACGGCATTGCCTTTATGCCGCATTATGAATCACTCCCTGACGGAAACTGGAGGCAGGTGTGTGCAGCGGCTGGATTTGATTTTCTCGACCCCCTGGCTGACAGCGAAGAGACAGTGCAGCGCATCCGCAACGCAAAACTTGTGGTTGCGGACGCAATGCATGCAGCCATTGTAGCGGATACGCTCCGCGTTCCCTGGATACCCGTCGTCCTTTCTCCGCGGACCAACACCTTCAAATGGCTCGACTGGACCCTGAGCCTAAGACTGCCATATTGTCCGGTAAGAGTACCTGCATCCACGTTGCTGGAATTAGTACGGAATGTTTCGCATCGTTTCACGGGGAAAAGCCATTTTCTCAAGAATCGAAGCATGTCAAATGCGATCCTGCATTACAGGCGCGTAATGCGCCTTACTTCATGGAAGTACTGGCCCTACCTGAGGCGCCGGTTGCACTTCGCTTATGTTGTTCCGAAACGAATCATTACAGCGCCTGCTTTCAGCACAATTAAAAAATGGCTGGATGAACGGCTAACATACCGCGCTGCGAAGAAGCTGCGGAGCGTTGCTGAAATGCCGGCGTACCTCAGCGATGAGCAACTTCTTTTATCCAAGTTTCAGCAACTCGCAAGCATGCTCCCCAAAATTCAACCTTGACTCTAAGTGACAGCGATTCGCCGGGCAATTCCGGATCTATTTTGCGCGACTGACTCGAGCGGTTTATTGGAGTAAGCTGTGATTGGAAAGTTCATGGTTGTGCCGATAAGGACTGTCTGGGAATGAATCGTCATTCTGAATTGAAGCCATCGGCGATTGCGTATTAGCTGAATACTGCGAGCCCCGAGATTCTCGAGAAATCGCACGGAACGGCGATTTCTCAGCACATCGCTGAATTAGTCTTTTCCAATCCAGGAATGAGCCTGAAGGGGGTGTTTGATGCGGGCATCTTCAGATGTCTCCTTTGGGGATGTTTTCATATATTGCTCGTGGTCGTCGCGGCGGTGGAAATGTGGGAA
>JBEKET010000025.1:0-62495 GCA_050013695.1 Occallatibacter sp.
GCGGAGTGTCGAGGCCCTGTGGCAGGAAATCGGAAAACTGCTCGACTCGATCTCCGCAGAAGAGTGCGCGAACTACTTCCTGTCGTGCGGCTATGTCAACACTTAAATCAAAAATGCTCTAGTAGCTTCTCACCCACTCAAGGATCGACCGCACCGCAGCCCCGCTAGGCCCCTTGGCAATATACGGTTTCGAGTCTTCAATCCACGCCAACCCGGCAATGTCCAGGTGAATCCACGGCGTGTCTTCCGCAAAAACCTTCAAAAACTCCGCCGCCGTGATCGCTCCACCGTGGCGTCCGCCGGTGTTCTTGATATCGCCGATGTCGCTCTTGATCTGCTCGGCGTACTCTTCGCCCAGAGGCAGCCGCCAGAACTTTTCGCCTGACGTTGCGAGCGCCCCGTTGAACTTTGTCCATGTCTCATCGTCGTTCGAAAATCCGCCGCCATTCACCGTTCCCAGCGCCACCACGCACGCGCCGGTCAGCGTGGCCGCGTCAATGAGATGAGTCGCGCCCAACTGCCGTGCGTAGGCCAATCCATCCGCCAGCACCAGCCGCCCCTCGGCGTCGGTATTGATAATTTCGATTGTTTTCCCCGACATCGCAGTCTGCACGTCGCCGGGCTTCTGCGCCTTCCCGTCGGGCATGTTTTCTGCCGCGCACACAATCGCGATCACCCGCACCTTCGGCTTCAGCAGCGCAATGGCCCGCATCGCACCCAGCATCGCGGCGCCACCGGCCATGTCGTACTTCATCAACTCCATCTTGTCTGCCGGCTTGATGCTGATGCCGCCGGTGTCGAACGTAATCCCCTTGCCAACCAGGCCCAGTACCGGGCCATCCGTAACGCCTTCCGGCTCATAACGAAGCACGATAAGCGCCGGCGGTTCTTCTGAACCTTGAGACACGCTCCAGAATGCGCCCATCTTCAGTTCGTGCAGCTTTTCTGTCGAGAAAACCTCGCAGGGCAGGCCAACTTCGGCGGCCATGGCCGCGGCGCGCAGGCCCAGGATTGTCGGCGTCAGCTTGTTGCCCGGCTCATTCACCAGAACCCGCGTAAAGTTTTGGCTTTCGCCCACGATCACGCCTTCGGCGAAGGCAGCCTTCAGCGCATCCTGGTCGGAGTTGCCGGAAGCCAGTACCGTAATCGACTGTATGCTCAGGTCTTTGCGGTCGCTGCGATAAGTGTCCGGATCGTAGTCACCCACAAAAACGCCCTCAACGACGGCGCGGATGCAAGGCCCTGGCGGCAACAGGGGGCTCTTGGGCGCAGCGAAGGTTACTTCGCGAATGCCGCGTGGCTTGGCGAAGCGGATCACGGTTCCGGCCGCGTTGCGCACACTATGGACGGTGGCCTTGGCCTGCTTGCCCAATCCCACGATCACCAGCCGCTTGGCAGCGAGACCCGCCGGGGAGTGCAGCAGCAGCGTCTCGTTGGCGCCGGCCTTGTATTCCCCGCTGGCCAACACAGCCGCCGCGGCAGCCTTGATCGCCTCGTCCGTGGTCAGCAGGACAGGCTCGGGCTTGCTTCCAGGGGCTTTGGAGGTTTGTGTGTCAACGGCGACCACGGCCAGCAGTTCCGTCTCGATTCCAGCAGGATTGGCGAAAGAAAGTTCAGTGCGCATAGAGGTCATTATTTCACTTGAGGGCTGATTGAGATCATCTCGAGTGCTTTCTTCGATGTCATTTCAAAATAAAATGTCATGTAATGGAAAAATGTCACTAAATATGATTCGTGACATAATAAAACTGGAGGTCACAATGGGTTCAACTGTTACGAAACCGACAGGCGCGAAGGCAAAGATCAACCAGAACGGGCGCATCGTGATCCCGGCCGACATCCGCGAGGAACTCGGCATCAAGCCGGGCGACACGCTTCTGATGGATGTGGTGGATGGAGTTCTGCGGGTGGAAAGCTTCAACGCACGGCTGGCTCGGATCCAGGATGAGTTGGTGCAGTTGGTTGGGCCGGACCGAATGGTGTCCGATGAATTGATTGCCGAGCGGCGTGCGGAGGCTTGGCGCGAACAGGTGGAGGCAGACCGGGAGCGCGAGGCCATGCTGGAGCAAAAAAGAAAGGCTGGCTGAAGTGCCGAACGAAGTTGTGCTGGATGCTTCAGCAGTTTTGGCGCTGCTGAAGCGGGAACCGGGTGCGGAACGGGTGCGGGCGGTTCTGGACTGGGCCATTCTGAGCGCGGTTAACGCGGCCGAGGTACAGGGCAAACTGATCGATCTGGGGCTAAGCCGCGAGGCTGGCGAAGCTAGGATTGGTTTTCTCGGGTGTGTTATCGTGGCATTCAGCGAAACGCAGGCTATTGAGGCCGGCTCGCTGATCGCGCATACGCGGAGTCTTGGACTGTCACTCGGCGACCGTGCCTGCCTGGCGCTGGCCATCGATCGCAAAGCGACGGTCTACACCACCGACCGCGCATGGAAAAGCCTGTCCCTGGGAATCGAGATTGAAGTGATTCGCTGACGTCCTGATCGCCGCAAACCCGTCTTTCCGCCCCTACCGTCCCATCTTGTGCTTGCTGGCATTCACCGCCGCCCGCGCCTCACGATCTCCTTCGCGCCGCTTCTCGGTCTCCCGCTTGTCCCAGTCCTGCTTGCCCTTGGCCACGGCCAGCTCGCACTTCACCCGCCCGTTCCTGAAGTAAAGCCGCGTCGGGATGAGCGTGTGACCCTTGATCTGCGTCTTGGAGAGTAGCTTGCGAACCTCTTCGCGATGCAGCAGCAGTTTGCGTGTGCGGGTAGCGTCGTGGTTGGCGATATTCCCATGCGAGTAGGGACCGATATGCACGTTGAGCAGAAACGCCTCGCCATCCTTGATGAGGCCGTACGAATCCTTGAGGTTGGCCTGCCCCTCGCGGATGGATTTGACCTCGGTCCCGCGCAGCGCCACGCCCGCTTCAAATCTCTCCAGCAAAAAGTAGTTGTGGCTGGCGGCGCGATTGTGCGCGGCGTCCCGCTCGCCGGAGGCCACGGGGTCGCGTGGCTTGGCCGGCTTGCTGGGGCCGGGAGCGGTTGGCTGAACAATCACGTGGCTGGTTTGGCGCGCCATTCCGAAGCATCCTCGAATCTTCATCCTAACATCGGCGAGTTTTTCCACGCCTTCGCCGGCATCGGTGCTGGTTTTCAATGTGTTCCAGCGGAGCTTTGCTAAAATGAGGCATCGTTGCTTGCGGAAAACTGCCGCTCAGAGTAGTGTCTGTCACCGTAAAAAGATCTGCGTCCAGGGCGGCCAAGGCAGCCCGCAACAGCCCCCCGCCACATGGGTGCTGCTTACGACGCCTGGGAGTTCGATGAACCGCCGCGTTGTTCGAAAGGCTGCCTCCGGATCGGCGCTTGCCCGGTCCGCCTACTCCCGAGCCTCTCTCTGGATTGCCCTCGTCGCTATTCTCGCCGTCGCCGGTTTCACGAGCCCTCGCCTCTACGCGGAGTCGGCCGCCTCGCTGTTCAAGCACGGCCAGGCCGCGGAAGCCAAAGAAGACTACGATACCGCCTTCGATCTCTACCAGAAGGCCGTCGCCAAGGCGCCCAGGGATATGACCTACACCAGCGCGCTTTATCGTGTACGGGTTTCCGCTTCGGCCATGCACATGACCAAGGGCCGCAGGCTGCTGAATGCGGGCGATGAGCAGGGCGCGCTCACTGAGTTCCTTCACGCCGCTGAAATTGATCCCTCCAACGAATCCGCACAGCAGGAGATTGGCAAGGTCCGCCAGAGGCACGGCGAAATGACCCAAGCTGCCGAGGTCCCCGTTCCACAGGCACCCGGCACGCAAGCCGAACTCGACTCTATCGGCTCGCCGGTTGAGCTCAAGCCCATCTCCAATGAGCCGCTTACCCTGCACATGACCGGGGACGCCAAGACCGTCTACCAGGCTGTGGGCAAGGCCGCGGGCATCAATGTTCTCTTCGACCCGGAGTTCAATTCAAAGCCCATCCAGGTGGACCTTACCAACATGACGCTGCTCGATGCGCTGCGTGTCGTCGGCACCATGTCCAATACCTTCTGGCACCCGGTCACCACCAACACCATCTTTGTGGCCGCCAACACCGCCGCCAAGCGCAGGGAACTCGACGAGCAGGCCGTACAGACTTTTTATCTCTCCAACGCCTGGCAGCAGAATGACGTCAACGACGTGCAGACAGCCCTGCGCAACGTGCTTGCCGGCCAGGTGAAAATCTATGCCGTGCCCAGCCAGAACGCCATCGTGGTCCGCGCCACGCCCGACGAACTTCTGCTGGCGCAAAAGCTGGTCAACGACCTCGACAAGGCCCGCCCCGAAGTGGTGGTCGACATCTCCGTTCTCGAAGTCAGCAAGAACTGGGAAAGGACCCTGGGTATCGCGTGGCCCTCGACCATCGGCCTTGCGCTCCAGGCGCCCAACGCCAGTTCGACAAGCAGTTCCAGCACGTCTACCACAACCACCGGATCCACCAGCACAGGCTCCGCACCCAGTCTCTATGACCTGGCCCACCTCAAGGCCTCCGATTTTGCGGTGACCATCGGCGGAGCAACGGCCAACCTGCTGCTCACCGATGCCAATACCAAGCTGCTCCAGAATCCGCGCATCCGCGCCACCGATGGCCAGAAGGCAACCATGAAGATCGGCGAAAAGATCCCCATCGCCACCGGTTCCTATCAGACCGGCGCTGCCACCGCGGTGGTCAGCTCGCTGGTCAATACGCAGTTCCAGTATCAGGACGTCGGCGTGAATATCGAGATGACGCCTTCGGTCCACTACGACAACGACATTACTCTGAAGATCAAGATTGAAGTCACCGCTGACACCAGTTCGGTCACCATCAGCGGCGTCACCGAGCCTATTCTCTCGCAGCGTGTTGTTGACCAGGTGATTCGCCTGCGCGAAGGCGAGGCAAGCATTCTCGGCGGCATCCAGGAAAAGCAGGACCAGGTGAGCTGGACCGGCATTCCGGGGCTGAGCTCGATTCCCGTCCTCAGGTACCTGTTTGGTTCCAAAGACCACACCATTACCGACGACGAACTCGTTTTCCTGATCGTTCCACACGTGGTGCGCCAGCAGTCTCTTGACCAGGTCAACCTGCGTACTGTCGATGTGGGTAACGGGACCAATATCGACCTGCGTCACGTTTCGCCTCAGCAGCCAGCCGCCGCAACGGTTCCTGCTTCGGCACCGGTATCGACACCGGGACTAACACCTGGAATGATACCGGCAGCAACACCGGCATCCAATCCGCCGGTGACTCCAGCGCCGGTGCTGCCGCCCGCGCGTCAGCCCGTTGCACATCCGAACCTCGGCGTGGTTCCCGGCCAGAGCGCAGCGGCTGCAGCGCCCGCGGCTCTGAAGCAACTCGATGATTCAATGAATGCGCTGGGACAGACGGCGAACGCGGCGGTTGCCAACCCGTCGCCCGTTGCACCCAATGCCATGGCGCCCACGCCGGCCTCGTCCAATCCGGCCGGACCCAATCCTGCGGCAGCCAATCCTGCCGCACCCAATTCAGGCGCGCCCAGCCCGGTCGCCGCTCCGGGCCTTCGTTTTGCTTTCAATCCACCCACTGCCCCGGTCGCCGTGGGCACAACTTTCCAGGTCCCGGTCCTGATCAGCGGCGCAACCGATGTTGCTTCGGTGCCCTTGCAGATTCAGTACGATCCGGCTAAACTTTCGCTCGTAAACGTCGGCCCCGGCGAGTTTCTGGGCCGCGACGCCGCGCTGGTTCACCGCGACGACGGTTCCGGCGGTCTCAGCATCAGCGCCGCGCGGCCGCCGGGCGTCCCAGGCGTGAACGGATCGGGCATTGTCTGCGTCCTTAGTTTCCAGGCCAAAGCCGCGGGTGCTAGCTCGCTCAACATCATCCGTTCGGCAGTCGCCAACAGTGCCCAGAAGCAGTTGCCCGCACAGGGCGCGCAACTCAATATCGTGGTTAGGTAGAATTCTGGTTAGGTCGCACCATGAAGCCAATGCTCCTCAAACCCGCGCCGGCCAGGTCCGTCTCAATCAGTGGGGTGCGGCCAAATCTGACCGTCCGCGCCGGGGAGCGAGGCCTTACACTGGTCGAGCTGATTGTGACCTGTGCCATCCTCTCCATCCTTGCTGGAGCGGCGGTTCCCGTAGCGCGTTTCGAGGTCAAGCGCCAGAACGAGCGCATTCTTCGTTATGACCTGTGGATGATGCGCGACGCCATCGACGCCTACAAGGACGCGGCCGACAAGCATGCCTTCCAGACCAAGGTGGACACCCAGAACTATCCTCCCGACCTGGAAACACTGGTCAAAGGCGAAGAGGTGCAGGGCAAGAAAGTGAGATTCCTCCGCTTTATCCCCGTGGACCCCATGACCGGAAAGGCCGAATGGGGATTGCGCTCCATGCAGGACGATCCGGATTCAAACTCCTACGGTGGCCAGAGCGTGTTCGACGTGTATTCCAAGTCCGATGGAACGGGCCTGGACGGCACCAAGTATTCAACGTGGTAGGCGGCAAAGCGGAGTTGGCGTTGTTAGCGGGGCTAGCGGAGTTAGCAAGAGCAAAGGCAAAAGTATGATTGCAATCAACATCACCGACTCGCGCAGTGCACCTGCTAACTCCGCTGACACGCGCGCAGCGCGGCTAACCCCGCTCAAGACGCGCCGACACAACGCAGGCTTCACGCTCATCGAGCTGATGATCGTGATGGCCATCATCGGCGTCCTCGCCGTGATCGCCGTGCCCAGCTTCATCGGCGCAATGAAGCACGCCAGGGAAGCCGTTCTCAAGGAAGACCTCCACGTCATGCGCGCGGCCATCGACTCCTACACCATGGATAAGCAAAAGGGGCCGCAGTCGCTGGACGACCTGATCCAGGACGGTTATCTGAAGTCGATCCCCGAAGACCCCATGACCCACACCAGAGATTGGGTGACCAGCAGTAGCGATGCCCTCTACTCCATTGACCAGACTGACCCCGGCATCGCCGACGTCCACTCCAGTTCCGAGGAGACAGGCTCGGATGGACAGGCGTATTCTACTTGGTAACTGGCTCTCTGGAAGGTCACAATGCTTGAACGAATTTTGAAAGCGCTCCTGACGGTCGCGTGTGCGGCTGTGTGCTGCGGCTCGCTCGCGGCACAGACGGCAAAAACCATCACCATTCGGATGATCGATGGCGCCAGCGGCAAGCCCCTTTCAAGTTCCAGCGTCCTCATCCGCATCAATCACCTTCCAACCCCTCATGGCGATTGGGTGCATGCCAACGAGGACGGCACAGCGACGGTGACCTTGCCGCCCGATGCCACCTTGCTTACGCCGCAAGCCTCTTATGGCGGCGCGATGGATTCGTACGTCAATTGCGATGCAGTCAAAGACAAAGAATTTGTCGGCCCCCACTGGTACGCGGTCTCTGAGATACTCGCGACCGGAGTGGTTACGCCCAATGGCTGTGGCAAACGAACCGCCGTCGCAAAGCCGGGAGAATTTGTCTTCTTTGTCCGCGCCAAAAACTTGCGGGACTCCATGCAAACGGAATAGACGGTTTAGGACTCGGGCAACCGGCAGAATAGACCTCAATGATGGACCCCGATGCGAACTGATCCCATTCATGCGGCGGTCGATTTTGCCGAATTGGTCAATCAACTCTTCGCGGCCCTCATCGCCACTGCGCCAGGAACCCCTCAGCAAACTGAGCCATCTCTCGGCGGCAAGCTGCTCTACGTCGCGGAACTCGACCCGCTAGGCCGCCCGCTCGTGGTAGCAGCCAACATAGCCGGTGCGGCATCTCTCGCTGCCACTACCGATCAGGACGCCCAAAAGCAGGCAATTCGTGATGGGGTTGTCGACTTCCTCGTAAACTCGCTGGATGAGGCTTTGCGCATTCTCAAAAACCAGGTTCGCAAGCGCGAGACAGTCGCCGTCTGCGTGGCCGGTGCACCCGAAGCCGTCGAGCGCGAGATGCTGGAGCGCGGCGTGCTACCCGACTTGCTGCCACCCGGCGAGGGAATCAGGTCCAAAATCGATATATTCCTGAAGCAGGGCGCGCGTCGCGTTCAAATTGTTCCTGAGGATCAGCGTCAGGTTCTCCTCGCGTGGCACGTTGCCCAGGAACCCGCCCGATGGCTGGCCAAACTGGACAATGTCGCCCTCGACTGTCTCAATGCTGAAGACTGGCAAGCCCGCCGCTGGCTCCGGCTCGCCCCGCGCTACCTTGGCCGCCTCGCCCAAGGTGTGCGTCTCCTGGCCTGCGATCAGGAATCCGCCGAGAGACTAATCAACGCGATCCGCAACGAGGTCAATCGCGGCGACATTCCGGTCCCCGTCGAATTCCTTGTTCGCGGCCCTGGTCCCCGACCGGAACACCGTCTTCGTTTTGAGAAGCTGTAGGGCGTAACCTTTGGTTCCAGAATTCTTTTTGAGCTTTTGCCGATAATTTCCCCCTCTTGGCGCACAATGAATCTAGTCGATCCCTCAACACGTCGGTGCAGTCGGCAGATCCTACAATGCGAGATTAGTCTTGCAATATGAGACAAAACGCTCCAGATTAACCTTCAACTCATTTGTTTTCTTATATATGACAATAACTCTTTTGTTATGTCATATATAGGACGATACACACCCCGTAACCCAATGAAAACAAGTAGTTTACGAAAAGGACCGGGGGGAGGGGGGGTACAAACCGAGGTCGAAACCGCTTAGCTGGCCAACTGACCCGCCAGTTCAATCCGGGCCCACAATTCCTTGATTCCATAGCCGGTCTTGGCGGAAACCGGCAGCACATCGTCCAGTTCCAGCCCCTTTTTAAGAGCCAGCAGGTTGCGCGTTCGTTCGTTACCGCTGAGCCGGTCAATCTTGGTAGCCACCACGGCGAACTCGCGTCCCGCGGCACGCAGCCAGTCAATAAGTTGCCGATCGCTCTCCTGCGGGGGCACATTTGAGTCCACCAGGCAAACGCACAACTTCAGCGTCGAGCGGATCGCAAGGTAAGGCTCGATAAACGCCGGCCAGCCCGCCGAAATCGACTTCGAAATCTTGGCATACCCGTAACCGGGCAGGTCGGCAAACATCAGGCGCGGATGCTGGCTGGGATCGAGCAGCGCAAAGAAATTAATCGCACGAGTGCGACCTGGCGTGGACGATACTTTAGCCGCCTTCTCACCCACCAACTCGTTCAGCAGGCTCGATTTGCCCACGTTCGATCGGCCCAGAAAGGCAATCTCCGGCACGGCGGGTGCAGGGAACTGCGCCGCCGCCATGGCCGAAAGCAAGAACTGTGTTGTATATCGCATAAGTGAGCACGGGGAGCAAGTCAGCGGGTCGGCGAGTCGGGAGGTCGGCGAACAGTCAAGGCTATCCACCTCCAAGGATACAGGAACTGCGCACGCAGGCCCTTGTCTCCCGGAATTGAGGTGACAGTTGAACTAAATCTTCTGTATAGTGGCCCGATCAGCTTCCTGAAAATCAACTCAATGAGGTTCCCCCCATGCCAGGCCTCAATGACCGTATCAATGCAGTTCTTGCCACTACTCAGAACCTGTTTACCGTTCTGAGAGATGTGTTCATCGCAGCGCTGCTGGTGTTCCTGCTCGGCTTCCCCACCCAGTTGAATTCGACGCTGAGCAAAGCCGGAATCACGCAGCTCAACGGGGGCGTCTTCACCTGGCAGCAAGCGCAGCAGGCGGCTGCCCAGGGTACGGCCGCCGCCCAGGCAAGCTCGTCGGCCTCCGATACGCTGGATGAGGTCAAATCAACCCTCGAAGATATTGCCAGCAAAAGCTCCGATCCGAATATCCAGAAGGAAGCCACGGACGCCGCCAACCAGGCGGCCGGCTCGCTCGCATCTCTCGATACCGCAAGCAACTCCCTGGCCCAATCGGTGCTCACTCTGCAAACTACCTCCACAGGCGCCCCGTCCCCCACTCAAGCCTCGCCCACTGCGGGATGGGTTCTTCTCGGCAACGCCGACTCCACCCACCAGACCTGGACAAAAGCGACAATACCGAAAATTGCCTCTGCATCGCCAGATGTGAGCGTTGGCCAGGTTGTTAAGTTTAGCGATAATGTCTTTTTGCGCGCCGACAAGTCGCAGAGCCAGAGCTACGACCAGGCCCCGATATTGGGAGCCGTCCGCAGCGGCAGCACGGCTGTGGTCACCGATGTTGCGTATGTCCCCAACAAAAGGGGAAACGCCCATGTGTGGGTCAAAGTCAATATGAAAAGCAACGCGTAAGAGAGATCAGCTCCCCTCGGCGCTACTGCCGCGCCGGCATGTTCGCCGCAATCTCCGTTGGCGGAGGCACAGCGGCCAGCACTTCAGCCTCCGCGGAAGTCATCGGCACCAGTGGGCTTTCCAGGGCCAGCGCCAGCACCTCGTCCATCTGGTCCACAAAATGCAGCTTCATCGCCTTCTTGATGTTGTCCGGCAACTCGGCGATGTCCTTCTCATTGGCGCGCGGCAAAATGATCTCGAAGACGCCGGCTCGCAGCGCAGCCAGCAGTTTCTCCTTCAATCCGCCGATCGCCAGCACCTTGCCGCGCAGCGTAATCTCGCCGGTCATAGCGATGTCTCGCCGCACTGGAATCTTCGCCAGCGCACTGGCCAGCGCAGTCGCCATGGTGATGCCCGCCGACGGCCCGTCCTTGGGAATCGCGCCTTCGGGAACGTGCAGATGCAGGTCAACGTTGCGATAAAACTCTCGCGTCAACCCCAGCGCCTGCGCCTTGCCGCGAATGTAGCTCAGCGCCGCCTGTGCCGACTCCTGCATCACGTCGCCAAGCTGCCCGGTAATGGTGAGCTTGCCCTTGCCGTCGAGCACCTGAACTTCAGTGGTCAAAATGCTGCCGCCGACTTCAGTCCACGCCAGGCCGGTGACGAGACCGATCTCGCTCTTCTCATGCACTTCGGAGTCGCGGAAACGCGCCACGCCGAGGAACTCGTGAATGTTTTCCGCAGTCAACTCTTCCTTGTGTTTGGCGCCGCTCTTCACCACCTTGCGCGCCACCTTGCGGCACACGTTGCCAATCTCGCGCTCCAGGTTGCGCACCCCGGCTTCGCGCGTGTAGTAGCGAATGATTTCGAGAATCGCCTCGTCGGTGAAGACGACGTTCTTGTCGCTCAGGCCCGTCTGCGTGCGCTGCTTCTTCACCAGGTATTGCCGCGCAATTTCCAGCTTTTCCTGCTCTGTGTAACCCTGCAGCCGCAGCACTTCCATGCGGTCCTGCAGCGCCGCCGGAATGGTGTGCATCACGTTTGCCGTGGCTACAAACAGCACCTGCGAAAGATCGTAATCCACGTCGAGATAGTGGTCCTGGAAAGTCGTGTTCTGCTCCGGGTCCAGCACCTCGAGCAGCGCCGATGCAGGGTCGCCCCTGAAGTCGGACGCCATCTTGTCGACCTCATCCAGCAGGAAGACCGGGTTCTTCGTGCCCGCCTTCTTCATGTGCTGAATGATCTGGCCCGGCAGCGCGCCGATATACGTACGGCGATGTCCGCGAATCTCCGCTTCATCGCGCACGCCGCCCAGCGAGAGCCGCACGAACTTGCGGCCTGTGGCCTTGGCGATGGACATGCCCAGCGAAGTCTTGCCCACTCCCGGAGGCCCGGCGAAGCACAGGATCGAACCTTTCGGATTCTTCACCAACTGGCGCACCGCGAGAAATTCAAGAATGCGCTCCTTGATTTTTTCCAGGCCGTAGTGGTCCGAATTCAGCACCTTCTCGGCGTAGTCAATCGAGCGCGTTTCCTTCGACCGCTTCTTCCACGGCACCGCCAGCAGCCAGTCAATGTAGTTGCGGCTCACGGTCGATTCGGCCGACATCGGCGGCATGGCTTCGAGCTTCTTGAGCTCCTGAATCGCCTTGTCCAGCACTTCCTTGGGCATGCCCGCGGATTCAATCTTCTTGCGCAGTTCGTCGAACTCGCTCTTTTCGCCGCGGCCCAGTTCCTTCTGGATGGCCTTGATCTTTTCGTTAAGGTAATACTCTTTCTGCGCCCGCTCCATCTGCCGCTTCACGCGCGACTGGATGTTGCGATCCAGGTCCAGCTTTTCAATTTCAATATCGAGCACATCCGCAATCCGTGCCAGCCGCGCCGCTGGATCAAAAATCGCCAGCAACTCCTGCTTCTCTTCAATGCCCAGTTGCAGATTTGCGGCGATGGTGTCGCTGAGCTTGGCCGCTTCATCCATGCGCACCGTGGCGATGATGGTCTCGTAGTTCAAGCTCTGCTGAAGCTTGACATATTGCTCGAAGAGGCCGGTCACGCGTTGCATCAACTGCTCCACGGCCGGCGTCATTTCAAAGTCCTTCTTGCCGGTGCGCACCGTGGCCACGAAGAAACCGTCGCGGTCATTCACCTCGGTGGACTTTGCGCGCTCCACACCCTCGACGAGGACTTTTATGTTGCCATCGGGCATCTTCACGCTCTGCACAATGTTGCAGATCGAACCGACCTGGTAGATTTCCTTTGCCTTGGGCTCATCGATCGATGCGTCGTGTTGCGTGGCGAGAAAAATCTTGCGGTCGCCGTTGAGCGCTTCTTCAAGCGCCCGCACGCTCGACTCGCGGCCCACAACGAACGGCGTCATCATGTATGGAAAAATGACCATGTCCCGAATGGGCATCATGGGCAGCTTGCGCGCTTCTATCTTTTCGCGAAATGCAGTCATAGTGCCCTCATATCTATTGGACGCGCCAAATCATCTCCGGGTTCAAGGTTGGTTCGACGGCTCATGTTGGGATTGTACAGCGAAATCGCGTGCAGTTAGGAAACTTGAAATAATCGATGGGGTGATTTCCACAACCAACGATTTCATGAGCTCAGAACACGCTTGCACAGGGCTCGAAGAATCGCCTGCCTGAGCTGGATCAAAACGTCAATTCAACGATACAAATCAGGGGACTTTGGACGCAGACAGGCAATAAGATACACTGCGATTGAAAGTTCAGAAGTGCGCCCGCGCCCTCAAAGTATCCATGTTCCATTGTAACCGTGTGAGGTGTTTGTATGTCGCGGATTGAAGATGGCCATTCCGTGACTCCACTACGCACATCCGCCCCAGGCACCAGCCAGCCAGTATCTATTTCCCAACGCCTCGGCGTACACCTGCACATTGCCCGGTTTGACCATAGCATCAAGCAGATCTTTATTGTGCCGGGCATCGTGGTAGCAATGTCTATCGCCCGGACTCTGTGGACTACGACGCTTGCGGGGCATATTTTTTTAGGATTGGTAGCTTCAACGCTGATTGCCAGCAGCAACTATGTCATCAACGAAATCCTTGACGCGCCCTTCGACCGCCTGCATCCGACCAAGAAGAATCGCCCCGCCGCCCGTGGGCTTGCGCATATAGGCTGGGCCTATGCGCAATGGATCGCAATGATGATTGCGGGCCTTGGACTGGGGCTTTTTATCTCGCGGCAATTTACGATGTGCGCCGCCGCTCTGTGGATCATGGGATGCATCTATAACATCTCGCCCATTCGCAGCAAGAACCTGCCCTATGTCGATGTCCTAAGCGAGTCAATCAATAATCCCATCCGCTTCTGTCTTGGATGGTATGTAGTTACCACGTCGATTTTGCCGCCTGTATCATTACTCCTGTCTTACTGGATGCTGGGCGCATATTTTATGGCGCTGAAGCGATTCAGCGAATATCGCCAGATCGGCGATGCCCAGGTCGCAGTGAGTTATCGCCGCTCCTTCCGTTACTACAACGAAGAGTCTTTGCTTAACTCCGTGGTTTTCTATTCCGCTGCGGCCATGCTGTTTTTCGGCGCGTTTGCCATGCGCTATCACATGGAACTTATCCTTTCTTTCCCCTTTATTGCATGGCTGATGGCGGTTTATTTTGGTCTCTCATTTCAAGCGGAGAGCGCCGTACAAAATCCCGAGAAGCTTTATCGTGTACCCCAACTCATGATTCCCCTGGTGTGCTGCATTCTCACGTTGATTTATCTGCTTTATGCGAAGTTAGCATGGCTTGAGGCCTGGTTTCCAAGATCCGGTTCGTAGATCCGGCCCGCGCTGCATTACATCCATAAACAAGAAAGCCTCAGACGATCGGTCTGAGGCTTTTCTATCTAACGAATGAGTTGGTCTTATCCAGCTTTTTCAAGCAGGCACAACGACAGGTCGCGCCGCTCCACCATGTCGCTGGTAATCTCCAGGTCACGCACGCGCTTGTTGTTGGGCAGGTGGTACATCAGGTCGAGCATCAGCTCTTCGAGGATCATGCGCAATCCACGCGCGCCCACCTTGCGCGCCAGGGCCTCGCGCGCGACGGCAACGGTCGCTTCCTGCGTGAAGTGCAGGCGGACATTCTCGTATTCAAATAGCCGCTGGTACTGTTTCAGGATCGCATTGCGCGGCTTGGTCAGAATCTCAACCAGCGCCGCTTCGTCCAACTCGTCGAGAATGCCCATCACCGGCAGGCGACCCACAAACTCCGGAATCAACCCGTACTTGATCAGATCCTGTGGCTCGGTCTTGCGCAGCAACTCGGTATCGCGATGCGAGCGAGTGGTTGCCGCATCCGCCTCAGCATCGGTGGCCTTGAAGCCCAGCGCCTTCTTGCCCACGCGGCGCCCGACCACGCGCTCCAGCCCCACAAACGCGCCCCCGCAGATGAAGAGTATGTTGGTTGTGTCGACCGCGGTAAATTCCTGGTGCGGATGTTTGCGTCCGCCCTGCGGCGGCACATTGGCCACGGTGCCCTCAAGGATCTTGAGCAACGCCTGCTGCACGCCTTCGCCGGAAACATCACGGGTAATGGAGGGGTTCTCGTCCTTGCGGCCGATCTTGTCGATTTCGTCGATGTAAATGATGCCCTGTTGCGCGCGCGTTACATCGCCGTCAGCAGCTTGCAGCAGCTTGAGGATGATGTTCTCCACATCCTCGCCCACATAACCGGCCTCGGTCAGCGTGGTCGCATCCACAATCGCAAAGGGTACATCGAGCATCTTGGCCAGCGTGTGCGCCAGCAGCGTCTTGCCTGATCCGGTGGGCCCGATGAGCAGGATGTTGCTCTTCGCCAACTCCACTTCGTTGTTGCGCATGCGGTTCATCTGGATGCGCTTGTAGTGGTTGTAAACGGCAACGGCCAGCTTCTTCTTGGTCTGATCCTGTCCGATCACAAAGTCGTCGAGAAAGCTTTTCACTTCCTGCGGCTTGGGCAGGTGGCCGGCGGTGGTGGCGGGAGTCGCCTCGCCGCGGTCGTCCTCAAGGATTGAGTTGCAGACGGCTACGCACTCGTCGCAAATATATGCGCGAGGATAGTCGCTGGGCGACGAGATCAGCTTGGCCACGGCGTCCTGCGACTTGTGGCAGAACGAGCAGCGCAGTGCTTCTTCAGGTCCCGTGCGCGTTTTCATGGTGTTACTCCCTCTTGGACGAATTGAGCGTGTTAGCGTTCTTACCGTATTTGGTGGTGTCGGCCCTTTTCCGTGCGCGGCGCCAACACCGCCAATAACTCTAACTCCGCTTGCTTCTTACGTGCGCGGCCTGTCGATAATTTCGTCGACGATGCCGTATTCCTTTGCCTGCTGCGAATTCATGATGAAATCCCGCTCCACATCGCGTTCGATGCGGTCGAGAGGCTGCCCGGTATGCTTGGCCATCAGCGTGTTTGTGATTTCGCGGATGCGCAGGATCTCGCGCGCATGAATGTCGATGTCCGTGGCCTGCCCGCTCAGCCCGCCCATCGATGGCTGGTGAATGAGGATGCGCGAGTTGGGGAGCGCGAACCGCTTGCCCTTGGTCCCGGCCAGCAATAGAAACGCACCCATGCTGGCCGCCTGGCCAATGCAATAGGTGACCACGTTGTTCTTGATGAACTGCATGGTGTCATAGATGGCCAGGCCCGCGGTGATGGAACCGCCCGGCGAGTTGATATAGAGCGAGACGTCTTTCTCCGGGTCTTCCCCTTGCAGAAAGAGCATCTGCGCCACAATCAGATTGGCAACCTGGTCATCGATCGGGGTGCCGAGAAAAATGATGTTATCGCGAAGCAGACGGGAGTAAATGTCGTAGGCGCGCTCGCCTCGGCTCGTCTGCTCAACCACCATGGGAACCAATGCCATTGAATGTTCTTCCCGTTCTTCCGTTGGGGGCTGCTTCTCCCCGATTCCTGAGAGCCGCGCGGCCATTTTCTAATCCACGCGGCGTTTTCCGCTCTGTTACCCGCCCTATGCGGGAAGCCGTTCGTAAAGTAAGCTCGCAGTTTTCTCGCGTCGGAGTTGTTCCCGGATTTTAGCTAGCCCGCCGTCCTCAGTCAAACGCGCCCGCAAAGCCTCCAGCGGTTCTCTTGACTGAATCGCGGCCAATTCCAGCTCATGGTCCAGTTCCTCGTCGCTGACGGAGATGTTCTCCTCATGCGCAATCCGGTCCAGCAAAATCATGGATTTTACTTCGGCTACCGCGCTGGTCCGCTGTGCCGCACGCAGCCTGGCAAAGTCCAGCTTGCGCATCTGCTCGGTGTCCATGCCCTGCGCCGCTAGGGCGCGCAGCCCGCGTTCCAGCCGCGCATCAATCTGCTCCTGCACCAGCGATTCGGGCACTGCAAACGGGTAGTGCTCAGTAAGGGCCGCAAACAGCCGGTCCTTGGTTTCACCCATCACGCTGCGCCGCTTGCGGCTTGCCATGTGTTCCCGCACCCGCGCTTCCAGGTCCGCAAAGCTCTCATAACTACCGAGTTCCTGGGCAAAGTTGTCATCCAGGTCAGGCAGGGTACGCTTCTTGATGGCTTTGACCTCAAGCTCGTAAGCCACCGTTTTACCGGCCAGCTTGGCGTCGCCATACTCGGCGGGGTAGATCACCTCGGCCTTCAGTTCCTGGCCCGGCTTGGCGCCGCGCAGGACTCCGTTAAAGGCTTCAACCGCGTCCTTGCCGCCAACCTCAACCAGGGTGTCTTCGCCTGCGATTGGCTCGCTGTCAGCTTCGCCCTCGACCGAACCCTCGACCTGGCCCTTATAAGAGATCTGTGCCCAGTCGCCGTCCACCAGGGGACGATCCTCTTCCACCGGCTCAATGGTGGCGCGAGACTCCCGCAACTCCGCCATCTCCAGGTTGAATTCGTCCTCAGTGATTTCCACAGACGGCTTCTCCACCGTTACACTTTGGTAACCCTCAATGGAAAATGCGGGGATGAATTCAAAGACCGCCTTCACGTGTAACGGCTGGCCATCCTCGACGGTCAACTCGGTCACCTGCGGCTGGCCAACGGGCGCAACGCCCAAGTCGCGCACCGCCTTGTTGAACCGCTCCGGCAGCAGGCCGTCGATTACGTCCTTGCGAATCTCGGTTGCGAAGCGCCGCTTGATCACCGTCTCCGGCACCTTGCCGGCGCGGAACCCGGGAATCTTGGCATATTTCCGGTAGTTGCGGACCACATTGCCGTAGGCCTTCGAGACTTCTTCAGCAGGGATGTCCAGAACCAGCTCGCGCGTGCAATCCGGATTTAAAACCGGGCCATGCTGGTGGGTGTGGTCGTGTCCTTCATGGTCATGATCATGCCCATCGTGCTCGTGCCCATCATGGTCGTGGGCGCCTTCGTGCCCGTGCGCTTCCAGGCTATCGTGCTCGTGTGTCCCCTCGGCCGATTCAGGTTGGGGGTTGTTCTCGAGAGTGTCAGTAGAACTCAACTTTTTGCCTTCCAGGCGCTCTGTGCGCCACACCAACTGCTTCGGGCTCATTTGGCTGTTGGCCGCCCAATCTGTGGCGCCGACTGCCATCTCGCGCAAGTAACCGCGGGAACGCACTCTACCTCAGGCAAAGCCTTCGCTGAGTGGCCGTGAAGTCCCTCATCTCATGGTAAGAGGGTTTGCTGGAAGGGTCAAACAGGCGCAAGCCGATCAGGCGGGAAAATGGACCGTAATAGGCACGTAACTGGGGTGAGACCTGGCTTGAGACCTGAGCTGGACCTTGGCCTGCGAAGAGAGGATTGGGATGAAAGCGGTGTTTACTGCTCGGAAACCAGCGGCTTGCGGACATAGCGCAGGAATCGGGGATGCGCCGCGCCGCAGAGCAGATAGTGATCCCGGGCTTCCTTGAGGCTGAGGGAGCCGTTGACGGTCAGGCGGACATCCAGGGCATCTTCATCTTCCTGGCCATCGTCTTCCCACCAGCAAACCGGGCACAAAGCGAGCGCGTCCGGCGCTTCCAGGGTCTTGTATCCGCAGCACGGGCAGCGAAAACGAGTCTGCAGCAAAGCTTCCACGCATACATTGACGGCACAAAAGGCCCGGGAGTTTACCCGGGACCTGGGCGTTTAACGGAAGAAGACGCGAAGCAGGGAGTCGGTTTCCCGCGATGGACCGACGCAAATTCTTTTGGACGGTACAACCCGACTGAGCTAAAAACGATCACAAATTCAGCAGTTTCAACAGTCGAGGTTGGCAGTACTCGGTATTTGAAGTTCTTTCCAGTGTGGTAATTGACGGCTTTGGTGGTTGTGTCCATTTGTTTCTGAGGAGACTTCCCCCATGAAATCCCTTCGCCAGAGAAGTTTGTTTATTCTCTTCGCGGTCGCCTCTCTTGTTATGGCGGCCAGTGCCCAAAGTGCTTGGGTCAACACTGCAACCCAGGGAATATCCCTGTCCCGGCTCGCCTCTGCTTCCGATTTGGGTCCCGCGCCGGGGGACCAGGCAATTACAGTTCGCCTCGCGCTGACATTACAGAACAAGCCTGCTTTGCTTCAATATGTCGCCAGCATCAACGATCCATCCAACGCGCTTTACGGAGAAACGCTGACACCGGCGCAGTTCGCCTCAACTTACGCTCCCAGTGCGGCGCAGGTGGATCAGGCGGTGAGCTATCTTCAAGGTGCCGGCTTTGGCAATATTGCCGTTGAGCCCAACAACCTGCTCATAAGCGCCAACGGCACAGTTGCCCAGGCGAATTCCGCCTTCAACACCACCATCGAGCAATTTGCCCAATTCGGGAATACCGTTTACGGAAATATCTCTGCCGCCCAGGTACCCGCCTCCCTGAGCGGAATTGTCGGCTCCGTGCTTGGTTTGAATTCCATCGGCCAGATGAAGCCCACGCTGGTTACCCATGCGCAGGTTGCTGTGCCCGCATATGACGTGAGCTATAACCCGCAGGGATTCTGGCAGATTTACGGGGCGACAGGGGTTCCCGCCGCTGCCCAAGCTTCCATCGCCATCATGGCGGAGGGCGACGTGACGGGCACAATCTCCGATCTGCGCATTGCCGAGAAGGCTTTTGGACTGCCCGAGGTTCCGGTCAGCGTAGTGCAAGTCGGCCTGGCAAGCACGGATACTTCAGGCGCCGACGAGTGGGACCTGGATACGCAATACTCATCAGGCATGGCCGGCAATCTGAAGCATCTCTACATTTATGCCACAACCTCGCTGTCGGACTCCGATCTGGCTCTCGAGTTCAGCCGGTGGGCTACGGATGATAAGGCAAAGGCAGGCAGCGCCTCATTGGGCGAATGCGAAATCTTCCCCTATCTAGACGGTTCCATGCTGGCCGACGACAACACATTCCTTGAGGCCGCCGCGCAGGGGCAGACCTTCTTTGCCTCTACCGGCGACACCGGCTCGTTCTGCCCCGCTGAAGTGGGTGAAAATGGCGTTCCCGCTGGCGCCCCGCTGGTCAACTATCCCGCGGCATCGCAGTACGCCGTGGCCGCGGGAGGCACCACGCTGCTGGCCAACTCCGACGGCAACTACGACCAGGAGATCGCCTGGTATGCAGGCGGGGGCGGTATCAGTCAGTTCGAAGGCGCCCCATATTGGCAGGTGAGTGCCAATATTGTCTCGGCTACCGAGCTCAATTCGCGGGGCATTCCGGACATCGCAATGGATGCGGACCCGTATTCCGGCGCTAATGTTTACGTGAACGGAGTGGTGGAAGTAGTGGGCGGCACAAGCCTTTCCTCCCCACTCTCTCTGGGCGTGTGGGCACGCATGATCTCAGCGAAACCGAAGCTTGGTTTCGCGCCGCTACGTCTCTACGCGTTATATGACGGAACCGGAACCGTCGGCTCCTATCCCGAGGGCGGATTCCACGACATCATCCTTGGAAAGGACGGCCTCTATACTGCGGCTCCGGGGTGGGATTACACCACAGGACTGGGCAGCCTCTGGGTCAGCCAGCTTTACGCGGACCTCAACTAGGCTTTCAAAGTTCGCCAACGGATGGGCTGCGCATGGCCGATGCGCGGCCCATTTTTGTTCATCGCCTTCCATGCGAACGTCTCGACCGCCCCGTCCGTCAATCTCCATTATGCGAAGGTGTGCCTTTCTGCGATTTCTTTCCCTCATCTTCAAATCGGGTTCGGGGAGTGAGGGGCGCCTCAAGCCCGCGAGAGTAGAATCCGCCCCAGGAGGCAAGATCGCTTGATGTCCAATTGCCGTACTTTTTCCTTTGCTCGATTGAGTTGCACATTCTTGATCGGATTGCTGCTGGCTGCGCCGGTCGCGCTCACGGCCCAGGATCACCGTGCGCCGCTTCGAGTGGCCATCGTCGGCCTCGTCCATGGCCACGTCGAGGGTTTTCTTGCCGGCCTTCCCCATCACAGCGATGTCGAACTGGTTGGTATCGCCGACTCCGATCCGGCCCTGTTTGCGAAGTACAAAAAGAAATTCGGGCTTCCCGACACACTTTTCTATCGCCAGGAAGCCAACATGATCGAGAAGACCCATCCCCAGGCCGTGCTGGTCTACACCTCCATCGCCGATCACCGGGCGGCCATCGAGATCGCAGCGCAGTACGGCGTCTCCGTGATGGTGGAGAAACCTCTGACCATCTCTCTTGACGACGCCTTGGCCATTCGCAGCACCGCCCGCCACTACCACATCCATGTGCTGGTGAATTACGAGACCACCTGGTACGCCAGCAACAAAGCCGCCTATGATGAAGCCGAGAACGGCCGCCTGGGCGCCATCCGCCGCGTGGTGGTTCACGACGGCCACCAGGGCCCGAAAGAAATCGGCGTGCCTCCGGAATTCCTGGCCTGGCTCACCGATCCCGCGCAGAACGGCGCAGGCGCGCTCTACGACTTCGGCTGCTACGGCGTGGATTTGATGACCTGGCTGATGCGCGGCGAAACTCCGCTTACCGTCACAGCGGTGGTCAATCACGACAAGCCCGAAACCTATTCGCGCGTGGATGACGACGCCACCATTGTGCTCGCCTACCCTCGTTCCCAGGCTGTTATTCAGGCGTCGTGGAACTGGCCCTTCTCGCGCAAGGACATGGAGGTCTACGGCTCGACCGGCTACGCCATCACTGTTGAATCGGACAAGCTGCGCGTGCGCCGCGAACACGAATCGCGGGAGCAGTTGATCACGCTGTCCCCGCTTTCTTCACCCGAGAATGACTCGCTCAACTATCTGGGGGCCGTCTTGCGCGGCGAGATTGCACCGAAAGGCGATCTGAGTTCGCTCGACACAAATGTTGTCGTCATGCAGATTCTGGACGCGGCGCGGGAGTCTGCGCGCACGGGCAAAACGGTCCAGCTCAGGAAACTCGAGGAATAGAGTTTTCGTATGGTTTCGCGGCATGCGCCTGCCGCTTTCATTGACAAGCCTCCGGGATTCGGGGATTATCCAGTCATACCTGCGGCACTCCACAATGACAAAGCAATGCACGCAATGCAAATCCGAAGTGGAGGACGCCGCGGTCGTCTGTGTAAACTGCGGGTCCGCAGTTGCCGAGCCTGCCAGGTGGGACGTCGCTGCGGCTTCAGCGGCGGCGCAACTGCACGAGCCATCCAACGCGACTGGCGATGGTTCAGCTCAACAGGCGAGTTCGTCTCCCACGTTCTCATTGGGCAGGAATTTCAATCAGATTGGAGGCTGGCTGTTCCTGGTCGCTGCCGGGCTCGTAATTTGGCCATTCATGATCCTCCGTGACGTGTTTTCGGACCTCGTCATTCTCTACGGCGATCGCTTTCAGCCGGCTCTTGCGGCTCGCCCCGGACTTGCCGGCCTGGTCATGCTTGAGGCCGTCACCTACACCGTGTTTCTAACTGCATTTGTCTTTCTCAACGTTCTTTTTTACAAAAGGAAGCGCAATTACCCAAACGCCATGACGGCTTGTTTTGTGGCCCAGTTTGTCTGGATGTTCGCGGATCACCTGATGGCTCTGCACTACCACATGAATTCCGATTGGATGGTCGTTCTGAGGAAGCTCATTGTGGTTGTCATCTGGATTCTCTACCTGGCGCAATCGCGGCGCGTTCAAGCCACATTCGTCAACGAATAACGCCCCGCTGGGAAGATCCTGCCATCATCTCAATTCGCAAAAAACGATGCGGGCCGGAATCGCTTCCGGCCCGCATTGCATCTTTGAAACAGTTCCCATGACGATCCAGTAATTCCTATGGCACAAACACATGCAAGCGCACATGCCACTTTGTGCTCTGGCCCGGCTTCAGTGTGACCATGCCGGTATCGGTTGAGCCCCACTCCTTGCCGAAGGGGTCGCCGAAGTTGTACTGGTGCTCGATGGCCACGAATTGCTTGGTTGGTGGCGCGTACATCTGGATTGCTTTGATCTCCGGCGACAGGCCGATAATGTCGATGCCATAATGCGCCGCCGGATCGATCACCTTCACTGTGACGGTTTTGTTGGCCCATTCCAGGTGGTTCCAGTTGTCGTCAAAGAAATTCGATCCCAGCGCCACGCCGCCCGGCGCAAGCAGGTCAAACTTGGTTCCCGCTACAGGAGAAACCTTGCCGGTCGGGAAGACGTTGTCGTAGTTATCGACCTCGGCCATCGTTGAACCGGGAATGTGAACCCTGACCTGGGTGCGATCACCTGAGGGAAGGTTGAAGTAGGGATGCCATGCGATCGCGATCGGCTCGGACTCGGCGCCCACGTTGCGCGCATCGATGCTGGCATCCACGGCCTCGGCAGTCAGCCGTATGGTGATGACCAGGTCGGTCTTCGACAGCCAGTGGCCTCCAAAGTCGCCGGCGTGGATAACGCCCGTCACTTCTTCTCCGCCGGGAATACTCTTAACTTTGACGTCGTCGGTTTTGGCCTTGAGGATCAGCCCGTGCATGGCGTGGCGCTCCGCTGTGGGCAATTTGCCGATGTTGTTGGCGGGAAGCGTGATGGCATGACCTTCCCACGAGGTAGTCAGCGTCTTGCCGTCGGCCGAGAGCTTGCCGCGAATCCGATTGGGGTAGGGAACCAGGAATGCAGAGCCCAGCCGATAGCCGAGGTTGCCGAAATCATCATCGTCAACGTCCAGCATTTTCTTGGCGCCCGCCAGATCCGGTGAAGCGAGCACATCCACACTGCCCTTTCCGGGGAAGTTCGCCGTGATCTGCAGAATCTCCATTCCGCGGCCCGGCGCGAGCGTGATGCTGGTGAACTCCGGCTTGGTGGTGCTCGCGGCAGTGCGGGTCAGGGTCACAATTTTCTGTCCGCCGATCTCAGTAACGGTTTGCGCCTGGCCGGCGAGAAGCAGCGGGCCCATCATCAACGCCGGCAGGGCAACGTGAAGCATCGTGTGCGCTCGAAAGAATAATTCCATCTCATTCCATCCCTTGAGTTTCGTCAGGATTTTCAGGAGGCGGCTCGCCTGCTGAGCAAAATTCCGCGCAGCTCCAGAAAGCGTATTCCCGAACGGAGCAATTCTACGCCATGCCGCCCCGTTGTGCCTTTCAAGCTCTATCATTATTCCCATGGAAAACTCACTTCGCTGGGGAGTTCTCTCGACTGCCAACATCGGCCTCAAAAAGGTCATTCCCGCCATGCAGCGCGGGAAATATACACGGGTTGTGGCAATCGCCTCGCGCGATGGCGCCAACGCCGAGCAGGCCGCAGCCGGTCTGGGCATTCCCGCGGCTTACGGTTCCTATGAGGAGTTGCTCGCCGACCCCAACATTGACGCCATCTATAACCCGCTCCCCAATCAGCTTCATGTCCCGTGGACCATCCGCGCCGCCGAGGCCGGCAAGCACGTTCTCTGCGAAAAGCCCCTCAGCCTGACCGTCGCTGAAGCGGAAATTCTGCTTGCCGTTCGCGCCCGCACCGGGGTCAAAATCGGCGAAGCCTTCATGGTCAATTGCCATCCGCAGTGGGTTCGACTGCGCCAGCTTCTCGAAGAGAAACGCATCGGCGAAATCCGCTCTATCGCGGGTTTTTTCAGCTACTTCAATAACAATCCGGCCAACATCCGTAACCAGGTTGAATGCGGGGGTGGCGCGCTCTACGACATCGGCTGCTATCTCATCCACGCATCGCGCTACGCGTTCAGGCAGGAGCCCACGCGCGTGGTAGCCCTGGTCGACCGCGATCCGGAGATGCACACCGACCGGCTTACCTCGGCCATGCTTGATTTTCCCGGCGGGCAGGCCATCTTCACCTGCAGCACCCAGTTGGTTCCGTATCAGCGCATCCACTTCCTGGGTACGCGCGGCCGCATCGAGATCGAGATCCCCTTCAACGCCCCTCCCGACCGCCCTACGCGTCTCTTCATTGATGATGGCGGCGATCTGTTCGGCGCGGGTATCACGACGGAAACATTTCCCGTCTGCGATCAGTACACGTTGCAGGGCGACGCGTTTTCGAAAGCCGTTCTGGACGGCGCCGAAGTCCCGGTCCCGCTGGAAGACGCCATCGCCAACATGGCGGTTATCGAAGCCATCTTCCAATCCGCCGAATCGGGCAAGTGGGAGTCGCCAAAGCAATCGTCAAAAATGTAGGCGTAGCTAACTCCCTTGCGGTTTGGTTGCTGCGGCGTCTTTCGTTGGCGTCGGCGCTGCTGTTGGAGGCGCAACTTCCGGAGCCTTCTGCGGTGCGGCAACCGCGGGCTTTTCCGGAGCCGCGGCGGGCGCGCCCTTCTGGTGCTTGGCGGCAGCTTGCTTCAGCTCCTCGTCATGCTTGGTTTTTTCGACTGCCGCTTCGGCGTCGGTAACATAGCGAAACACCTGCAGCCGTCCGGGAAACTGCTCGGTTGTAAAAACCCGGTTCTGCTTGTCGATGGCAACCCCCACCAGCGCCTTGAACTGACCGGGCAGCTCTCCGTGCCCCATGCCGATGTAAGTCAACAACTGGCCCTCGCGATTGAAGACCTGAAGGCGGTCTTCCATCTCATCCGCTACCCAGATATGCCCATCGCCATCTACTGCGATCCCTTTGGGCCGGGCAAAAGCTCCGGGGCCATCGCCGGCTTTTCCAAACAGGCTGATGAATGCTCCGTCAGCATCGAAAATCTCGACGCGATCATTGAGGGTGTCGGTTACATAAACGTTGCCGTCGTTGTCGACAGCCACGCCCTGCGGCGCGCCAAAGTCACCCGGCGTGGTGAGGAAGTGGTTCTTGCCTCCGGTCCCGATACGGCGCAGCAACTTCAGCGTATCCGCGTCATAGACAATCACCTGGTCCTGCTGCGTATCGACGACATAGAGGAAGCGGTTCGCCGTGTCCAGGGCAATGCCGACCGGGTCCACCAATCCCTCTGAGATCTGATTTTCCACTTCATGCTTGGTGTTGAAGATCAGGACGCGGTGCATCTTGCCGTCAGCGACGAAGAGCCGGTCGTCGTCATCGATGGCCAGGCCGTTGATCCATCCAAAGTGGGCTTCATAGCCGTTGCGGATGAGCTGCGTATCGTGGGTTTCTGTGTTGAAGATGAATACTGCTCCGACCTTTTGATCGGCCACGTACACCAGTCCCTTGGAATCGACGGCGATGCCGTAGGGACCGATCAGTTGGAAGGGAAACGTCTTGGGATTGAATTTTTCCTCCTGTGACTGTCCGCCCGCGAGCCGGTCCATCCACGAGGCCTTGGCTTTAGCGCTGGCCGGCGGCGTGTAATCGACTTTTGTGCCCGCAAAGTAATCCAGCCAGTGAACGCGGCCAATGTTGGGCGGGCTCGGCCACACCAGCTTGGTGGGGTCAAAGGGGAATTTGCGCGGACCCGCATCGGCAGCAGCGGCGGCGTCATCCTTTTTCTTCTTCTTGTCGGCATTTGCTGAAAACGGGTAAGCCAAACCCAGCGCCAGCAGAAGGATTAGTGCAAGCGGCTTGCGAGTGCGCATCGAATTGAAGAGGAAGTGAAACATCTTGATCTCCAGTTACTTCTGAGGAATAACCGTCTGGTTCATATTGATTCTGTTCTTGTGGCAGCTATCGCAGAACGCCATGTTGTTGGCCTGGTCTTTCACCAGCAGGTTTGCTTGCAGCGAAGCGTGCGGCTGATGGCATGAGAGACAACTGAGCGGCGTCTTCACCTTGCTTTGGTCGGCCGGGTCCCGCACGTCGGATACGGGGTGATACTCCACGGGGTGTCCCAGGCCAAAGTGGAGAGGCAGGATCGCGACTTTGTTCTTCGCGTAGTAGTCGTCGGGTAGCCTGACTGTTCCGTTGAAGATGGTGAGCAAATGCGCATCCGCCACCGGCTGCGGAGTGGAATCGGGGCCGTGGCACTCGAGACACAAAGCATTGCCTTTGGCTCTCAGGAGATGATCGATGTCGCCGCCGTGCGGAGTGTGGCAGGTGGCGCAGCCCTGCACAAAAGCAGGTTGATGGTGCACGGGCTTCTTGGCCAGATCGCCAATGTCGCTGTGGCATCCCAGGCAAATGCTCACTGCGTCGGTCTTGGGTAATCCTGGCTGGTTGCTGGCGTGCGGGCTGTGGCAATCGGTGCAATCTCCCATTGCGCCCGGATGCGGAACCTTGGCCGCTTCGATGAGCTTGGCCTTGTCGTCATGGCAGGTCACGCACAGGCTCTTGGCGTCGGGCTGCGTCAGCACCACTTTTCCATCTTTCGCCGGCGCGTGGCACATCTCGCAGCTCCTCGACTCAAACGGCGGATGCTGAAATTTCACCATCAGCTTGGGCGCGGCCGACTGGTGCGGATCGTGGCACTCCAGGCAGTTGGCCGTGGCGAATGGCTGGTTCTGATGAGCTTTTTGTAAGTCCGCATCCTTCGCATCGTGGCAATCCAGGCAGAGTGCCGGCGCAGCTTTGGTCAGATGAAACTGGTTGTCCATCGTCGGCTCAGCGCCGGTCTTGTGCGTCACGTGGCAGGTGTCGCAGCCCATATCGAGCGCGGCGTGACGGCTGCCCTTCTCGGGAACATTCAATCCAGTCTTGTGGCAATTGAGGCAGAGGTTTTCTTTTTCTCCGCCCGAGGCAGGTTTCAGAAGCTGATTTTTGTTGTCGGTGGCGTGCGGATCGTGGCAACTGAGGCAGTCGCGCACCGCGGGCGGATGCACCGTCCCCTTGATGTCAGTCGCCTTTTTGTCTGCATGGCAGGTGACGCAAAGCGCAGCCGGAGTTGCGGTGATCAGCTTGACGCGCGTGATGTCTTTGTTTACCCGGATCTCATGGCAGCCTAAACACCCTGCGGCCATGGCGGAATGAACGGACTTGCCTTTGGTTTTGTCGTCGTGGCACTCCAGGCATTTGGCGGCGTCAGTGTTCTTGTCCAGAGGCACAGGATGGACGGCGGCGGAGGCACGCGTGGAAAGCAACGCGAAAAAAGTTATCGAAATCCAAAGGTATCGAGCAATCCCGTGGCCTCTGGCAGAAGCAGACCTTTTGCGGAATAGTGCGCGATCAAGGAGCGGTTTCATACGGCCTCTGAGGGGAACAGGTTGCGCCAAAATCGCCACAACGCGAGAAGACCCCAGCAAAATGCAAGCAGCGCCAGGCGACTGAACGAACCCAATTTCTCAGAGGTAATTAGAAATTGTGGCGGAATTCGTGACGGTGATTTGGATCACACCATGGGGCTGTGACTATGGAGCGTTGCCGCAAAGCCTCCGGCAAAATAGGCACATTTCGGCGAGACCGCTGCGGAGCGAGGTGGTTCAGGCGACAAGGCAGGGTGAACCCAGCGTGTCCAGTCCATATCACTGATCGTTGTGACCATTCATACAAAGCCCGAATTATCGAGCTCTCCACTGTTATCTTCAATGCGAGTTTCTGAGCGATGGCTGACTCGCTCGTATTTGCACTGGTGGAGCAGTGCAGATGTTCGAGCTTCAACAATGCCCATTCAATTCCTCCCATGTTGGGCGAATTGGGCGTAAGGCAGAGCAATTCCGCTTGAGCCTTTTGAATCCATTCGCTCCCGTCAGCGCATCTTGTGCAAGCTGACGTTATCCAACATTTCCCCGCCGCCTGACTTAAGCGTCGGGCATCAAACCTGCCCGACCCTCCCGGCAAACAGGGCCATTGGTGTCCTAGATGGTCAGCGATACCGCTGCGCCGTAAAGGTTGATTGCTCACCGATTCGAACACGGGAACGTGAATGTATCGGACGGAAACAGCAAAAGCGCCAAGCGTCCGGCAACGATCCATAACGCCGCGTTTCCCATTTTGCCTCTGGTTACCAAGGCGTTCCCAAAGCCGAAACAGCGCCTCCAGCGATCGGGGGACTGAGCCGATTCAGAAGAGGTACGCATAAGGGGGTCCTAATCAATGAAACGGTTTATTTTGGTCGCGCTCATGTTCCTGGGAACTGCGGGCATTTCGGTTGCCCAAATCACTTCGGCTTCGAATGACGTTCTCGGCGCACACCTTAACTATGGCCGCGGATGCCCGGCATGCCACGCACCGCATAGCGGCGCATCCGGCAACGGGAACGCCAGGTCCGCTAATCCCAATGCGGGTGGTGCGCTTCTCTGGGGCCAGGATGTAAGCGGCTTGTACGGCAAGACCATCACAACCGGCGGAGGAGGTTATGTTGAAGTGCTGCCGTCCAGCATGTCCGCTACGACGCCTGACGTGAACGGGATGCTTACCTGCCTGAGCTGCCATGACGGCAACTATGCATCGGGCGCCATGATGAGAAACAAGCTTTATGAGACACTGCCCTCGTCGTACGGAACCGGCAACACCGTTCCGACGCTGTTCGGAAGCAACGGTGCCGGTGCCGGCGCCGGATCTTACCTCAACGACCACCCCATGGGCCTGAGCGCAAAAATGAGTTGTGGTGGCTCTGGGAATTGGGATTGCACCCAGGCTAACGGAGTCATCAAAATGAATGGCGCCAATTCCAGCAGGTTCGTGGCGAACTACGGCTTCTTTGTCCAACCGGGGAATTACAGCAACTCCGCAGTGATTGTTTGCACCACCTGCCACGAACCGCATTCGATGAATGTGGTTAGTGTCAGCAAAGGCTCGACGTCAGGCCTGCCGGCTGGAAACTACGCCACCATGTTCTTCCTGCGCGCTCCCTACAACCCCGGCGACCCCAATCCACTCTCCAACCAGACGGCGCAGTTTTGCCGTCAATGTCACGGGGACAAGTCGAACGAAATGCATGGGAGTAGTGCTGGAACCGTGTTCTAAGACTGGTTGCATAATCACGCCCAGACGAGAGAGAGAAAACATTCCTCAGGGGCTAAAGCCCCGTCTCCCTCATATGAGGCTGCTTGCGGCACAACTGAAGTCGTGCCCTTTCACACAGTCATTGAAGAGACCGGTTCAAGGGGAGTTAGGAAAGGCTGCGGACTGGGTTTACCTTCTTATACCGGGGCTCCTGGGTACGCTGGCCATGGTGACAGTGCCGTTGGCATTGTGGGCGGCCTGGTGGCACACCAGTACGCAGGTATTCGCGCCGTGATTGTAGGAGACGGGAAGGCCGCCATTTGGGGCCACCACATTCAGGTCAAAATTCACGAGCCGTTCACCGCTGATGGTTCCGCTGGTGGCCCCCATTCCGTGGGCGGTATGGCAGGTCGAGCACGTAAAGCCGGCGTTGATGTGGTAGGCGTGTTGACTCCAACTGGTGGCGGTTACCACAGTCGATAGATTGTGGCACTTGCCGCACAGGCCGTAGGGTCCGTTTACGCTGAGATCGGGATTTGGAAAGAGATTGGAAATGATGCCGCCGGGCGTAATTGCCTTGCTGAACTCGTAGCGGCGCTCCAGAATGTGCGTCCACCTTGAGCCATGAGGACCGTTCGGACCCGTGCCGCCGAATTCACGATTGTCGTCGCTGTTGTGGCAATCGGTGCAAAGAATCTGCGTGCCCATCGAACGGCCAAGGGTGGCGCCATCCAGGTTGAGCATATTGGACCGCAGGCTGGGTTGCGCGTATGCGCTGCTGCTGGTGTGTACGACCGGATGGCTGGAGGTAGCCGTGGTGGCAAACTGTGGAATCAGGTTCAATGGATCGCCCGTCGAAACCGCGCGCACGGGGAAGTATCCATAGATAGGCTGCACCTGCTTGCCGGAACTGGTGCCGTGGCAGCGCAGGCAGTTCTCAAATTGATTGATAGCAGGCGTGAGCACGCTGACTCCGTCTGTGGCGCTGATGCCGGCTACGTTCTTCTGAGAGATCCGGATCAGAGGCGGAAGAGGAAATGCCCCGACCGGTTCTGAGCCATGCGCACTGTGGCAGTCGACGCAAGTGGCATGACGGTTGTTTTGGAGCAACACGCTCTCGGTGGCATCGTGCGGATTGGTTGAGGCGGGAAATGGATGCCCGACCTTGGGCGCAGCGTACTCGGAAAATACATTGGCGTAGGTCGCCATCGGAGAGATGTTCGAGCCGTTGTGGCAGGCAATGCAGTCCTGTTCATTCTGGCCGCGCAGCAGCCGCGCCGCCCCGCTCGCATTGTGCGGCGTATGGCAGGAGATGCAGGCGGCGCCAGCCACCGTGGTGTAGCTTCCAAGACCGGCGGTGGGCGATACCTTGCCTGTAGACAGTGCATGTGCGCTGATGGTCCAATCGGCCAGCGGATTGACATGGCCGCTGACCTGCCGTTTCGGATCGTGACAGGCGAGGCACAAATGGCCATTGGAACTGTCCTTGACCAGAAAGTTTTGCGAGACCTGGTCCTTGGCTTGCACGTGCGGATTGTGGCACGACGTGCATTCGACGTTGCCCTGAATCAGCTTGACCGCTCCAGTTGAATCACCCGTTTTTCCTGTTGCCGCAAGCGAGGCAAACAGGTCGACATTGTCCTTCAATGGCGTTACCAGGCTGAACGGATGGGACGACTGCATGCTGCTGCCGAATACATCCTGCGGATTCATCGATCCACGCGTCGTGATCTGGCCATAAACCACGGTTGATCCCACCGCTACGGTGCCGTCATGGCAGCTCAGGCATTGATTGCTGTCGTCGCCGAGCCTTGGCTGCCTGCCGCGGTTTGCTTCGGTGTCGCTGGTATACACCGTGTAGGTCTGGGTGGTGAGCTTCTGGTTCCACAAGCCACGGTTGAGTCCCGAATGCGGCGCATGGCAGTAGGAGCAGGAGTTGGGAAGCGAGCCGGTAATGGGCGATTTGCTGCCCGGCCCCAAGTTATGCACTCCCATTACGTCGCCCGCGACTTGAGCAGGCAGAGTGGTCCCAGCCAGAACGAAGGTGAGCCCGGCAAGCAGTGTTCTGAGCTTCACTTCGTCCCTCCCGCTGCCGGGTTTTTCAAGCCGGCGTAATGAAATACCTGAATGCGGTGGTTGAACGTATCCACGACATAGACACGGTCGTCATGATCGATGAACAACCCCGCCGGGAGCTGAAACTCTCCCGCATGCGTGCCTCTGACGCCGAAGTAATACAGCAATTCGCCCTGGCGGTTGAAGACCTGCACCATGCCCAATTGAGAATCCACCGCATACAGATCGCCTTCCGAGTCAACGCCGATCGCCTTCGTTCGAAACATCGCTCCCGGCCCGTCGCCGATCTTTCCGACGGCATACTGAAAGGCTCCTGAGCGGTCGAACACCTGCACACGGAAGTTCATGGCATCCACCACCATCAGGTTTGGCCCGTCCAGCCGCAACTCGGTGGGGAGATTGAACTCACCCTCCGCTTCGCCCGTCTTGCCGATGGTCTTGAGCACGTTGCCTTGCATGTCGAGGATGAACACCTCGTCACGCAGTGTGTCGGTGACATAAATTCGCTGCGCCGCCGAGTCCACGGCAATTCCCGTGGGCCGTTTGAAATAACCCTCTCCGCCCTTGAGGCTGCCGATGGTATGAAGCAGCTTTCCGTTGGGCTCGAAAACAAAAATCACGCCCGCATCCGAATCGGTGACATAAATATTGTCCTGGGCATCGACCGCAACACATTGCGGCGTCCGCATCGCGTCCTTGCCTTTTCCCAGATGCTGAATGAACTTGTATTTGTGTTGCGCAAAATCGAAGATGTGCACGCCCGCCACACCAGGGTCGGTCACAATAATCCGTCCGTGTGAATCGGTAACAACGCTGTAGGGCCGCACCAGGGAGTGGAATTCCGGCGCACCCGCAATTACATCAACCATCTTGTTCCAGAAGCCGCGATTCGACTTTACTTCAGCTTCCGACGAGAAACTGTGCTCCCACGAGAGCGTGCGCCCGCCTTCGAGCGACATCTCCCATTGCTCCGGCGCGGCCGCCTGGGGCTTCGTTTTCTGGGATGCCCAGCTTGGTGTCAGCAGCAGCGCGGCGCCGGCCAGCATCAGGGTCGCGCGCAGGCATTGCCGCCGTTCTCGCCTTAAAAGAAGTTGAACCAACGTGACACCCCGAAGTAATACGACGAAATGATTTGTGGCGGCGTGCCGGACGCGCTGAAGCCCTGCCCCAACCGGGAGTATCCGCTGTTAAAGCTTAACTTGCGATACTGGTACTGGATGAGTGCATTATATTGATCGTTCTCGTTCAATGATGCAACCCCGTTCGATGAAGTGTTGCTGGTTGACTTGGCGTAGGAGGCTGTGAGGATGAACTTCTTCACGGGCATGCTGGATAACCCAAAAGAATAGCTATCTCCGCCGTAGAGACTCACCAGGCTCGAGGGCAGAGCGGATACCGGGACCGGCACAGGCACCAGGCCCGCCCCGGTGGCCAGCGCCTGTCCGCTTGCTTTGGAGTAACTGCCCGTACCGGTGAGCCACTGGCCATATCCCACGCTGGCGTTGTAACTCTGGCTACTATTCGCTGTGCCGGCCTGCTGGGTCAGCGCGGTCCGCGATGCGCCCGCGCCCGCGCTAACATTGAACATTCCCCAACGCCGGCGCATGTTGCCCGAGTAGTTATAGAACGAGTTCATATAAGTGACCAGCAAGGTCTGCACATTCTGCGCATAGCCGAACGACCCGGTCACGTTCCACCCCAGTATCTCGTTGGAGTAATTCTCAGTGGTCGAAAAACCCAAAGCATTCGCGCTGTTCTGGTTTGAGGTGTTGTCGGTTACGTTCAACGCGGCATTGAAATTGCCTTTAAGAAGCGTGTGCGCGTAGGTAAGGCCTCCACCGTATGAGTCCACCGCATAATTCACGCCCAGGAACTCTTGCGTGCGGCGCTCCATGTAAACAGAAGTTTGCAGATTCGCCATGGGAGTATAACTGGCAACGCCCAACAGATCGAGGGAATCTGACGACTCGTCGGTGTTGATCCCCGGAACCACTCCGCCGGCGGCAACAATGGATTGGATCAGCTGTCCGCTCAGGTTGTCAGAGTAGTTCGCACTCGCCGACAGTGACAGTTTGGCGGCTGGGTGCAGCCCCGCGAGAAAGGTCATTGTGTCAATGGTTCCGCTGGAGTTGGAACCCAGGTAATCGCTGCTCCAGTTGGATCGGTTGATGCCGGCTGAAATAGAACCTTTCAGTGGCAGTCGGTGCGAGACATTGAACCCGTACGCGCTGTTGCCCGAATAGCTTTCTGATTCCTCTTGACCGGTTACCACCGCCGGAATCAGCGAGTGGCCGCCTCCCAGGGAGTAATAGGCGCCCATATTGAATCCCGCCACGGTATATCCCGAATGCAGGTTGAGCGAATGGAACGAGTTATTTCCCAGGTCGTTCGATCCATACACCGAATACTGGCTGCTGCCCATCTGAAAGCCCGCCGAGAAACTGGGTGCGTCGGGAAGATTTTCGCTCCAGTTGATGCCAAACGTGTCGCTGTTGCCATGGGTCACGTAATTCTCGACTCCCGGCACGTCATAACTGCCTTCACTGTCGAAAGCCTTGGAGTAGTTGATTGAGCCGGGGAAGCGGCTGCCGCCGAAGATATTACCCGAAGCATTGATTCCGCTGGCATTGGAGATGGATTGGAAGTCGGAATTCGCTCGCGATTGGTTTAGGTAAAAGCCGACATCGAAGGAAAGAAAATTGGGATTGTAGAAGAAGCCGGATAAAGTGGCAGCACCCCCAACCGCCCAAGTGTGGTCTGATGCCGTCATATTCCCGTAATCCGCGGTGTAACCAGGGGCGATTGTTCCGCTCAGGTGGGTGCTGAGCTCGCCGAGCTTGACTTGTGCGGCAACAGGCCATGCCAACAGCACAAGCCCTGCCTCAACAAGCCACGCAACTCGTAATGACCCCCGCACAATCTGACCGCCTTAACCTCTCCTAGCTCAACTTGCGGCCGGGAATTCCGCTTTCGTTTCGGGTATCGCCTCAGCATTACCGCCAACCCTTCGAAACCAGTTGGCCCTCTTGGGCCTTGCCTCGAATCCAGGATCCTTCCGCAACGGCTTAGAGCTCTTCGACCTTTGCGTTTTCCCGCAGCTTCTTGTCCAACGCCGAGCGAAGCTGGTTACTCTTTTTCTGTTGCAGTTCTTTTTCCAGTGACGCTTTCACGTCTTCGAATTTCGCCTCGCCCGCCACAGTGTGTTCCTGCAAACGCAGAATGGTGAAAGCCTGGTCGACCTGAATCACATCGCTCACATCGTTCGGCTTCATCGCGCGCAGCGCTTTCAGGACCTGGGGCGGCAGCTTGTCGGATGGGATCGGCTTGTGCTGGCCCATCATCACGCGGTAATCGTCGTCGGAGATTTTTTCCGCCAACAGGCCAAATTCTTCAGCCGTCTTTGTTTCTTTTGCCTGGTGCAGGCCTTTCTCCACCCGTGCGCGCCCTTCCTTCAACTGATCGGCAGTGGCGTTGGCCGGGGGGAGGACTGAAATACTTTGGAATCTGAACATTTCCGGGTGTTGGTAGCGGGCCGGGTTCTTATCGTAGTAAGTCTTGGCCTCTGCCGATGAAACCAGGCTCTTATCCTCAACTTCTGTCTTCAATAAAGCTTCGATCAACAGCGAGCGCCGGATCTTATCCTCGAGCAGTTGTTGCGAGCCATGAAAATCGCTCTGCAGGAATTCATTGAATTCGTCAGGTGTGGCGAACTGTTTGCGGAAGTCCGTCTCGGCGTGTTTCATTTTCACGGCCGTGACCGTCATATTCCGATGCTGCGCTTCCTGATAGACCAACTCTTCGAAGATGAGCATCTTCAATGCGCCGTCGCGGATCTGCGGCGCCAGTTCTTTCGGAATGCCGTTGTGCTGGCGAGCGTATGGGAAGATCGAATACTCCTCCCGCACCAGGTCGGTATCAGTCAGTACTGAACTATTGATGCGTGCTACCGGCTTTCCCGTCGCGGTCAGCGCGACCGTGCCCTGATCGGCAACGGCTGCTGAGGGAGGCGCTTCCTTGAACACTGTGGGTGCGTGGGAGGCTACTTGTGATGAGGCTGCAGCGGAGGCCAGCAGAAAGATTATGCAGATGGGGAATGTGCATTTCATTGTTGTCATCCTTATTCAGAAACTCGGGGAGGGAAGTTTCTCCCCCCTCCCCGCTAAAGCAAGAGAATTAGAAAATGGTTCCCTGTGAACTATTGTTCGATTCGTTGGCCTCGCCACCATGGCACTGGCGGCAGAATTGCGCTGTCTGGTTGCTGCCCGCTGTGCCGCTAGCCGGGTTGTACGGACCAATAAGGAAGAACATGGTCGCGTAGCTGCCACTTGGCAGACCTGACTTGTTCGTGCAGACAACCGGAGGGTTGGCTGTCGGATTGGCGACGCACTGGTTCACGGTGACCACATTCATCAAGTGCTGATTGTGGCAGGTGGTGCAAACAACTACGGGGGTGTTGTTATAGGTGCCGGGCTTGACAAAGAAGCCGTAGTCCGCGACGAACCTGGAGGAATTCGCACCAGTCATCTGCACCGAACCGGTGGCGCTGATGGCGCAATCCCAGTTGTATTGGCCGCCGCAGCCCATCACAGCATTGAGTCCGGCCGGATGGTCATTGAGGTAGTTTCCGGCGGTCGTGCCGTCGTTGCCGAGCAGGGTCGGGACCTTGTTCCATGTGCCGTAGGTCGGGGGCAAGGTCTCATAAACCTGGTTCTTCATCATGGCGCCTACCGCATAGTTGCCGTCGTGGCAGCTTAGGCAGGTGAGCAGGCCCGTAACGTCAGGCGTTGTTTGGGTCATGGCGGTTGGCAGGGTTTCGGAGTAGCTGCTGGCGCCCTGGCTATTGGTCACTCCGCCAAATGCGATGGTCTTACCGTACAAGCTGGCGACGTCCTCGCCCCAGAGAATGGAACTGCCCGAAGTCGGGTCGAAGGCTTTGGCGTTGCCGTTGCCGTATACGCCGCTGTGTGGTGCGTGACAAGCCGCGCAGCCGCGGCCGTAGTTGAGGTGAGCGCCGAGTACGTCAGTAGTTCCCGGCGTGATCTGGGCTGCCGCGAAGCCCGCGGTTGCCAGAAAGAACAGTGCGATTAAAGAATTGCGCTTCATTTGGTGGAGCCTCCTGGTGCAGTTTCTTGCTGCCGGACTGAACCTTTACATGGACCTTCTGGCTGTTGTTTTGAGTTCAGTCTTCATGCAGAACACGTGCACGGCTAATGCCGTTGTTGCGGGACGAGGCGATCTTCTGGCCGCATCTCGTGTGCGTTGATTGACTTGGAGGGTTCATCACTCTCCGGTTGAGGGGCAGTGATACATTTGTGGCCTGTGGCCACTCGATCATGAGCGTTCCGGCAAAGTGACAGTGGTGAATTGCCCGATAAGAAACTAATGGCGGATGAATGGTCTTCATAGGTGAGCCCCGTCACTCTGCTTAAGACAGCTTGAGCTCCTGCGGTGTGCCTGCAGGCGTTCGAAGTAATGCCTGCATATTTGCACGTGAGCAATATCACCCACTGTGATGTCAATCACGTTACCTAACTGGCACACGCAGAGTGATCCTCGTCACATTCCGCAATGGACCATGATGCTCAACTAAATTGTTCGTCACCACCAAGGTGAATGAGCATCCGGCCGGTGCGCGGAAGACCTTCTATTGGGCTGAAAGCGTGCATATGCGTTGGTTTGCGCTCCGATCCCGGGAATCGAATAAGCCTGGTTCAAGAGCGGCTTTGAACAGGGGAGAAAGCGGAATGCGAAACAAACCAACCACGGAATCAACGGCGAGTCCGTTCTTGCCTGCGATGCATGTCTACGCGATGGCCGGCCTCTGCCTCGTAGTGGGACTGGCAATCGGATACCTCTTCCGGGTACCGCAGTCCCACGTACCTGCTACGCAAAACACGGCCGGCGCCGGAGCGCAATCCGCTCCCAGGGCCGGAGCAGCCGGCTCCCAAATGCCCAGCCAGCGGGACATGAAGCGGATGGCGGACAAGCAGGCGGAGCCGCTGCTCGAAAAGCTGAAGAACGATCCCAACAACAGCGCTTTGCTTCTTCAGGTTGGAGCCATTTACCACACCACTCGCCAATTCAGTGAAGCGGCAGCCTTCTATGGCAAGGCAGTGCAGGTCGATCCCAAGAATGTTGCCACCCGCACCAAACTGGCTGCCAGCTTGTACCGCCAGGGCGATGTCGACGGGGCGATCGCGCAACTGAACCAGGCTCTGACCTATGACCCCAAAGACGTCAATTCGCTCTTCGATCTTGGCCTCATCCGGTTGCAGGCGAAGCGAGACGACAAAGGCGCCCTGGCCGCCTGGCAGCAGTTGTTGAAGACCAATCCGCAACTGAGCCCGGACCGGAAGGCGACGGTGCAAAAACTGATGACTTCTGTCGAGGCATCAATGATCGATCAACACGGGATTGAAGGAGGGCGGAGCAATGGCGGACACAAAGCGAACCCCAATTAGCCACTGGACAATCAAGAAGGCGCTCATCTTGTCAGTGGTCTGCCTGGCGGCGGGAATCGGCGGCGGCTGGTCCATTCGCGGAATGCAGAGTCAGGCGGTCAATGGATCGGCGAACGCGGGCAATGTTTCGGGGCCGGCCAACTCGGCATCCAGCCCTGATTCCAAGGTCCCCAGTCCAGCGCGCCTGACTCAGATGGCCGACGCGCAGGCGGCGACCTTGCTCGACAAGCTCAAATCGGATCCCCAAAACCCGGATCTGCTGATCAGCATTGGCAACATCTATTACGATGCGCAGCAGTATCCCGCCGCCATCGACTATTACGGGCGAGCACTCAAGGTCAGGCCCGCTGACGCATCCGTGCGCACCGATATGGGTACTGCCTACTGGTATATGGGCAATGCCGACACGGCGATCAGCGAATTTGATAAGGCGCTCTCCGACGCGCCAGATAGTCCGAACACGCTCTTCAATCGTGGTCTTGTCAGGTGGAAGGGGAAGCAGGACAGCGCGGGTGCAATCGCCGATTGGGAGAAACTGCTCGCGGCCAATCCAAACTACGAAGGAAAGAGCCAGGTTGAGCAGATGATGGCGGAGGCAAGAGGCCATTCGGCAGCCAAGCCGGGATTGAAAGCGAAGTAGGGTCGGTGATTCCGATTGAGCCGGCTGCCTGCGGGCGTCGAAGTTCGTCAGGGTATATGGGCTAAGACAGCGCCTGCGGGGGATGCCGTGGACGTATTTCTAAGCTCCGATTAAGAAGGGATAGCCTTTCGGAATAGCAGCCGCGAATTCCCGTCATGGGAACTCCCTCGGATTGCCGCCGAGATATTGAGATCCTTCGAAGATAGTTAATGGGTTTTCCCCTTAATTAGGTTGCTTGTGATGCTCTCCGTAATGTATAAATCACGGCATTGGCGCACACATTTTTAAGCCCTGCCGTGTTTATGGTTGGGAAGGTGGGGGACGTTATGCGCCCGTTCCCGCTTATTTCTGTTCGTTGCGGTTTCTACTCCCCTCTCATGCCAGGCCTGCGCCAATACCTCGCGCGTATGCGCAACGTGTTGGACGAAGGAGGATCAATGCGCTCCCGCTTCCGCTGGTACCTCCCGGCAACTTGGAGCGCCGTGCGATCGCTCTTGTCACTGGATACGTGGTGTGATCCGCCATCCCTCGTCATGCCAAGGCCGCGCAAATGCCTGACGTCCGCTTCAAAGGATTGGATCAAGGAGTGACAAAGTGACAACGATCTCAAACTCCCGCCGGGAATTCGGTACGGCCAATAGACTGTTGCCGTGTTTCGTTCTTTTATTTATCTCGCTTGGCTTCACTGCGTCGATCTTCGCTCAACCAACGCCAACAACATGCAGCATGAGGTGTCCTGACGGTTCCATGAGTGAACCCGTCCCTTGTGACGGCAGCGTTCTTCCGGCGTGCCAGCGGCGTCCCGCAGCCTCAACGACATCAGCTCCTACTACTTTGAATCCGGCGCTGACGAACGCAGCCCAGCAAGTTGGAACCGCGCTGGGGCAATGGCTGGCAAGGTCGATTCTTGGCGGAGGTAATAGCGCACCCAACCCCGCGGACGTCGCCGCCGCTCAGGCCCAGCAGCAAAGGGCTCAGGCCGCGCATCAACTGAACGAGAGCGGCATTTACCTTCTGAAGCAGAGGAACTACGCAGGCGCGATCAATGAGTTTCAGCAGGCGCTGGCCATTTCTCCGGGTGACTCAACCATCGCCGCCAATCTCGGGGTCGCAAAACAAATGCAGAAGAATTCTGCTGTGGCCGGGCAAAACAGTGAGGCGCTGGCGCAGCTTCTGGGTTCGGTGAAGCAGACTTCGCTCGGCCCGAATGGCGCTCTTAACCTGGTGAACCTTGGTTCTGACCCGAACGTGGTGGACCTCAGCAATGCGCCCGGGACGACAGTGGATCCGGCGACGCTCAAAGGGCAACTCGATAATGTGTTTTCAAATGGCGGGCAAGCGGCTGCGCCAGGTGAACCTCTGGGGGACAAGCCGCAGGCTCAGGACATTGACAAGCTTTTTGCGCCGGCGTCCTCCGCACAAGGGAATGTCGACGGCTTCAACGCTGAATGCTCGGCCGCAGCGCCGGGTTCACCAGCAAGCGCGGCGTGCGAACAGCGACAGGCAGAGCAGGTGGATGCAAAGCAAAAGCAGTTGGACGATCTCTTCAAGGGATCTGATGCGGGGAATAGCGGTTCCGCAAATCCAGATGCAATTCCGTCGCAGTCATCAGGCTCCGCTGCCGGCGGCAACGGCGCACAAGCGACCGCAGGAGGGACTACGCCATTCTTCGGCAGCCCTGGCGCTGTTAATCCCAAGGATGCTGGACTCGACAGTTCCGCAACCCCGACACAGGCGCCGGCAAATCAACCAAAGATGGTCGCGACCCCTGAAGCCACTGGAACCACCACGGATTCGGCGGCGCTTGCGCAGCAGGCAAGATCGGGTCAAATGGCTGTCAGTGCAAAAACAACCGAAGGTGCTTCGGTTCTGGCAGGCCAGGGGTTCGATACAGCGGCACCGAGCGTTGTTGTCTCGCCGCCGAGAGCGTCCCAGCTGCCGGGCGCCGTTGCTTCAGCGTCGGTGCCTTCCTCTTCCACATATCCAAGTCAGTCGCAGCCGCCCCCGAGCGGGGCCGCAGCGCTTCCAGAGATTGCCAGGCTCCCCATCACCGTAATGAGACCTGACGGAGCCGGGGGCGCCGTTGCGCCCGGAAATCCCATTTTCGATTGTGCGGGCGACCGCGCCGCCATTAATCGTCTCGCTGCTGGTCTGCCTGCACAGGAAGAAGCCGTTCACAGGACTGTACTGGCGCTTAACGCAGCAAAAGCGGGAGGCGATGAACCCCGCAAAAAGGCAATGTTTGCCGCACTCGAGACCATGCTCTCATCGGCACAGACTATCAACAACTGGGCAACGACTGTGATTGCAAAAGTGCAAGGTCTCAAATCAGCAGGTATCGGGACCGAAACGGCTGCACAGTTTAAGTTTCTGCGGAAGATGAACAAGATTCTCGACAACAGCAACACTCTGGTCGGATTGGTCGACAATGCCAGTGAAACCTATAAGGCAGGCTACGCCTTTGGCGGCGCCGTAACAGTTCGCATGACGGCAAGCGTTCTCATCAGTGACCTCGAAGAGGCTGAGAAAATGCTTGTCGATAGCGGGCTCAACGATCAGGTCCTCGAAGAAGTTGCCGCCAAAGTGGCCCTTTACGGGTTCGGACCGGTTGGCGGCCTTACCGCGGAAGCGCTTGTTCACACCCTGGCGAGCGGTCTCAACCTCTATGTGAATGCGCAGCAAGCCTGGAATAGCGCCGCAGAAGCGGAACAAGCTGAGCGGGACCTGACTGTCATGCGCTATGAACAGCTGAAAGTTCGAAACAGGATTTATGAACTTCGCCAGGAACTCGCACAGGGCTGCCCGAATGTGCGTTGAAATGTCAGAGGATGGAGAGATTTCTGCACCAAAGCATCGCTGGAGAAGGGATTCGTCGAATTCGATGAAACAACTGACAAATGGGTTCTTTCTTGTCTCCGTGCTTGCCCTTATTCTCGCGGCGGTTCTTGCCTTGGCTGTGCTTCCGCCCCTTTGTGGCCAGGCTGCTCCCAAACCGAAGCCAAGCGCTCCGCCACAGCCGAGTACGCCGACGCCCGCGGACACCACGACAATCCCGGATTCCGAAGTACAGGCGCCAGTTGAACCAGCGTCCGCTCCCACAACGGCAGGCCAGGCGCCGGATGAAGTGACCAGGATGATCTCAGACATGGTGCACGCCGGAAAATATGCGGAGGCAAAGAAGTTTACAGAGAGTTTGCTCATCGCCTACCCCAACGATGGACGCCTCATCAAGGCCAGGTCGCTGATTGACAAGCTGATCGCAACGCCGGGTTCAGCCGCTTCGGCCCCTGACAACCGCCAGCCCGTTTCCGCTGCGATGAGCTCTGAAGCAGCGCCACTCACCGGGATGGACAAGGTGGATTACGATGCGCTCATCCTTCTAGGGCGAAAAGCGCAGGGAACAACCGAACTGTCGGAACAAGACAAACTCATGGGACAGTTCATGAGCCAAAGCGCCGTGTTCTTAAAGACGCATCCTGACCAGATGCTTCTCTGGCAGCTCCGCGCAGCGATCGCCATGGTTGCAAATCTCCCGGTCGCGGGCTATGAGGCAGGCCAGAAGCTGCTGGACGCGGGAGCCGGGGACGGCAGCGACCAGAACTCTGGGCGACTCTTGGCGGAACTCAAGAACAAGGGCTACCTGGACCACGCGGTGATGGAAAAGGTGCAAAAGGAAAGAGAGCAAAACGCGGAGCTAGCGAGCTACAGTTGGTTGCTGGGATCCTGGGATGTGTCTTCGTCCTCGAGTCTGCGCATGTTTCTTGCGCCCTCACATTTCACCTACGAGGAAGAGTTTGACAGATCCGGCTCTGGATTTGAAGGCTATTCGATCGTGAAACATGCCGGCAAAAGTGCCAAGCCCGACCTAAGGGTCACCATCCTTGATTCCGGGGAGATAGGTTGGGAATGCGCAGATGGGTCCGGATGGCATCCGGTGGTGTCATCGGAGATCGACAGCGATCATGGGACGATGAAAATCGTTGCCTCCTATCAATTTGAAGGAAAAACATACACCACAACTGAAACCCTAAAGAGGAAATGACAACGTGTGCAGAGCTCCGGTGCAATCGTTCACCGTTCGGATGGATTGGAGAAGCACGTGAGGGAGCTTTCAACGTCATTCATTCGCGGAATGTTCCTGTCCTTGTGCTGTCTCCCGCTGCTGCATGCGCAGGCACCGACCACGGCTCCGACCGGTTCGAATGCGGCGGTGACTCCTGCGCCGGTCAACCAGGCGCCGGACGAGGCAACAAAGAAAATCACCGATCTGGTGCATGCCGGGAAATATGCCGACGCGCAAAAGCTGACGGAAGCCTTGCTGATGGCCTATCCCGACGATCAGCGGCTCATCAAAGCCAAGGCGCTGATCGAAAAGATGCTCGCGCCAAGTGGATCAACAAGCGCGGCTCCTGCCGCAAGCCCGGCCGCTCAACCTGCGGCGCCCGCAAATGCCGAACCACTCAGCGGCATGGATAAAGTGGACTACAACGCCCTCCTGGTGCTTGCGCGGCAGGCACAACAGACCGCCGATCTCGACGAGCAGAAAAAACTTCTGAAGCAATTCATGGATCAGAGCAGAACGTTTCTTGAGAAGCATCCGGATCAATTGCTGCTCTGGCAGGTTCGCGCGCAGTCAGCCATGAGCCTGAACGAACCGATGGAAGGTTATGAAGCAGGCCAGAAACTGCTTGCTGCGGAGGATGCGGGGAGCCCCGATCCAGCTCTGCTGCAACTGCTTGGCGAAATCAAGAACAAAGGATGGATGGATAGGCAAGAGGCGGAAAGACAAGCCGCGAAACGAATGGAATACCAATCGCTGCTCGGAACGTGGGATCAACATTACTCGAGGGCCGACCATAAAGGACATGAGATCTTCCGCAGTGACGAGACGAATGAATTCAAAATAGTTGATTCAGAAATTCAGGCATTTGAAATTCCGCGCAATGGGAAAAGAATCGATCACCCCTGGCTGAAGGGCACCATCCTTGATTCAGGGGACATAAATTGGGTACACCAATTAGGGTCAGCATGGCATCCAATTCAAGTTGAAATTGACCAGGACCATCGGGTCATGAAAGTTCAATTCCCCGCGACCTTCAACATCAACTACAACGCGTTTAACACAAACGGCACACCGGAGCAGTGCACCGTTACAATCACTCTCACCAAAACTGGAGCACCGGCCACCGGCAGTTTTGCGCCGGTGAGCAAGCAGGTCCAACAGTCGACGGCCACCTCGTCTGCACAGGTTCCAGTTCCAGAGCCTGCCGGTCCCGCCGAGCAGAACACTGGTTCTGATAGCTCAATTGCGGTCACGGCGCCGGCATCCGGCACAGGCGTACTGCATTTGTATCGGCCCTCCCATGTGGCCGGTGAATTCTCGCAATACGAAATCGAGATTGATGGACGGCAAGTTGGAAAAATCGCCAACGCGCAGTCCGTCAGAATGGATTTGCCCCCTGGCAAATACAACATCAATGCAACTTATTCCCACGTGAAATCGGACAACCCGCTTTACGACCTTCAGATTGAAGCCGGCAAAGAGTATTGGGTCCGCGTGGATCTGGCGGTGGGTTTCGCTTCCGCGCATATGAGACTGGCAGTTGTTCCAGAAGCGGAGGCACGCGAGGAATCCGGGAAGCTGAAAGAGATAACCCGCGGTGACTCCCTCAGCAAATAGAAGGGGAACAATTATCCCATCAGTTTTGGCGCAGCGAATAGAGGCCAGAAGCCCAATACGCCGTTGAACTGATGCGAACTGAAGCATGCAACATTGAGAGGCACGCAAGATGAAGATGAGAACACGAAGTCAGCTCCTTTCTCTCGGGCTTGCATGTGCTATGGCTCTTTCTCTGCTCCACGCGCAAACGGCGCCCACTGGCGCCAGTGCAGCGCCGGCAACTTCCGTTGCGCCAGCCCAGGCGCCGGACGAGATGACGAAGAAGATCACCGATCTCGTTCACGCGGGGAAGTATGCCGAAGCTCAAAGGCTGACGGACGGACTTCTGGTCGCCTATCCCGACGATCAGCGGCTCATCAAGGCCAAGGCGCTGATTGATAAGATGCTCGCGCCCGGAAACTCATCGGGGCCTGCCTCAGTTAGCCGCGAGCCAGTCCAGCCTGAAGCAACTAGTAATACCGACCAACTCAGCGGCATGGACAAGGTGGATTACAACGGCTTGATGCTACTTGCGCGGCAGGCACAGCAAACCACCGATTTGGACGAACAGAAGAATCTGTTGCGACAGTTCATGGCTCAGAGCACCCCGTTCTTGCAGAAGCACCCCGGCCAGACACTACTTTGGCAGCTTCGTGCAGCTTCGGCAATTAGCCTTAACGAGCCAAATTTGGGGTATGAAGCAGGACAGAAGCTCTTGGATGCGGGCGCAGCCAACAGCAATGATCCGGCTTTGCAGAACTTGCTCGGGCAGCTCAAGAACAAGGGTTGGTTGGAAAAGCAACAGGTGGAAGACCTGGATAAGTACGGCTGGCTTTTGGGAACCTGGAGTGTGTCCTGGTCCGGTTTGGGCTGGCCTGATAAATGTAGTGGGTTCGGGTATTGCCGTACTCTTGTTGTAAATGGCTCTTATCAAAATGAAATCTTCACGAAATCAGGCAAAGTGATTGAAGGCTATGAAATCAATAGCGCTGGCATGAAAAGTACGGAGCCCATTATGAGAGGCACCATTCTTGACTCGGGAGAGATCCAGTGGGAACGTTACTATTTCCTCGAAGGGAGGCCACCTTATATTCGAAGCCGATCAATATTTATTGAAAATGATAAAGCTAAGGCTACAAGTCAAGGTAAGGCTTACCCATTTTATCCATCGAGCTGGCAACCAGTGGTTTCATCTCACGTCGATGAACACAAATCGACGATGACCATGGTTGTTCCCTCACAGGCTCCTCTAGGTGATGGATACGTGCCTGTAGCGCGTATAGAAAAACAACCTGAAGACTTTGCAAAATGGTGGGTAAAGAATTGGTCATTCACCATGACGTTTACAAGAGTTGACAGCACACATTAATAATCCTCGGATTGAGAGCTAAAAAGTCATGCGAGTATCGCCACACTTCACCATCTTCGGATCGCTTCTTGTACTGATGGCTACTGCTCCGTTCTATGCGCAGACAGCAGCCGGCACGGCTGCCGATGCTGGTGCTGCAGCAGCGTCAACTCACGCCGCAGTGTCAACGCCGGCGCCGACAGACCAGGCGCCAGATGCGATAACAAAGAGAATCACCGACCTCGTCCACGCAGGCAAGTATGCGGATGCAAAGAAATTGACGGAAGGATTGTTGCTGGCGTATCCCGAGGATCAGCGCCTCATCAAAGCCAAGGCGCTGATCGATAAGATGCTTGCTCCAGGTGGCTCAACGGAAGCTGTACCCAACAGTGGCCAGGCAGCTCAGCATGCGACGACCGCAACTGCTGAACAACTCGCCGGCATGGATAAGGTTGACTACAACGCGCTCATTCAACTGATGCGGCAGGCGCAGCAATCCACCGATCTGGACGAGCAGAACAGGCTTCTTCGTCAGTTTCTAGATCAAAGCACTTCGTTTCTTCAAAAACATCCCAGTCAGATTCTTCTTTGGCAGCTTCGCGCCACTGCGGCGATCAGCCTGAATGAGCCGACAATTGGATACCAGGCTGGTCAGCAGCTTCTAGCGCTGGGCGCGGCAGACAGCAACGACCCGGCTCTGCAAACCATGCTCGGAGAGCTCAGGAACAAAGGGTGGCTGGACAAGCAAAGCGCGGCGTTTGAAGAGCGCAGAAAGCAATTCGCATGGCTGCTGGGAACATGGAATGTGGGCTGGAAGTGGTGGTGGGGAGATATGAATGCCCGCGACCGGGAAGAGTTCGTATTAACGGAATCCGGAATCGCGGGTTATGTCGTGAGTGCGAATGGAACCAGGAACACCGAGCCTGATTTCAAAGCCACGATTCTCGATTCAGGGGAATTGAAGTGGGAGACCTTCATGCCTCCGGCCGACACGGGCGAAATGTACGTGTTCCGTTTGGTCGGTACCGCGCTCCTTGTCGACAAATTGCTGATCGGACGCCGATCCGATCCCAGCAGCTATTTTGGCAACCACCGATTCGATCATGGCTTGCTTTACGTCAATGACACCGGCGACAAGCCTTTTTATCCCTCCGGTTGGCAACCAGTCGTTTCATCCACCTATGACAGGGACACAAACATACTCTCAGTCCAGGTCAGAGCGCAGGAAGCAGATCCGGAAATGAAATCAAAGTTTCTCAAGGAATATCCCGTAAGATTGATCTTCAGCCGGACCGAAATTCCGCCAACAGCGCAAGCGCCCGCAAAAGGGTCTCCTGAACAAGTTCGTAACAAATGACCGCACCAGCTCTTCAAGGAGGGCGTTCTTGCAAATCAAGTCGAAGTCGACGATTCATGTTGCATTGGTGGTCCTGACTTTATTCCCCTTTGTTCACGCTCAGACCGCCCCCTCCGGCGCAGGCCAACCTCCGGTCACCGCGGCTTCAACTGCGCAGGCGCCTGACGAGGCAACCAAAAAGATCACGGACCTGGTTCACGCCGGAAAGTATGCGGATGCGCAGAAGCTGACGGAAGGGTTGCTGCTCGCGTATCCCGACGATCAGCGGCTCATCAAGGCGAAGGCGCTTATCGATAAGATGCTCGCTCCGGGTGGGCCGGCAGGTGCTGTCCCAGCCAGCAGCGAGCCGGCCCAGCCTGCGAAACCTGCGATTACCGATCAACTCACCGGCATGGACAAGGTGGATTACAACGGCTTGATGTTACTTGCGCGGCAGGCGCAGCAATCCACCGATCTGGATGAACAGCAGAAGCTGCTGACTCAGTTTATGGACCAGAGCAGTTCATTCCTGCGGAAGCATCCGGAACAGTTGCTGCTTTGGCAGCTTCGTGCGGCATCAGCAATCAGCATGAATGAACCGCTGGCAGGGTATGAGGCAGGCCAGAAATTGCTGGCCCTGGGCGCGGCGGACAGCACAGACCCGGTGTTGCAGCAGCTGATGGGACAGCTCAGGAACAAATCCTGGTTGGATATGCAAGGCGTGCAGGACGCGCAGGAATACAACAGGCTTCGAAGTTTGAACCTGAGACTGGCATTCGGGTCATGGTCAACGGGTCATATTAATGTGTTCATGAAGACAAAGATGACACTCTCGATCGCTGGTGACTTCAGCCAACCGGTCAACATTCGCCTTGAAAACGTTTCGCCTAAAACCTGCCGCGTAGATGGGGGCGACCTGGGAATGATTACCATCAAATCGGGGGACGCTCCCGGTGGCACATATGCCACCACCCGGAATGCGACTCTTACCGACTGGCACAGCTATGCCGTGCCCTGCAGGGTCAACGTGTCAGTTGTCGACAAAACCGGAAAGGTTATCAGCAGCGCCTCCATCAATAACGGGTACTGATCCGGCAAAAAGCGGCCCATGAAGGCCAGGGCGCGGATCGAAAAGACGACTGCGGAGGGCAGCTCAACAGGGGCGGTCCCAGGCAACAGTCAGTCAGCCCAGCCCACGGCGACAAAGGCAGTTTCGCGTCCTGCTGGAGTTGTCCCAGGAGAATGTCCCGATGGTCCTCCTTGACACGAATGCGAAAAAGGATCGCCAACCGCGACAGAGTTTCGGTATATTGGTAACCCAATAAGGGAAAAGGATTGCGGCTTTAGTCGGCGTTAAGAAAAATTGAGAACTTTTAATCCTCATTTTGAGGACATTCCCATATTGTTATGTCACAACTCGTAAATAGCTGATTGAAATCCTTCCCGGGGGTCAGCAGAAGACCAGCTTGACAATTCCGTTGCCATAAGACCCGTTTGTCCCCTGGTGCGTGCAGTTTGTTACTTCTTCACCGCGCTCCGGGATGGTGAACGGTGGATTTGCACACAATCGATTCACCGAAGTTGAGGAGCGCTCCCATGCAAGGTCGTCGTTTCCCCTCCACAGGCATCCTGCGCAGCATCCCCCGCGCCGTCACATCGATCCTTATGGCAGCCGTCGCTTTGCTGGCCGCTCCCCCGCAGGTCTGGGGCGCCGGACCCGTGTTTACCATCGGGAACACGACATTTACCTCGACGGCGGTTGGGCAGTCTTTGACGCAGAATGTGACGCTTACGGTGAATACCGCCGTTCCGATCACCTCCATCGCAATCGGCGCCAACTTCACGGAGTACACCATTAATGGGATTACCGGCTGCACCGTCGATCCCACTGGGAATACGGTCATCCCCGCCACCACTGTTTGCACCATCTCTGTAACCTATACGCCAGTATTTCCCGGCAGCGCCAGCTCCCCGCCGCCGATCAGCCGCTCCGCGCCGCTGCTCGTCAACGATATCGAAGGCGGGAGCCCCAACGGCTATTCCTTCGCGCTCGTCGGCTCCGCCACCGGCTCTGTGTTCGCCATGGCGCCCGGCTACGCCACCGATTTTGCAGGCGATTACACATACCCTGGCGGGAACCGGGGATGCACTAACCAGACCGATACGTACGGCGACGGATGCCTGGCCACCTTGGCCTACGCCTTCGCCAACTCGATAGCGGTGGACCCAGCCGGGAACGTGTACATCTCCGATCACCCCGGCTATATCATCCAGAGGGTGGACGCAAAAACCGGCATGATCACTGTCTTTGCCGGGGAGCCCGGAGTTCAGGGAGGTTTCAGCGCCAGCGGCACCCTGGCTACCAAAGTAGCGTTCTATGTCCCGGGCGCAATTGCCCTCGATCAGGCCGGCAACCTCTATGTAAAGGATACTTACGAGCTCTGGAAGATCAATCCCGCCACGGGAATCGCTACCATCATTGGCGGTGGCGGCGCCTATACACTCGCTCAAGCCATTACCCAGGGCAAAACAGCATTGCAGACCGATTTATCGCCTTATGTGGGCGGCATGCTCGTCGATCCAGCAGGAAACATTTATTTCTCTACCTATAGCGGCGGAACCGTTTATCGCATTGACGCGGTCACCAACCTGATTTCTTACGTAGCGGGCAACGGCACCGATGCGTTCCCGGCCACAGGAGTTCCCGGACTTGCGGTGAACGCCGAGCTAGGTCAACTGCAAGGGTTGGCCATGGATTCCAACGGCAACCTGTATATCGCCGACGGCGGAAATGCGCTCGTTTACAAAGTGAACCCCAGCGGCAACATCTCCATCTTCGCAGGAACCCAGGCCACCAGCGCGCAGTACAACTCTTTATGCGCGAACGATTCAGGAGACTGGGGCCCCGCCACCTCTGCCTTCGTGGGCTTCCCAGCTGCTGTCGCCGTGGATGCCGCGAACAACGTGTACATTGGCGAACCAGGCGACATAGACGACGGAGGCTGCCCGGTTCGACGCGTGGATGCGGCCACAGGCATCATCCACACAGTTGCCGGAGACACAACAGGTACGTACGGGTTCCTGAATAATGCGGGAGCAACTGAAACCGCCCTGCAGCCTTACGAGCTGGCTGTAGACGGCGGCGGCAACATCTATGTCGGCCAGTATCAACTCGAAGGCGTCGTCAAGATCATCCCTTCGCAAACTTTCCTTACCTTTCCCGAGCAATCGGAGCAGGTCGCCTCCTATCAGCTCGTGACCGCAAGCAATGTTGGCATAGGAACGACCCTCGACTTTTCGAACTTTCCTTTCCCCATAGTCTCTTCGTTTTCGCCTTCGCCTTACAGCAACGCACCGCCTACGGGCACAGACCCGCCGGATTGCTCATCCGGCTCGTTGGCTGCGGGAGCACAGTGCAGCATTCTGGTTGAGTTCTATCCCAACTTTCCCCAGCAGGAAACCGCCACCGCAACGGATACGATTCAAGACGATGCGCTGGGTGTGGCCGGGACGAGCAGCGTAATCAACATCACTGGCAGTGCGTTCAATGGACAAACTGCCACGCTGACCCCCATCAACTTTGGTTCGCAGACTGTCGGATCGCCTACCGCAATCTCACCGGCGCAATTCAATATCTTCCTCAACCCGGCTATTACTCTCCAAACGCCGACGATCACCGGAGCGGATGAATCGAGTTTCAGCCTGTCAACTGCTCCAAGTACTCCCTGCACTACAGGACCTTCGATCCCATCGGGGGGTGGGTTCTGCAACATCGGCGTCATCTTCGATCCCCAATCCAGCGGCCCATTGAGCGCTACGCTGAGCTTGACCTGGGAGTCCAAAGGAGTCCCGTATACCATAACCGCGGCGATCACGGGCAGCGGGCAGGCGCCAGAGCCGGCGCCCGCGCCGGCAATTTTGCCAGTCGCTGGAACCTACAATGCACCAGTTGCAGTCGAAATTACTGACTCCGCGACCAACCCGACTATCGACTACTCGACCGACGGCACCACGCCCAGCATCGTCTACAGCGCGCCGTTCACCCTGCCACAGACGGCGACAGTCATGGCCTTTGCCAACGCGTCCGGCGATACCCAAAGCTCCACGACAAGTGCTGCCTACGCCATCCAGCCGTACCTCCAGTTCGCTTCCGCGCAGGTCGGTGTTTCTGCGTCGCAGTTGACCGCAACGTTCTCCCTCATGGGCAACATTACTCCCACCGCAACGTTGCACTATGGCCACGACTACTCAGCCGGAGCGGTAAGCTGCACTCCCACCGCCAGCAACCTCACTGAAGTCTGCACCGTTCCGGTCACCTTCACTCCCACGCTGCCCGGCCCGCGCAAGGATGCGCTCTTCCTGATGAACGGCTCAACGCAGGTGGCGAGTGTGCTGCTCGGCGGCGTTGGCCAGGCCCCGCTATCGCTGGTGCAGCCGGGCGTGGTCACCAACCCAATTTTGAATAGCCCGGGGGGTTCCATCGAGAGCTCCACTGTGGATGAGAACGGAACGGTGTACGTTCAAAATAACAATTCGGTTTATAGCGTAACCAAGGCGGGCGTCGTGACCACGCTGCCCATCACCGGTTTGAACGGCCCCCAAGGCGGCATTGCCATTGACGGTGCGGGCATCCTCTACATCGGACAGGGCGACTACGGCAGCGCGCTCGTCACGTACAACACGGTTACCGGTGTTCAAGGCACGCTCAGCTTCCTGCCGCCCAGCCCATACGTTCCCTGCTCCACCGTGGAAGGTCTCTACGGCTTGGTCGTCGATGACATAGGGGACGTGTACGCCTTCGATAATCTCTGCAACCAGATTTTCGAGCTCAAGCCAAACGGGACGTACGTCGTCGACAATATAAATCCTGCCATAACTCAGCCGCTTCGACTGGCCGTCGATGCGGCCGGAAACATTTTCGTCAGCGGCTACGCGATAAATGAGATCCCGGTAACCGGCACGCAAACAGAGATCAACACCGCAGGTGCCCTCGGAGGCCTGGCCGTCGATGCCGCTGACACCCTGTACGCCACGCCGTACTCCGTGGCGCCCAACGGCGTAGCTATGCTCGCGGCCTCGAATTATCAAACTCCGCTGGCGGCCATTGACGGCGGAACAAGCGGCGAAATTGAATCGACTCTTGGGCTCGGTCTCGGCTCCGACGGCACGCTCTTTGTCGGCAACGGCGGCGATCTTGATAAGGTCGACCGCACCCAGGGAGCAATCAACTTTGGCGAGCAGAGCGTCGGAACAGCAAGCTCTCCGCAGACCGTCGCAATCTACAACGGCGGCAATCAGAATCTGACACTCTCCAGCTTTGCCATCACCGGAACCGGCTTTGCCCTGCAGGCAGCCGCAGCCAGTCCGTGCTCGAATGGTTTGGTGATTCAGCCCGGCCAACTTTGCCAAGTTGCGGTCACCTTGACGCCTCCCTATGCCGGCACATTCACCGGCACGGTCACCTTCACCACCAACTCGCTGAATACGACCAGCACCACGCAGACCGTCAACCTCACCGGCTTCGTTTACGGCGTCTACGTCACGGCCTCGCCCAGTCCGTTGAACTTCGGAGACCAGGCCGCAGGCACCACCAGCGGAAGCAAGACCGTGACCCTCACCAATAATGGAATCCTCTACAGTGCCTCCATCGGAATCCCAACGGTCAGCGGCTATAACATCACAGGCAGTTGCAGCAGTATCGCTCCCGCTGGAGGTACCTGCCTGCTGACGGTCAGCTTCGAGCCTACCGTTGCCCAGGTCTATGACGAAACCGTCAACCTTGGCGTCAGTAGCAGCGGTGGCGGCGCAAACCTGACGACCACCTTCGCCGTCACCGGCACCGGATTTACTCCGACGCCAACGCCAACGCCGGTAATCTTGCCGACGGCGACGCCCATTTACAACGCGCCGATCGCGGTGGAAATCACCGATTCCGCGACCAACCCGACCATCGACTACTCCACCGACGGCACCACGCCCAGCATCGTCTACAGCGCGCCGTTCACCCTGCCACAGACGGCGACAGTCATGGCCTTTGCCAACGCGTCCGGCGACACCCAAAGCACCACGACAAGTGCTGCCTACACCATCCAGCCATACCTTCAATTCAACTCCGCGCAGGTTGGCGTTGCGGCGCCGCAGTTGACCGCAACGGTCTCTCTCATGGGCAGCGCAACACCCACTGCAACACTGCACTACGGCTACGACTACTCACTTGGAGCGGTAAGCTGCACTCCCAGCGCCAGCGGCGACACTGAAGTCTGCACTGTGCCGGTTACGTTCACTCCCACCTTGCCCGGCCCGCGTAAAGACGCTCTGATCATCACCAGCGGCGGCACTACGCTGGCCACCGTCTACCTCGGCGGCACCGGCCAGGCTCCGCTCTCGCTCATCCAGCCCGGCATAGTTACCAGCCCCGTCACTGTCACCAACAACCACTACATCTATGACTCAGCTGTGGGTGAAGACGGCACTGTCTACTACCTCTCAAATAGCACGGCCTACAGCGAGCCAAAATCAGGCGGTACGCCGACCGACCTGAACATTACCGGCCTGAACAGTTCCAACGGCTCGATCGCCATAGACGGAGCGGGCACCCTCTACATCACCCAGCACGCATATAGCCCGAATCTCATTACCTACAACACGGTCACGGGAGTGCAAGGCACCCTGAACATGATCCCCCCCGCCTCCGTCTACACTCCGTGCTCGAATACCAATGGCGGAACTCTTGAGAATCTGCAGGGAGTGGCAGTCGATGACCTAGGAGATGTATTTGCAGGGGAGACGGAATGCGGAGTGGTCTTTGAGCTCCAGAGCAGCGGATCCTGGACCGTAACTGCGATCACTCCCAACGTTGGGCCAAACGGTATCGCCGTGGACGCGCCTGCGAATGGGAATGCTCCAGACATATTTGCCACGGGCAACGGCGGAATTAACGAGATTACCTACCAGGGTCAAACCCAGATCAACACTACCGGCGCGGGCACTCTTGCCGTCGATGCAGCCGAAACCCTCTTCGCCACTGGGTACAACGGCGGATCCCCGGGCGTTGCCGAACTGCCAGCGTCCGACCCACCGTACAATTATGCTTCCGATCCTCCACTTACCTACCTCGATCCGGGAGACCCGGAGCCACTCGGCGTCAGCCTGGGGTCAGACGGCACTCTTTACGTCGGCGGGGTCAGTAGCCTCGACAAGGTTGACCGCACCCAAGGCGCCATAGCCTTTGGCGAACTGAGTAGCGGCAATACCAGCCCAACGCAGACTATAACCATCTATAACGGCGGCAATGAAGGGCTGATCATAAGCAACATCGTCAACACTGGCACGACCGATGGCTTTGCGATCCTGACCGGCTCCAGCAGTTGCTTTGCAACTCCAACCACGTATGTGACCGTTGCCCCCGGCACGCTGTGCACGATTGCGGTGAACATCACCCCACCCCATGCCGGCAACTTCACCGACAACATCGCCGTCACCACCAACTCCCTGAACACCGCAAGCACCACGCAGAACATTGCGCTCACCGGCTATGTCTACGGCGTCTACCTTACCGTCTCGCCCAATCCGGTCCCGTTTGGAACCCAGCAGACTGGCGTTACCAGCCCGGCCATGACTGCGACCGTGTCCAACAACGGATACATCTGCTGCGGCAACCCTAATTCCGCTTCCATATCGTCTGTGTCCGTCCCGCCCGGCAGTGCATTCACCCCCTCACTCGGCACCGGCCCCGGCAGCTGCAATGGAGCCGTACTCAGCGACGGCCAAAGCTGCCAGTTAAGCATTACCTTCGATCCGTCGCTCGCGCAGCCTTATACCGACACAGTCACCGTCAGCTCTGGTTCTTTCGGCGTTGGCCCCGTGACCTTCGGAGTTACCGGCACTGGCGTTCCCCCGCCCTCCGCTATAGCGTCGCTTTCGCCCAGTCCACTTGCGTTTACCCCGCAAATTGCCAACACCACCAGCCTGCCATCACCGGTTACGCTGACCAACAGCAGCGCAGCCGCAGCCACGCTGTCCTATTCAATCGCGTTGAGCGGCGCCGCATTTGCTTCGGTGACCGACACAAACGCCTGCGGAACCACGGGTACGCTGGCAGTGGGCGCTTCCTGCGTCATCTACGTCACCTTCACTCCCGGCTCAGCCACCAGTTTTTCAGGGAGCATTCAGGTAACCGACAACAACAACGCGGCTGACGACACCAGCGCTACCCTCGGCGGCAGCGGCGTAAGCTTCGCTTCTCAAGTCGGCACAGCACAAGCGACCCAGACCGTCACGGTGGGCATCACGACCGCCGGAACGCCCGCCACGATTCAAGTGCTGACCCAGGGCGGTACAGGGGACGACTTCAGCGAAACCTCCGGCGGTACATGCTCGACCACGATCGCTTATACCGTCGGCCAATCCTGCACCGTCAACGTGATCTTCAACCCGCTGAAACCCGGAGTCCGCGAAGGCTCCGCGGAACTCATGGATGGCAGCGGCAACGTACTCGGCATTACTTACCTGCCGGGTCTTGCAACCGGGCCGCTGACTGTCTTTGCTCCAACCACGCAAACCAGCCTTTTGCCGGCGTCCACCTATACCGTGTTCGGCATTACATCGAGTGCCGGCGGGAACATCTTCTTTACCGATAATGCGGGCGGCGCTGTTTATCAAATGAGCAAGTCGGGCGCAAATCTCACCCAGATCGCCTCCGGACTGAGCGAGCCGATTGGAGTTGCGGTGGACGGCGCGGGCAATGTCTATGTGGGAGGTTATGCAACCGGGGAAATCGTCAAGATTCCCTGGACAGGCAGCGCCTATGGAACGCAGACAACCGTGCCTCTTGGAAGCGCCACGTATATTCCCTACAACCTTACGGTGGATGGATTCGGGAACATTTTCTTTATTGACTATGTCAGCCCTGGCCCCGTCGTGGAGGTTCCCTGGACGAGCACTGGCTACGGACCTCCAGTAACTCTCCCATTTACTGGGCTGACCAATGGCAGCGGCGTTGCCGTCGATCAGAATGGAGATGTTTTTGTCGCCGACTCCTATGGCCACCAGGTACTTGAGTTGCCGTGGACAGGCACTGGCTGGGGTACCCAGGTTACAGTGGTCAGCAGTTCGGCGTTGCCTGGCACGCTTGGCGCTCCTGTCGGTCTCACGCTGGATCCGGCAGGCGACCTGTATGTCGCTGAGAGCCATACAGGGTTCAGCACTACAGAATACCTTTTGAAGGTTCCGTTGAACGGTACAACCTATGGCACTCCGGTCATCATTCCCATGACGGGCCTCGGCTCAATTACCAATGTCGCGCTGCTTGGAGGCGGGGACATTTTTGTCGCTGACAGATATTCCATGCAGGTCTACGCGCTGGACACACAGGATCCGCCGACTCTGACGTTTAAGACGACGACCAACGTGGGTTCGACGGACACCACAGACGGCCCGCAAACCGCGACCGTCACCAACATCGGCAATGCCCCCCTGACGTTCAATTCCGGGACCAATCCGAATTATCCGACCAACTTCCCCGCGAATACGCTCGACACGAATTTATGTGCCTCGGGAGCGTCGATCCTCCCGGCGGCAAGCTGCGATATCTCGGTGAACTTTATTCCAAATGCAGCCGGAGCGAATGACGCATTCGTTCACCTGCTGAACAACGATCTGAACGCAGCCACTTCGCAGAAAATCAACCTCAGCGGAAACGGCTTTTCCCCAGTCGTAAATCCCACCGCATCTCTGTCGCCGAACCCGATTCCCTTCGGCGGCCAGGTCTACCTCGCTACCAGCGGAATGCAGGTTGCTACCCTCACCAATACCAGCACGGTTGGAATCACGGGCCTCTCCTTCTCTCTTGTTGGAGCCAACCCCGGCGACTTCGCCTATTCCACCACCGGAGCCAACGGCTGCACCACAACCCTGGCAGCCAGCGCTACCTGCAACATCTATCTCACCTTCACGCCATCAGTAGCTTCCAGCGAGTCGGCCACCCTTGAGGCCAACTTCACGGGCGGTCCCACCCCGGGTGCCACTACCCTCCTCACTGGAACGGGCGTGGCCTTTTCCGCCAACGTTGGTTCAACAGAAGCTTCTCAGTCCGTCACCGTTTACATCACTCAGGCAGGCACCCTCAACTCCATCCAGGTGCTGACACAGGGCGCCGCCAACCTTGACTTTACTGAAGCCGCAGGTGGAACCTGCGCCACCTCGACCACCTACAGTGTCGGCCAAACCTGCACAGTGGACGTGGTCTTTAATCCGCAATTCGCCGGGGTCAGGAAGGGCTCCATCCTGCTGACGGACAGCGGCGGAAACGTCTTGGCCACCACCTATCTACCTGGAACCGGCAACGGTCCGCAGATCTCTTTCGGTCCCATCGGAGCCTACTACGGAGGTCCGGTCCAGGGTGTCGAGATAGCAGGGACCAATCCTCCCAACGCCGGTGTCGCGGTCGATGGCAGCGGTAACCTCTATGTGGCACAGAATGTAGGCAGCGAACTTTCACCCCAAGGCAACATCCTTGAAGTGAAGTGGAATGGAGCCACCTACGCCACCCCGATCACCATTGCTACTGGCGCATTCGAACCCGTTGCACTGGCGATCGACGGAAACGGCAACCTCTACTACAGCAACCGAACCACCAACACCGTGGTCGAACTTCCATGGTCAGGCACTGCTTTTGGCACTGCTGTCACGTTGCCGATCACCGGCATCGGTGCAGCAGGCGGCCTGGCGATCGATGCATCCGGAAATCTGTTTGTTGTCGACGCACTTCAAGACTCCGCCAATAACCGCGTGATCGAGTTGCCCTGGACAGATGCCGGCTTTGGCACGCAATCAACCGTGGTGAGCGGACTGAAAGGACCCTTTGGAATTGCGGTAGATGGCGCAGACAATCTCTACATCACGGAAGAAACAACCTCCACAGTGGTGGAAGCGCAATGGAACGGCAGCACCTATGGAACGCCCGCCGTTATCTATACCGACCCCAACAATCCAGTGGGTCTGGCCTTTGACGCCACCGGCGATCTCTTCGTAGCCGACTTCCAGTTGAAGGAGCTGCCGTGGAACGGCTCCAGCTTTGGCACTGCATTTGTAGTGGATGAGCTGCTCGGTGGAAACACGTCCCAGCAAGTTTTGAGCGTCGCAGTTGACGGCGCCGGAAATCTCTACACGGGCATGAGCGGCATCAACGTTTTCAAGCTGCCGGCAGCCACTCCCCCGTCAATCAAGTTCGACAACACAAATGTCGGCTCAACAAGCGGCGACAGCCCATGGACCGTGACCGTAACCAACATCGGGAACGCGCCTCTGGTCTTCTCATCTACGGCGAGCACCAATCCCGGCTATCCCACGGACTTCCCTCTCAGCACGAAAGGGACGAATCTCTGCACCTCAACGACTTCCCTCACTGAAAGCGAGAGCTGCAACCTCTCAATCGACTTCACTCCCACGTCCGGCACTCTGCTCAGTGAAGATGTTGTCCTCACCGACAACAACCTGAACGTCTCGAGCGCCACGCAGGACATCCCCGTCACCGGCACCGGCGTCGGCGTTGTCGTACCGCCCACCGCATCCCTGTCGCCCAGTCCGATTCCCTTTGGCGGCCAGGTCCTCCAGACCACCAGCGGGACAATGGTTGCCACGCTCACCAACACCGGGTCTGTCGCAATCTCCGGCATCGCTTTCTCCCTTGCCGGAACCAATCCCGCCGACTTCGCTTACTCCACCACTGGAACCAACGGCTGCACAACATCCCTGGCCGTGAACGCGTCCTGCAGCATCTTCGTCACTTTCACACCCTCTGTGGCGTCCAGCGAGTCCGCAACTCTCCAGGCCAGCTTCACCGGCGCTGCCGCGAACCCTGCTGCAACAACGTCGCTGACTGGCATCGGAGTATCCTTCTCCGCTAATGTCGGCATGACAGAACCTGCCCAGGCGGTCACCGTCTTCTTCTCGGCCGCCGGCACTCTCAGCTCCATCCAGGCGCTAACGCAGGGCACAACGGGCCTGGACTTCACCGAAACCTCAGGCGGAACATGCGCAACCGGGACTGCCTATACCGTCGGCCAGTCCTGCACGGTAGACGTAACGTTCGCACCCTTGGCGCCGGGCGCGCGCGCTGGTTCGATCCTGCTCACAGACTCAAGCGCCAAGGTGCTTGGAATTGCCTATCTGCCTGGAATAGGCTACGCGCCGGAACTCTCCTTCGGGACCGGCCCTGTCTCCACGCTGCCATCTTACTCAGGCGGTGGTTACAACTCGCCTCTCGGCGTGACTGTGGACGCGGCGCTCAATGTCTACGTTGCCGACACATTGAATAGCAGGATCATCAAGATTCCGTGGACCGGCAGCGCCTACGGCACCCCGATCAACGTGCCCGCCGGGATTCTGAACCAACCCGCGACCGTCGCCGTAGATGGAAACGGTAACCTCTTCATCGCAGACACAGAAGACAACCAAATCGTCGAGGTGCCATGGAACGGCTCAACCTATGCCGCACGCGTGATTCTGGACAACCTTGACCTGCCCGACCCGGATGGTATCGCGGTCGATTTGAACGGAAACCTCTTTTTCTCCGATGGCATTGACCAGAAAGTGGTTGAAATGGCATGGACCGGCACAGGGTATGCCGCTCCGCTGACCCTGGCTCAAGCCACGGGCCTGCATGCTCCCCACGGGCTCGCCACCGATTCAAACCTGAATCTTTACATTGCTGATTCTGGCGACAACCAGATCGTTGAATTGCCGCGCACCGCAAGCGGTTTTGGCTCCGAGATCGTTTTGCCCAACACCAACCTCTTCTATCCCCAAGCCGTTGCTGTAGACGCTGCCGGGGATGTTTACATCGCCAACACAAACGCGGGCACCGTGGTCGAGTTGCCTTACTCCAGCGGCTCGTACGCCACGCAGGTCACGTTGGCCTTCAGCGGTCTGCAAAACTCAAATGGCCTGGCAGTCGATGCCGCCGGCAACATTTACGTCGCAGACGGTGGAAAGAGTGATGTGGTCAAGCTCACCGTTACGGGTCCACCCACACTGACCTTCGCCAACACCAACGTCGGATCTACAAGCTCAGACAGCCCAAAAACTGTCCCAATCTTCAATATAGGCAATACGAGCGACTATCTGCCAATTCCGGCCTCTGGCGACAACCCGGTTTATCCAGTCAACTTCCCACTCAACACCAATGCTTCGAACCTTTGCGCAGCGGATGATTCAATCCGCGCTGGCTCAAGCTGCAACGTGTCTGTCGACTTCACGCCAACCACAGGTGGGCCTCTCAGCGGCTTCGTTGTCATCACCGACAGCAATCTGAATGCCGCGAGCGTCACACACTCCATCCCAGTGAGTGGCAATGGAGAGTCCACTCTCACCCCGCAAACCATCACCTTCACTCAACCCACCACTCCCATCACATGGGCATCCGGCCTCACCGTCACGCTGGTCGCCACCGGCGGCGCTTCCGGCAACCCGGTCGTCTTCAGCATCGACGGAACCAGCTCGGGGACTGGCGGCATCAGCGGGTCCACGCTCTCCATCACCACACCCGGCACCTTCGTCATCGACGCCAACCAGGCCGGCAACTCTTCTTACTCCGCCGCTGTGCAGGTGCAGAAAACACTTGTCGTCAATCAGGCGCCGCAGACCATCAACTTCACCCCGCCAACCTCGCCGGTCACCTACAACGCGGGCTTGACCATCCAGCTTGTTGCAACCGGCGGCGCTTCCGGCAACGCTGTTATCTTCTCCATCGATGGCGCCAGCACCGCTACAGGTTCCATCTCCGGTAGCACGTTGACCGTCACCAGCGCCGGCAACTTCGTCATTGACGCCAACCAGGCCGGAAACACCGACTACCTGGCCGCCCCGCAGGTTCAGGAACTCATCACCGTCAATTCACCATCTCCACAAAACATCAGCTTCACCCAGCCCAGCACACCCATCACCTACGCGCCCAGCCTCACGGTTGCACTGGTCGCGACTGGCGGCGGTTCCGGCAACCCAGTCGTATTCACTCTTGACGGAACCAGCTCCGGCACCGGCTCAATCTCCGGCAGCACGCTCACCATTACCAGCGTCGGCACATTCGTCATTGACGCCAACCAGGCCGGCAACGCGAATTACACAGCTGCGCCGCAAGTTCAAAGAACACTCGTGGTCACGCAGGCTCCGCAGGTCATCAACTTCACCGCGCCCAGCTCGCCCGTCACTTATGCCGCGGGACTCACCATCACCCTCACAGCCACGGGAGGCGCTTCCGGTAACGCAGTAGTCTTCTCAATCGATTCCACCAGTACCGCATCCGCCACCGTCTCCGGCAACACAGTCACCGTCGGCAGCGCCGGCAACGTGGTCATCGACGCCAACCAGGCTGGCAATGCAGACTACACCGCTGCGGCCCAGGTGCAGCAGACTGTCGTCGTCAACGTTCCGCCCGGTGACTTCTCCATCTCCGCAAGCCCCGGCTCGCAAACCGTCAACGCCGGCGCTACGGCCAACTACACCGTCACCGTCAACAGCATCAATTCATTCTCAAATAGCGTTGCTCTCTCGGTGACGGGATATCCGTCCGGCTCCACGGTCACCTTCTCACCCCCGCAGATCAACCCCGGCGACGGCCCTGTAACGTCGACGCTCGCCATCGTGACGCCGGCCGGCCTCTTCGCCCAGGCCAAGCCAAGCAGCAGCTTGTGGCCGATAGCAACGCCCACGTTGGCGCTGCTTCTGCTGCTCCCCTTCCGCCGTTGGCGCAGGGCATTCAGAGGCAGGCTGTTGATGCTGGTCCTGGGCCTTGCTTCACTGGCAACGGCTGCGGCACTCACTGGTTGCGGCGGCGGCTTCGCGCTCCCGCAAGTATCCCAGTCCTACACGCTCACCGTTACCGGCACGAGCGGATCAGATACCCATTCAACAACCGTGCAGCTCACTGTGCAGTAAAGGAGACACCATGCGAGTCAGGATCAAAGACCTATCCGCCCTGTTGTTGACCATCGCCGTGGTCTCCGCCATTTCCGCCGCTGCCCAGGCGCCTGCCGCAGCCGGACCGCCGCCCGCAACTCCAAACGCGAATCGCGTCGAACTGGCTCTCGACTACACCTACCTGCGCAGCAACGCGCCTCCCGGCGGCTGCGGCTGCTTCAACATGAACGGTGGCAGCGCCTCCTTTGCCTGGCCTGTCAGGTCTGGCCGCGTCGCCATCGTCGGGGATCTTACCATCGACGGGTCCAGCGCACCCATCAGCTCCAACAACTTCAATCTCACCCTGAGCACTTTCACTGTTGGGCCGCGCTACCTGGCGCCAGTCCATCACTTCCCCATTCAGCCCTTCGGTCAGGTGCTGTTTGGCGCCGCTCACGCCAGTGGGTCTCTGGTGAAGGGAAAAACTCCCGCGTACACAGACGCCACGGCCACCATCGCCCTGAACCTCGGCGGCGGGGCCGACTTCCGCGTCAACCGCACATTTTCCATTCGCCTGGCGGAGGCGGACTACCTGCTCACCACATTCAACAACGGAGTCAACAACCACCAGAACAACACCCGCATCAGCTCAGGCCTGGTCATTCACTTTTAGTGGATACGGAGTCCGGCGAAACGCACACCTGGGCCAGGTTTGCCCTCGCCCTCGACCAGGGGACAAAAGTCTTTTCCAATCCAGGAATGAGCCTGAAGGGGGTGTTTGATGCGGGCATCTTCAGATGTCTCCTTTGGGGATGTTTTCATATATTGCTCGTGGTCGTCGCGGCGGTGGAAATGTGGGAA
>JBEKET010000026.1:0-78575 GCA_050013695.1 Occallatibacter sp.
CGATCCGCGAACTCGACCTTGCCGGACGGGGTTCGACCATGGTCGAACCCCGTCCGGCAAAGCACCTTGAACTGTAAAGGATGTGTGGAGACAACTTGTAAACCATGTCTGGAGACTGGACATCTTTAGCCGCGTCCCGCCAAGCGCGGGCGCCAACATCCGCAAAAAAACTTGCAGCCGTTTTTGCCGATTAATTGCTCCAATCGGCGCACAATTGAATCAGCGTCGAAATCCATGACTCAACTGCAAGTTCTTCACAAGGAATCGACCGGGAAAATCCAGCCGCAAGCCAAGCCTTAATGGGACTCAGTCCCACAATGCGGCGCGAATTACCCAAAAATAGGCAAAAGTGTCCCTCTAACCTCTGTGTTTTCTTATGTATGCAAATAACCCCTTTGTTATGTAATGTTTACGGCGACTGCCACCCTGTAACGAATATCATCCATTCCACACAGAAATTATGAGTGGGATAGGTAGAGGGTTCTCAATGCCTTCTCTTCTTGAGCGCAAATTGGCGAAAATGTTCTCCCATAATTTTGACGCCACGAACGACGACGTTATTACCCTGTTCAACCTTGACGGAGGGCCTCCGCCAAAGCTCGTACAAGGTCGTTTCGTGCTACCTCGGGATCAGGCTGAACGGACAGAAGAGAGTGGCATTGTGGACACGAGTACCCAACTCCCCGAAACGTCTTGAGTCCAAACGTTATGGGGATCGGATCAACGGCAACACTGTCAATTGACTGCTCGCACTTTGGGCATTTCATAGCAAACGATTTTAAACGATTCCATTCCACACAGAATGGGTAATGATGATAAGGAGTCCGAGATCATCCCATCTCCCATGGCAACGGAAAGCGGTGTCCTTTCAGGCACACGAAATCAGTTAAAGCCCATTTCCTTGCGGTGTTGGCGTTTGGTTCGTCGTCTGACAGGCTATCCCACGCTATGTATAGTGTGGCGTGAGTGTTGCAACCTTCCGCAGCGCATTCGATGGGTGATTCGAATAGACGCAGTGAGTCGTTTCCGTGGCGATGAGACAACGCACCGATGGGTTGACGGGGCTCTAATCCCAGCGCCGGAAAGCAGACAATCCGATTGCATCGCCTACATAAGAAAAACTCTGGAAGCCCATCCGTTTTTGTCCAACTTTGATATGTGCCTGTTGACGAGAACATGGATCGCCGGATCGGAGTGGAGAGTCCGCAGCGGGGACACGATGCGTAATCAATAGAGTTTTCTGGTGTCATGGTTTGGTCCTTTGAGATGGATTTGACATCGGAAAGACGAGGGAAGGTGTGCAGCCTTCCCTCGTCAGTTTGTCCGGCAGAATACGGTACTTCTTTAGTTAAGGCAACGAAATCCGTTTCTAATCTAGGCGTACAATCTCCCCATGAGCACGGTAGACCGAGACAAATTCACGGCGATAGTCGGCAACCTTCTAAAGCAGACACCCACCAAAAAGCCTAAGCCTATTCCCCAACCAGCGTCCGGTAAGTCAGGGGCGAAGTCTGCCCCGACCGGAAAATGAGATCGGTGAACTTGGTGGGCAGTTTGCGGCGGTTGAAGCGATGTTCAAACTCCTTTAGATAGCGGTGCAGATGCTTTGCCGAGACGTGGTGAAAACTGCCTGTAATGCCGCGTTTGAAGAGGCTAAAGGCACTCTCGATTCCGTTGGTATGAATCTTTGATCCAGGTACAACCCATTCGATAGAGTGATTGACTGCGCGGTGCCGTTTCTTCAACTCAGGATTCAGTGAGAAGTCGTAGACGGCGGCAGAGTCCGTATACAGGCGATGAGGGAACGGAACGACATTCTCTTCTATGACGGCTCTGATAGTCGCGGCCTTGCCGTCTGGAATGTGAACCATTCTGACTCGTCCATCCCGCTCTTTCATTCCGAGGACCATATCGAATTTCTCAGCACGAGGTTTGCGATTCTTGACGCTTCCGCCGTGTCTCTTTGCCCGTCCGCCGATGTATGTCTCGTCAATCTCCACAATGCCTCTCAGTTTGGTTCCTGAGTCGCCCTGCATGGCTTCCCTGATGCGGTGGCACATGTGCCAAGCAGTCTGGTAGCTGCCCAGCCCAAGATGCCTCTGGAGTTGCATTGCTGATATGCCTTTCTTGGCGTCCATGATGAGGTTAATGGCGGTAAACCATTTGGTGAGCGGGGTACGGGTATCGTTGAAAATGGTTCCGCTTGTGACGCTGAATTGCTGTTTGCAAGTGGGCTCAAGGCACTGGTAGAGGTTCTTTCTGACGTTCTTAGTCTTGGACTTGCGCTCGATTCTGGAGATCCGATTACAGCCGCAGACAGCACAGCGGACGCCATCGGGCCAGCGTTGTTTTTCGAGGAAAGCGAAACACTCTTCTTCGGTGCCGAGTTCGCGGGAAATGTCGATGAGGTTCATATGGCCCCCTGTGGTACATTTCCGCCATGCTGAAAGGTCTGCTGATATTCGCAGTTGCCGCAATCATGACAGTTGGTGTGTCCGGTACCCCAAATGATGATGCCAATAAAGGCGATGACAAACCCAAGCAACAGCCAGCGTGCCTGCTCCATCCTGTCTGCGAGTGCAAACCCGCCAACGACGCCACCCACGAGCAAGCAAAAGCCAACGCCAGCCCGCCAAAGTGGTACGCATCCTTCAAGTGGACCGATTGGTTGCCGATCATCATTGCATCCTTGGCTTTGGGTGCTGTCTGCTATCAGGCGTTGTTGTCCAGAGATATTGCCCGGAGGCAACTTAGAGCATATGTATGTCTCTCCGGTGCTTCGATCATGTTCAATGACACTGGGACGCCTGAAATTCAGGTTGAGATGAAAAACGGCGGTCTTACACCGGCTTATGACATGCGCTTCTGGATTGGATTGGCAATCGGAGAGCATCCCCTCAAGAGAAGATTGGGACAGCCCCCAGCCGGGTTCCAGATGGGAGTATCGGTCATGCCACCAACCGGCACGGAAACAATGATTGCCCAATGGCAGCGTAATATCCCAACCCATATTCTCGCCGAACTCGGAACTCCGCAACGCACTCTGTATGTGTACGGTCGGGCGGAATACAGGGATGCTTTTAGTGCTAGACGTTTCACGGAATTCAGGCTGATCTTTGGCGGTCCTGAATCCATGCGCGTTCAGGATAAAGATGGCTCGATTGGTGGTGGGTTGAAGCCAGATACCGATGGCAACCGTGCCGACTAACCCTAAAACCAGCCCAATTCCCCTCTTCTGTGTCAATGAGATAGTTGTCCCTGTAACTCCATGAAAACAAAATTTTTACCCAAAAACACCGGGGGGGGAGGGGGTGGGGGTGGTACAGACCGGGCGGATGTCCGACGAAATAGACCGGGCGCATCTCCGACTCTGCAACGGGGGCGCTTCGGAACCTGTGCTGCAATCTTTGCAGACGGGACACCACGGTTCCGCTCAGAGGGCCGTAAGGCATTAAGCTAGAGGGTTGCAGTGCGGCCACGCCCGCACGGGAGCAAACCTTGGCTTACGACGACCTGCGCGACTGGATCAAAACCCTCGAGAAGCACGGCGAACTCAAGCGCATCCGCGAAGAAGTCTCGCCCGAGCTTGAGATCACTGAAATCACTGACCGCGTCAGCAAGATCGGCACGAAGGAGGGAACTGCCGCGCCTAAAAACCCAACCTCAGCCAACTATGCTCCCGGCGGCCCAGCCCTGCTCTTTGAAAACATCAAAGGCCATCCCGGCCACAGCGTCCTCATCAACCAGTTCGGCAGCGAGCGCCGCATGGCCCTCGCCCTCGGAGTCGAGCACCTCGACGAAATCGCCGACCGCATCAAGGGCCTGATGAACATGAAGGCCCCTGAAGGCCTCTTCGACAAGCTCAAGATGCTGCCTCAACTCGGCGCCATCACCAGCGCTTTCCCCAAAACCGTCAGCGCCAAAGACGCTTCCTGCAAACAGGTCATTCAGCGCGACAACTTCGACCTGAACCAATTCCCCATTCTCAAGTGCTGGCCCCATGACGGCGGCCGCTTCATCACCCTCCCCTGCGTCCACACCCGCGCGCCTGGAAAAGATGGGAGCAGCGGCAAGCGCAACATCGGCATGTACCGCATGCAGGTCTACGACGGCCAGACCACCGGCATGCACTGGCAGCGTCAGAAGGTAGCCGCCGAGCACTACCGCGAAGCCCTGCGCAACGCCGCTGCCGGCGCATCCGACGCCGATCCGCTCACCGCCCGCGTCGCAGCCATGGCCGAGTCAGCCGGCGGCGCCGTTACCATCCCCACCGGCCCCATCGGTGGCCTGCCCCAGGTCGCCATGGGCAACCTCAAAGGCTCCCGCCTTGAAGTTGCCGTAGCCATCGGCACCGACCCCGCTACCACCTTCTCCGCCATCGTTCCCGCGCCTCCCGAGGTCGAAGAGTTCATGATCGCCGGCTTCCTCCGCGGCAAGCCCGTTGAAATCGTCAAGTGTGAAACAGTCGACCTCGAAGTTCCCGCCCACGCCGAAATCATCCTCGAAGGCTACGTCGAACTCGGCGAACTCCGCAGCGAAGGTCCCTTCGGCGACCACACCGGCTTCTACACCCTCACCGACGAATACCCCGTCTTCCACCTCACCTGCATCACCCACCGCCGCGACCCCATCTACGCTGCCACCATCGTCGGCAAGCCGCCCATGGAAGATGCCTGGATGGGAAAGGCCGTCGAACGCATCTTCCTCCCCGCCATGCGCATGCAGATCCCTGAAATCGTCGATATCCACCTCCCCGTCGAGGGCGTCTTCCACAATCTCATGCTGGTCTCCATCAAGAAGTCCTACCCCGGCCACGCCCGCAAGGTCATGAACGCCATCTGGTCCCTCGGCCAGGCCATGTTCACCAAGGTCATCGTCGTCGTCGACGAGGATTGCGACGTGCAGGACATCGGCGAAGTCACCCTCCGTGTCGCCAACAACATCGATCCCGAGCGCGACATCCAGTTCACCCTCGGCCCCATCGACTCGCTCGACCACGCCAGCCGCCAGCCCAACTACGGCAGCAAAATGGGAATCGACGCCACCCGCAAGTGGAAAGCCGAAGGATTCGACCGTCCCTGGCCCGCCATGATTGAGATGGACCGCGCCACCAAGGCCAGAATCGATGAGATTTGGGCAAAATTAGGACTGTGAGCGAGAGCACATATCGCGGATTGATCTTTCATGTAAAAGGCTTGCATGATCCTGTACAAACTATTCGATTCGCCTGAATCCGGGAATCGGAGCAGCAGGCCTGAAGCGGTACGGTTGGGCAACCTGTCAAGCCCGTCAATGTTTCTCCGATCGCCAGCATGTCGGTGAGCGCCATCATGTTCGGTTCGGCACCAGGGCAGTAAACTGAAATTGTCACTTGTCCTCGTTTGCGCAATATCAAATGGAATAAAAAATCCGAAGCCAAATTGGCCAGCATGATAGAGACCGCGTTAAGAGTGGTCCGGGATGTGGGAAGCTCGTCTGGCATATTGAGCGGAATCATCCATGAGGAGGCGCAATGACTACTGAGGCCACTGCCATTCGGCTAGCGGGTAAATTGACTCAACTGACTGCAAGAGGCAAACTGGAATGGAAGGATGCGGGTTCGCTCGGCCCCTTGAGTGAGCGGCGAGCATTGGTTTTTAAAGCTTCAGTTGGTGAAGGAGCCTTTGCCCAGATAGCGGAGATTCCGCCCCCTAAGTCAATGACGGCCTCCTACTACTTCGGTGTTGCGCAGGGCAAACCGGAGTTATTTGAGGTGAACGCGCAAAGTCGCCCCGACGAGATTTTCGGCGTCTTTGCGGAAGGCCATTCGGTCGATCCGACAGATGAGAGAATCAAGCTGTTGAGCTCTTTGAAGAGTCTGTATTCGGTGGCGCGCGACAACGCCAAAGGAACGCGGCAAAAGGTCGAGAAATTCGAGAAAATCCTGGAGCGGTTGGCTTAATCTTGCGGCGACTCGTCTTGATATTCCTGCTTCTTTGCTGCTCGGCATCGCGTGCCCAGCAGGCTCCCGATACCTTTCACTGGGTCGATTTCCATGACCAGAAGCAGCAGGACGTCATCGTCTGGGTCACTCGCTCCCTCGACCCTGAAAAGTGGACAGCCATCCGCGAAATCGGCGTTCAGTATGACGCGGCGCTGGTCGTCACCACGCTCCGCGCCACGCCCCAGTCGCCGGCCAATGCTGACACCTTCACCGTCTGGAACGTCAACCTCACCAACCATGCCATCGCGCCCCTGCTCAAGGGCGTCAACCTGCGCTGGCTTGACTGGATGACCTTTCTTGAAGCCTCATCCCCTGAGCCCACAGCCATCTACGACAACTGCATCGACTGTTCGCCGGCTACCTTTTTCACGGCATTCCACTATGACATTCCCCAGCACATGTGGGCTGCGCGGTGGGTTCGCGGCGGACAGGGAGTGCCCCTCGTCAACCCCAACTCCGCCCAGGGTGTCGACGTCACCCAGGTCAACGCCGTCCTCACCGATCTCGACGGCCATCCTTTCATCTGTACCTGGAATCACTTCGATTACGGCAAAGTAAAGCCCCCGGACGACTTCATCTATCGCTTCGATCTCGACCCCGTAACCCGCCTCGAACGCACCGCGGTCATCAGCGGCAAAGACGCAGAGCCCATCAAGCTGCGGCTCTGCAAAGCACCGGCCACCATCTCCGGCCTCGCCCGCGGCCAGGACTCGACCCTCTGTCAATCTCTCATCAAACCCAAAGCAGAGCGCAAGCCCGTCACCACGCCGCCTGCCAACAACCGCGGCCGGTCCGTCCCGCCTGCCGCGCGTCACTGATCGCTGGACCCACGCGGTCAATACAGACCTGACGCGCTGCTGTGTTCCCGATAGCCTTGGGGCATGAAGAGTAACTGGACACGTCTCTCAAGCGTTGGGCTGTACGCCCTGCTTTGCCTCGCATTCGCACTTTGTATCGCTGGATGCCACAAGAACGCGGCCCAGGTTGCCGCAGATACAAATCAGGCGGGCACCCAGGATCAATCGACTGACCCGGCTTCCTCCAACCTGGTTCCTGTCGAGGCCGCTACAACGGCTCCCGTGGCAGCAACCCCTGCTGCCCAGCCCGCCCCGGTCACCACAACCGGTAATGTTCCGCCCGTCCAGACCTCATCGCAGCCTTCTGCCGCGCCCGTTCCATGCGTCACTCCCGGCCAGCCTGCGGCCTCCGCAGCGGATGACCCAGGCAACGGTACGCCGCCCGTGGAAACGGCATCGCAGGCGCCTCCGCCCTTGCCGGAATACGAACAGCCCGAGGCCCCCGGCGATGATTATCTCTGGACCCCCGGCTATTGGGGCTATGCCAACAACGACTACTTTTGGGTCCCCGGTCTCTGGGCGCAGGCTCCCTACATGGGCGCACTTTGGACCCCCGGCTACTGGGCCTTCTTTCATAACCATTACGGCTTCTACCGCGGCTACTGGGGCCCTCACATCGGCTACTATGGCGGCATTAACTACGGCTTTGGCTATGTCGGCTTCGGCTACCAGGGCGGATACTGGGGCGGCGGCCACTTCAACTACAACACCTCCGTCAACCGCGTAAACTCCTCGGTGGTCCACAACGTGTACAGCCGCTCCGTTGTCGGCAACACCAACAACACCCACGTCAGCTTCAACGGCGGCCAGGGCGGTCTCCAGGTCCATGCTCGTCCCGCCGAATTGGCTGCGCGCCATGAAGCTCACTCCGCGCCCATGAGGGCGCAGTTGCAAAACGAACACGCAGCCAGCAGCAACCGAGGCCAGTTTGCCAGCGTCAATCATGGCCAGCCTGCCGCAGCCGCTTTAAAGCAATCCGGCCCGGCAGAACACAACCAGGATCGCCCCGAGACGCGACAGGATCATAGTCCGGCAGCGTCGCAGCAGAGAGGTGAAACCCAGGCGCATCCGAGAGCCGAGCAATCTGCCCATGGCAACCCAGCGGCGCGCGCCGAATCGTCGCGTCAGGCACCCTCGAGGGCTGAACCTGCGCGATCAGAAACCAGGCAGGCTGCACCTCAGCACCAGTCTGCACCTCAGCGCCAGGCTGCCCCTCAGAGGCAGGCCGCCCCACAACGAGAATCGGCCCCAAAACCGCAGGAGCGTCCCAAGCACTAGCCTTGATTTGGGGAAACGCTTGAACAGACGAGCGTCTCAGGGTGCGGGTGGCTGCCAAGCCGCCCGCTGCGTGACTGCAAATCCAACACTCAAGGCGTCTCTTAATTGATCCGGGATCAGGTTGGTTTTCCCCCGGGCAAAGGTTTCACTCTCCCCGGCATCCAAGCAGGCTGGAGAGTGAACATGAACCGCTTCCTCAAATTTGCGACCTTGCCCCTGCTCACCCTGGCGGTGATGCTTTCTATCGCCGGATGCAAATCGAATCAGGACCAGACCGCTGCCACTACCAGCCAGGCCAGCACGCCGGACCAATCCGGGGATCCAGCCTCAGCTAACCTGGCCCCTGTTTCGACCGCTTCCAGCATCGCTCCGGCCGATACGTCCGGCGCCCAGCAAGGCGCTCCTCCGCCCGATTCAGGCGCCTACTATCAGCAGGTTGCCGACCAATCTTCCGATGATGACGACTCAGACTACGGCGAACAGCCGGAATACACCGCTCCCGACCCGCCGCCGCCGTTGCCCGACTACGATCAGCCCCAGGACCCCGGCGATGGGTATATCTGGACCCCCGGCTACTGGAACTATGCTTCGTCCGGCTACTACTGGGTACCCGGCGTCTGGGTGCAGGCGCCATACGAGGGTGCGCTATGGACGCCTGGCTACTGGGGCTTCGTGGGCGGCCGTTATGGATTCTTCCATGGCTATTGGGGTCCGCACATCGGCTTCTATGGCGGCGTCAACTACGGGTTTGGTTATGTTGGCACCGGCTACCAGGGCGGCTATTGGAACTCCGGCCACTTTTTCTATAACCGCGCCGTGAACAACGTCAATGTCACCGTGGTCCACAACGTCTACAGCCACCCCGTTCCCGCGAGCAGCGTTCGGGTAAGCTTCCACGGCGGCCAGGGCGGCATCCGGCTTCGCCCGCGTCCAGCGGAACTGGCCGCGCTGCGTGAACCCCATGCAGCGCCGATGCATGCCCAGATCGAAAATGAGCACGCAGCCAGCACCAATCGCGCCCAGTTCGCCGCCGTCAACCACGGCCGCCCCGCCAGCATGGTGGTCGAAAAACCCATCATGGCCGACCACGGCGTTCATCCCGTAGCTGCACCCATGCCTCATAACCTTCCGGTTCCGAAACCTCATGGCCCGGCAGAAATACATCCCAACGCGTCGCAACCGGAACACGGACAACCGGCCCGGCCCGAGGTGGCGCACCCGGAACCAGCCCGACCCGAAGCAGCCCCGCACGCCGCACCGCGTGCCGAGGAACATCCAGCGCCGCGACCGGCCGAGCGTCCCGCTCCTCAGCCTGAAAGACATTCGGCGCCTGCGGTACATACGGCACCGCGTCCGGCTGAACGGCCAGCTCCACAACCGGCCGCTCATCCAGCGCCTCATCCGGCGGAACACTCTGCGCCGGCTACGACGCATCCAGCGTCGCATCCAGCGCAGCCAGCTCATCCAGCGCCCAAGCCAAAGCCGGAGAAGCCCCTGTAGACTGGGCAGGAACTGGAAGCCGCGATTGGCTTTTGTGGTCTCCCACCCGTCGAGCCTAAGGACGCTCGCAGGGTGGGGCACCCGGCAGTGTCAGGTGTGTCCCCGGTTTAATCTGCCACGGATGTGCCGGGTTTATTCCTACCTATACCCCCCCCTCCCCCCCACCCTAGATAGAAGTACTTTGTTTTCATGCAATTACACTGTAAGCATGACATAACAAAGGAGTTATTTGCAGCGATAAGAAAACAAAAGACTTAGATATTGTCTGAGGCAGAGGCTAGGAGGGATTCACGCCGGCATTCTTTCATTTCACGCGCTTTTATGGAGGCTGAAACGATTATGCGCCAACAGCGTGAAACTATATGCAAACCACGCCCGAATATTTTTCGGGGCTTGGGCGATGCGTCTTGAATGGAGGAATTGGGTAACCCAGATAAAAAACAGAATGGAGGACGGGACAAGAACCCGATTCCGATGGTTGGCTTTTGAGGTCTCCCACCCATCGAGCAAAAAGCCGCTCGACGGATGGGGCACGGAGCAATTGTTGAGTACACAGAGTTTGATTTCCTCTGGGTCGGCAGAGGCGGTGGATGGTGAAGAGCCGGCCGCTGATTTTCTACTGCGCCGTTAAAACGCGAATCGCCTCCAGGTTCCGCACCCAGCGCGCGGGACGCTTTTCGCCCGTAGCCACAAGCTTCAGCGGCCCGTCATCGCCAATCGGTTTCCCATCGATCGCGTCGGCAACAATCACTGTGCCATCGTGCACGTCCGGAGTCACCTCGGCCACGGAATAAACCACGACATATCCATCCGAGCCCTCGGCCTCGAGGTAAAGCCGGAAGCCCTTACCGTGCGGCTTGTCGGGCACGCCCAACTTTGTCAGCAGGTTGATCAGCGCAACGCCGGAATAGGTCTCGTCCTTTTTTGTATGTTCGTTGCGGACGGTCAAAGTCTGGTGCGGTAGCGCGGCAAGCGTGGTCGCAGTCCACTCGGAGGATTTGTCTTCGAAGCTGATCTTTACAGGGGTAAGCGGACCTGCGGGCTTGCCGTGCTCCATTTGGATCCCGGTCGCAACCGGCGTTTGCGCCCAAATCGGGCCCATCCTCAACGCCAATCCGGCAATCGCCAACCAAACCTTCAGCCGCACCATGGAACCCTCCCGGAATCCATCGTATACTGACCTCATGTCAGTCGTGCGCAACATTGCCGCCATTGCCAAGGGGATGAGCATCACCTTCGGGGAGATCTTTGAGCCGACGCAGGTTGAAAACTACCCGGACGGCAAAGGCCCCCTGCGCGGAGCGGTATTCGAACAGCGGTTCCGCGGCGCTCACGTGCTGCAGCGCGACGAAAACGGCCTGGAGAAGTGTGTAGCCTGTTTTCTCTGTGCAGCGGCGTGCCCGTCGAATTGCATCTTTATCGAAGCCGCTGAAAACACTGAAGAGCAGCGTATCTCTTCTTCCGAGCGTTACGCCAAGGTCTACAACATCGACTACAACCGGTGCATTTTTTGCGGCTACTGCGTCGAGGCCTGCCCCACGGACGCGATCACCCATGGCCACGGCTTTGAACTGGCCACTCTCAACGCCACCAACCTGGTGATGCGCAAGGAAGACATGCTGCTGCCGGTGAGCGCCTTGACCGCGGCAAAGTAGAGTTGCGACCTTTTCCTCAGGGTTGCGTCTGACGAGTGTTGCCCCGATCCGTCTTCTGTGACTTGCCGCACATTTCGGCTTCACAGATAAGTGCTAAGCTTTCAAAAGATGATGAAGAGGATTCTCCAAATCGTCTCAGTTCTTGTGGTCGCCCTGCTTGCGGCGCAACCGGCTCTCGCTGGTCTGAGTTGCACGATGGGCGAACCGGCAAACATTCCCTGTGCTCCAGACTGCAATATGGCCGCGATGGGCCAGATGGGCATGGACTGCCAGATGCCGCTGCAGCTAGCCGGCACCGGTTGTTTCCAGGATTGCTGCCGGCAGGGTATGCCGCAGGCTGTAGCCCAGTTGACATCCGGCGCAAAGCCTAAAGCTGCAAGGACAGAGCTTGTCCTGATGGCGCCGCAAATGGCCACTGCGCTGGAGACGGCTTTTCGAGCTACGCCGCCCGATGCCATAGCTGCTGCCGCTCCACCCCGGTACATTCTGTTTCGGGTCTTCCGGATTTAAAACGCTCCTGACGTCTGCGCAAACGAAGCTGCCGCGAGGTTCACGTCGCCTTGGGCATGGTTTGTGAATCGCATTTTTAACGACAAAGGAGAATTCCATGAAACGCACAATCGCTTTCCTTTCGCTGATGCTTGTTTTCTCAGTCATGGCCTTCGGCCAGACCGCAACCCTGAAAGCAGCCTGCAGCGGAAGTTGCTGCCCGGACGGCTGCGCGAAGTGCTGCACGGATGGTTCGTGCCCGAGCTGCTGCCAAGGCAAGTAATCGGACAGAGTTGAAGTCCATCACCAGGGAGATCCGGATCGCGATGCGGTCCGGGTCTTTCTTTTGAACCCGGCTCTGCAGACCGCTTCAAGAGCGCTGAGTGGTTTGCCGATTCTTCCACCGTATATGCTAGAGAGTTAGCTGCTTTTCTTCCCCTTACCAGTCCTCTGTGCCGAGGTCTGAAACAAAACTATGGTTGATGCCCGCAAAAGTCGCGTCGAACCTCTTGAAATCACAAGGGAAATATGACCAAAGTTCACCAGCACCCTCTACAGAAGATCCTCGAGAGTCGAATCGCCATCATCGATGGAGCGATGGGCACAACCATCCGTACCTACGGCATGACGGAGGCGGACATTCGTGGCGAGCGATTTAAAACCGCGACCAAGGACCTCAAGAACAACGGCGATTTGTTTTCCTTGACGCAGCCGCAGATGATCGGTGACATTCACCGGCGCTTTCTTGAGGCTGGCGCGGACATCATTGAGACCAACACGTTTGGCGCCACCAGCATCACGCAGAGCGAGTTCTTTGTCGAAGATCCGCGCGAGAAAGGCGGCCGCAAGGATCCCGCGTTCTATCAGAAGGTCATTGAAGACAAGTTTCTCAACGACCTGGCGTGGGAGATCAATGAGCAATCGGGTCGGCAGTGCAGGGAGTGGGCTGATCGCGTGGCCAACGAGACGGGGCGCCAGCGGTTTGTGGCCGGGGCGATTGGGCCGCTGACCGTGTCGCTTTCGAATTCGCCGGATGCCGATGATGCGGGGTTTCGCGTGGTGACGTTTGACCAGGTGAGGGCAGCTTACGCGCACGAGGTGCGTGCGCTGATCGCTGGCGGAGTGGACTTGCTGCTGGTGGAGACCATCTTCGATTCGCTGAACGCCAAGGCGGCGCTTGTTGCTATCCGCGAGGTCTTTGATGAGGATGGCTTGACAGCGAAAAACAAGGAACTGCCGGTGATGATCTCGGCTGCCGTTGGGCGCGGCGGCGAAACGGTGATTTCCGCGCAGACCATTGAAGCCTTCTGGAATGCGGTCAAGCACGTGAGGCCGCTGTCGGTGGGGCTCAACTGCTCACTCGGGCCCGACTTGATGTATCCGTTCCTCTCCGAACTTTCTGAGAAAGCGGATGTGGCTATCTCCTGCTATCCGAATGCTGGATTGCCGAATCCACTGGCCGCAACCGGATTCGACCTGGGGCCGGCGGATATGGCGCGCTACCTGGGCGATTTTGCATGTGGTGGGCTGATCAATATCGCCGGCGGATGCTGCGGTAACACGCCGGAGCACATCGCGGCGATTGCGAAAGCCCTTGATGGCAAGCCTCCGCGCAAGTTTGGAGCGGCCGTTGAAGAGGAAGCTTACGTTGGGTTGAGCGAGGGCAGGGAATGACCGTGCAAGAAAGTCCGATCTCGATTCCCGCGCCAAAGCCACTCAGATTGTCCGGATCGCAGCCATTCACACAGCAGCCTGGCGTCTTCATCATGATCGGCGAGCGGACCAATGTGGCCGGATCGCCGAAGTTCGCCAAGCTGGTGAAGGAAGGCAAGTTCGAAGAAGCAGTCAGCGTTGCCCGGCAGCAGGTGGAGAATGGCGCCAACGTCATCGACATCTGCATGGATGAGGGCATGATTGACGGCGTCGCGGCCATGTCGCGCTTCCTGCAACTGCTGGGCAGCGAGCCTGAAGTGGCGAAGGTCCCTTTCATGGTGGACTCGTCGAAATGGACGGTGATCGAGGCTGGGCTGAAGTGCCTGCAGGGCAAAGGTATTGTGAACTCGATCTCGCTGAAGGTTGGCGAAGAAGAGTTTCGCCGCCACGCCGCGCATGTTCTCAAGTACGGTGCGGCAGCGGTGGTGATGGCCTTTGACGAAAAGGGCCAGGCCGCGACCTACGAAGAGAAGATTCGCATTTGCGAACGGGCCTATCGAATCCTGGTGGATGAGGTTGGTTTTCCGCCCGAGGACATTATTTTCGACCCGAATATTCTCACTGTGGCCACGGGCATGGAGGAGCATAACAACTACGCCGTGGACTTCATCAATGCCACGCGCTGGATCAAGGCCAATCTTCCGCATGCGAAAGTCAGCGGTGGCGTTTCGAATATTTCATTCAGCTTTCGCGGCAACAACAAAGTACGCGAGGCGATGCACTCCGCATTTCTCTATCACGCCATCGCGGCGGGCATGGACATGGGGATTGTGAACGCCGGCATGCTCGAAGTGTACGAGGAGATTGAGCCGGAACTGAAGGTGCTGGTCGAAGACGTGCTGCTCAATCGCCGTCCTGATGCGACGGAGCGGCTGGTTGATTTCGGAGAAGCGCTGAAGAGCGCGGGCGGCGTCGAAGTCAGCGAAAAGAAGGCCGAGGAATGGCGCAACGGCACGGTCGAGGAACGGCTTTCCCACGCGCTGGTGAAGGGGATTGACACATTCATTGAGATCGATGCGGAAGAGGCGCGCGTTAAGCTTGGGCGTCCGCTGCTGGTCATCGAAGGTCCGCTGATGGATGGCATGAGCGTGGTGGGCGATTTGTTTGGTGCGGGCAAGATGTTTCTGCCCCAGGTGGTCAAATCGGCGCGCGTGATGAAGAAGGCTGTAGCTCACCTGACACCGTTTATGGAGGCCGAGAAGGCTGCGATGGTCGCGGCCGGCGAAGTGGTCAAGGCTCAAGGGAAGATCCTGCTGGCAACGGTCAAGGGCGATGTGCACGACATCGGCAAGAACATAGTGGGCGTGGTGCTGGCCTGCAACAACTACGATGTCGTCGACCTTGGCGTGATGGTGTCGTGCGAGAAGATTCTGGAGCGCGCCAAGGCCGAGAAGGCCGATCTGATTGGTCTCAGCGGATTGATTACGCCCTCGCTCGACGAGATGGTGCACGTGGCCCGCGAGATGGAGCGCCAGGGATTCAAGTTGCCGCTGCTGATCGGCGGGGCAACCACCAGCCGCGCGCATACAGCAGTGAAGATAGCGCCGAATTACAGTGAGCCGGTGGTTCACGTGCTGGATGCGAGCCGTGCTGTTCCAGTGACGACGAGCCTGCTGAGCGTGGATGGAAAAGCGGAGTTCGTGGCCCAGCATCGCGCCAGCTACGAGGCGCTGCGCAAGGCGCACGCTGTGCCGCGGCCGAAGCTGGTCTCGCTGGAGACCGCGCGCAAAAGGCGTACGCAGATCGAGTGGCGTGCGGAGGATTTGGCAAGGCCTGAGTTTGTTGGCGTTCGTGTGCTGGATGACTTTCCGCTTGCGACATTGCGCGAGTTCATTGACTGGACTCCCTTCTTTCACACCTGGGAACTGAAGGGTGTCTATCCGCGGATTCTTGACGATGAGAAGCAGGGCGAACAGGCCAGGCAGATCTTCGCGGAAGCGAATGCGCTGCTGGATCGAATTATTGAATTCAAGTTGATTGCGGCGCGCGGTGTTTATGGATTCTTTTCTGCGAGTGCGGTCGGCGACGATGTTGAGCTGTATGGGGAAGGAGCGGAGGTGGTGGAGTGTTTTCACTTTCTCCGCCAGCAGGCGCAGAAGGAAGGTAACGAGCCTTGCCGGTCGCTTGCTGATTTCATTGCGCCGAAGGAGACCGGGCTGCGCGATTCAATTGGCGCGTTTGCGGTCACCAGCGGGATTGGGCTCAAAGAATTGTGCGACGGCTTCCGCGCCCAGCACGATGACTACAACGCGATCATGGCGGAGGCGATTGCCGATCGGCTGGCTGAAGCTTTCGCCGAATGCCTGCACAAGCAGGTGCGGGATGAGTGGGGCTACGGGCGTGCGGAAGGGCTCGCCATTGACGATCTCATCCATGAGAAGTATCGCGGGATCCGTCCGGCGGCGGGGTACCCGGCGTGTCCGGATCACACGGAGAAGGGCACCCTGTGGCGCCTGCTCGATGTGGAGGCGGCGACCGGGATGCGCATTACTGAGTCGTTTGCCATGTGGCCGGGATCGAGCGTGAGCGGGCTTTACTTTGCTCATCCGGAGGCACGGTACTTCTCACTGGGAAAGATCGATCGCGACCAGGTTGTGGACTACGCCGAACGGAAGGGGATGAGCGTGGCGGAAGTGGAGCGGTGGCTGGGGCCGAACCTGAATTACGACCCTGCGAATTAGCATCCAGGGCGAGGTCATTCGCGATTCAGATCCTGCAAATGACCTTTTGACCTTCTCCCGGCGCCATTCGCTGCAAAGCGGCTTGCACTTGAATTTCCTCTGTGATACAAACGAATCAATCAAGTTTGCCTCCAAAGGGCAAGCCTGAGTTTCATGCAGAGTGGCTGAGGGACGAGCCCTGTGACGCCACGACAACCTGCCCGCGCAAAACGGGAGTATGGTGTCAACTCTTGCCCGGCAACGGGGAACATGAGATTCGGGGGTCGCTTCTCACGTTCGCTCATTTTTGAGCCAGTCACGCGCTCGTAGACTATTGGCCGCTCTCGCCTATGCGAGGGACGAGTGACGACTGCTTACGAATTGCGTTGTCGGGAATGTGGCAAGTCCTACGGAGTTCAGCCGCTTTCCATCTGTGATGAGTGTTTTTCCCCGCTCGAGGTGGTTTTCGATCTCGAGTACGCCCGCACCCGCTTTACCCGCGAAGCCATCTCCCAGGGTCCTCTGAATATGTGGCGCTATCGTGCCCTGCTGCCGGTGGCGGACAGCTATGTGCCGCAGACTCCATCCGGGTTTACTCCGCTGGTGAAGGCGCCGCGGTTGGCTGCGCGCATCGGCGCGAGCAATCTTTACCTGAAGAACGATGCCGTGTGCATGCCCACGCTCAGCTTCAAGGACCGCGTCGTTGCGGTGGCGCTGGCAAACGCGCAGGCCTTCGGGTTTGATACTGTCGGCTGCTCTTCGACGGGCAACCTAGCCAACGCTGTTGCCGCGCATGCCGCGCGCCTGGGACTGAAGACCTTCATCCTGGTGCCCGCCGACCTTGAGCCGGCCAAGATTCTCAACACCCAGGTGTATGGCGCCACGCTGGTGCGGGTGAATGGCAACTACGACCACGTTAACCGGCTCTCATCGCAGATTGCGGATCGCTATAACTGGGGCTTTGTGAATGTGAACCTGCGGCCCTTCTACGCCGAGGGTTCAAAGACGGTGGGATTTGAAATTGCAGAACAACTCGGCTGGCGGCTGCCGGACAACATTGTCTGCCCCATGGCCGGTGGGTCGTTGATTACCAAGATTCGCAAGGCATTCAGCGAATTGGTTGAGCTGGGTTTGGTGGAAGATAAGCCGGTGCGATTCTTTGGGGCGCAGGCAACGGGCTGTTCGCCAATCTCGACCGCGGTGAAGAACGGAACCGACGAGATTGTGCCGCAGCGGCCCAACACCATTGCGCGCTCACTGGCTATCGGTAACCCGGCTGACGGGCCTTATGCTTCGCGCGCGATTCGTGCGTCGGGCGGATGGGCTGAAGACGTGTCGGACGTTGAGATTGTTTCGGCAATTCAGGAACTGGCGGAGACGGAAGGCATCTTTACCGAGACCGCCGGCGGCGTGACCACCGCCGTAACCGCAAGGCTCTACGCGCACGGCCGCATCAAGCCCGATGAGCTTACCGTTTCGTGCATTACCGGCAACGGCCTGAAGACGACCGATTGCCTGCAAGGGATTTTTGAAGAAGGTAAGGCCATTCGTCCGCGGTTGACGGACTTTGAAGCCTTTGTCGAGGAATACAACGCAGTGAACCAGGTGCTGAGCCAGGTGGGAGAGAGTTATGTCCGTTAGAGTGTTGTTGCCGAATGCATTTCAGAAACATACGAACAACGTGCGTGAAATTGCGAGTACGGCCGCTAATTTGCCCGAGCTGGTTACCGATATCGAAGGCCGTTTTCCAGCGCTTCGGCAGCATCTGCGCGGCGAGGACGGGCAGATTCGCCGCTTCATCAACTTCTATGTCAACGAGGAAGATATCCGCTTCCTGGGCAATGATAAGTACAGCTTCAAGGAAGGTGACGAGGTATTAGTCATTCCTTCGATTGCTGGTGGAAGCTGTTAGCTTCGTCCGACCAGGTGATTGGTTGAACTTAGGGCTTCCTTTCGAGGGAGCCCGAATTGTTACTGGCGAGTAATAAAGTCAACAAGTTATTTGCACGGTATTTGCAGCAGGTTCACTGTCCTCTTACAATGTTTGGCGGATACTACTCCCGTGATTGCGCACGCTCGGCAGAGGGTTCCGCTGAAACTCGCTCTTGGTTCCACTCCTCTTGTGGAACTTGCCTTTCCTACTCTTGCTCCATCCCTGCCTCTGAGTCCTCCCAGGCCCCGCATTCATGCGGAGGTTGGACGTTATCGTGTGCGGCTGGCGCAATCGAATGAAGATCGCATTGCGGCCTGCCGTTTGCGGTTCAGGGTTTTCAATATCGAACTGGGGGAGGGGCTGGAGAGCTCGTATGAGACCGGCCTGGACATGGACCAGTTTGACGACGTTTGCGAGCATCTGCTGGTTGAGGATAAGTCAGAAGATAACCCAGGGCGCCGCATTGTCGGCACTTATCGCATGCAGTCCGGAACCACGGCTGCGCATAATATTGGCTACTACTCTGAGCAGGAGTTCAGTTTTGCGCCGTATGAGCCGCTCCGTCCCGGGATTTTAGAGCTCGGTCGTGCCTCGATAGACCGGGAACATCGCACACCTGAAGTATTAACTCTCCTGTGGAGGGGTATCGCGCAGTATGCTAATGACATGGGGCTGCGATACCTGATCGGTTGCTCGTCGTTAACGTCCCGAAATCCGGCTGAGGGCTGGCAGATGTATCGCCAGCTTGAGCAATACCGGGTTTCGCCGGAGTTTGAAACGGTGCCGACCGCCGCGTTCGCGTGTCCCACGGAGCAGGAGGGCGCACATGCACAGTCGTCGCCCTCGCTGGGAAATCAGACGCCTGCCGTATCCACCCCGGTGAGCGTCCCAAAGCTGCTGAAAACCTATCTCGCCATCGGCGCGCGCATTGGCGGGCCGCCGGCATGGGATCGGGAGTTCGGCACCATCGACTTCCTTACTTTGCTCGATCTGAAGCTGCTTTCGTCGTCGGCGCGCAATCGATTCCTTGCGCCTCTTACGCAATGAACCTTCGCGCCGTCCGGCGTGCTGTGACGCTGGGTTTGGCTCTTCTCTACTGCTTATTTACTTCAATCGTTTCCCGGCTCAGCGGCCCGGATACGCCGGAGAGCCGCGCGCAGTGGAATCACAATTCAGCAAAAATGGTGGCCAAGCTTTTCGGCGTGCAGATGAAGGTGACCGGCACGCCGCCGAGCAGCGGACTGCTGGTGGCTAACCATCTCAGCTATCTTGAAGTGCTGACCTTTGGCGCGGCGCTGCCTTGCTCGCTGGTGTCGAAGGCGGAGATTGGCCGCTGGCCTTTCTTTGGAACGCTGGCGCGCGCGGGCGGAACGCTGTTTGTGGACCGCGCGAGCCGGGCGAGCGCAGAGGCTGTGACCGCGCAGGTTGCTGAGCGGCTCAAGGGCGTGGTTCCGGTATTGTTTTTTCCCGAGGGAACGAGCACCGACGGGAGCAAGCTGCTACGCTTTCATTCGCGGCTCTTCACGCCGGCGGTGGAAGCCGGCATTCCGGTAACGGCTGCTTCGGTTCGGTATATTCCTGTCGACGGCAGCCCTGAGGAGACGCTTTGCTGGTATGGCGACCAGTTGTTTCTGCCGCACATCTTGAAAACGCTCGGCGGCCCGGATTTTGTGGCCGAGGTTCAATTCGGCGAACCGCGGATCTTTTCCAGTCGGCGCGAGGCCGCGGATGTGACGCACGCGGAGATTGAGGCGATGCGGGCGGGACGGCAAGCGGGTCAGCAGGCCAGCGAGTCAGCAAGTCAGCTGGTGACTTCGAACTCGTAGGCTACTCTCAAAAGGGAGATATCGGACACCCGGCGGACGTGGACGTCCGCGGTTCAGCCGGTCGGATGACCGGCGCTTCCTTCAGTGCCGGCGTTGCTTTCTGTGCCGGTTCAGCTGGCTGTGCGACAATTCGTACGGTTCTTGTGGCGGACAATTTGCTGCGTTCTGCGCTGGCCGCCGTACAGTTTCAGCCGCACAGTCTGGAGATGAGTATGAAGAGTCCCTGGTTCAGTGAAAGTGCACGCTTGCCGGTCACGCGTCGCGATTTTATTAGGGTTGCCGGAGCAGCGGCTGTTCTGCCCAAATCCGCTTGGGGCTGGGGACGTCCGTCGCCTTCGAACCGCATCACTATCGGCGTGATCGGGTGGGGGATGATGGGGCCGCAGAATACCAAGGCATTCCTTGCTGAGGACGATTGCCAGGTGGTGGCGGCTTGCGACTTGCACACCGGGCACCTGCAGGCCGCGGTGGATACGGTCAACACGAAGTATGGCAACAAGGATTGCAAGGCGTATCACGACTATCGCGAGATGATTGCGCGCGACGATATTGACGCGATCATGATCGCGATTCCGGATCACTGGCATGCCATTGTGGCTACGGAAACCGCGCGGCGCAAGAAGGACATCTATGGTGAGAAGCCGCTGGCGCGCACCGTGGCCGAGCAGCAGGCGATTGTCAGGGCCGTTCAGCAGAACACCGTGATATGGCAGACGGGGAGTTGGCAAAGATCACTGCCCACGTTTCACAAGGCGGCGGAGATTGTGCGCAACGGCCTGATCGGGACGGTTACGCACGTTGAGGTCGGATTGCCGGGTGCGCCGCACGACTTTCCGAACACGGTTCCAGCGCTGTTGCAAAGGCTGGCTTCGCTGCCGCAGAAGATCGACAACCCGGCGCAGATTGTGCCGGGGACGGCGGCATGGGATTTGGCGGTGACACAGCCTCCTCCGGAGCTGGACTTTGATCTGTGGCTTGGTCCATCGAAGGCTGAGCCGTATATCGATGCGCGCGTTTATCAGAACTGGCGGTGGAACTACAACACCGGCGGCGGGCAACTGCTGGATTGGATCGGGCACCATGGCGACATTGCGCACTGGGGGTTGGGATTCGATACGACAGGACCGTCGGAAGTGGAAGGACATGGGGAGTTTCCCGCGGTCAATGCGGTGTGGAACGCGGCGACCGCGTACACGGTGGAATGCAGGTACCGCAAGGAAGTGACGCATTACGCGAACGATGTCACGATGACCATTGCCGGCGGTCATCCGGCATTTGCGATGGGTACTAAGTGGATTGGGAGCGAGGGATGGGTTTGGGTGGACCGGAGCGGGATTGACGCGTCAAATCCTGAGTGGCTCAAGGGAGATTCGCTTCCCGAGAGCCTGCGCAAGGTGAAGCTGTATGAGTCGAAGAGTCATTGGCGCAACTTCATTGACTGCGTGAAGTCGCGCAAGCCAACCATTGCGCCGGTGGAGACGGCGCACCACTCAACGTTGCCCGGACATCTGGGGCTGATCTCGATGTTGGTGGGGCGGAAATTGGAATGGGATGTGGAGAACGAGAAGATTGTGGGGGACGCGGAGGCTAGTGCGCTGCTGACTCGGCCTTATCGGGCCCCTTGGAAGTTGGCTTAGTGCAGTCTTCCCCGGTCCCCAAGTGCGAGGGACCGGGGGCACCCGGCTTCTGTCGTTACGCGGGATATGCGCCGGCGATGTAGCCTTCGAGGGCCTGGATGGTGTGGGCTTGGCCGGAGATGACCCACTTCACCAGGTCGCCCATGGAGATGACGCCTAAAACGGTGTCGCCCTGAAGGACGGGCAGGTGGCGAATTCGGTGGTCTCCCGTCATGATGGCCATACATTCATCGACTGTGTGCTGGGGAGTGACGCAGATGACCGGGCTGCTCATGATCTCGTGGACCAGGGTCTCTTTGGAGGCGTGGCCCAGGAGGGCGCATTTGCGGGCGTAGTCGCGCTCCGAGAGGATGCCGGCGACGCGGTGGTTGGAGAGCACCAGCAGGGCGCCGATATCGTGCTCGGCCATCTTTTTGATGGCTTCGTAGACGGTCTGTTCAGGCGCGATGGAAAGAACTTTGAGCTCGCCTTTGTTTCTCAACACCGTTCCTATCGTGTCGGAAATCTTCATCGGACCCTCCTCGTTTTCGTCGTATCAATACTGGTGCGTGATCGTGACCGCTGTGATTTTGCCCTCGCGGAACCGCAGTGTATCTCAGGCAAGGTACAGTGCGGAAGAGCGATTTCCCGGGAATCGAAACTTCGAGTCCCGGTGGCAAGGCAACACTATAGCCCAAATGGAATGGAATGGGACAGTGTAGATTTGACCACTTCGAAACGGAAGTTTTGAGGGAGGGTTTGGCTAGCTCGAAGAAGGTGCGGCGGTGGAGCCGCGAAGCACCAGGCTGGTCGAGACCAGGAATTCGCGCTGCATGGTGGGATTGTGGGGGTCTTCGGCCTGCTGGCGCAGGGCTTCAAACGCGGCTCGGGCGAGGTCAGTTCGCGAAAGCCGGATGGTGGTCAGCGGGGGCAGGGTGAACTCCGCGAAGTCGATGTCGTCGAGGCCGATGACGGACAGGTCTTCAGGCACGCGCATGCCGTCCATGTAGGCGGCGCGGAGGACGCCGATGGCTGTCATGTCGTTGGAGCAAAGTATGGCGGTGGGCCGGGAGCCAAGCGCCTGGAGCTTGCCAAAGCCGGCCACGCCTCCTTTGAGCGTGTGGTCGCACTCGATGATCCACTTCTTCTGAGTCGTTAGGCCGGCGGATTCCATTGCCGAACGGAAGTCGTTTTCGCGGGTGATGGCCGAATGCAGCTTGTGGGGGCCTGCGAGAAACGCAATTTTGTTGTGGCCGAGCGTGGCGAGGTGGTTGACTGCAGCCTGAATGCCGGTGGTGTAGTCGAGCAGAATGGTGCTGACTTTGGGGTCGTCGGGGTGGAACTCGGCAAGCACCATGGGGATGTCGTGATGCACGAGCTGGTCGAGCACCGGCTCTTCCTGGCCGAAGGTCAGCACGGCGACGCCTTCCACCTTGCGCTCCAGCATCCGGCGCACGCAGTTGGTGAGCACGACCGGGTCGCTGTTTGATGAGCTGACGAGAATTTCGTATCCGTGCGCCACGGCGATCTCTTCAAAGCTCTGGATCAGTTCAGGGAAAAAGGGGTTGGTAATATTTTCGACAATGATGCCAAGGATGCGGCTGCGGCCGGAGACAAGGCTGCGCGCATGGGTGTTGGGGAAGTAATTCAACTGCTCGATGGCCTGCCAGACACGCTTGGTGAGGCGGTCGCTGACGACGGGAGAACCATTGATGGTGCGGGAAACCGTGGCGATGGAAACCTTTGCCAGGGCGGCAACAGTGCGAATATCGGGAGTCTTGCCGGCGGTCTTCTGCTTTGCTTTTCGAACCACGAAGCGATCCTCGCTAAAGCTCTTTTAATGTGAGAGCAATGTTACCACCACCTGCCGTGGGGCAAACGCTCGCGGGAGGCTCGCACTGGCTTCGTCGCTCCCCGGTCCCCAATGCCGAAGGACCGGGGGCACCCGCCGGATTGAGAGTGTCGGAGAGCTATTCGCGTTCGGAGATCAGGAGGCGGAGGTCGCGGAGATTTTGGCCGGTGCGGCCAGTGACGACCGAATCGCCCAGTGCGGTGAACATGGGACACGCGTTGAAGGCCGCCAGTGATGCTTTCAGATGGAAGCCGAAAGCATGGGCGCGGGTGACAGTGGTGGGGTCGGCGATGGCTCCGGCGGCCTGGGTGTTGCCGTCGATGCCGTCGGAGCCGGCGCTGAGAACGGTCAGGCGTTCGCCCGGATGCTGCTCGAGTTCAAGAGCGCAGTCCATCACAAACTGCTGGTTGCGGCCACCGGCGCCGGGGGTGCGGTCAAGCTTTACCGTCACCTCGCCGACAGAGATCAGGCACAGGCGGGGATGGAAGGTGCGGAGGGAGTGGAAGCGCTGTAGCAGGTAGCGGGCGGCATCCGCGTAATCCCAGTCGTCGCAGCTGTTGTCGACCTCGACGTGGAAGCCGGCTTTTTGGGCTAGGGCGCGAGCATTCTCAACCAGGTCGTGGCTGGAGAGCAGAATCTCGAAAACCGAATCGCGAAAGGCTTCATCTTCGCCGGACATGGATGCGGCTGCGGTGACGCGGCGCGGGGGAACTGCGCCGGTCCAGGGCATGCGGGGGAAGAAGGGCGGACGCCAGACTTTGTTGCCAGGCGACTCGGGCAGATCTTCGCGCTCGAAAAAGGTGCGGATGGAGGGCGGCAACTTGGGAGCGAGCTGGTAACGAGCAAGAAGTTCTCGCACGTCGGCTACCGTGGAGTGATCGGGCGAAGTAGGGCCGGATGACAGTGCGTCGAGCGACCGCAAAGGCACGTCGGGAACCAGGAGACTGACTTTCGCGGCTTCCGGTGCGGCCATGGCGAGGCGGCCGCCTTTCACTGCGGAGAAGTGCTTGCGGAGCGTATTGACTTCGCTAATCGGCGCGCCCGAGGCCAGCAGCAGTTGGTGGAAAGCGATGGTGTCTTCGAGCGTGATCTGCGGGTCAATGGGAAGGTCGAACATGGCGGAGCCGCCGCCGGAGATGAGGAAGAAAATCAGCGTATCTTTTTTGGCCTTTTTGACGAGGGCGAGAGCTGCACGGGCAGCGGCAAAGGAGTCCTCGTTGGGCAGGGGATGACCGGCTTCAAAGTAGCGAAAACGCCAGTTGCGCGATTTGGGCAGTTGGTTTGAACAGCAGATGCCGCGCAGGCCCTTGCGGCGGGGCATCCGTTCCAGAAGCGTATCGAGCATTGGGCCGGCGGCTTTGCCCAACGCGACGACGAAGATGCGTTTGAAGGAATTGAGGTTGATGGTGGCGGGGCCGCTGCCGTCGGGGATCAGGCGATTGAGCGTGTTGCCTTCAATGCGAATGCGGCGGTCAAAGGCCGATGGGATGTTGCAAGCCTCGATGGCGCCGGTAAAGATTCCGGTGGCCGTTGCATGGAGGGATTCAAGAGCGAGTTCGCCGACCGGTGTCACAGGAGTTGCTCCTTTAGCCAACCCGCGAGCGCTTGCTGCATAGGTTGGAGCAGGCCGGTGAAAAAGTGATCGGCGCTGGATAGAAAGAGGAGCCGTTTGGGTTCGGCGGCGGTGGCGGCGATGTGCTCAAGTTGCGCGACGGGCGCAAACTCGTCATGGTCTCCACTGAGGAATAGTTTGGGGATCGTGCAGTCGCTGAGGCAGGGGTAGTGATATTGCTGGTTATTGGCCTCGGTTGGCAAGCCCAGCGCGGCGAGGGCGCGGACGGATTTGCGGGCATTGCCATGGCCACAACAAGCGCGCAGCGTCATTGCGGCACCGAAGCTGAATCCGACGGCCACGACGGGGAGGTTGTATTCGTTTTCAAGCCAGTCGATAGCCGCGAGCACATCGCCTGTTTCCGCCTTGCCGTCATGAGCGCCGTGGCTTAGTCCCGTGCCGCGAAAGTTGAAGCGCAGAACCGGCCAGGCAAAACCAAACGAAGGCTCGTTGAGCGTCTTCATCGCGGAGTAAACCACTTTGTTGTGCAAGTTGCCGCCGAACAGGGGATGAGGATGGCAGACGAGGGCGGCGAAGGGTGCATCGGGCCTGCCTTCGTTCAGGAGGGCTTCGAGACGTCCCGCGGGACCGTGGAGGTCGACACTCCGCAGCCTGGAAGCGGCGGGAATTGGGACCTCGGAACTCGGGATTCCCGAATTAGCGTGTGGCTGAGCGGAGGCGATCGTGGCCGTCATTCCACTCACCATTCTACGCCGAAAGCTGTGAGTTTTTCATCCTAAAGGGGATGGTTTGTGGAAAGCTGGGCCACAAATTGTACAAACGGCAAATCGATTCACTGGGGCTGTTTTCGATCATCGATCGGCTGGAATTGATCCGCTGCGGTATTCTTGCAGCATCATGAAAGACATTTCTTCCGCCAATCCTCTTGACCCTGTTCTGTTTACGCGCGCGCTGTGCGAGATTGAGTCCACTACTTACCACGAGGGCGCGGTGGGGGATTTTCTCGCAGGATTCCTAGCGGGTCGCGGTTGGGCGGTCGAGAAGACGCCGGTGCCGCAGCCCGCAGAGAGCGCCAACGCCGGGGAGCGTTGGAATGTCTACGCGGGCAATGCGAATGAGACGCCGGACCTGGTTTTTTCAACGCACATGGACACTGTTCCGCCGTATATCCCATTCAGTGAGGATGCGGAGTATATGTATGGGCGCGGGGTCTCGGATGCGAAGGGGATTATTGCCGCGCAGGTGGCGGCTGCGGAGAGGCTGCGGGCGGAGGGTTTTCGGATTGGCTTATTGTTTGTGAGCGGCGAAGAACGCGACTCGGCTGGCGCTGCTGTCGCCAACAAGGCGCCGAAGGGAAGCCGGTTTTTGATTAACGGCGAGCCCACGGATAATCGGCTTGCGCTGGCTTCAAAGGGGGCTTTGCGGGCGGCGATCCGGTGCACCGGGAAGATGGCGCACTCGGCGTATCCCGAACTTGGAGACAGCGCGGTGCATAAGCTGGTTGAAGTGCTGGCACGGATGTTGGCGCTGCCGCTGCCATCGCTTGAGGACGTGGGGCCGAGCACGCTGAATATTGGCCAGATCAAAGGCGGGCACGCGCCCAACGTGATTGCCGATAAGGCAGAAGCGCAGGTGCTGGTGCGGATGGTGACGGATTCTGCGCCGGTGCGGGCGGCACTGGTCGAAGCAGCCGGCGACCAGGCTGAAGTGGAGTTCACTTTGGACTCGCCGTTTATCCGCATGAAGGCTGTGGAGGGGTTGCCAACGATGGTTGCGAAGTTCTCTACAGACATTCCGCATCTGAGCAATTGGGGCGAACCGCTGCTGCTGGGGCCGGGGTCGATTCACGTGGCGCATACGCCGTTTGAGAAGCTCGCGAAGAAGGAGTTGCTGGAGGCGGTGGAGCTTTATATCAAGGTGGCGAAGCAATTGTTGGGATGACGCTCAGCAGGTCAGCGTGCGCTGTGCGCACCTAGCGAGTCAGCAAGTCAGCAGGGAAGGTCGGCGGGAAGTCGTTCGTTGTATTCCCAAAGAACTCATTCCTTGGTTAGAGTGCGTTCTGGTATTCTTCCGCTGCAGATTCCCCTGCTCAATTCCACATGAATGAGGTCGAAATGACAGCCCCAGTAACGCCGGAACGTATCTATCAATTTGCATTCGGCTATGCGCCGCCGTTGGTGCTTGAGGCGGCGATCCGCCACCGTGTCTTCGATGTTCTGGACAGCGGGCCAAAATCGCTGAACGAGATTCACGTAGCGACGGGCGCATCGGAGCGGGGACTTTCCGCGGTCCTGAATGTGCTGGTAGGCCTTGCATTCCTGGCCAAGGACAAGCAGGGAATCTATAGCCTGACGCCGGAGAGCGCAGCATTTCTAGTCAGCACCAAGCCGGGGTTTCAGGGCGGGCTGATTCGTCATTCGAGCGAGCACCTGGTTCCGCGATGGCTTCACCTGAACGAGGTTGTCGCCACTGGCAAGCCGGTCGCTCCGGTCAATCAGCAGGGGCCGGGAAGCGAGTTTTTCAGCGAGTTTGTGAACGACATTTTTCCGATGAGTTATCACGTGGCCCAGGCGTTGGCGGCGCATCTGGATTTGAAAAGCGCGGCCGGGCAGGTGAGCGTTCTGGACCTGGCTGCGGGCTCGGGAGTGTGGGGCATCGCGCTGGCGCAGAGTTCCGATAAGGTTCACGTCACGGCGTTGGATTGGCACGGAGTCATTCCTGTGACCAGCGCGACGGTGGCACGATTCGGATTAACTTCGCAATTCTCGTTTGTGGAAGGCGACCTGCTGCAGGCGGATTTTGGCAAGGGCTACCAAGTTGCAACGCTTGGTCACATTCTGCATAGCGAGGGCGTTGAGCGAAGCAAGGCGCTGTTGAAGAGGACGTTTGATGCTCTTGCGCCGGGAGGGACGATCGCGGTTGCGGAGTTCCTGGTGAATGCGGAGAGAAACGGGCCGCTGAACGGGCTGATCTTTGCGGTCAATATGCTGGTCAATACCGATTGCGGCGATACGTACTCTTTTGAAGAGATTTCCGAGTGGTTGCGTGAGGCTGGATTTACCGATGCACGAACGCTTGATGCACATGGGCCGTCTCCGCTGATTTTGGCTACTAAACCGTAGAGGCCGGACAGCCCTTAGTAAGATGAAATAGAGGAGACAGAATTATGAGCGCAAACATCTACGACATTCCCGTCAAGACGATCACCGGTGAAGACACTTCGCTGGGTGCATTCAAGGGCGAAGTTCTGCTGGTGGTCAATGTGGCTTCAAAGTGCGGACTGACGAAGCAGTATGAGGGACTGGAGAAGCTGTACGAGGAGTTGAAGCCGAAGGGGCTGGTGGTTGCGGGATTTCCGGCGAACGACTTCAAGGCACAGGAGCCGGGGACGAACGAGGAGATTCAGGCTTTCTGCACCACAAATTTTGGCGTGAAGTTTCCGCTTTTTGACAAGATCACGGTGGTGGGTGAGGAGAAGCATCCGCTGTATGCGGCTTTGATTGCGGCGCAGCCGAAGGCTATCAGCGTAAATGAAATACCGTTTCGCGAAAAGCTGAAGGGTTATGGAATTGAAGCTCTCCCGGAGCCTGAGATAACGTGGAACTTTGAGAAGTTCGTTGTGAGCCGCAACGGGGAAGTAGTGGGGCGGTTTGCGCCGGACACCGCGCCGGATGCGGCGGAGTTGGTGTCGGCGATTGAGGTGGAGCTGGGGAAGAGCTAGTGAAAAAGTGAACGAGTGAAGAAGTGAATCCCTTTACTCTTTCACTTCTTCACCGAAGTGCAAGCCGGCGGAGGATTTCGCAGACTGTGAAAGCTGCTTGCCTTCGGAAGCACAATGGTATGCTCAAGCCATGGACGAGGACGTTTCCCCAACGCCCGAACACGTTGAGCGCGCGCATGTCAACCTGCTCGAACACGCTGCTTCCTCTTACTTGCGTTCGGCGCGGCATCAGCCGGTGAAGTGGCATCCGTGGAGCGAAGAGGCGTTTGAGCGCGCGCAGTCTGAAGACAAGCCGATCCTGCTGGACATTGGTGCGGTGTGGTGCCATTGGTGCCACGTGATGGACCGCGAGTCTTATGAAGATGCGGAGATGGCGCGGGTCATCAACGAGCATTTTGTCGCCATGAAGGTGGACCGCGACGAACGGCCCGATGTGGATGCGCGCTACCAGGCCGCGGTTGCGGCGATCAGCGGGCAAGGGGGATGGCCATTGACGGCGTTTCTTACGCCCGACGGCCGGCCTTACTTTGGCGGCACTTATTTTCCGCGCGATGACCGCTACGGACGTCCCGGCTTTGGGCGAGTGCTGCTGACGATGGCGCAGGTGTGGCGCGAACGGCGCGAAGAAGCGCTGGAATCGGCCGGCAGCGTGATGGCGGCGATTGAACACAACGAGTCGTTCTCGGGGCGCGGAGGCGAGCTGACGCTTTCGCTTGTCGACAAGATTGCGGAAGCGGCGATCAAGCAGTTTGACCCGCGCAACGGCGGATTTGGTTCGCAGCCGAAGTTTCCGCACCCGGCGGTGCTTGATCTGCTGCTTGAAGTGGCGATGAATCGCGGCAATGAGCAGGCCCAGGATGCCTTCACGACCACGCTTGAGAAGATGGCGCGGGGCGGTGTTTACGACCAGCTGGCGGGCGGCTTTCATCGCTACAGCGTGGACGAGCGCTGGGTGGTTCCGCACTTCGAGAAGATGCTTTACGACAATACCGAGCTGCTGCGCAACTACGTGCATGGGTTCCAGAGTTTTGTCCGGCCGGACTTTCTGGAGACCGCGGTGGAGATTGTGCACTGGCTTGATGATTGGATGACGGACCGCGAGAAGGGCGGGTTTTACGCATCGCAGGATGCCGACATCAATCTGGACGACGATGGCGATTACTTCACGTGGACGCTGGAAGAGGCGCGCGCGGTGCTCGATCCGGTCGAGGTTGAGGTTGCGGCAAGCTACTGGGATATCGGCGAGCTGGGAGATATGCACCACAACCCGGCGAAAAACGTGCTGCACGTGAACAGGATGCTGGCCGAGGTTGCCGCGGCTGCGGGCAAGAACGAAGATGAACTACGAACGTTGCTTGATTCTGCACGGCGCAAATTGCTTGCGGCGCGGCGGCTGCGTCCAACGCCGTTTATCGACGAGACGCTGTATACCGGATGGAACGCGATGGCCATTCGGGCCTACCTGGAGACGGCGCGCGTGCTGCGCATGGATTCGGCATGGGAGTTTGCGCTGCGCACACTGAATCGCTTACTGGCTGAAGCATGGGATGGGGCTGAGACGCTACATCATGTGATTGCTTATCCGCAGGCGGTTACAGCAGGGCGCGGAGTTGAGCCATCGGAGAAAGTGCCGGGGACGCTCGACGATTATGCATTCACCGTGCATGCCTGCATCGACGGCTGGCTGGCCAGCGGAGAAATGCGCTACTATCACGCGGCTATCAAACTGGCCGATGCGATGATTGCCCGCTTTTATGACCGGACCGCGGGAGCGTTTTACGATACCGCGGCTCCGGAGGGCGGTGTGGCGCCGCTGGGCGCATTGGCAGCGCGCCGCAAGCCGTTACAGGACACGCCCACCCCGGCTGGAAACCCCAGTGCGGCGTCCGCCTTGTTGCGGCTTGAAGCATTGAGTGGCCGCACGGATTATCGCGAGATTGCCGAAGACACGCTTGAATCGTTTGCCGGCATCGTCGAACATTTTGGTCTTTACGCCGGCACGTATGGATTGGCGCTGGAGCGCATGCTGGTTGATCCGGTGCAGGTAGTCGTGGTCGGCTCCGGGGCAGAGGCCGCGCGACTGGAAGCGCTGGCGGTGGCAGGATACGCCATCAACAAGACGGTGATGCGTATTGCGCCTTTTCGGCTGGTACCGGGTGGCGTCCCGGAAGTGCTGGCTGAAACATTGCTCAAGATTCAGCCTCCGGTTGGGGTTGAAGCCTGGGCGCTGATCTGCCTGGGGCGCACATGCCTGCCTCCCATCACTACCACGGAGGCGCTGCTGGAAGCCCTGGAGCCATCCGTTTAAACCGGTTGCGCACCGATAAAGAATTTCAAGGCGTATCAAAATAGGATCGTGAACGGTCAGGTAAATGTAGTACCTCTGTCAAATTACCGCTAAAATCGTTGCCAGACGATTCCAATTGGATTTTCTATCGGAGCGGGCAGTTTGCTGCGAGTTGGATTAATTCGTGTTTGGGCATGTTGCCTGGCGTTTTCGGCTGGCATGCAGGCGCAGGAGTACGTCTTTCACCCCTACCGCCAGTTCGAAGGGCTGGGGAACATGTCGATCGAAGGGGTGACGACCGACCGTTCCGGGTTTATCTGGATGGGCACCGAAAATGGAGCCTACCGGTTTCTGGGCTCGCGGTTTGAGAAGTATGGCCAGCAGCAGGGAATTCTCGATCGCGACATCCAGGACATTTACGCCGATCCCAACGGCACGGTCTGGGCGGGCACGGCGGAGGATCTTTACCGCTGGGATGGGCAGCGATTCCAGGCGGCCGGAAAGAAGCCGATTCATGTGGATGAAGCGCAGCATATTGTGGCGATGGACGCACATTCGCTGCTGGTGATTGACGGGTCCGAGCTCTATCGGCTTGACCACGATGCGCAGGGCGCGATGCGATCGTATACGCCGGTGTTTTCGGTGGCGCAGATGGCGGCCATGCCCGAGCTTGCGCAACTGGTAAGCGTCACGTTGGTTGGCGACCGGCCCAGCAATAAGGTGGTGTGGGCAGGGTGCGGCAACAGGCTTTGTTCCTGGGCGGTTGGACGTGCGGACGTGGTTACCGAATGGGGTGTGGGCAAGGGTGTTCCCGACACGAAGTGGCATTCCGTTCTTCTGGACCGCACGGGGACACTGTGGGCGGCAGGGGAACACCAGATGGTGGCTCTTTTGCGCGGGACTGGTCGATTTGTCGATCGGAATCTTCCCGACCCCGACCTGGAAAGCGTGGTGCGGCAGTTGCCGCTGATTGAGGATCGCGAAGGGCGCGTTCTGATTCCGTCCAAGGAAGGTGTAGCGAGGTGGGAGGGAAACCACTGGCGAATGATTGGCGCGGCCAACGGACTGCGCAGCAACCATATTACCGGCATGGCTTTCGATTCAGCCGGGGACCTGTGGCTTGGCAGCCTGGGACGGGGACTCTACCACTGGATCGGCTATGAGGACTGGGAGGGGTGGGGTGAGGTTCAAGGGCTGCCTTCTCCGGTGGTTTGGGCGGTGCTGCCGACCCGCGAAGGCCGGGTGTTTGTGGGAACGGAAGAGGGTACGGGGTGGATCGATCCGCACAGCGGAGCGGCAGGCCCGCTATTCACTGGACACTCGTGGACGTTTGGCCAGGTGAGCACCATGGGCGCCGCTCACGACGGCTCCCTTTGGGCGGGAACATTTTCCGGCAATGTGCTGCGCATCGATCCAAAGTCGGGCCACACAGTCTTGACTGGACATATCCCGGCATTCATTCTCACCAGCTTCCAGGATTCGACTGGGCGCATGTTCTTTACCTCCAAAGCGGGGTTGTACGTGAGCGCCGCGGATGGACCCGACTTCACGCCGAAGCGGGTGACAGCACTTGATCCGTTGCTGGGGGTAGCGGCCCGAGTGGAAAAGGGCTGTGAAGCCTCCAATGGGGATCTCTGGTTTCTGGGCGGGAACAGGATGCTGCGCTTCAGGGATGGCGCCTGGACGGCGCCGCCGATTGACGGCCTTCCCAATTTGCGCGGATCACTGCTTTCGATGTCCTGCGCTCCGGATGGAGCTTTCTGGGTTACCGGGGACGACGGGACCTGGCGATTAACCTTGAAGGGCGATCATTTTCAGGCATGGGAACTGGTGCTTCCAGCCGACCTTCGCGCACTGGCTCCGCTGGCGATAGAAGTTGATAAGCGGGGCTGGGTGTGGCTGGGCACGGACTCCGGTCTGGTGGTATGGAATGGCAGTCACTGGCGTCACTTAAACCAGGAGACGGGCCTGATCTGGAACGACGTGGACCAGGGAGGTCTCACCATCAGCCCTGACGGGTCGATGTGGGTTGGCACCAGTGGCGGAGCGACTCACCTGTTGCAACCGGAGCGCATCTTCGATCCTTCGCCGGTGACGGCCTCGATCACCGCCGTCCGCAGGGGAGACGCCAATTTTGCCGATGCCCAGGAGATCACGCTGCCATGGTCGTCGGTGCCGCTGCGCCTGCAAATCTCGTCCCCCGAGATGCGTAACCGCAGCGAGCTGGTCTTTCGCTATCGCATGGAGGGATTGCAGCAGGACTGGATCGAAGCGCCGGATGGCGTGGCCGTTTTTGCCGCGCTTCCGCCAGGCGAGTACACGTTTGAAGCAATGGCTGAAAACGCAGCGCTGGATGTGTCTTCGTCACCGGGATTGTTGCATGTGAAGATTCTTCCGCCGTGGTGGCGAAACGGGTGGTTTTATTTCGTCTGCGGCCTGGCGGCCCTTTTGGTGCTCATGTTGGGTGATCGGCTGCGCGCACGGCACCTGCGCGAGCGGAGCCGGGAGCTGGAAGACCTGGTTCGCAAACGCACGCAAGAACTAGAGGACAGCCGCGAGCAGTTACGCATCCAGGCAACGCACGACGGGTTGACTGGACTGTTCAATCGCGTGGCAGTGTTGCGCGCACTCTCGGCCGAGATTGACCGCGCCCGCCGCAAAGGCTCGTCCATGGTGGTTGCGCTGGTGGATCTGGACCATTTCAAGCGCGTAAACGACGCTTACGGGCACTTGGCCGGCGATGACGCATTGCGCTGGTTTGCCGCGGCGGTCTCTGCCGCCATTCGTCCTTATGACCACGCCGGGCGCTACGGCGGAGAAGAATTCCTGCTGATTCTCAACGATATTCCGTCGGAGGTTATCGAGCACAGGCTCGCCACACTGCACGATTCCATATCAAACCTGCAGGTGCGTGCGCGCGAGTCGGAGTTCAAGGTCAATTGCAGCCTGGGGGCGACTGTGTTCAACCCGGCCAAGGGTCCGGCAGCGGCGGAAGCCTTGCTGGCGGTTGCCGATCATGCCCTCTATGCGGCCAAAGCAACGGGGCGGAACCGCGTTGTTCTGCTGGATTCGAACTGCCTCGACGACAGTCATGGTGCCGTATTCCCACCTCAGGCCTGATCGCAATCACTCGGAACCGGTGAAGGGATTCGTCTCCTGCGGCTTCAGGGTGGTTGGATCGTGCGCGGGCGCTTCATGTTCTGTTGCTGGAGTGGCCGCCGTCGCGCTGGTTTCCGATCCGGATTCGAGGAACGAATTGAAGACCCGGTTAGGATCGCCAGGCAGCATGTGGTTGTCTTCCAGAGCAAGGCGCACACGCCGTTGAAACTCCCGAACCGGGGCGAATTGCTGCGTTGCCCTGGTCCTGAAAACCACGGGAAAGATCAGCTGCGAGCCCTTCATTGAATCCACGCCCAGGATCTGGGGATCGGCCAGAAAAACGTCCTTGTAGGCCTCGCTGTTGCGGATGTCGGTGGCAATGTTGGAGAGAATCTGCTGAACCTTGTCTGGATTGGCCGAGAAATCCACGCTTACGTTCACCGTAGCCACGGAGTAGCCGATGCTCAGGTTGGCTACGGTGGTGATTTGCGAGTTGGGAATCACGTAGAGTGTGCCGTCTCCATCACGGACGGAAGTTTTGCGCAGGGTCATAGCTTCCACGGTTCCGGCTACTCCGGCCACGCGAATTGTGTCTCCGATGTTGAACTGGTCCTCAACCAGGATGAGGACGCCATTGAGCATATCCTTGACTATGTTTTGCGCAGCCAGGCCGATAGCGATGCCGGCTACGCCGGCGGAGGCCAGCAGTGGGGCCAGGTTAACGCCAAGCGTGTCGAGAAACTGCAATGCGAAGATCAGCCCGATGATTGCCAAGCCGGTGGCGCGGAGGATGCCGGCGAGCGTTTTGACCTGGTTGAGCCGATTCTGATTGGCGGCGCGCTGGTCGGCCATGCGGGTCATGTGGAAGGTGACGGTTCGCAGCAACCGGGTGAGGATAAAGGCAATGACTGTAATCACCAACAAGTGGGGCAGTTTAAGGCGGATGAATTCCTGGGCATCGACAATCCACTCGTCCAGTACTTTGCCAAGAAACCGGCCTTCGGCAAACAAACCGGACCGGGTAGCCAGCAAAATCAGAAAAGGATGCATCGCAATCTCCTGATACTAGACTAGACTGTGCGCAGGGAGAGCTGGGTTGCCCTCACTGCTGCATCCCATCGATCGAATCGGAATCCCCGGCGCGCCCAGCAGAAACGACCCTGGAGGTGTGCTTTGAAGTGTCACGCGAAGGAAAGCCCGCGGGTGCGCCGGATCAGCGCGCTATGGATCGGCGTTCTTGCCGGCACGGCCACCCTGGTTCTGGTGCCGGTGGTTGGAGAAGGACTACAGGTGAGGGACCCAGGTTTCCGCTACCCGCCCGCCGTGACCCGCATTCCCGATGCCAATACGCAAAACGATATCAATGGACAGGACCCCAAAGATCCGAACTTCGCGGCAGCGAATTTAGAGCGGAAGAAACAAATCGCCGACGACAGCGCGAAGCTGCTAAAGCTGGCTACCGACCTGAAGACCGAGGTAGATAAAACCAACAAGGACACGCTTTCGATCAACGTGATTCGCAAGGCGGACGCAATCGAGAAGCTGGCACACGATGTGAAGGAAAAGATGAAGATCTCTTTGGGCACACCGTGAAGCAGGGGACGCATTGAATTGCAGGGGATGGACCGATGGGTATTTTACGGGAACTTGCATCGGGTAATGGAGCAGATGCCGTAAGGATCCGGCTTGCGCTGGCGGCTGCTTTGTTGCTGGTGTTGCCTGGCGGCGCGCAAAGCGGACTTCAGATTCCGCATCCGCCTAATCAGCCCATTCCGCCCCAGGTGGGCAGCGGCATTGACAACGGCAACGAAGACTCGGAGGTACAGGAGAAGCGGTTCAAGGCCCTCAATGCCGAACGGCACAAGTCGATGGTTGCCGACACCAACAGGCTACTCAAACTGGCCGGCGAATTGAATGCCGAGTTGGCGGACGAGCCTGCTGAATCGCTGAATCCCGACCAGTTGCGGAAAGTTGCCGAAATCGAGAAACTTGCACACAGTGTAAAAGAGAAAATGGGTATGTCCGTGAAGGGACTACCGGTCTTCGTGCCATCCCCGGCCCGGTTCCAGTAGAGCTGGGATTTTTTCAAATTCGTGCCGGATTCCCACAGTATGGTGCGGGCTGCTCGAAAGTGATATTGATTGTTACAATCAGGCTTGGCTGGTCCGGCCATCCGGGTCGCAAGAACGTCCGTCATTTGGGGAGTCAACGGAATGGAGCTGGCAGTTTCGAGAGCTCGCGAGTCGGAGGCGAATGCCTCAGGGACGGATGCCGCAGGCAGCCTTAGCCCGCAGCAACTGATTGAGATGTACCGGCTGATGTTTCTTTCGCGCCGCGTGGACGACCGCGAGATCATGCTCAAGCGTCAGCAGAAGGTCTTCTTCCAGGTTTCCGCCGCCGGTCATGAGGCGTTGCAAGTGGGCGCTGCCCTTGCGATGCGTTCCGGCTACGACTGGTTTTTCCCCTACTATCGCGATCGTGCGCTGGTGCTTGCGCTGGGCGTGACACCCACCGATATGCTGTTGCAGTCAGTGGGCGCGGCGACCGATCCTGCGAGCGGCGGACGGCAGATGCCGACTCACTGGAGCAGCCGGCCGCTGCACATTGTCAGCACTTCTTCCTCGACCAGCACGCAACTGCTGCATGCTGTAGGCTGTGCCGAGGCGGGACGTTACTTCAGCCGCCATCCTGAGACCGCGAAGAAGCCCGATGCGGCAAATGACTATCGCGCTTATAACGATGTGGAGTTTCACGGCGATGAAGTGGTGCTCACCACGCTCGGTGAAGGTTCGACTTCTCAGGGCGAGTTCTGGGAGGCTCTGAATTCCGCCTCGAACCAACGGCTCCCGGTGATCTTCTGCGTGGAAGACAACGGCTACGCAATCAGCGTGCCGGTCGAGGTGAATACACCGGGCGGAAACATTTCGAAACTGGTGGCCAACTTCCCCAACTTCTACTTTGCTGAAATCGACGGCACCGATCCGGAAGTCAGCCTGCGCGCGTTTCAGGCTGCGGTGGCGCATTGCCGCGCGGGATTGGGGCCGGCCTTTGTCCACGGTCACTGCGTACGGCATTACTCGCACTCATTCTCCGACGATGACAAGGTGTATCGCTCGAATGCGGAACGGGAAGCTGACGCGTTGCGCGATCCGCTGTCGAAGATGCAGATGCGCCTGCTGCGCGAAGGCATTCTGACCGAAGAGCAGATCAACGAACTTGAGCATTCGCTGGACCGAGAAGCCGCCGAGGCTGCCGAACGTGCGCTCGAGGCTCCCTTGCCAACGGTCGAGGGAATTCTTGAGCATGTCTATTCCGGCGAACTCGACCCGACGAGTTCGATCTTTGCCACGGAGCGGGCGAGTGCGCCAGGTGTTGCCGGAGGCGGAGCGGCCGGCGGCGCGAAGGGTAGCGGGCCTCGCACCATGGCAGACCTGATCAATGCTTGTCTGCACGACGAGATGCGCCGCGATCCCCGCATCGTTGTTTATGGCGAGGATGTGGCCGACGCCAGCCGCGTGGAGGCTCTGAATGAAGTGGAGGGCAAGGGCGGTGTTTTCAAGCTGACTGCCGGCTTGCAAACGGAATTCGGATCGGAGCGGGTGTTCAATTCGCCACTGGCCGAGGCCAATATTGTGGGACGCGCCGTTGGTTACGCATCGCGCGGAATGAAGCCGGTTGTGGAGATTCAATTCTTCGACTATATCTGGCCGGCCATGCACCAGATTCACAATGAGCTGGCGCTGATGCGATGGCGGTCGAATGGAGCGTGGGCCTCTCCGGCGGTGATTCGCGTTGCAATAGGCGGGTATCTCACCGGCGGCGCGATCTATCATTCGCAGTGCGGCGAGAGCATCTTCACGCACATCCCAGGGCTGAGGGTGGTGTTTCCGTCGAATGCGCTGGACGCCAATGGACTGCTGCGCACGGCGATTCGCTGCGACGACCCGGTGCTATTCCTGGAGCACAAGCGGCTCTATCGAGAGATTTATGGGCGGGCGCCCTATCCTGGCCCGGAATTCGCCATTCCGTTTGGGAAGGCGAATATCGTCAGACCTGGAGCGCACATCACGCTGGTTACGTATGGCGCGGTTGTGCCGCGGGCGCTCCAGGCCGCACAAAAAGCGCAACGACAGCATGGCATCGACGTTGAAGTGCTGGATCTGCGCTGCCTCAATCCCTATGACTGGGATGCCATTGCGACCTCGATCCGCAAGACCAGTCGCGTGCTGGTGGCGCACGAGGACATGCTGAGCTGGGGCTACGGGGCTGAACTGGCCGCGCGCATTGCAGATGAATTGTTTGACTCGCTTGACGCGCCGGTGCGCCGCGTGGGTGCGATGGATACTTTTGTCGCTTACCAGCCGTTGCTTGAAGACGCGATATTGCCGCAGCCGGAGACTATTCTCAAGGCGATTTTGGATTTGAAGGCGTTCTAGGCGAGCCGGATACAATACTGGGATGGGATTTTGCATTCAGTGCCGGTGGCGTGTCCTTGAGATTCAAGCCCCCGAGGCAGGCCAACCGGCATGAAGAATTTCCTACGGCTTCTGCGCTATGGGCTCCCGTACACGCTGGAGTGGCTGCCGGGCGTGTTCTTTCTGGCGCTGGTGGGCTTACTGGATAATTTCCGCAAGTTACTTTTCAAACCTATTCTGGACCAGGTGCTGGCTCCGGATACGGCCAACGGCCCCATCACATTAGGTGTCGCGAGTTCGCGCTGGCATTTTGACCTCCGTCTTGTCGTTCCGCATTTCATGCACAACGCGTGGACAGTGGTGGCATTTGCATTGGTGGCCTCCACGCTGGTGAAGGGGTTGTGCGACTATGCGGGTACTTACCTGGTGAACTACGCAGGTTTCGGCCTCATCACCGATATGCGCAACCACCTGTATGAAACTACATTGCGCCGTTCTTCCAGTTTCTTTCACAAGCACCCGACGGGCACTATCCTCTCAACGCTGGTCAATGATGTTGACCGTGTTCAAAATGCAGTCAGCTCCGTGATCGGTGATTTCCTGCAGCAGTTTTTTACTTTTCTTTTCGGGTTGGTGCTGGTCATTCGTTATGGGGGGCATCTCAGCTGGGCGCTGCTTCTGTTTGTTCCCGTGGTTGTCACGTCTTCGCGCAAGATCGGCAGGGAGGTGCGCACGCGCACCCGCTCAGGACAGGACAAGCTAGCGGAGATACAAAACATCCTGCACGAGACGGTCAGCGGCAACCGCATCGTGAAGGCCTTCAACACTGAGTTGTGGGAGATTCTGCGCTTTAAGAAAGCGGCTGGCCGGCTGCTTAGCGCCAACATGCGGAGCGTGCGCATTCAATCGATCAGTTCACCGTTGATGGATGCGATCGGATATGTCGCCATCGCGCTGCTTCTTCTGGTCGGGCGCAACGAAATCCAGCACCACCGCATGACGGTCGGCGACTTTATCACCTTCAATATTCTGCTGTTCACGCTTTACGACCCCGTGCGCAAGTTCGCGTCGTTCTACAACAGCTTCCAGCAGGCGATGGGCGCATCGGCGTCTATCTTCAAGTTCTTCGATGCTGAGGATGATGTCAAGGAACGGCCGCACGCTCTTGTGTTGAAGGGATTCACAAAATCCATTGGCTTTGAGAACGTGGGTTTTTCCTATTCGACAGAAAAGGGCGAGCACCAGATTCTGCATAATGTTGACTTGCAAGTGCGCGCAGGGGAAGTGCTGGCGGTGGTTGGGCCGAGCGGGGCAGGCAAGTCGACACTGGTCAACCTGATTCCGCGATTCTTCGATGTGACCTCGGGGCGCATTGTGATTGACGGAAACGATGTGCGCGACTGCACGCTTGGCTCGCTGCGACGCCAGGTTGCACAGGTTACGCAGGAGACGATTCTGTTCAACGACACGGTGCGCAACAACATTGCGTATGGGCAGCCGGATGTGAAGATTGCCGTGGTGGAACAGGCGGCGCGTAACGCGCTGGCGCACGACTTTATTTTGCGGATGCCGCAGGGTTACGACACGGTGATTGGCGAAAAGGGCTTTCGGCTCTCCGGAGGCGAACGGCAGCGGATTGCGATTGCGCGCGCGATTTTGAAGAACGCGCCGGTGTTGATTCTGGATGAGGCTACGTCGGCGCTGGACGCAGAGAGCGAGTCGCTGGTGCAGATTGCGCTGGCCAACCTGATGCAGGGGCGCACGGTGGTGGTGATTGCTCACCGTCTTTCAACGATTCGCCGCGCCAACCGTATCGCGGTGCTTGAAGATGGGCGCATCACGGCGATCGGATCGCACGACGAACTGCTCACTTCTTCCTGCACCTACAAGCGTCTTTATCATCTTCAGTTCATGGATATGCCTGAATTCACAGCCACCGGAGAACTTGCGCAAGAACCTGTTGAATTTGTCCGGGCATTCGAGCCGGCCCTGCCCAATGGCCCGAAGGAGTAGTACTCAATGCCGATTTATTCGATGACGGGGTTTGCGCGTGTTCAGGTTCGGGTTCAGGACCAGCTCAGTTATACGCTCAGCGTGAAGAGCGTCAATCATCGTTTTCTCGATGTGCAGTTTCGGCTTCCGTCGGGGCTAGATGCATTGGAGATGGAACTGCGCAAGGTACTCAAGGAGTCGCTGGTGCGGGGCCACGTAGAGCTCACACTTTCGGTTGATCGAGCCGGGCAGCAGAAGGCCGGCTACAATCGCGAGTTGGTGGCAGGGTACGTGGCGGCTTTCACTGCGGCACGCGACGAGTTTGGCCTCAACGGCGAGCCGGAGCTGAACGCAATTTTGCGCATGCCGGGTGCGCTGCAGAATGAGAACCGAGGCGAAGAAGATATGACCGCGCTGGCGGCCAGCGTGCTTGAGGAGACGCCCGCGCTGCTCAAGCAATTGAACACGATGCGGGCGCGTGAAGGCGAAGGGCTTGAAGCGATTCTGCACGCCACACTCGACCGCCTCGCCGAGGGCACCGAAGCAGTCGCCGCGCTGGGACCCGAGATCGAACAGCGCTACCAGGAGCGGCTCACGCAGCGCCTGCTGGCAGCGACGGGGCCGGAGTTTAACCGGCAGCGCCTGCTTGAAGAAGTTGCTGTGCTTGTGGAACGCACAGACATTGCCGAAGAGCTGGCGCGGATGCGTACGCACATCAGCCATTTCCGCGAGTTGCTGACCGCAGGCGGTGAGCTGGGCAAGAAGCTGGACTTTCTGCTTCAGGAGATGAACCGCGAGGCCAACACGCTGTTGTCAAAGACCGGCGGGCTGGGCGGCAAGGGGACACGCATTACGGAATTGGGCCTGGCGATGAAAGCCGAGATTGAAAAGGCCCGCGAACAGATTCAGAACCTGGAGTGAAAAAAAGCAGGGAACAGGGAATAGGGATTAGGTAATACGGATTAGGTACATCTGTCAGGGGTGGTGACACCTGACTAAAGGACAATGGCACGTGGCAGGAATTCTTTTTATTATTTCGGCGCCTTCGGGCTCGGGCAAGAGCACGCTGGTGAGCGAGTTGCGCAAGCAGGTCAGCGGCGTGGAGTTCGCCATCTCGTGGACGACGCGGCCGCCGCGCGGATCAGAGGAGAACGGGCGCGAATACAACTTCACCTCGCCTGAAGAGTTTCAGCGCATGTTGGACGAAGGAGTATTTCTGGAGCATGCCGAGGTCTTCGGCAGGTATTACGGAACGGCGCGCAGATCGCTGGACGAGGCGCGCGCCCAGGGTCACGATCTGCTGCTGGATATCGACGTGCAGGGTGCGACGCAGGTGCGGGCCAAGATGCCTGAGGCGGTGAGCATTTTCATCATGCCGCCCAACCCTCGTGTCCTGCGCACCCGTCTGCGCAATCGAAGCCGCGCTGAGGGCGTGGTGGACGAGGCAGAGGTCTTCCGGCGGCTGTCGGCGGCGCGCAAGGAGATTGAGAATTATCGCGAGTACGGCTATATTTTGGTCAACGATATTCTCGACCGTGCGGTAGCGCAACTTGAGGCTATCGTGCTTGCCGAGCGATACTATCGCAATGGCGAGCCGATCGCCTACCGTTCGCGCAGAGTGCTGGAGGTGGCGGCCGCTTGCCTGCAGCATAATTCTCAGGAGCGGCTCAAGCCTGTGCTGGAGGCGTTTGGCATCCTCGGCTCCTCCGGGCAACAGCAATTCAACTTCGGGGAGGATCCGGACGAGGACGACCCCGATACTAAAGGCGACGATTCTGAAGGCGACGATTCCGAAGGCAACGACTCAGGTAACGGAGGCAAAAGTTCCGATGACGACTGAAAAGATCCCCGCAACGATTGAAACCGGATTCGATTCCAACTACCGCAAGGTTTTGGTGGCAGCGCGACGCGCTCGCCAGATCCAGAGCGGCGCACACACCCTGGTGCCGAGCCGCTCAAACAAGGCCTGCCGCATTGCGCAGGACGAGATTGAAGCCGGCAAGATTTCATATGTAAAGACCGAGATTCCGGTGGTGAAGCCGCTGGTTGAGGGGCCGGCTGTTCCGATTTTGCTGAGCTAGTTTCCGAATTTTGACGGTCGCCGCTCCAGTTCTGAAAAGCGACCGCAGGACCATATCGGCTTCGCTCAGGGTTGCCCAGGATGACAGCAGTTTTCTGGTTGGGCTGATTTGTGCGGAAATGCCGGTCGGCCGTGTACTGCGCCGATTTACACATTCGAAACGTTCTACAATCGAGGCATGAGAGTCACGGTCGGCGTCTCCGGCGGCATTGCCGCTTACAAGGCAGCGGAAGTTGTTCGCGCACTGCAGCGCCAGGCGCTTGAAGTGCACGTGGTGATGACCGCGGCTGCGGGGAAATTCATTCAGCCGCTCACGTTTGCCGCGCTCAGCGGGCACAAGGTGATCACCAGCCTGTGGGATGAGTGGGCGGACGGGGACGCGACTACCGAGCAAAACGGCATTGAACACATCGGCGAGGCGCAATGGTCCGATGCGTTGGTGGTGGCGCCGGCTACGGCGAATATTCTGGCGAAGTTTGCGCACGGGATTGCGGACGACTTTCTGACCACGATGTACCTGGCTACGCAGGCGCCGGTGCTGGTGGCTCCCGCGATGAATGTGAACATGTGGAACCACGCGGCGACGCAGGCAAACGTGGAGATTCTGCGGCAGCGGGGGGTGCGGGTGATTGAACCCGGAACCGGTTCGCTAGCGTGTGGAATGGTGGGCGCGGGGCGCATGGCGGAACCGGAGGCGATTGCCGATGCAGTGCTTGGCGCGCTGGGACGGCGGCACGACCTGGCGGGCGAGATTGTGCTGGTGACGGCGGGTGGGACGCGCGAGGCGCTGGATCCGGTGCGGTTCCTCGGCAACCGGTCAAGCGGGAAGATGGGCTATGCGCTGGCTGAGGCCGCGCAAAGCCGCGGGGCGAAGGTGATTCTGATCAGCGGTCCGTCGGCGCTGCATCCGCCGGCGCATTGCGAGCTGGTGAAGGTGGTGACGGCGGACCAGATGCGGGCGGCAGTCTTGGAGCGGATGACGGAGGCTACGCTGGTGGTGAAGGCTGCGGCTGTGGCCGACTACAAGCCGGTCAACGTCTCCGACCACAAGCTCAAACGGACAGGGCCGATTACGCTGGAGCTGGCTCCGACGGAAGATATTCTGGCGGAGGTGGTGCGCAGGCGCAAGCCTGGGCAACTGATTATTGGATTTGCGGCGGAGACGGAAAACCGCATGGAAAACGGGCGCGCAAAGCTGCTGCGGAAGGGCGCGGACGCAATTGTGGTGAATGCAGTTACCGGCGACGGCGTGGGGATTGAGGCGGACTTCAATGCGGCTACATTTCTGACTTTGAGCACGGCGATTGAGTTGCCGGAGATGCCGAAACGGAACCTGGCGGACCGCATTCTGGACGAGATTCTCACGCTGCGCAGGCCTAGGCCGATGGTGCTTGAATTTGATGAGCACGTGGAAGAGCAGGCGCGGCCGGAACGATCGATACCGGAACGATTGAGTCAAGCCCAGGTGCTGAGCGAGTCAGATGTGCCTACACCGGCCGCGCGCCGGCAACTGATCGTGGAGTAAGTTTTGGCGCAGCCGCTCGATCCCGCAACACGCGACGCATTGGTGGAGCGAGTTCGCTTCTATCGCGAACTGGGGCTGACGGAGTTTTATCGGCGGCCGGTGGATGCGGCGCGGCTGGCGGAGTGGGCTGCGGCGGCTGAAACAGCCGCACAGGCAGAACAGGCGCATTCTGAACAGGATTCTGAAACCCAACAAATTGCTGCTTCACAAACTTTGGAGGACACTGCTATTCCGCCTCGTAAGCCGATCTCTGCGCCGCCCGCGACTGCCGCTGCTTCTCGACCCGCCGATCCGGCGGCGGCCTTAGTGCTGATTCGAGAAGAGATTGGCGATTGTACCCGCTGCGGACTACACAAGGGGCGGAACAAGCTGGTGTTTGGCGACGGGTCGGCGACGGCGCGGCTGATGTTCGTGGGCGAGGGGCCAGGCGCGGATGAGGATGCACAGGGGCTGCCGTTTGTAGGCAAGGCCGGGCAGCTTTTGAACAACATGATCGCGGCGATGGGGCTAAAGCGCGAAGAAGTTTACATTGCCAACGTGGTGAAGTGCAGGCCGCCGGGGAACCGGACTCCGGAGCCGGAGGAGGCGAATACCTGCACGCCGTTTCTGTTCCAGCAAATCGATGCGGTGCGGCCGCAGGTGCTGGTGGCGCTGGGTGCGACGGCGGCAACGTACCTGCTGGGGCATCGGCAGCCGCTGGCCGGGCTGCGCGGACGGGTACACGCTTATCGCGGGATGCAGCTGATTGTGACGTATCACCCGGCGTTTCTGCTGCGCGATCCGCGACAGAAGAAGGAAGCTTGGGCGGATCTGCAGATTGCGATGAAGGAGCTGGGGCTGAAACCACCTGCGGTGGGGCCAAAAGCTCGCTAATCGCTCGCAGGGGCTGGTGGTCTCCCCGGTCCCCAAGTGCGAGGGACCCTTCGACAAGCTCAGGGCAGGCTCGGAGGCGCCAGGCTCGCTGGGGTTCCATGGTTTCCCAGGTCCCCGGATCAATCTGTCGGGGATGTGCCCGGTCTGTACCCCGTCCGTACCCCCCCCTCCCCCCCTTAAATGAAAGTGCTTTGTTTTCATGCGGTTACACCGTAAGCATGACATAACAAAGGAGTTATTTTCATACATAAGAAAACAAAAGGGTTAATGACCGATGCGGTGCGACAAACGCACGCGGGAGGTTCGATCGGAGCACATGGTTTTCCCGGTCCCCAAATGCGAGGGACCCTTCGACAAGCTCAGGGCAGGCTCGGGGGCACCCGCTTTTGGACCATGAAATGATTGTGCGCCAAAAGGTGGTAATTATCGGCAAAGCGGCGGGAGGTTTTTGGAATTTTTTTGGGTGATGCGAAGGGCCCGCGGCTGAAGCCGGGGTCGATTGTGAGTCGGGTTCTTGAGCCTCGACCCACGTTGGGGTACCGCGCTCCTGCTCCCTCCGTACCACCTGGGGAGCGGAGGACGCTCGCGGGAGATTCGCATCGAGTTCATGGTCTCCCCGGTCCCCAAGTGCGAGGGAGCGGTGGCACCCGGCGGTTTTGTCTGGAGCCCCGCTCATCGCGATGAAACCGCGATGAAGGAGGCACAGCGAACTGCGATGAACGGGGCACAGCTCCAGACGTCGCGATGGGTGGACAATTTGTCGTGTGGGGTCTCGAAAAAGACGAGCGAGCAGGCAACGTTATCAAATTTTCGAGCATCGGAATTTAGGACGTAATCCCTAATGCAATTTGGGTTTAGCTAAAGAACGCGCTAGATCGTCGGAGTGAGATCAGGCCATCTCCTGGTGAAAGCAGCGCGGAGTTCGCAGCGCAGCTCGCGGCACAATCTGGCGCTTATGTTTTTCGGAGACAAGTTCGATGCAGGAAACGATTGACCCAATCGATAGCGCCACCGCTACCGGAATTGAACTGACCTCTCCACAGGAAATGCCCCGGCTGGTTGACGATTTCGATTGGGCCTCGACTCCGCTTGGCCCGGCGGGGGAATGGCCCGACAGCCTGAAGGCCGTGGTACGGATTCTCCTCACTTCGCGCTTTCCTATGTGGATGGCGTGGGGACCGGAACTCACCTTCCTCTACAACGATGCGTACCGCGTGACTACCCTGGGCAAGAAGCACCCATGGGCACTGGGCAGGCCGGCGGCAGAGGTATGGCACGAGATCTGGAAGGACATTGGTCCGCTGGTTCACCAGGTGATGGAAACGGGGGAAGCTTCCTGGGACGAGAAGCTGCTTCTGATCCTTGAACGCAGCGGGTATCCCGAGGAGACTTACCACACGTTTTCCTATAGTCCGCTGGCCGATTCGGATGGCCGGATTGTGGGGATGTTGTGCGTGGTGATGGAAGATACCGTGCGGGTGATTGGCGAACGCCAGCTGGCCTCACTCAGTACGCTGGCCGGGGCCCTGGCGGGCGCCATATCAAAGCAGGACGTGTTTGCGGCCATCGAGCGGGGCCTGGCCCATCAGAAAGACATGCCCTGCACCCTGACTTACCTGCTGGACGAAGACGGCGTCAGCCTCCGGCTGGTGGCCTGCACGGGTATTGACGCCGAACATCCCGTTGCTTTGCCGGTCATTGACACGACGGAGACTCATCGCGCATGGCCAATCCAGCAGATTTTAGAAACCAGCCGGAGCGCAACTATTGGCAATCTTCACGAGCATTTTCCCGATCTTCCCCCCGGATGCTGGGACCGGCCACCTGCCACGGCACGCCTGGTTCCGATAGCCCGGCAAGGGCAGGGAAAGCCGATTGGCATCTTCATTACCGCGCTCAACCCCTATCGTCAGTTTGATTCCTTTTACGAAGGGTTCCTTGATCTTATAAGCGGGCAGATCGCGGCCAGCATTACCAACGCCAACGCATACGACCAGGAACGAAGGCGGGCCGAAGAGCTGGCTGAGCTGGACCGCGCCAAGACTACCTTCTTCAGCAACGTAAGCCATGAATTGCGCACTCCGCTGACGCTCATACTGGGCCCTATTGAGGACGCGTTGACGAGCCAATCGCCGCCCTCGCCGGAAAGTCTGGAGATGCTGCACCGCAATGCTCTGCGGCTGCTCAAGCTGGTGAACGGGTTGCTAGACTTTGTCCGCATTGAGGTTGGAAAGCTGCGCGCAGCGTATGAGGCGACAGACCTTTCGTTGTTCACGGCACAACTTGCGAGTGTCTTCCGCTCGGCGATTGAGCGGGCCGGGTTGCGGCTGGTGGTGGATTGCCCGCCGCTTCAGGAGGCTGTTTATGTGGACCGGGAGATGTGGGAGAAGATCGTACTGAATCTCATTTCGAACGCGCTGAAATCGACTTTTGAAGGAGAGATCCGGGTCGCTGTTCGACCTGCCGGCGAACAGGTAGAAGTTTCGGTGAGCGACACCGGGACGGGCATCTCGGAACGCGATTTGCCTAACCTGTTTCAGCGCTTCAGGCGCATTGACGGAGCGCGGCGGCGCAGCCACGAAGGCAGCGGAATTGGACTTGCACTGGTGCAGGAACTGGTGGAGATGCATGGCGGTTCAATCCAGGTGAGAAGCACGATCAACAAGGGGACCGAGTTCACGGTGACGCTTCCATTTGGCCAGGAGCATTTGTCCCGTGGCCGAGTAATCGGCAACGGCGAGGCTCCGTCGGCGGTTCAGGGATCGGCAGTTGCCTACGTGCAGGAGGCGATGGGCTGGCTGGGGAGCAGGAACCGGTTGATAGGCGAGGTTGCCGCAGCCGCAACCGGTGACGACCCACGGAAGCCTGCCGCAACCAACCTCGCAGAGCGTAGGGCCGTCATTCTGCTGGCAGACGATAACGCCGATATGCGGGAGTATGTGTCCGGGTTGCTGGGGGGACGCTTTGAGCTGATCGAGGCGGAAACGGGCAAAATCGCACTTGCTCAAGCGGAGCGCAGGATTCCGGACCTGGTGATCACCGATGTGATGATGCCGGAGATGGATGGATTCGCGCTGCTGGAAGCCTTGCGGCAAAATCACACCACACGGGGTGTCCCGGTGATCATGCTGTCGGCGCGCGCGGGTGAAGAAGCGCGGATCGACGGTATCGAAGCGGGGGCGGAAGACTACCTGACCAAACCTTTCAGCGCGAGGGAATTGCTGGCCCGCGTCGATGCGCAGTTGAAGATGGCCCGGCTGCGCAGGGAGGCCATGGAACAGCAAGCCGCACTCAGCCTTGAAATCTCGAAGGCCAAAAGATTTGCGTGGGAGGCACTGGAGCACATTCCCGAGGTCTTCTACACATTCGACCGTAATTATTGTTTTACCTATGTGAATGCGGCCGGCACGCAGATCTCGCAGCGCATGGGGAAGGAGTTTCTGGGAGAGTGTCTGTTTGACCTGATTCCGGAACTTAGGGGCACGATTGTGGAATCCAGCCTCAAGCGGGCGAATGAGGAGCGTGTGGCGCTGGAATTTGAATACTACTATGAGCCATTGGCGAGCTGGTTTCAGTATCACGTCTATCCGCTTCCCGACGATGGGATCATCATGTACGCGCGGGATATTACCGAGACTCGGAAAACGGAAGAAGCACTGAGAAAGTCAGAACAACTGGCAACCGCGGGGCGACTTGCGGCAAGCATCGCTCACGAAATCAACAATCCGCTTGAAGCCGTGACCAACCTGCTGTTCCTGGCAACCATGGACGACAGCGTGACGGGAAAGACGCGGCACTTGCTGGAGACGGCGGACAGGGAATTGCGGCGTCTGTCTCATATCGCCGGACGAAGCCTGAAGTTTTATCGGCAGCATACGGCACCGGCGCTGACTTCGCTGGAAGAGCTGATTGAATCGGCTCTGTTTTTTTACGAGACGGAAATCAATATGCGCAATATCCGACTGGAGAGGCGCTACCAGGCAGCTCCACAGGTGCTTTACCATCCGGGGGAGTTTCGGCAGGTGATGAGCAACCTGATCGGCAACGCGCTGGATGCGCTGCCGCGCCATGGGCGCCTGGTGGTTGCGGTTCGCGCTGCACGTGACGCATCGGGCAGGGAGGGCGTGGCGGTCACCGTAGCCGACAATGGTTGCGGCATGGATCGCGAGATACGCGGACGTCTCTTCCACCCGTTTGCGACGACCAAGGGCGAGGCTGGAACGGGGCTTGGGCTATGGGTATCGAAGGGGATTCTGGATAAGCATCACACGAAGATCGCGGTGCGCAGCAGACGGAATGTGGGCACGGTGTTTCGGCTTTTCGTGCCGTTGGAGACGTTGGCGAGCGAAGGCGAGGGGTGAAGTGGTGGGTGCGGAAATGCGGCCGATTGCATTCGATTTTCGATTCTTTGCAAATGGGGGTGCGAGTCTGGAGACCGGCGCTCCGTTCGCAAAAGTCGGGAGACCCGCGCTACGTTCGCAAAAACTGCTGGAAGCGCTGGGGCGCGATCAGGCCTGGTCGCGCCAGAGGGCTACGCCGCCTAGCAGGCCGGTTTCGTTGGAGACTATTTCTACATTTTTGGGTGGGAGGAAGTCGAGCTTTTTGGTGTTGCCGCCGCCGAGGTAGAGGTGGTCCCAATTGAAGAGGGCTTCAGTGGATTGGATGGCTTCCTGGACGAGCTTGTTCCAGGCCTTTTTGCCGTACTTGTCGAGGCCGCGGCGGCCGATGTAGTCCTCGTAGGTCATGCCTTTTTTGCGCCAGATATGGTGGCCTAGCTCGAGGCCGGGGCAGAGATGTCCGCTTGTGAAGAGGGCTGCGCCGAGGCCGGTGCCAAGGGTGAGGACGAGTTCAACGCCGTGGCCTTTGATGGCTCCGTAGCCGGCGACGTCGGCATCGTTGCCGATGCGGGCGGGCTTGCGCCAGCGCTTTTCGAGCTCCGCCTGGAGCGGGTATCCCTTGGCCCAGAGGGGATGGAGATTGAAGGCCAGGTAGGTGCAGCCAAACTTGACGACGCCGGGAAAGCCGACGGATACGCGATCGAAGGGCGGCATCATTTTTTTCAGTTCGTCAAGCGATTTGAGCACCGCGTCAGGCGTGGGAATGGTTGGGGTGAGAACGCGCTGGCGTTCGCTGACGGGCTTGCCCTTGGCGTCAAGGAGGATGGCCTTGAGGCCGGAGCCGCCGATGTCAATGGCCATGGTGATGGGCAGGACGGGCTTGTAGTTGGGGTTGAACGTAACGGCAGAGGCGGGGGTTGCGGTCTTGGTAGCCATCAGCAAGAAATTGTACTAGGGTGGGGCGGGGTTGTGTGGTGAGAAGAGGCGGGAGGGTTATGCCGGTTGCGTCATCCGGCCCACGTTGGTAAAAAAACGAGAGAAGTCCTGACCTTTGTCGGCAAGCCTGGCGATTTGTTCGGCGGTGATCGGTTTGGGGTTATTGTGCGTTTTGTTCATGGTCGGTTGAATTTGATTATCGCTTGATTTGCGATGGCCGACCAGTTTCGTAGATGGGATGAGTGCATATAATCCACACCTGAATCCCCTACACTTAGGAGTGCTCTGAACGAGTCAGGGGTCGTGCAGAACTTTCCTCAGGGGCTGAAGCCCGACCTTGTCTTAAGGTGTTCTCGGCACGGCTAAAGCCGTGCCCTTTCAAAACATCGATTCATACAGAGATTCCTCACGGTTCTTCTGATTCCTTACGGTTCTTCTTATGGCTGAGTATTGCGAAGTCGCGCTGCCTGTGCCGCTGGACCGCACGTTTACTTATGCGGTGCGGGAGGGACAGGCGCCGGTGCGCGGGGCACGGGTGATTGTGCCGTTCAGAAACGAGAAGCTGATTGGGGTGGTGATCGCGGTGAGCGATGCTGCGCCGGCTGATTTTGAGGCGCGGTTTGTGGAGGCGGTGCTGGATGAGGAGCCGCTGCTGAGCGAGAACCTGCTGGCGCTGGCGGAGTGGATGGCGGGGTATTACCTGGCGCCGCTGGGCGAGGTGCTGCGGGGGATGTTGCCGCTGGGGGCGGAGGTAAGACGGACGGTTTATTACCGGATTACGGATTTGGGACGGGATGTGTTGGCGGGGAGTTTGGATGGGAATTCTCCGAGATCGAGGAAGCTTTCACGGGACCATACTTCTGGGGCTGAAGCCCAGGATGATTTTGACGATCTCTTGCGGGGGTTGAAACCCCCGCCTCCCTCCGAATTGAAACATGGGGAGGCCGAGCTGTATTGGGATTCGGAGCAATCCCTGGTCCCAAAAACGGGACCGGGGGCACCCAAGAGAAACAGGGTTTCGGGCGAAGATTTGGATGTGGAGCGGAGGGTGCTTTCTCGGCTGGCGAGAGGGGAGCCGGTGAAGGTTTCAACGCTGCGAACGGCTACGGCGGCTACGTTGCAGACGCTGGCGGGGATGGTGCGCAAGAAGTGGATTGTGCGGGAGACGGCGGCGGTGGAGCGGGGTGCGCGGCGGACGGAGCGGTTCGCGGTGCTGATCCCGGAGACGCGGCTGCCGAACCTGACAGAAAAGCAGCAGGCGATCCTGGCCGAACTTGCGGCTTGCGGGGGCGAGCTGCCGCTGGCGGAGTTGAGGAACAGGCAGTTGCCGAGTTCGACGCTGCAGACGCTGGTGCGGCGGGGACTGGTGCGGATTGAGGAGCGGGCGCAGGTATTTCGGATGGGGGGAATTGAGCCGGCGAGCGCGCCGTTCAAGCTGAACGAGACGCAGATGGAGGCGCTGGCGAGCGTGGCGACGGCGCTGGGTGGGTTCAAGACGTTTTTGCTGCATGGGGTGACGGGATCGGGGAAGACTGCGGTTTATTTGGCGGCGATGCAGAGGGCGCTGGAGCAGGGGTTGTCGTCGATTTTGCTGGTGCCGGAGATTGGGCTGACTCCGCAGACCGTGGGGCTGCTGGACCAGTCTTTTGGGCAGCGGGTGGCGCTGCTGCACTCGGGGCTGACGCCGGAGGAGCGCAGCGAGCAGTGGAGAAGGATCAGGCGCGGGGACGCGGCGATTGTGGTGGGGACGCGGTCGGCGATTTTTGCGCCTGCGCCGCGGCTGGGGCTGATTCTTGTGGACGAGGAGCACGACCAGAGCTACAAGCAGGAGGAGACGCCGCGCTATAACGCACGCGATGTGGCGGTGATGCGGGCCAAGCTGGAGGGAGCGGTGGTGGTGCTGGGTTCGGCTACGCCAAGCCTGGAGAGCTGGCAGAACAGCGTGGCGCTGAGCGGGGTGGCGGCGAAGTACACGCGCATCGAGATGCGGGAACGGGTGATGAACAGGCCGCTGCCTGAAGTGGAATTGATCGACATGCGGCAGGAGTTTCAGCAGACGGGGAGGGAACAGCTTTTTTCTCGCGCTCTGGTGGAGCAGACGAAGGAGGCGCTGGAACGTGGGGAGCAGGCGCTGATTTTGCTGAACCGGAGGGGCTACTCGTTTGTGGTGATCTGCAGGGCGTGCGGGGCGAAGCTGGAATGCGAGAACTGCGCGATTTCACTGACGCATCATAAGCCGGCGGCTGCTGAGACGAGTGAGGATGAGGCTGTGGCGCGTAGAGGGCAACGGCTGGAGTGCCACTATTGCGGGTTTAGGCGGACGGTTCCGGCGCGGTGCCCGAAGTGCGAGAGCGAACATCTTTATTATTTGGGCGCGGGGTCGCAACAGGGGGAAGAACGGCTGGCGGAGATTTTTCCGTTTGCGCGGATTGGGCGGATGGATCGCGATACGGTGAGGGGGCGTTACGATCTGGAACGGCTGCTGGCGCGGTTGCATTCAGGCGAGATCAATTTGCTGGTGGGGACGCAGATGATTGCCAAGGGTCACGACATTCACGGGGTGACACTGGTTGGCGTGGTGGGGTGCGATCATGCGTTGTCGATGCCGGATTTTCGCGCGGCGGAGCGGGTGTTTCAACTGATGACGCAGGTTTCAGGGCGCGCTGGAAGGGGCGAGTTGCCGGGGCGCGTGGTGGTGCAGACTTATTATCCCGATCATTATGCGATTGTGGCGGCGAGCAAGCATGACTACAAGAGCTTTGTGGATCGTGAACTGAAATATCGGCGATGGATGCATTATCCGCCATTTGGGGTGCTGGCGAATGTGCTGATTCAATCGGCAAAGCTGGAAGAGGCGGTAGCGTGGTCGGGGGAGCTGGGGAAGTGGTTTCAGAGGGCTGCGCCGGAGGGAGTGCGGGTGCTGGGGCCGTGCACTGCGCCGATTGCGCGGATCAAGGGAGTTTATCGGTTTCACATGATTTTGAAGGCTGGGTCGCGGAAGGCGCTGAATGCGGCGCTCAAAGGGATGCTGGCGCATGGGGAGACGGCTGGGGTGCCGAGGAGGGGATTGGTTGTGGATGTGGATGCGTTGAGGCTGATGTAGTCGTTGTTAGCGGAGTTAGCAGGTCAGCGGGTTAGCTAGTCAGCGAGTCAGCGGATTCCATCAGTTGCCTGGAAGAGAGCACGGATGGGTCACAGACGGTGTTGAATGTAGAGCGATAAGGTTCTGAGCGGCCGCGAGGAGAATCGATATGCGTATGCACAATCCGCCGCATCCGGGCAAAGTATTGCGGGAGTTTCTGGGAGACGTGGATGTAACACGTGCCGCAAAGCATTTGAAAGTATCGCGCGCAACGCTATCGCGCATTCTGAATGGCAAGGCTGGAATCTCGGCCGAAATGTCGCTGCGTCTTTCTGCCGCGTTTGGGACTCATGCTGGAATCTGGTATGAGTTGCAGACCGACTACGATTTGTGGCGGGCGTCGCGAAAGAAGCTGCCGAAGATTGAGCCTTTCAATCGGGCGGCGTAAGTTGGGGACAAATTGTCCCCCTTTTGTGGGCTTCGGCTAAGAAGGGATCGCGGCGGCAACGGTGCTTCTGGTTTATGCAGAGAAGCACCGGATGCTTAGGACGGTGATGTCGTCGTCCTGACCGAATTTCTGGGCGGCGGAGGCGAGAAGGGTTGCGTCGGCGCCTCGGCTGAGCAACTTTTCAATGCGGTCGAATCCGAACAGCTTGCCGCTCTCGTTCTTGGCTTCAGCGACGCCATCGGTCATGAGCATGATGAAGTCGTTTTCCGAGAGCCTGAATAGTTTGGCCGGGTAGGTCATGCCTGGAATGACGCCGAGCGGCAGGGAGCCTTCGATGGGGATGGCGGTTCCGTTCAGATAGGGCGGAGGATGGCCGGCGCTGGAGAGGGAGACACGTCCGTCGCGCTGAATGCAGATGGCGACGCATGTGGCCAGACCGCGGCCATGCATGCGGTCATTGAGGATTGGCAGGATTCGATCAGGGCTGTTGGTGAAGATGTTGGCAGTGCGAATGGCGCCGACGAGCAGGGTGGCGAGCATGCCTGCTTCGAGGCCGTGGCCAGCCACATCACCGACAACGATCAGGACGCTGCCGTCGCTTTCATGGGGAAGGACCTGGAAGAAGTCACCGCCGACTTCGCGGGCGGGGCGGTATTCACTCTTGATGGCGAGGCCGGGAACAGACGGGAGGGTTTCTGGAATGAGGTACTGCTGCACATCGCGGGCGGCGTTGACTTCGCTGCCGAAATGCTCCTCCTGGGTGCGCGTGCTGGTGAAGCGGAGGATAAGGATGGCGAGAACGGCGAGGAGGTAAAGGATGTCAGTGGTCTGGGAAAGATCGATCGGAAAGGGTTTTTGAAGGATCAGCAAGCGCAGGCCGAGCGTGTCTTGAGAGCCGGGGGTGTAGGCGGTCCACGCGGAGTTTTCATACATGGTGACGGCGGCGCTGAGGATGATTGGAAGCAAGAGGAGGCGCGCATCGAGGGAGGCCTGGCGGACGCGATCCACAATCAGAGTAATGACCCAGACCAAGAACGGAAACATCAGCAGGTATTCAATGAGACCGTTGCGCCAGCTATCGTGCGAGTGCTCAAAGAGGATGCGATAGATCGTGAAGAAGGGCGTAATGGCGAGACACACGATTGCAACATAGAAGAGCGAATTGCGCCGGGCCTTAAACAAAGTGAAATAAAACGCAACGAGGGCGATGTAGGTGGCGGTGGAGAAAGCGCTGGAAGCGACGTTTCGAACGAAGAGGTTCCAGGTCTCAAGAGCGTAGTTGAAGTCAATCCACCAGGACGTGGCGCTGAAGAGCATGGCAACGCCGAACCAGAGGTACTCGCGCTCTTTGCGGCGGAGGGCGAATACGGTCAAGGCAGCAAGGCCGGCCATGGTTTGGAGCAGTGCGATGGTTTGGATGCTGGTCAAGCGCCAGTGGAGGCTTGAGCGCTCAAACTCCTGCTGCTGATTGATGGAAGCGGTGTCGCCAACGAGGGCGCCGCCGTAGGCGGGACCGCCTCCGAAGCTCACGGCCCAGCCGGGAAAGTGCCAGACGCGCAGGGCGATGTGGACGGTTCGCGCAGTGGTGGGGCCGGGTGGGAGGGTGTAGGCATGGAAGCGTCCGCCGCCGGCATAGGGCTGGGTGTTGGGCGGCATCTTGCCGTAAGCGCCGATGAATTTGCCGTCGGCATAGACCTGGTAGCAGGTGTCGATTTCGGGGAGGGAGATAGAGATCTGATCCGAACCTGCGGGCGCCGCTATCTGAAAGCGATACCAGGCAACACCGCTGTAGCCTTGATAGCCCTGTTTAGCCCAGTCCTGGTCAGAGCGGAGGAGGGGCCATTTGGAATCGTTGAATGCGGGGTCGGCCCAGGCAGGGTCGTCGCCGGTTTGAAAGCGCCACAGGCCGTCGAGAGAGGCGAGGGGCAGGCGGTTGTGGGCAAGATCGAAGGTCTGTGCGCGCAGGGGAAATTGCGCGCACAGCAATGCGAAGCAGGCTAACAACAGGAGCAGAGCGGGGGACTTGCTCGCGGTGCCGAAAAGCCCTGCTGATTGCGGCCGGGTTGCTTGCTGCCCGACCGGTCTGGGGATCATTTGCCTGCGGTTGTACCTGAATCCAGGGAATGGAGCTCTTTGCCCGGCTTGAAGCGAACGGCCTTGCCGGGGGTTATGCTGACTTCGGTACCGGTGCGGGGATTTCGGCCGATGCCGGTTTTACGGGCGCGGACGCTGAAAACGCCGAATCCGCGCAGTTCGATGCGCTCGCCGGCGGCGAGAGCCTGTTTGAGGCCCTCGAAAACCGTATCCACCGCGGCTTCCGCCTTGGTGCGCGGTAGTCCCGTGCGCTCGATTACATGATGGACGATGTCCTGCTTAATCAATGGGGTAACCTCGCTGGCCCGACTTGATTGACTGTACTACGATCTGCGGGATTGATGCTACAGGATTTCAAAAGGTTTGTGGAACAGCGGGGATTTGAAGGACATTTTCTCTGAGGAAAACGCGTCTCACGGCGCTTTGGGCGGCTGGCTGTGGTCGAATCGGACAAGGAAATGGCCGATCCACATTGTCATTTGCGGGTGGGTTTCGTAAGATGGGGTGTTTACACTTGAGGCACACTCAGGTACTTTAAACGGATTCCATAAAAATCCGGTACGGGAGCAGAATGTCCATTCAGAGTGACCGTTGGATCAGGGAACAGGCCACCAAGCACCGCATGATAGAACCCTTCAGCGAGAAGCAGGTGCGCGAAGGCGTTATTTCGTATGGGCTTTCATCTTACGGCTATGACCTCAGAGTGTCGGACGAGTTCAAGATATTTACCAATGTGAATAGCGCAATTATCGATCCAAAGGCTTTTGACGAGCGGTCGTTCGTCTCGGTGCAGGCCCCGTCGGTGATCGTTCCGCCCAATTCTTTTGCATTGGCCCGGTCCATCGAATATTTTCGTATCCCCAGGGATGTATTGACGATCTGCGTTGGGAAGTCAACCTATGCGCGTTGCGGAATCATAGTGAACGTGACGCCATTCGAGCCGGAGTGGGAGGGATTTGTAACGTTGGAAATCTCCAACACTACTCCGCTACCGGCCAAGGTTTACGCCAACGAAGGGCTTTGCCAAATACTGTTCTTCCGTTCCGACGAGGCCTGCGAGATCAGCTATGCCGATCGCAAAGGCAAATATCAGAACCAGCAGGGAATTGTGTTGCCCAAGCTTTAACAGCAAGAGGCGCGCAACTTTGAAGGACTGATCGGAAGCGGGTGACAACATGTGCCGCGACCTGGAGCTATGGGAGCTCCCTGCGCTGTTCACGGCAAGCTCTCCTTTCAAGGGAACTGGGGTTTCAATGTGTGTGCGATTCGTATTCCCAGCCCGATTCATATCGGGCTAATCTCGGATGAGCCGATCCGCCTAGCCGGGCTTGGCAGCATATTTGACCAGCCCGCGGGGGAGGGCCATGCCCAGCTTGTCCCGATTGCGGGGACCTTGAACGAGCTGTTGAGCAGGTCAGATATCGAGTACCTGGTGGTTGATCTGAGCTCTTCGACGAGTGACATGGAGACGCTGGAGACGATTCGACACGCGCGTCCGTTTGTTCGGTTGATCGTCATCGGGCCGCAGGGCCACGAAGATCTGATTCACGATACGATTATTGCCGGCGCGCGGGCCTATCTGGACCACACCGCGAGCCCGGAGGTGGTGAAGTCGGCAATCGAAGAGGTGACGAGAGGCTCGATCTGGGCGCCGCGCCGGGTGCTCTCCAAACTCATTGACCGGCTGCTGAAGGTTCCCGATTCCAGCCTCACCTGCTCGAATCCGCACCTGACGGACCGCGAGCGCGAAGTTCTGGATTTGATTCTGATGGCGAGATCGAACCGCGAGATTGCTCGCGAGCTGGGCATTGAAGAACGGACAGTGAAGGCGCATGTGGGCCGGCTGATGCGCAAGACCGGTTCCGATAATCGGATCGAGCTCACGATGCGTACTTTAAATGGTTCGAAGGCGGGTGGAGGTGCGGCGGCGGAGCGACGCCAGCAAGAAAGAAGAACGAACGAGCGCCGAAAGGATCCCAGGTTTTTGGGTCCATTAACTAATCAGTACGATTATCCCCTTGACATAGGAGAAGAGAAGTGAAACTATATCTGTAGGGGTATTTGTATGAATCTCTTCTCACTCGCAAAGCAATTCCCTACTGAAGATGCGGCAACCGAGTACTGGATTGCTACGCGCTGGCCGGACGGCGTTAGGTGTGTAAGGTGCGATCACTCCACCGTCTACCGGATTCAGACCATCGGCAAGACGGGCAAGCCGTCACTGATCTTTGAGTGCGGGAAATGTGCTCTGCACTTCTCTCCTACCGCTGGCACTCTGTTCCACGATTCCCACTTACCCCTGCAAAAGTGGTTTGCGGCCATTGCTTTGATGTGCGAGGGAAAAAAAGGAATCAGCGCGAACCAGATGAAACGGCATCTCGGCACGACATACAAAACCGCTTGGTTTCTCTGTCACAGAATTAGAAAAGCTATGTCGGACGATTCTATTGATCCGCTCGGCTCTGAGGGGCAGGTAGTCGAGATTGACGAATCGTTTGTGGGCGGAAAGGTTTCAGGCACCACGAACACGGAAGCGAAACGCCGTAAGGTTAAGGTGCTCGGCATTGCCGAACGGGGCGGAAGAGTTCACCTAAAGAAAATCAAGAATCTCAAACTGGAGACGATAGGGCCAATTCTTGAGGCTACGATCAGTCCTAACGCCGCAGCGATCCACACGGACGGCTCCACGCGCTACCGGAACATGCTGACGCAAGGAAAGCACATCCGGGGGAACCACACGCAGGAAATGAAGGCTAACCAGCCGATCTCTAACCAGACCATCGAAGGGGCATTTTCTCTATTTAAGCGGGGCGTAGTCGGCAGCTACCACAAGCTAGGCGTAGAGCACATGGACGCATACCTGGGCGAGTTCTGCTGGCGCTACAACCGCCGTAGACAGCAAGCGGAGATGTTTGATTCGGCTCTGTCCAACATGACCCGCGAACCGCTGCCCTATGCCAAGCTGAAAGGCGGGGATAACCCGTTCTAGTCGCTGGCGGGGTGCCTTTCTTTTCGGGGTGCGCGTGGCGCAGATGTGCCGATTACGTCTTTCATTGGCATAGGTTTGGTGTTAATCATCTTGCGGAGCACAGCGTCAAACCTGTCTTTATCTACCATCATTTCTTGAGGGGCTGGAGAGTCTTTATCCATAGAGTTATCCTACATCGTATGAAATTCAATTTCATCCTTGGTTTAGCGCTGTTGCTACTTACTGGCTGCCAATCGGCAAAACCGCCTCAGTCTGAGATGTCTAAGCAACTGGCGACCATATTTGTTAATAATCGGCTCAAGGCAGTCACCCTGCCCGATGCGCCTATTAAAGTATTCATGGGACTAGCGATAGCAGAAGGGTTTTGGCTTCCAGAGGATTCCACAAATCAGAAACTCTTTGCTGAACAGGTGGAAATTTCCTGCAATAAAGACGAAGGGCTTTGCCATGAATTGACCATTCCCCTTGGCGTGACCAAAGACGAAATCCGCATCATGCACGCTGAAGAAACTTTATGGCCGATCAATAGCTGGAACGACGATGCAATTCTCGCCTCGTATGGGCCAGTCCCAACCGCTAAACCCGGTTCCGGTGATCGATGCTTGCGTCACGTTATGTCTCTGAATCTTGACTCAGGGGCCGTTTCGTCATCGGTCGTTCCAACCAATGAAGCCGGATGCGAAAAATTCCAGAAGACAGACGCTTCCCGGCTGGTATACGGAAATTTCTACGTTGATACTACTCCGGGCAATGACGTAGGAACCGCCAAGTGACGGGCCTATTGTGAGGATTTCCCCGGCGCTACTTTCTTGCGTTTTGTTTTCTTGTGGATTGGTTTCAGAGCGTATGCGTTCTTAGGTGTCAGGAAACCTGTATACGGAATGACCTTACGCCCGCGATCTTTGTTTTGCTGGTCGCGCAGTTTTTGCATGGATTCTTGTTTGGCTTGCTCGTTGGATGTATCAGACATTTTTCCCCTTTCCGGCATTGTGGTACACTACGCCTAGAAAGGGTCTATACAGCAGTCAGAGCGCCAACTCTGGAGGCTACCGACCCAGTGCAATAGATAGATTAAGTATTTCCCCGCCACTCGCCAGAGCAGCCAGTACTCCTACGCAAAATCTTAACATGGAGTGTGCTTATGAAGGTGCTATGGCTAAATTTCAGGCTTACATTTCAAGCGGAAACGCCATCTGAGCAAGACACGCTAAACGCTGTCTGGGTGGCGTTCGGAAGTCAACTAGACGACCGGCCTAGATTTGATGACGAAGACTTCTCAGAGTCGGGGAACCTTCTGGAGACCCCTACGGCTTAGAAAGCTGCTGAACTCGGCAACCAGTAGGCGATCCGTAGGACCGAAATACCCCTGCAAGTGTGCCAAGATATACGGCACGCTCATCTCTGTACGAAGTGCCCATACGGAATCCTGAATCTGTACCGCTCCGAGTGATTCAAGCTCGGCATAAAGTTCTTTGCGGTGTGCTTCCGTGCGTCTCGGCTCAAGTAAGTCATAGGAAATAAGCAGGCGTTGCATAGCGGCATCCTCGGTTAAATCACGCATACAGTCTACCATCACCCTCAATCAAAGGGATAATTGTACTAATCAGTAAACTATCATGGTTACTTACATCTCCACTCCTTACGTACTCTTGCTTAATAAAACGTTTAAATTAACAGTAGTTAACAGAAACAACGCAGATCTGGGGAAAGGCGTTCCCAGGAATCATGTAGTTACATGTGTCCTGTGAACGCCTATTTTTTACTTTGCTCAGAATTTGGCAGTTGCGAGGCCTTCGCAATTGTTTATTCGTGAAAAATCGATAAATAATACTTTCTTAACGGTAAAGCTGAGCTTAATTGACCACAATCTTGTGGATAACTCCGGCACAATCGTTTCCTGAAACAGCGCAGATCTGGGGAATGGAGTTCCCAGGAGATATTCCTCATTGTCCCTGGGAACTCCTTTTTTTGATATTGGTTGCAGATGGACTATTTTGCGGCTTTCCGATTTGATTAACTAAGAAAAATCTGATCACAATACTTTCGTAACAATAGAGCTGATTCTTATTGACCACCAATTTGTAAACAACTCCTTGAGAATCTTCTCCAGAGATCACGCAACTCTAATGGCAGGAGTTCTTCAGGAATCATGTATTCAGTGATGCCTGGGAACTCCTATTTTTCTGAATTTGTTGAGATTGCCTGATCCACATTGTTCCGTTTCAGCCCTCCCTCACGTCCAAGTCAAAGCGGATGCCCGAGCTGTTGGTGGTATTTCACGTGTACCAGCGGAATCAGGAATGGCAACGCCTGATTGTGCTTGCTGCGCGGGCGGATGCTGTAGCCTGATCGAGTAGCCCCGGATGGGTCGGGATGCCCAGGCTTTGCGCCGCTGAATGGAAAGGATGAGCGAGATGAAAAAGACGATTGCTTTGAAGTACCCCCTGCGTTCAATCTGTGTGATGCTTGCCGTTTTGATGATGACCGGCTCGATGTTTGCGGCATCGACGCGCGACGACCTGCAGGCCCGCATCGATGCGGCCAAGGTGGTGCTGGATCAGATCATGGGCGCGCAGGACAATAGCATCCCGTTGGACATTCTGAAGCAGGCCACGTGCGTGGGGGTGGTTCCAGGGATGATCAAAGGAGCATTTGTGTGGGGTGGGCAGTATGGCCAGGGCGTGGTGACCTGCCGTACGGGGCGCGGCTGGAGCGCGCCGGTGTTTATCCGTATGGCCGGCGGGTCGTTTGGATTGCAGATCGGGGGCCAGGCTACCGACCTGGTGCTGGTTGCTGTGAATGACCGCGGCTTTCAGGATCTGCTGAAGAGCAAGTTCAAGATTGGCGGCGACGCTGCTGCGACAGCCGGCCCGGTGGGACGCAATACGCAAGCCGCGACGGATTGGAAGATGAACGCGGAGTTGCTGACGTATTCGCGGAGCAAGGGACTGTTTGTGGGGATCGATCTGGACGGAACCAGCGTAAGCCAGAATAAAGACGACACAGCGCTTTATTTTGGTGCGCCGCACCCCTTCGATACGGTGCTGAAGGGGAACGTGGATGTGCCTGCGGGGGCGATTCCGTTTGTGAAGACGGTGGCGCATTATTTTGTCGAGGCAAAGAATCGCCAATAACTACCTGGCACCTGCCGTGCGGACGTAGGCGGGAGGCTCGCACCGGCATCATGGTCTCCCCGGTCCCCACGTGCGAGGGACCGGGGGCACCCTTCCACCTGCGGCCGGGAAAGAACCTGGCTGCCTTTTGTGTTTTCTGAATTTGCATCAGCGACTTTATATTCGTGAGAAGCGCAACCGAGGAGCTCTCTCATGAAGCCAACTCTTCAGAAGTTTCTTTTGATCTATTCAACTCTAGTCAGCACCGCTTTGCTTTGCTTCGTTCTGATAGGAGCAAAGAAGGCCGCAACGACGGAGCTGGACGAGCTGCGGGTGCACCGCATCGATATTGTCGAACCCGATGGCACGTTACGGATGGTGCTTTCAAATAAGGACCGGTTGCCGCCCGTGATCATCAAGGGACAGGAGCGTCCGGAGATGGGAGAGCCGCGTCCGCAGGCCGGGATGATTTTTTATAACGATGAAGGGACGGAAAACGGAGGGCTGATTTTCGGCGGGAGGAAGAACGAAAAAGGTGAAGTGGTGGATTCCGGTGGGAGTTTGTCGTTTGACAAGTATGGAGCGGGACAGATCATTCAGCTCGCGGGCATCGATGATAAGGACAATCGTTTTGCGGGGCTGGGGATCAATCAAGGTGGACAGCGAATCTGGGTGGGGCGGGATGATCGGGATGCGGCGAGTGTTTCGCTGACCGACGCCAAGGGGAAGAAGCGGATCAGGATGCAGGTTGCCGCTGATGGGACGCCGAGCCTTGCGTTTTTCGATGGCGAGGGACATTTGGTTCAGGAGCTTGCGCCTAAGAAGTGAAGGAGTCTCCAGAAAAAGCTCTCGATGAAAGATCGCCCCTCAGGGGCTAAAGCCCCGCGCTTTTTTGGGGCGTTTTTGGCACGACTGAAGTCGTGCCCTTTCGCACACTGAGGTAGAATTCGAGTTTTTCACCAAGCTGTGAAGTCGTGCCCTTTCGCACATCTAAGTCGAACGTGAGTTTTCGGGAAACTGTTTTCGTCGGCGATGAGTCCCCGGCCTACTGCTTGGGCGCGACGTGCACGGGAATTTCGAGCGAACCGGTCATGGCGCTTTCTGAACCGAAGAGCACGATGCGCAGGACTGAGTCGCCGGGGGGCAAATCGAGCGCGAGCCGCACGGGAAGCGGCTTTTCTCCGCTTTGCAGGCGTTGATATTGGTCCGGGGGAAGGTTGAAAGTGAAGGCGCGGCCTAGGGAATTCACTTTTTGCCCCTCGCCGTCGTAGGCCACGAGCGCGCAATCCAACTCCGTGCGCATCGCGCCATCGGCTTCCTGGGTAAACATCAGGTTTTTCGGGTCGACGCTCAGATCAACAATGTAGCGATGAGGCTCGCCTTTGAGAGTGGGTGGGGAAGGGCTGGCTGAAACGGTCTGGACTTTGTCGAGCGCCGTGTCTTGAAGTTGGGGATCGCCCTCGGGAAGGACACGCGCTTGAAACAGGATCTGCGTTGCCGGAGGAGCACCGAGGACTGTCGCCGCAGCCATCGCGCTCGAGTCCTCACTGGAATTGTGACCTGGACTGGAATTGCGGACGGGCCTGGCGGCGGCTTGAGTGTAGTAGCCGCCGCGGTAGGCGAGCTGGTATTTGCTTCCGTCCACCTTGACCTCGATGCGGTGGAATTGGCTGCCTTTGCGCGGGTTTTTGTCCTGCGGCGGAACATAGCTCAGCGCATAGTAGGTGGAGTCATCGGCCAGGATCTTATCCACGGCCTGTTTGAGGTCATTGCCGGTGGAGTACACGTGGCCGCCGGTCTGGGCGGCGATGGTGGTCATGGTGGAGCGTTCCTGCGACGACTCCACGAAGAAGGTCTTGTTGTCATTCTGAATGCCGAGGCGGGTGGCGGCGCTTCCGGTACCGGCGGGGGGCGCGATGTAGCTGGAGTCCGAGGTGGGCGCGGTGGTCACGCCGCGCGCATCGACCGGATAGACGGCAACGCGGGCGGTGGCGAGGAGCTGACTGGTTTTTTCAAGCTCGTCGGAGTAGTCGCGCAAATCCCGGGATTGAGTGCGCAGGTTTGGATCGGGCCATAGTGCAACGGGAAACGAACCTGAAAACCAGATCAGGTTTTTTCTTCCTGGGACGGCGGTGAGATATTGCGCCAACTGGGTGAGGGCTTCGAGGGTCATGCCGACGCGCTGGTCGGTGTCGTAGGTTTTCATGTCGGCGGCGAACTGAACGATTTGCTGGACGAGCCAGCGAGTTCCGGGATCGCTGCTGGTGTTGACTTGCGAGGCCTCCTGCAAGAGGCTGGTGGACATGTCGGCGTTTCTGGCTGGGCCAGCACCCTCCGACGCGTGCGAATTGATTTTTTGTTTTTTCAGGGCATCGGCCAAACGCGCAACATCGGTGGTGAAACCCGCAGCCATCCGCAAGCGCGACGAAAGCGTGAAGATGGCAAGCGTGGTTCCCGGCCGGAGCTTGCCGAGGTACTCGAACATCTGGCGGCGCACCTGATCCTGGGCGTCCATTGGCGTGTTGAGGGCGTCGAGCAGCAGCACATTTGTCACGCGTGTCTCGGGGTACGGCGGCACGTTGGAGAAGGTATAGGGCGGCAGTGGGGCGGGATGCGCAATGGTTGTGGTGGGGGCCGGCGCGGACTCGTCAAATGACGCAATGGGCTGCTCGCGGCCATCTTCAAAGACATGGAAGCGGCTGCGATCGACGGCACGCACGGGGTGATCGTGGTCGGTGACGACTACATCCACCAACACCAGTTTGGTTTCGGAGCGCAGGGTTGGGGTGTTTGCGAACGCGTCTTTTGTGGGGTAGGCAGGCGTGGGTGGCGTCGCCGGAGGAGCGGGAACGGTTGTCGGATTTGCACCGGCTTCGGTTGCCGGCTGCGGAGCCGGAGCGGGATTCGAATCGGCAACGGATGGAGACGCGCCTTCCTGAATGGGCGACTGTGAACCTGGCGGGGTTTCGGCGGGCGGGGCTGGCACCGGCGCAGAGTCTGGAGCCGCAACTGAGGAAGCCTCTGCGACAATAGTCCCGCCATGGGAGTCCGCGGGGGGCTCGCTGTTATTCGCCACGATGCGCATATCCGCGCGCAGGATGTGATAGCCAGTGAAAGCTACGTCGTTCAACTCTGCCTGGGTGGGCCACATACTGGGGTCTGTTGCAACCTTGTCCTGCGCCGCTACCGGCCCCGAGTCTTTGTAGATTGGTACCTGGATTTTAGAGAAGGCGACGCCTTTGACCGGGCAGATGTAGCGGCGGTCGCCGATGGTCACGGGCGCATATTCGACGACGATGGCCGCCCGCATCGCTGCGTTTGGCGGCTCCATATCGGCTACGACGGTGAGGCGCAGAATCTCGCCGGATGCCGGGTCGATCTGGATTTCACCATGGTAGGGGGGATAAAGCTGCTCCACCGTGTTGTCTCGTGTGATTCCGACCGAGTAATGAGCGTTAGCTTTGGGCACGGAATAGCGAAATTCAGCCACAGGCGCGGTCGTGCCCCGCTCCCATCGCAGCCAGCGCACATGGCTATGCATGACGTCGCCGATGACGAGCCCGAGGATTGGTCCAAACTCTCCGCTGGTAGTGAGGCCCAGCGCCGGTTCGCGCTCCTTTTTTTGTGCAGGATCCTCGTCGAGCACTTCGTGGCCGTCCCGGTAGGTTACGGTCCTGGAGTATACGCCGGTGGGGTGGAGCGCGATGAAGTCGTCTGTGCCACCGACATCGACGGACTGAATTCTAAGTTGGCTCAGCGCCCTATTCTTCCCGTTGGTCTGGAGGGAGTAGGCATCGTGCTCTGGAGGAGCGTTTTCGAAGTGGATGGTCTCGCGGGTTGCGAGTAAGTTGGGCAGCCGGGTGGTGGTGGTTGCGACATACTGCAATGCCGTGAACAGCATGTGTTTTTGGGTTGGAATGTCAGGGCGGGGATTGGGAAGGACGTCGGCCTGGGGCGGATCGAGAAAGGCCGACATATCGGCCAGTCTTATAAGTGCCTCGCCGGTGTGTTTGCCGGGAAACTCGGTTTTCAAGCGGGCGAGCTGCGCTGGGCTAACCCTTTCTGAAAGGTACACATCATTGAGCCGCTCGGCTGCCCTAGCATCCGGTTTGTCGCGCAATGAGGTGAGCAGATCTTGAAGCTGAACCAGGGTGAGGGGTTTGGCCGCAAATGCCGGCGAGGCGACTCCCCAGAGAAGCAGCAGTACAGCCCATTTCCGCATTCCGATGATGTCGATTTTCATCGCGGCTCAAGTATAACGGCGTTCTCTTGTTTAGAGAGACGGATGGCCTTATGTGAGGTTTCAGGTTAGCCGGGTAATCGTGAGGTGTGGGAGGGGGTGGGCTAAACTGATCTTTGCCTTTCACGATGCGGGAAAATCTCGAATATTGGCTGGTTGTGGCCGTGGCACGCGCCTTGGGGTGGATGCCGCGGGCCTTTGCGCGTCTACTGGCGGGAGTGATCGCATTTTGCGTTTGCTGGGGGTTTGGACGGCTGCGCGGGGTGGGCGTGAGGAACCTGGAGCTGGCGATGCCGGGGGTTCCAGCGAAAGAGAGAGCGCGGATTCTGCGGCGGGTTTATATCCACCTGGGCTGGCAACTGGTGGAATTTTGCCGGATGACGCGGTATACGGCGGAGAATACTCGGGATTGGATTCGGACTGAGGGGCTGGAGAACTACCTGGCCGCACAGGCGCGCGGGAAAGGCGTGCTGGTTGTGACGGGGCACCTGGGAGCGTGGGAGCTGTCGAGCTTTTACCATTCGCTGATGGGACACCCGATGGGGATGGTGATCAGGAGGCTGGATAACCGGCGGCTGGACGAGTATGTGAACGGGATTCGCTGCCGGCATGGGAACTGGGTGCTGCACAAGGACGACTTTGGGCGCGGGCTGCTGACGGCGATGCGGGCGGGGCGGACGGTTGGCATTCTGATGGATACGAATATGACGCCGCCGCAAGGGGCGTTTGTGAAGTTCTTTGGGATGGATGCGTGTACGGCTACGGGGCTGGCGCACGTGGCGCGGAAGACGGGTGCGGCGGTGTTGCCGGGGTTCATGGTGTGGGAACCGGCGGAGGGGAAGTACGTGCTGCACTTTGGGGCGGAGATTGCGATTCCGCACACGAAGGATGCACAGGCGGATATCTTGGCGGGGACGCAGTTGTGTACGGCGGCGATTGAGGGATGGATTCGGAGATATCCTGACCAGTGGCTGTGGATTCACCGGAGATGGAAGACACGGCCGGCGGGGGAGCGGGGGCTGTATTGACACAGTGGACAGTGTGCAGTGGGCAGTGAACAGTGGGTGGTGGACGGGGGTTGACGGATGACGCTGGGCGAGCTGGTTGAGAAGCTGGGCGGGACGCTTGTGCGGGGCGAGCCGGGGCTCGTGGTGGTTGGAGTGAATTCCGTGGAACTGGCGTCGGAGACGGAACTGGTGTTTGCTGAAGATGCTGGTGGGGCGGCGAAGGCGCTGGCATGTCGCGCCGGGGTGGTGGTGTTGAAGAGCGGAATTGGGGCACAGTTGGTTTCCGCGGGAACGAAATGTGTTGTTGAGGCGGAGCAGCCGCGGTTGTGGTTTGCGCTTGCGGCGAAGTTGCTCAGGCCGCCGCTGCCGCGGGCTTCCATTCATGCTCCGCATCATCTTGGTTCGCATTTGAGGATTGGGAAGCGGGTTGCGATCGGCGACGGAGCGGTGATTGGCGACAACGTAACGCTGGGCGATGGGACGCGGATTGAGGCTGGAGCCGTTATCGGCGATGGCGTGGTGATTGGCGAGGAGTGCAGGATTTATCCGAGGGCGGTTTTGTATCCGGGGACGACGCTGGGGAATCGCGTGGTGGTGCATGCGGGGGCGGTGCTGGGGGCGGATGGTTTTGGCTATGTGCGGGACGCGAAGACGGGGGCTTATACGCAGTTTCCGCAGCAGGGGACGCTGCTGATTGAGGACGATGTTGAGATTGGCGCCAACTCGACGATTGACCGCGGGGCGCTGAAACAGACGCGGATTGGGCGGGGAACGAAGATTGATAACCTGGTGCACGTGGGGCATAACTGCGATATCGGCGAGGACGTGATCCTGGTGATGGGGACGGGGATCAGTGGGTCGTCGACCGTTGGGAATGGGGCGGTGTTGGCCGGGCAGGTGGGGATTGGAGACCACGCGCATGTGGGGCCGGGTGTGATTCTAGGCGGACAGGCTGGGGTGCTGACGGGGAAGACGGTGACCAACGAGGGGCTGAAGCCGGGGACGGTGCTTTGGGGGACGCCGGCGCGGCCGCTGAAACAGGTGCTTAGGGAGTTGGCGGTGTTGGCGAGATTGGCGAAGAAGCAGGGAACAGGGAATAGGGATTAGAAGAGCTCGTCCTACTTGCGGGCATATCTGCTGATGGAGATCCGGGTCTTTGGCCATTTGAGGCTGGGCTCTGGGGGCTGTTTCTGAGCAGGACGGCTATGCCTCTTGCGCCGTCCATCTGGCTTTCGACCAGCAGGGTGTGGGCATTCAAGAGGAACTCGGGGTGATGCTCGAAGTGCTTGGCGGCGGCCTGGACTGTGTGCACGATGTGCGCCGCTGAAAACTGCTCGCGACGGAAGCCGGCTACACCGATTAACAGCCCCTTGATGAGCGTGAACTGTGCGGTCAGCATGGCGAATTCACGCGACATTGATTGAGGAGCGCCGGCGATCATTGCTTCTTTGCCGTAGGGGAACTGGCACCGGAGGATGGTGTTGACCAGGTAGTTCTCAAGGATGTGCGGGTGTTGGCGGAAGAAGGGCTCGAAGAAGCGGTCATGCGCGAAGTTGTAGTGCGCGGTGAGGCTGTCGAGCGTGGAGCCGGGGCCGTTGCCGTTGCCGGCGGTGAAGGCCTGAATGCACTCGACGAAGCGCGGGCGGATGTTGGATTTGTGGAGCATGAGGCCGGCGAGGCGCAGGACTACGTCAACTTGAGCGGTGGGGTCGACGGGGAGCGAGTCCATGGCTGGGCGCAGTGCGCCTGTGGCTACCGTCGCCTGAAAATCGGCGAGGAAGTGTGGGACGCTGCTTTGATGTTCGCCGCGGGAGATGGCGTCGAGGCGCTGGCAAAGGATGCTGAGAAGGAATAGACGTTGCCAGAGGGGATAGGCGCGATTGAGGACCAGGGGCAGCATGGTTTCGCGGATGAGCCAGAAGTTGGGCGGGAACTGGGTGTTGCCTGGGTCTGTGGTTTCTGTTTGGAGGGTGACTGGCGCTGAGGGATTGAGCAGGTTGGGATTTAGTAAGACTAGTCGTGCTGCTTCGGGGCAGGACAGGGCTAGAGCTTTCTCTTCGATGGCGCCGCAACTGTGCACAATGCGGGGATAGGTGCGGCAGGTATGCGAGAGCATTTCTTCGCCGTGGGCGGACTGAATGGCGCAGAGACGATCCGAGGTCAGCAGCGGGCACTGATTTGCGGCGTTCATGCGGACGGTGGCGAAGGGATGTTTTCTTGCGGTGTCGTCAACTGGCGTGCGCTGGATGCTGACGTCGATCAGGGAGCGGAGCGGGCCGGCGGGTAGACGCTGGTACTTTTCAAAGGCTGGCTGGTCGATGGGGACGGTCCAACCCTGGCAGCAGGTGTCTTCGCAGGCTGGGCCGATGCAGCGGAAACTGTCGGCGTAGGTGGGGTGGACGGGTGGGGGCAACTTGGCTCCTGATGGGCTGGAGCGATGCATGTGGCTGGCCTTTGCGGTGGATTTTGGGATTTGGGGGAATTAATGATTTTTCTGAGGGGTATTGTGGGTGCTTATGGGGGTGGGCAAAGAGGAGGAAGGGCAAAGGCAAGTGCAAGGACAAAAGCAAAAGCAAGGGCAAAAGCAAATGCAAAGACAAAAACAAATGCAGGTCCTTCGACTCACCACCCCCAAACTGAAGTACGTTTGGGGCCCCGTTCGCTCAGGATGACCGCCTCTTATCAGAATGACCGCCGCGTAGGGGTGGTCAAAGAGGAGGAAGGGAAGATGCAAAGATAAGGGCAAAAGCAAAGACAGAAGCAAATGCAACGACAAAAACAAATGAAGGTCCTTCGACTCACCACCCCCAAACTGAAGTACGTTTGGGGCCCCGTTCGCTCAAGATGACCGCCTCTTTTCTGTATGGACGCTTATCTGCATGACCGCCTCTTTTCGAAATGATCGCTTTTCTGTATGACCGCCTCTTAGGAGCCGAAGGGTTCTGGTTTCAGGGAGCCGTCGCGCTGCTTGATCAGGATTTGGACTTTGCCTTCGGCGGCTTCAAGTTCTTGCTTGCATGTTGCGGACAGGCCGACGCCTTCCTCGAAGAGCTTGAGCGACTCTTCGAGGGGCAGATCGCCTTGTTCGAGTTTTTCAACGATGGTTTCGAGCTTTTTGAGCGATTCTTCAAAGGACGGCATGGTGGTTACTCCGTAACTGTTTCAGGTAGGACAGAGGCGATGACTTCGGCGGCAAGTGAGTAGCGGCCGAAGGGGGCGCTGACTTGCACACCCTGGACCATGGGACGGACGGCTTCAAGCATCTCCTGGGCGATGACGACGCCTTCGCGGCGAGAAGCGTCTGGGGTGGTGCACTGGGCCATGCGCAGCATGATTTCTTCAGGCATGGAGACGCGGAGATCGTTCTTCATGAACTCGGCGTTGCGGAGGCTGGTGAGCGGCCAGATGCCGGCGATGACCGGGATACGGAAGGTCTCGATGCGCTTGAGGAAGACTTCCAAGAGTTTGAGGTCGAAAACGGGCTGGGTGATGGCGTACTCGCCGCCGGCTTCAACTTTGTAGGCAAAGCGGCGTATTTCATTCTCTATATCGGGCACGCCGGGGTTGGCGGCGACGCCGATGGTGAAGTTGGTGCTGGCACCGATGGCATTGGCGCCGATGTCGAGGCCGTGGTTCAAACGGCGAACGATGTTGACCAGACCGATGGAGTCAACGTCAAAGACAGCAGTAGCGTCGGGATAGTTTCCAAGCTTGGGCGGGTCGCCGGTGAGGCAGAGGATGTTGTGCAGGCCGATGGACGAGGCTCCGAGCAGGTCCGATTGAATGGACAGAATGTTTCGGTCGCGGCAGGTGTAATGCAGAACCGTTTCAATGCCGGTGTGTTGCTGAATCTGGATGCAGAGGCTCTGCGCGCTCATGCGAGCGGAGGCGCGCGGCGAGTCAGGCACGTTGATTGCATGGACGCCGAGACCGGCGAGAAGGCGAGCACCTTCTATTTCCTTGGTGCAGTCGATGCCCTTGGGGGTAACGATTTCAACCAGCGTGACAAACGTGCCGTCGGCAACGAGCGAGCCGATACGGGAGCGTTCGCGAAGCGGCGCGGGAGGGGTTTCAGTGTTGATGGCCGGCGCTGCTCCGGTGGACTGCACACGGGCCTGCGCGTCGATGGCGCGCATGGCGGAACGCATGGCGCGGATGTGGTTGGGGGTGGTGCCGCAGCAGCCGCCAACGATTTGCGCCCCGGCGGCGATGGCTTTGCGGGCGAAGCTGGCCATGTATTCAGGGGAGCAGAGGTAGATGTTGCGGCCCTCGACGGCGCGGGGCATGCCGGCATTAGGCATGGCGGCGAGTGGAAGCGTGGTGGCGGCGCGCATGGCTTCAATGGCGGTGAGCACGGTGGCTGGGCCGGTGGAGCAGTTCACACCAATTGCGCCCGCACCCCACTCAGTGAGCAGCGCGGCGGCCTGGGCGGGGGATGCACCGTCGAGGCAGTTGCTCTCGTCGTCAACGGTGACCATGACCAGCACGGGCAGGTTGGGAGCGGTTTCACGGGCGGCTGCGAGGGCTTCGTGGGCCTCGTTGAGGGCGGGCATGGTTTCGAGGATGAGCAGGTCGACGCCAGCATCGGCGAGAGCCTTGATCTGCTCGGCAAAAGCAGCGCGGGCTTCGTCGAGACCGGTCTTGCCGAGGGGTTCGAGGCGCACGCCCAGGGGACCGACGGAGCCGGCCACATAAGCTTCGCCAGCTTGTTTTTCACGGAGATGCGCAACGGCCTGGCGAGCTGCCTTGACGCCGGCGGCGTTGATTTCCGCAACTTTGCCAGCGAGGCCGTGGCGCGCGAGTCGAAAGCGGTTGGCGCCAAAGGTGTTGGTTTCAAGAATCTCGGCACCGGCCTGCAAATACTCCTCATGAATGGCGAGGATGAGGCCCGGGTCGGAGAGATTCAGTTCGTCGTAGCATCGGTTAATGAAGACACCGCGGGCATAGAGCACTGTGCCCATGGCGCCGTCGGCCAGAACGGGACGATTGGCGAAGATGTCGGCAAACTGGGTCATCTTATTCACATGCTAAGCGACCCGGACCCGGCGCGCCAGAGCACCGGCCTGCTTTGTTATACTTCGGGAGTCACCGCGTTCATCAACCGGCCTGGGGATCGGGAATTCTGCAATGTGTACGATCGGCCGGCAACTGCCATCAATGTGTTCACATTGCGGCTTTGACCCAAAAAATTTCCGCGGCACAGTCCGCGCTTTTCGTCGAGGTAAGGGATTTTGAAGATCAGAAGTCTTTGGATGAGCGCCGCAGCAGCTCTTTTGGTTGCGGCCGCGCTGGCAGGATGTGGTGGCACAACGTATCTTGATGGCCGGAATCTGCCCCCCAGCAAGTTGACCAATCGTGTCCTCATTGCGATCCAGAACCCGAGTGCGTTTACCCAGGGCGCGCTGCAGTTTGTGGATGCCTATTACGACATTCGCGGCGGGTACACTGGAAAGCCGGCGACGTTTTCGATCTCGGGATATTCAGGCGCGCTGCCAATCACCATACAGAACATGCCGGAAGAGCAGGCTGGCGCGGTGTACGGCACAGGCTCAGGCGGCAATTTCACCCTGGTGGGTTATGCAAAAGAGAGTACGAGCGGGACAGTGAGTGGCTTGAACGGTGCTTCTTCAAGCGTCTTCATCACCCGCAACCAGGCGTATGTTTTTGCTGCGAGCCAGGGTTCCCATGTGCTTACAGTGGCGAACCGGCTGAACGGGAGCTCCTACCCGCTGAGCCTTCCCGGAGTTTACCGCGTGAGCGTCAATCCTGGCGGGACGTTTGCCATCGCCTTCGCACAGAACTCAAATTACGCATACTATCCGCTGCAACTTACGGCTTCACAGACGATCAACTTCTCCGGTGGGCCCGCGACCTGGCCCAAGGCGGCGGTGGATTGCGAGCCATTCAGCGCGCCGAGCTGGTGCCTGTTGCAGGCGCAAAGCCCGGATAGCAAAGACCAGTGGGGCATGTACTACGGCGCGCCACTTACGTTCGATCGACCGGTGAAGGCGGTTTTCTCAGCGGATGGTTCTACGGCCTACATTCTGAATTGTGGTCCGGAGTGCGGCGGCACTACTGCTTCGGTTTCGATTTTGCCGGTGGCGCCGATGATCTTCCTTAACGGCCAGGCATCCGGCTTGCTGCCCAAGACGGGGACAATTCCCAACATCCCTATTCCGGGAGGCGCCAGCAATGCGCTGGTGGATACTTCCACCATGTACGTTGCCGGGCAACAGCCGCAATCGATAGGTGGCCAGACGCTTTTTGGCGGCAACCTGACAGTGGTCAATTTGACTAACAACACCGCTTCGAGCTCCATCTCGATCAGTGACGGCGCGCCGGGCGCGCTCAGCCGGATGATCCTGGCGGACAACAACACGCTTTGGATCGGTATGACCAAGTGCACTAACGGCGTGCGCGCGGCCAACGGCGCACCGACCGGGTGCCTGACCATGTTCAACACCTCGACGAATACGGTGACCATGCTGGAGCCATATTTGGGCGACGCTACCGGGATTGCCGCGGTGACCGGGCTGAACAAGATCTATACGGCCGAAGGCGGACAGGTTTATATCTACTCGACTGTGGACGGCTCGGCGATCGACAACCAGTACGTGACAGTGACTGGCACGGCCTGGGACGTGGCGTATATGGATGCGGCTTCGGACGGGGACAATACTGTTTATTGAAGACAGTGATCAGTGATCAGTGGCTAGTGATCAGTGGTTCAATGGTGAGCGGCAGGTTTGAACCCTTCATACTCTGGCGCTTGTCGGAGACAATCATTCATGACTGCCGGTTCGATTGACGATTCTTTCACTGCCGATGTGCTTGCGATTGCGGCGCACCGCGACGATGTGGAACAGACATGCGGCGGGACGCTGCTGCGCATGGCTTCGCGTGGGCTGCGGACGGCGATTCTCGACCTGACCAAGGGCGAGGCTGGAACGCGCGGAACTGCCGAAGACCGGGCAAGGGAAGCGACGGACGCTGCAAAGCTGCTGGGCGTGGGCTGGCGCGAGGCGCTCGATCTGCCTGACGGGGCGATTGAAAACACACTTGAAAACAGGTTGAAGATCGTCCGGGTGTTGCGGCAGGTGAGGCCGCGGGTGGTGATTCTTCCTTATTGGCAGGCGCGGCATCCGGACCACGCGATTGTGGCTGCGCTGGGGTATGAGGCTTGCTTTCTTTCGGGGCTGGCAAAGGCACCTGCGGGAAGAGAGACGGTCACGGGTGCGCCGCATCGGCCGTTCAAGATTGTTTATGCGAGCCTCTACGCCGATGTGCGGCCTAGCTTCATCGTGGACATTTCGCCGTTCATTGAGCAGCGGCATGCGGCGCTGATGGCTTACCGTTCTCAATACGCCAACCAGGCAGCGGGGAGCGGGTTGTTTGTCGCGGAGGAAGAGATTCGCGAGCGCACGTTTGCGGAGGCGCGTCACTACGGGTTGCTGGCCGGGGTGCGGTATGGCGAACCATTTGTGCAGAAGGAAGTGGGGCTGGTGGATGATTTGACGCTGCTGCCGGTGCAGTCGATCTGAAACCAAGCGCGCAATGGTCTCCAACTCCGTCGAATGCAACGCTGTGACAGTCCAGGAACCATCACAAAGTGACGCCTTCTCGGGTCGTGACCAGGAAAGAATGCCTTTCAGATGAATGGGAGGCAACGGTGGTCAAATCTGTTTGGATTGCGTTTGCGCTGTTTCTGGTTTTTTCGACCTGCTGCATGGCGCAGTCGAATGATGAGGACGCGGGCGGTCTCGTCGCAGGTGAGTACGGCGCCGGCGGGCGGACCGGCTCGGGTGGAGTGTTTCTCGGCCTCTATGATACGGGTGGCCTGCAGAGGCTTGCCTCACCGCGCCACTTTCTAGCGCCGGGATTCTTTCTGGAGCTTGGGCTGGCTGGGCCGACGCCAAAGACGCCGGTTGACGGGCTGTTTTCTTTCAACTTCCAATCGACATACAACCTGCACCATGATCCCACCCGATCGAGGCGCACACCTGCGTTGCTGTTTTTCGATGTCGGTTACTCGCGTTTTTTTGTTACTGGAAATGTTGCGGACTACGGTGGTGGTGTTATGTGGCATTTCGCGCAACGGAACGGCGATTTCAAGGGCCTCCGCGTCGAATACAGGGAGTTCTACGTGGCAGGGTGGGGTCGGCAGCCGACGGTGCGCATTTCTTTTGAGAATGGGGGAGACCTTCAGTGAGTCCCGAAGCGTCCGAAGGCATTCTTTTGCAGCGTGAAATGCGAATCGAGCCGCAAGGAGCAGACTTTGAATGTATAAAGACTTGTTATCAAATATGAAAAGAAAATAACTTTGTTTTATGCTTTGATTTCCGCGAGACTGGGTCTGGAGGCACTTGATGACACAGACCTGGGACCCGCAGGCGTATGCGCAGGACGGGGCATTTGTTCACGGGCTGGCCGGCGGGGTGTTTGAGTGGCTGGGCGCGAAGGCGGAGGAATCGATTCTCGACCTGGGCTGCGGAGATGGGCAGCTTACGCAGCGGATCGCGGCTACGGGGGCGAGCGTGCGGGGCGTGGACGCTTCGGCAGAGATGGTGGCTGCGGCTCGAGCGCGGGGGATCGATGCAACACATGCGCCGGCTGAGTCTCTGCCTTATCCCGATGGGGAATTTGACGCAGTTTTTTCGAATGCGGCGCTGCACTGGGTGCGTGGTCAGGATGCGATGATGGCCGAGGTGCATCGGGTGCTGAAGGCGGCTGGGCGGTTTGTGGCGGAGATGGGCGGACATGGAAACATCGCCGCGATTCAGGTTGCGTTGATGGCGGTGCTGGCGCGGCATGGGTATGCAGGGCGCGAGGATGGGGTGAATTACTATCCGACGACGCGCGCTTACACATCGCGGCTGGAGAAGCATGGGTTTCATGTGCAGCAGATCGCACTGATTCCGCGGCCTACGCCGTTGGCTGCCAGCGGGATGCAGGGTTGGCTGAGGACATTTCGCGCGGGAGTTCTGGACGGGTTGCCGGAGAAGGTACGCGACACGGTGGTGGAGGAGACGGCGGCGCTGCTTGAGCCGGTGTTGCGGGATGAGGAAGGGAACTGGACTGGGGATTATGTGCGGCTGCGGTTTGTGGCGACTCGCTAGAGGCTGCCTCATTGAATTGAAAAGCGCGCATCAGGGGCTAAACCCCAGCTCATTTTATTGGCTTCATTGGTATGACTGAAGTCATACCCTGATACAAAGCCTTTGAGGTTTGTCGGTTGAGCGAGCTTTTCACCAAGCTGTGAAGTTGGGCCCTGATACAAAGCTTTTGAAGCTAGCGGGTGAAGAGGAGTTTGGCGCCGATGGCTACCAGGGTGACTGCGAAGACGCGGCGGAGCCAGAGGTCGGAGATGTGCTGAGCGCCGATTGCGCCGAAGTATCCGCCGACAAGGAAGCCAGCGGCCAGGAGCAGTGCGACGCGGACATCGGCGTTGCCTTTGCGGTAGTACTCGATGAAGGCGAAGAGGCCGACGGGCAAGAGCAGCGCGCCGATCGAGGTGCCCTGGGCCTTGTGCTGGTCCATTCCAAGGAGCCAGATGAGGGCGGGGACAAACAGGATGCCGCCGCCGATGCCGACTACACCGGAAACGAGTCCGACCACCAAGCCAAGCAGCAGAATTAACCAGGTCATTTGCCCTCCGATGGCGCTTGAGTTTGCTGCGCCCGCGCATTCAGCGTACATGATGAGGCGGGATGGATGCTGCGCGGAGTTGGACTGGGATGCGGATTAGTGCGGATAACTTACGGCCGATAACTTACTGCTGTTGTTTTCAAGAAAATAAATGAGAAAACTTTCGAAAATAGCTTGCAATTCCGAATCGAGTTATGGCACAGTATTGACTGCGTAGGAGAACGCCCGATGAAACATAGAACGCAAATCTCGATGCGTAGGCTGGAGCCGCTTGATTTAAGCTGCACCGGTCGCCGGGCGTGGTCCGTCAATTACCTCAAGTAACCTTCCTGGTGTCTGCTCCTACGCAAAGCGCACACATTGGATTTTTCTCAGTCTTGTATTGCCCGAGTGGTGTTGAAGCCAGGTTCATCGCTTGTCACCGATAAACACCTGTCTTTGTTTGTTCCTTCGGGTAACTTTTACTGAGTTATTAGCTCTGGAGTTAGTGTCGCTGCGATAAGTTATGCGGGGATTGCGGGAGAGCCTTGTCTCTAAGTTGGTTTTTGAGCAGTTAGTGGCGCCGGTGGCGACAGGAGAGAGTTACTTCCACCGCCAAGGACGCAGGGAAGGGAACCCTGGCGAGATAGATCACTTCACGGGGCAGGGGCGTAGTCCTAAAGCAAAAGGCACCGTGGGGCAGAGGTTTCGTGTCCGACTATTTTCGTTTATTCCCCGGCGCGGGAATTGCGCGGTTGTGTTTGAAATTAACCAGTTTGGCCGGTGGTGTAGGCAACGGGTACTTCGGTCGCGGGTTCGAATCCCGTTCGGGGCGCGAGCTCCGGTAGCTCAGTGGGTAGAGCGAACAGGCCGTAGCCGCTTGTTCCCCGGCCATTGAAATTGAAGTGCGCAGCCGGGATGGCGGCGCGAAACAACCACTTTGACCGGTGGCGTGGGCAACGGTTACTTCGCCTGTTAAGCCGGAGATGCGGGTTCGAATCCCGCCCGGGATGCAAATCCTGTTAGCTCAAGGGCAGAGCGCCGTACAAAGTCCGTAGCCGCTTGTTCCCCGGTCAATAGACTTCCGGCGGGTCCGGATAGAAACGTGATTGGCATGGCCAAACTGCATGTGAAAAACGGCACACCGGTGGGGAGCACGCACTTGTGCAGCAGGTGCAGCTGGGGTCAGTTCATCACGGGTTATCGCGAGTCGGACCTGGTGGTGATCTGCAATAACACGACCCCTAACATCGTTGTGCCGTTTCCGGTGTATGAGTGCACCGGGTTTAGCGACAAACAAAAGCCGTCGTACGACCAGATGAGGAAGCTGGCGGTTGATTTTCAGCCGTTGAGGATTTCGAAGACTACGGGGTTTCGCACGGTGGAGACGGTGCGGCCGGTGAGGGTTGGCGACGAGGAAGACGAGGATTCGGACGAGGCGGCACGCGTCCGGGAATAAGAACTGCCGGTGGCGCAGGGCACGGGTTCATCTGGTAGAGCGCCGCGTGAGCGGAGGTAGCAGGTTCGACTCCTGCCTCCAGGCTTCGGTCTGGTGAAGCTATCCCGCGTCCGATTTTTCCCCGGCAGAGTTTTCAATTGTGGGATGTTCTTTGATTGTTGAGAGCATCCCTCAGGGACTAAAGTCCAGGGTCATTTAGGAACCTCTTCGGCACGACTTCAGTTGTCCAGTCTCCAGACATGGTTTACAAGTTGTCTCCACACATCCTTTACAGTTCAAGGTGCTTTGCCGGACGGGGTTCGACCAAGGTCGAAACCCC
>JBEKET010000027.1:0-61482 GCA_050013695.1 Occallatibacter sp.
ACCAGGCTGCATGGCATGAGGACAGCCTGAAACAAAAACCGCCGCCGAAATCGCGGAAAACTCAAAACAAGAACGCCGCAGCAAAAGGGCAAATGGCGCTCTCACGCAGACACTAAAGCCCGTCATTCTCCTGGCATTTTCGGCACGACTTCAACTGAAGTCGTGCCCTTTCAAAGTTGCGTTGCTCTGTTTGGTTCTATACCCACTCGCCCTGGCGCATGAGAGGCTCGACTGCGCCGCTGGAGGTAATGCCGTCGATGTCGAGTTCACCTGAGCCGATCATCCAGTCGACGTGGATCAGGCTGTCGTTGGCGCCTTTGGCGGCTAACTGCTCGGGGGTAAGTGTGTCGCCGTCTTTGAGGCACGATGAGTAGGATTGGCCGAGCGCGATGTGCGATGCGGCGTTTTCGTCGAATAGCGTGTTGAAGAAGAGCATGCCGCTGGCGGCGATGGGCGAAGAGTGAGGAACGAGGGCAACTTCACCGAGGCGGCGCGCGCCGTCGTCGGTGTCGATCAGGCGCTGGAGGACTTCCTGACCACGGCTGGCGTGGGCTTCGACGATGCGGCCGTTTTCAAAGCGGACTTGAATGCCTTCAATCATGGTTCCTTGATGGGAGAGCGGCTTGGTGGCTGTTATGGTGCCGTCGGCGCGGTCTTTGTGGGGCGTGGAGAAGACTTCTTCAGTGGGCATGTTGGGGATGCAGTAGAGGCCGTTGCCGGCGGTGGTGCCTCCGCCGAGCCAGAGATGATCGTCGGCCATGCCGAGCTTGAAATCGGTGCCGGGGCCACGGTATTGCAGATAGGAAAAACGCTTCTCGTTCATGTAGGCGGCGCGGTGGTGGAGGCCGGCGTCGTGGGTCTTCCAGGCGGCTACGGGGTCGGGGGTGTTGATGCGGGTGGTCTGGAAGATGGCTTCCCAGACTTTGGCGAGGGCGGCATCTGGAGCTTCATTGGGAAACATCGCCGCGGCCCAGGCGGGGGTGGCGGCGGCAACGATGGTCCAGTTGATGGCGTGGCGGGTGATGAGCTCGAGCGCGGGGCGGTAGGCCTTTGACACGGCGCTGTTGGCGCGGCCGACTTTGGCGGGATCTTCATTGGAGAGCAGGGCGGGATTGCCACCGGCGATGGCGAGGCGGGCGGCGCCGCTTTTGAAGGCTGCTCCCATGCCGTCGTAGAGCCACTTTGCGGCGTGATCGAAGCTCGAGTCGGGCGCATTGCGGTAGCGCATGAGCGTGGTTTCGTCGTCGGCGTAGAGGGTGGTGACGAGGGATGCGCCGGCGCGATAGGCCTGCTCGGTGATGCGGCGGGCGAGAGGGAGCGCGTCGAGCGAGGCGGTCATAACCAGTTCCTGGCCGGACGCGAGGCCGAGGCCGACTTTGACGGCTACTTCGGCGAGGAGGTCGAGTTTTTGGTCGAAGGTGCGGTCGGTGATGGGGTCGGTCATGGGGTTCCCTCTTTTGAATTATTGAATGACGGCGATTTTGGCGCGCTTGCCTAGGCGGACGACGATTCTTGCTGGAAGGGCGGGAAGCGAAACGAGTGCGCCTGTGGCTGGCTCGTTATCGAGCTTGACGGCGTTCTCGGCGATCTTGCGGTTGGCTTCGGCTCCGCTTGCGGCCAGGCCGAGATGCACGAGCAGCTTGGGCAGGCGAATCTGATTCGGCTCCGGGCCCGCGATGTCGGCAAACGCGATTGAGGCTTCTTCCAGGTCTTCGGCGGTTTCTTTCTGCTGGAACATGCGGGCCCAGTTTTCGTCGGCGGCTTGCGCGGCGGCTTCTCCCTGGAAGCCGGCGACGATGGTGCGGGCCAAGCGCTTTTTGGCTTCCATGGGATGGAGCTTGCCGGCGGCGATATCGGCTAGCAGCGCGTCGACCTCGGATTGGCGCAGGTCAGTGAGGAAGACGTAGTACTTGCCCATCAGCTCGTCGGAAATGGACATGAGCTTGCCGTACATTTCGGCGGGCGGCTCGTTGATGCCGATGGCGTTGTTGAGGGATTTCGACATTTTCTGCACGCCGTCGAGGCCTTCAAGGATGGGCGTCATGAGGATGACTTGCGGCTTCTGGCCGTAGTGGCGCTGGAGTTCGCGGCCGCAGCCCAGGTTGAAGCGCTGATCGGTGCCGCCGAGCTCGACGTCGCACTCAAGCATCACGGAATCGTAGCCCTGCATTACGGGGTAGAGCAGCTCGTGGAGGCTGATGGGCTGCTCGGCGATGTAACGCTTGTGGAAGTCGTCGCGCTCGAGCACTTGAGAGACGGTGAAGTGCGCGGTGAGGCGAACGATGTCTTCATAACCGAGCTTGCCGAGCCACTCGGAGTTGTAGCGGACTTCGGTGAGTTTTTCGTCGAGGATCTTGAAGACTTGCTGCTTGTAGGTGACGGCATTCTCATCGATTTGCTCGCGGGTGAGGGGCTTGCGGGTGACGTTGCGGCCGGTGGGGTCGCCGATGAGGGATGTGTAGTCACCGATGAGGAAGATGACGGTGTGGCCGAGTTGCTGGAAGTGGCGGAGCTTGCGCATGAGCACGGTGTGGCCCAGGTGAAGGTCGGGCGCGGTGGGGTCGAATCCGGCTTTGACGCGGAGGGGGCGGCCGGTTTTGCGGCTGTCTTCTAGGCGCTCGCGCAGGTCGGGGACGCGGATGATTTCTGCGGCACCTTTCTGAAGGAGGTCCATCTGCTCGTCTACGGGAAGGAACTTGCTCATGTCGTCTTTAAGTATAAGGGGGCGGGGTTTAGGTGAATTTGCGGCGGGGGGATTGAGGGAATTCACGATTTCTTCGTGAAACTTCGCGGTGGGGCGTTTCATCCAAGCGGGCAGGAGAAGACCAACCTATGCCTTCAGTTACTGGACGTGCAATGCAGGTTCCCGCCGCGGGTGGGGACTTTGAATTGGTGGAGAAAGAGTTTCCCGAGCCGGGGCCGGGTCATGTGCGGATACGTGTGCAGGCTTGCGGCGTTTGCCATAGCGATTCGATTACCAAGTTTGGGCTGTTTCCGGGGATTGCGTTCCCGCGTGTGCCGGGTCACGAGGTTGCCGGGGTGGTGGATGCGGTGGGCGCGGATGTGCCCGTGTTCAAGGTGGGCCAGCGCGTGGGCCTGGGATGGCACGGCGGGCACTGCAACTATTGCACGCCCTGCCGGCGCGGCGACTTTGTGTTGTGCGAGAACGGGCAGATCAGCGGGATCACTTTTGACGGCGGGTATGCCGATTACGTGAATGCTCCGGCGAATGCGCTGGCGCTGGTTCCCGACGACTTGTCGGACGTGGACGCGGCGCCGTTGCTGTGCGCGGGCGTGACGACTTACAACAGCCTGCGGCACAGCGGAGCCAAGCCGGGCGACACGGTGGCGATTCTGGGAATTGGCGGGCTGGGGCATCTTGGAGTGCAGTATGCGGCCAAGTCCGGATACCGTACGGTGGCGATTGCGCGCGGTGCGGACAAGGCTCCGCTGGCGAAGGAACTGGGAGCGCATATCTATATCGACAGCACCACGCAGGACTTTGCTGCGGAGCTGCAAAAGCTGGGTGGGGCGACGGTGATTTTGTCGACGCTGACGAACGCGGAGAGCCTGGAGCAGGCGGTGGGCGGGCTGGGGGCCAATGGCAAGCTGATCGTTGTTGGCGTGCCGGAGAAATCTATCGCTGTGAACGTGCTTCCGCTGATTATGGGTAACCGGTCGATTGACGGGTGGGCGTCGGGGACGGGGATGGACTCGGAAGACACGCTGAACTTCAGCGCGCTGGCGGGGGTGAAGCCGATGATCGAGACTTATCCGCTGGAGAAGGCTGCGGAGGCGTTTGACCGCATGATGAGCGGGAAGGCGCGCTTCAGGGTGGTGCTGACGACTGGGGCGTAATTGGGATCGATGAATACGAATCCTGATTGGGAGAAGATCGCGGGTGAGATTGATGGGTGAGATCCAGGCCGTATTTCCCCCCAGTGGAAACAAGTGCGGCCAGCTCGCGCAGGCAATCTTCTCCCGCAAACAGTTTTCTCATTTGCGGAGTTGCTGTCTGGTCAAAAAGGACCGGTTTGCGGGAATGGGTCGTGCACGGTGTTTGTGATTCAAGGCCAGGGCTATACTTGCAATCATGTATCAATTCAAGCGGCAATTCGATCATCGCAAGCCTGCTGTCAAGCGCCCGGAGGCCGTGATGGTCCTGTATGTGCAGATCATCCTGATTGCAGTCGGTGCGTTCAACCTCGGTATATTCATCACCTTACTGATGAGCTCGATGAATACGGGGGACCCTTACGGGGCGGCCGGCTCGTTTAAGTTTGCTGCTATTGCCTCAGCGCTGATGGTTTTGACCAGCGCAATCTTCGTCCAGGTATGGATTCGCAGGCTTGCGAAGATTTCTGATTCTCAAGCTGATTCAAATTGGACTCCGTCGCTGCCAATCTCCACTCCTCCGTCCGCCGCGCTATAATTTCTCCATGCAGATTGAAGTCCAACTTTGCGCACTTGCAGCTTCGCGCTCTCTTAGTGCGGACGCGGCTCGTGCGGCGGCTGGCGCCGCATAGATAACTGATCTTCCCATCGCAAATTCCATCCCAAATCCCAGCACACGGTTTCAAATCAGGTCCATCGATGGTGGATTCCTGATGCTTGTTCACGATTCACTGCCGGCGCGCAATTGATAATGGAGACATTATGGAAGAGTTCAGTCGTATTCAGCGGCTTCCGCCGTATGTATTCAACATTACGGGGGAGATGAAGGTTAGCGCTCGCCGGCATGGCGAGGACATTATCGACTTTGGCATGGGCAATCCCGATGGGGCCACGCCGAAGCACATTGTCGACAAGCTGGTGGAGGCGGCCTTGAAGCCGGCGACGCATCGCTACTCGGTTTCGCGGGGGCTGCCGCGGCTGCGCAAGGCGATTGCGAATTGGTACAAGACGCGCTACAACGTGGATCTCGATTCGGAGACGGAGACCATTGTCACCATCGGGTCGAAGGAAGGGATTGCGCACCTGTGCCTGGCGATTCTGGATTCGCGGGACACGGTGCTGGTGCCGAATCCCAGCTATCCGATTCATATTTATGGGCCGGTGATTGCGGGGGCGCACGTGGTGAGCGTGCCGGTGCACGATAAGGCGCAATTTCTGGCTGAGCTTGAGGCGCTGATTCCGCGGATGGTGCCGCGGCCGAAGGCGCTGATTGTGAATTTCCCGTCGAATCCAACCACCGAGTGCGTGGAGTTGCCGTTTCTGGCGCGGCTGGTGGAGCTGGCGCGGGAGTATGGATTTCACTTGATTCAGGATTTGGCTTACGCGGACATTGCGTTTGATGGATACAAGCCTCCGAGCGTGCTTGAGATTCCGGGCGCGAAGGATGTGGCTGTGGAGTTTTTCACGCTGAGCAAGAGCTACAACATGCCGGGATGGCGAGTGGGATTCATGGTGGGCAACCCGGTGCTGGTGAGTGCGCTGGCGCGGCTGAAGAGTTACTTCGACTACGGGACGTTTACGCCGATCCAGGTAGCTTCAATTCACGCGCTGGAAGGGCCGCAGGAGTGCGTGGCCGAGATTTGCGAGAACTACCGCAGCCGGCGGAACGTGCTGGTGGAGGGCCTGAACAAGCTGGGCTGGCCGGTGGCGCTGCCCAAGGCGACGATGTTTGTGTGGGCGCAGATTCCAGAACAGTACCGGAACCTGGGGTCGCTGGAGTTTTCAAAGCTGCTGCTGAATGAAGCCAAGGTTGCGGTTTCACCGGGGATCGGATTTGGCGATTATGGGGACGGGCATGTGCGGTTTTCGCTGATTGAGAATGAGGAGCGGACACGACAGGCGCTGCGAGGGATCAAGCAGATGTTGGCGAAGGGGTAAAGACAGGGAATAAGGGACCAAGGGAACAAGGGAACAGGGACTAGTTTGTTGGCGCTGAGAGCTTGGGGATCCTTTTGATGGGTAGCAGGGCCTCGTCCGGAATGTTCATCTCGGGAGTGAAGAAGCGGTAACCACGGCGGCCATTTTCCTTGGCATGATACATCGCGGCATCCGCATTTTGAAGGAGCGTCTCCGCATCGACTCCATTGTCGGGAAAGATGCTGATTCCAACGCTGGCTGTGACGTTGAGGATGTGACCATCGATGGAGTGGGATTCGGAAACGGATTCCACGATATGCCTGGCGAGCGTGGCTACATCCTCCGATCGCTGCACTTCTGAGAGCAGCACGACAAATTCGTCGCCTCCCTGGCGGCTTACCGTATCGGTGCGTCGCACACAACCCTGCAAGCGCTTTGCAATCGATTGCAGGAGCTTGTCGCCGGCGGCATGGCCGAAGGAATCGTTAATCTGCTTGAAACCATCCAGATCGAGGAACAGGAGCGCGACTTTCTTCCCGTGACGGGGCGCCAGGTCGATGGCCTGGCCAATGCGATCGTTGAGCAGCATTCTATTTGGCAAGAAGGTGAGAAAGTCGTGTTCAGCCATGTGCACGATCTGTTCCGCCATTGCCCGGGCCGCGCTCACGTCACGGAAAACGATGACTGCCCCCGTAGGCTGGCCTTCCCGATTGTGGATGGGAGCGACTGAATCTTCGATGGGGGTTTCATGGCCATCGCGACGGATGAGAATGCAATTCGGCGGAAGGTTCATCGCCCGATCCTGTCCAAATGCTATCTTCATCAGGTCGGGAATCGATTCCCTGGTGGTAGCGTCCATGATGTGCACGACTTCAGCCATGGACCGGCCAGATGCCTCCTGCGACAACCAGCCGGTCATGTGTTCCGCGACGGGATTGAGGAAAGTAATCCTATCGAAAGCGTCCGTACAGACAACTGCATCGCCGATGGAATTGAGCGTGACCTGGGCGAGTTCCTTCTCAGCCCAAAGTGCCTCTTTTGCCTGCTTTCGCTCGGTGATGTCGCTGTTGATTTCAAGCACTGCGCGGGGGATGTCGCCGGCATCGCGGAGCAATGCCCATCTGCTGGACACCGTAAGGCGCGAGTGATCGGCACGCGTGTGCACGAGTTCCCCCTCCCACTCACCGTTGGACAGCAGTTCGGTATGAATCCGATCAAGAGAGACGGGGAATTCAGTATGTAACAGCTCGTACGTGACGCGCCCCAACGCCTGTTCCGCCGTCCATCCGTATTCCCGGGCAGCGCCCTGATTCCAAAATGTGATGCGGTTGTTCATGTCGCGCACAAAGATTGAGTCGTTGGCCAGGTTGAGCAAAGCTGCCTGTTCCGCGAGAACGGAGGTCTGGTGTTCCAGGACGCGGGTCCGTTCGGCAACTCGCTCTTCAAGTTCCGCATTGAGCTTCCGGATTCCAGCCTCGGCGGCGCTGCGATGGTCATTCTCCCGATTCAGCCTTTGTGCGCTCCACCATACCAGGACGGCAAAGACGACGATGTTGGAAGTGGCATAGAGCGCCAGGCCCATTTCCGTGCCGTAAAGGCCGGCCGACTGTCCCTGAAGCCGGATCCAGCCGAGACAGGTTGGCACCAGGAAAACCGCGGGAAGGAGTCGGCGTGCCATGGTGCTTCCCACACCGTCCCTTGCAAAGTCACCGGCGACACCGCATCGAGGCCGCGCCAGGAAGACCGCAATGCTCAACAGGAACAGAGCAACGGCCGTGTTGAGGGCGACTTTTGTATAAAGCAGGATTCTGGTGAGCGCTGCCGCGTTATAGATGTAACCACTGATCGCCAACATTGCCAGGAAGGCCACCCCCAGACTGAGCAACTGCGCTGGGCGGCGGCCGCGGCGGGTTTCCCAATCCAACAGGATGAGAGCCAGGCCAATTGCGACAAATGCGGTCGCGGTCATGGGGGACAATCGTCCGGGCGCGGAGGTGCCGATTGAACCGGTGGAATCGCGAAACAGCAATTCGTCGATCCCGAGATTGAGGCGGAAGAAGTATTCGCTGAGTGTAGCCGCGCCAATCAACATGGCGAGGAAGGCGAGCAGGCGGGCGATGTGTCCCCTGGCGTTGCGCGATTCGCCTGGAAGCAGCAACCAGAGCGAGGTGGCCGACAAGGCGAGCCCTACGGCCGTGTTGGCCTTCATGGTGACCAGCCCGGGGACGACGGACATCAGGTATTGATTGTTCAGAGCCCAGCCACACAGGACCAGACACGCCATCGCCATGACTGCGATGGCCGAGGCCTGACAGTAGGTTCGCAGAAGGGCGAAGCGCGGGGCGTCGGAATCAGACATCGAATCTCCCGACATCAAGACTCCATTCATGTGCGAAGTACTCGACTCTTGCACCATGATGGCTTAGCGATTCAATGATTTTTTGAGCAAGACTGCTCATTTTGCGGCATTTACTGTCTTTGCGGTGGCAACGCTATCGTCCAGGGACGAAGTCCCGCGCAGTCCGGAGATGCCAGTGGGAGCGGGTTTCCAAGTCTTGAGTGTCTATGCTTTCTATTATTCAACTAATTAACACCCGCTCTCAATGTTATCTATCTTGATAGTAAAACGTTTTATTTATAGGAAAATATTCATTTTGTTTTGGTTCATGTCCTCGCCATGTCTGCTAGTATTCCACGCAATCGTCCAGCTTCGAGTTTTCTGCTGTATAACTCCCTAACTTCAGGAAGTTCTACGTGAGTTTTGAAGGAAATTCGGGGGACAAAACCGTTCGGGGGACCAGTTCATGTCACGCAATCGTATTTCGCTTTCTTTCATGTTGCTGCTTTGTTTCATCACTGGATGCGGAGGATCGGGATCGGGAACCGGTACGGGAACGGGCACAGGTACAGGTACCGGTACGGGTGGGGGCGGCGAGACAGCTCCTACGGTTACCTCGATCAGCCCGACAACCGTGGCGGCGGGGTCGGGGCCGCTGACGCTGACTGTGAATGGGACGGGGTTCCTGTCGACAACGACGCTGCAGGTGGGCGGCGTAGCGGACGCGACTACCTACGTGAGCGCCACGCAGGTGACCGCGGCTGTGACGGCGTCACAACTGGCGAGCGGAGCGCAGCTTTCAGTGATTGCACTGAACGGCTCGGCGAGCAGCGGATCTGGCACGGCGGTGAACCTGCAGGTGACGAACCCGGCGCCGACGATCACGCAAGCCATCCCGGCCGTGGTTGTGCTGGGGGCGGTGTCGCCTGTCGTTTCGGTTGCCGGCACGGGGTTTGTGCCGACGACGGTCATCGACGTGAACGGCAACGCGCGGACGACTGTGTTTTTCAGTGATACGCAGGTGGATGTCGCTCTGACAGCGTCGGATGTAGCGGCAACGGGGAGCCTGGCGCTGACGGCGGTGAATCCAACGCCCGGAGGAGGAGCTTCCGCGGCGGTCGCAGTGGCGGTGAACAATCCGCCGCCTGGAGGGCCAATCAAGATTTCGCCGTCGCTGGTGTTTGCCGGGACGACGACCCCGACCACGGTGACGGTGACGGGGACGAACTTCATACCGGCGTCGACGGTTGAGTTGGGCGGGGTGGCCGCAGCAACGACCTATGTGAGTTCGACGCAGTTGACATTCCAGCTTTCAGTGGCACAAGAGGCGACGACGCAGGATCTCCTGGTGGGGGTGATGAACCCAACACCGGGCGGTGGAACCACGCTCGGGGCAGAGCTCGAAATCACTCCGCAAATGCCGACACCGGTGATTACGCAGGTGCAGCCGACAGACTTTTATGTGCAGTCGGGCGAATCGACGATCACGGTATATGGGACTAATTTGTTCCCGGTTTCGAGTTCGATAGTCTATTCCAATCAGATTGGCAGTGTTTTGTGGAACGGCACTGCGCTGACGACTTACGGATTCTGCACCGGATGCGGTGGAGTTGGGCAATCGGTCACAGCCACGGTGCCTGGGAACCTGCTGGCGAGCGCAGGGACGGCGAGCATCACGATAAGCAATCCAGCTTCAATTCCAGCCGTTTCCAATGCGCTGACGGTGACGATCACGAGCCCGCCGGCGCCTACGCTGACGCAGATTTCGCCGAACTCGGGACCGGTCGACACGGTAACGCAGATCACACTGACCGGAACGGGGTTCACGTCGAGCTCGACGGTCGCGCTGAACGGAACCGCCATCGCGTCGCAGTACTTCGGCTCGACGCAAATCGGGGCAACGATTCCAGCCGCCAGCATAGCGACGGCGGGCGCCGTGAACATCACGGTAACGACGCCGGCGCCAGGCGGAGGGACTTCCGCTGCGCTGCCGTTTACCGCCTATAATCCTCCCGCACCGACGCTGACGCAAATCAACCCCGGTGGTGGACCGATCAACACCGCGGCAAGTTTGACGCTGTATGGAACGGGATTCGCGGCAAACTCGACGGTGGCAATGAACGGAACGAATGTGGCGGCCACGTTTGTTAATTCGACGCAACTCACGGTGGCGGTACCGGCTTCAAGCACTACGCTGCCGGGCAACATCAACTTCACGGTGACGACGCCTGGACCGGGCGGAGGAACGAGCACACCGCTGCCATACACGGTCTATCTACCGATCACGAACAACGACCTGGTTTACAACCCGGTGGACGGTTTTCTCTATGCCTCCGTACCGAGTTCCGCGAGCAGCATGGGCAATAGCATCGTTGGCATTGACCCGACGACGGGCAATGTCGTGCGGCAGATCCAGGTGGGCAGCAATCCCAACAAGCTGGCGCTCTCGACTGACGGAACGCAACTATTTGTGGGCCTGGATGGGGCGGGAGCGGTGGAGCAGGTGAACCTGACCACAGGGCAGCCGGTGATGCAGTTCCCACTGGGCGGTGCAGCGAGTACTTATGAATCGATCAACACGGTCACATCAATAGCCGCTGTTCCCGGTGAGCCGAACTCGGTCGCGGTGACCACAGCCAGCGATGTCGTCACCGTCTACGACTCCGGCGTTGCCCGGACGCAGACCTCATCGAGCCTGAACCCCGAATACTACGGGCCGCTCAGTTTCGGCTCTTCGGCATCCACTCTGTACGTGGCAGGCAGCTACCAGGGCATAGGCGAGTTGATGATTGGTCCAACGGGAATCACGGCAGAGAATACGATTGATTCTTCGTCTTCCTCGTCCCTCATTTCGAACATCCAGTACGACAACGGGCAGCTCTACTTGTCCGACGGGCAGGTTCTGAATGCGACCAGTGGGGCCCTGCTTGGCACATTCTATGCGACAGCGACTGGCGTGGCCACGGGACCGATTGTCTCCGATTCAACGCTGGGACTGGCGTTTGTCGGGTACGGGGCTAATTACTCCAACAATCCGCAAATCCTTGCTTTTAATGAGGCAACATTTAATCAAACCGGCAGTATCGAAATCAATGGCGCGACCAGCAGCTCTTATCCCTACGGGTTCGAGAGAATCGTCCGCTGGGGCCAGGACGGCGTTGCGGTGAATACCTCAACGCAGATCTACATCTTTGAATCGCCGATTGTTAAGGACCTGAGTTCATCACCGGCCGACATAGGCGTTACGCTGAGCGCACCTGCAACAGCCGCCACGGGCACCGCCATCACGTACACAGCTACAGTGAAAAACGCGGGACCGAACCAGGCGACTGGAGTGGCGCTGGCCATGACTCTCGATCCCTCACTGATCATCAACAGTGTAACCACCAGCCAGGGAACCTGTGGCACGGGCAACGCATTCAACTGCGATCTGACCAACCTGGCAAATGGGGCCAGCGCCACCATTACTGTGAGCGCAACGCCAACCACGCCTGGGACCATCGAGGGCGTGGCAGCCGTCGATTCGGTGAGCTACGACCCGACTGCATCCAACGACCAGGCTACATCGAGCACCACCGTCACCGGTAACCTCTACGGAACGATTCCATTGGTCTCATCCATCTCCCCGGCGCTGGTACAGGCAGGCTCAACTACTTTCACACTCACCGTAACAGGGAGCGGGTTTAATCCCGGTTCAACGGTGAATGTGGGAGGCACCGCACTGAGCACGAGCTATGTGAGCGCGACTGAGCTGACTGCCAGCGTGGATTCTTCTGAGGTGGCAAATTACGGATGGGCGCCGGTTACCGTCTCCAATCCATCGCCTGGCGGCGGCACATCGGGGGTGGTTCCACTGACCATCTACGATGTCGTGAATGTGACAGCGAGTTCAATGCTGTTCGATCCGTACACGCAACAGATCTATGCAACCGTGCCGGGCAGCTCCACGAGCACGGTGGGCAATTCCGTGGTTGCCATCAATCCAGCGACTGGCGGCGTTGGAACCCCCGTCAACGTTGGGAGCCAGCCTACCGTGATGACCGAAACCGAAGATGGCAATTACCTGTACATCGGTTTGGGCGGGGCGGACAGCCTGGCACAGTTTAATCTGCCAAGCCAGAAACTGGTTGCAACATATCCCTTGTCGATTACGCAATACGGGTCGACCAGCAGCACGACGGCCAACTGGCTATCGGCGATGCCGGGCACCGACACGACGCTGGCCATTGCTTCCGGCAATAACCAAAACGTGGGCATCTTCGATATCACTGGGAGCACTGGCGCATTTCGGACAACCTTCAGCCAGCCCTATGGGGCGAGTTATCCAACCTTTGCAAGCGCGTCGGAGTTTTATGCGTATATCAATTCGGGAGAGTTCGGTCGTTTCGGCGTGAATGCCAGCGGGGTGACGACGATTGACCAAACGTACATGAATGGGCTTGGCGGAAACGGCGGCACACCATTCGTCCTGGAGGGCGGAATTGTATTTGGCGGTGGCGGAGGAATTATCAATCCTGCTACCACACCTCCGGCACAGATCGCCACGCTCCCACTCCTTGATTTCTACGACTCGGGCGTTGATGGCGAGAGTGTCGGGGTTGCCGCGGATCCGTCGCTGCAGAAGGAATTCCTCATGCTGGAGAACCTGGCGGGAACACTGGCGTTTGGCCTGGAGCGCTACAGCCTGACCACGTATACGCCCGAAGCGATCATCGGCATGCCGGCATCGTTATCGAACATTAATGGCGGGTGGACGATGTTGCGATTTGGTCAGGATGGGCTGGCACTCTTTGCCTCAGGCGAGGACTACTCAACCGATCAGACGGTTACAGCGATGATGGTTCTGCGAGGGCCGTTTGTAGCACCGCAGGAGCTGACGAAGAGCTCTGCCGCGACGCTAGGGTCGAGTTCAACCTCGTCGGTTACGCATGGGGCGGGCAATACACTGCTGACGCTGACGGGAACCAATTTCCTGCCGGGCGTGGCAGTAACGTGGAATGGAAGCTATCGCACGACAACGATTGTGAGCGCGACGCAGGTGACGGTTGCGATTCCGGCCAGCGACCTGGCAAGCGCAGGAAGCGGATCGCTGGTGGCGACGAATCCGGGAGCGACGGCTTCGAACGCGCTGACGGTGACGATTAATTGAGGGCGAGGGATAAGGGAATAGGGACTAGGGAATAGGGAATAGGGATTAGGCCGGGCGCGTCTGGTTGGAATGATGCGCCCGGGCCGTTAGCCGGAGAAGGCAATCTGCGGCGCGGAGATCGCGACCTGTGCGACAATCGATTCACCGGACGTTGCTCGCGCAAGGGAGAGGTCACCATGCAAATGCCAACTGAACCGGATCAAAACCTGTCGGCCACGCAATCGTCACCCGAATCGGCACCCCATTCGTTGCCATGGTTGGCTTCAACGCCGCTGGCGAAGCGGCGCGTTGCTGCGGTGCTGGTTTCCATTGGCCTGCACGGGAGCGTGCTTGTGATTTTGGCGCTGGCTGGAAGAGCGGCTCGAAACAAACTGGTGGCGCCCACCGATTTCCAAAGGCTGGCGATGGTGGAGGTTGCGGGCGGCTCTCACGCCGTCAAGTTCCTGCTGCCGCCGATGGACATGGCTGCGAAGATTCACGATCCGGATAAGGACCCGGAAGTGTCGCGGCAGACGATTCTGCCTATTCCGCAAAACCATCCCAAAGTGTCTGGGGGCGGTGCGCCGATTTCGCCTCACAAGGGCAATGGATCGGGGCAGGCCTTGACAGGGAATGGGAGCGATGCGGAAGACGCGCGGCCGGCGTTTCCGGTCTTCTCGCCGCACCCGCCGGTGAGCGACCGCAGGCTGCTGCCGGCAACGGAAAAAAAGATCGTGGTGGATGTGAAGCTGGACGCGCAGGGACAGGTGCTGAGCGAGACGCTGGTGCAGGGGATGGGCAACGAACTGGACCAGATTGTGCTGGATATTGCCAGGACCTGGCGCTTCCAGCCGGCCACCGTGAACGGCAAGCCGGTGCCGTCGGAAGCCGAGTTGATCTTCCCGTTTAATTCGAGCTATCCGATTACTGAGTCGTAGAGAGCCGCGGCTACTCGATGCTGCGTGCGGGGCCTTCACCGGGCTTGTTTTTGCTGAGCATGAAAGCCAGCACGACGAGGAAGATCGACATATAAGAGAGCTCCATGTAGACATCCTGATAGCCCTGGACGCCGGCCTGGAGGTTGAGCTGGTTGTAGATGCTGGCCAAAGCTCTACCTGCGCCATTGGGACCGCCGAAGCCGCCGCCGAAGAAGCCGGTAAGCGCATTCAGATGCTGCTGGTAGCCGATGGAGCCGGGGCCCATGTTGCCTTGCAGGTGCTGCTCGTGCCACATGGAGCGGCTGGTGACCTGGGCATTGGTAAGCGCGATGAGGATGCTGCCGCCGATGTTGCGGGCGAAGTTGATGAGGCCGGACACCTGGTTCGAGTCCTCTACGGGCATGCCGACGTAGGCTGCGGTGGTGATGGAGATGAAGCAGAACGGGAGCGGGATCATCTGGACCACGCGCAACCATGAGGCCTGCGCGAAGGTCATGTCGAGAGTGGTAACCTCCGCCGCAATGCGGAAGGTGATGATGAACAGGAGAAAGCCGAGAGCGGTCAAGTAGCGCGCGGCGACTTTGCTGGTGGCGATGCCGGCCAGGGGCATGAAGATTAGCAGAGTGAATCCGCCGCCGGTGAGGGCCAGGCCGCAGGTGGTCGCGGTCCAGCCGAGGAGTTGCTGCATGAACTGCGGCTGTAGGACGGTGTTGGCGTTGAGCACGCCGCCGACCAGCATCATCAGGAAACAACAGATGGCGAAGTTTTTGTAGCGAAAGACCTTGAGGTTGATGAGGGGGTCCTTTTGACGCCACTCCCACCAGATGAGGGCAATCATGCCGGTGACAAAGAGGAACGCGAAGAAACGGATGAAGTTGGAAGCGAACCAGTCGTTCTCCTCGCCTTTGTCGAGCGCGATCTGCAGGCCGCCCATGGCGATGGTGAGGAAGGCCAGTCCAACATAGTCCATTTTGAAGAAGCGGGAGTGGTCGGCCTTGATCCACGGGGGATCTTCAACGAGGCGCGTGACAAGGAAAAAGGCGAGGATGCCGACGGGGATGTTGATGTAGAAGATCCAGCGCCAGGAGAAGTTGTCGGTGATCCAACCGCCGATGGACGGTCCGATGGACGGGGCGAGAACGGCGACGATGCCGTAGAGTGCAAAGGCCTGGCCGCGCTTCTGGGGTTCGAAGGAGTCGGCCATGATGGCCTGGGCCATGGGCTGGAGGCCGCCGCCGCCGGCGCCTTGCAGGACGCGGAAGAAGAGCAGCATGGGCAACGAAAGAGCCGCGCCGCAGAGAAAACTGGAAACAGTAAAGATGATGATGCAGAGGACAAAGAAGTTGCGGCGGCCGAGGACGCTGGAGGCCCATCCGCCCAAGGGGAGAACGATGGCGTTGGATACGAGATAGCTGGTGAGGACCCAGGTGCCTTCGTCGGTGCTTGCGCCGAGCGAGCCGGCGATGTGGGGCAGCGCGACGTTGGCGATGGAGGTATCAAGAACTTCCATGAAGGCAGCGAGCGCGACGGTCATGGCGATGAGCCATGGATTGACGCGCGGCTTCCAGGCCGATTGCAGGCTGGTGTTGGGGTTGCTGATTTCGCCGGCGGGAGACGGCGTTGGAGGCTGCAATTCGGGCAAAAATCTTCTCCTCAGTCGTTTTCAGTCGATCTGTGGGCACTGCGGGGGCCGGGGAATGGCTCAGCATTCGTTCAAAACTGAGCTTGCTTTTATGTAGATTCGGATGGTGGGGGTTGGGGTTCACAGATTGCCACACCGCCGAATGGCGCCTTGCCGATTGCCAACCCACGGATGTTACCGGCCCAAGGCAAGACCGTCCAGCCGAAAAGTGTGCGCTTATGTACGGTAGATTCTTTTATTTTCGATAGAATCCAGATATCTTTCAAAGTTCGAAGGCAATTTAAGCATTCGCGGATGAACCGTATTTTGCGTTATTAAGCCATGGACCGGATGACCACGACAAAAACGCCGCTTGCCGCTCAAATCGAGCGATTACCGTGGGGGGTGCGCGCTTTGCTGGGAGTCTGCGCCGCGTGCCTGAGCGCCGGATTGACCTATGCGGTCGAGCCGCTGCGGTCCTTTCCGTTGCTTTTGGCGTTTCCAACCGTCATCCTGGCCTGCTGGTTTCTGGGGATGTGGGGCGGGGCGTTTTGCGCGATCACCGAAGTGTTCCTGGTGAATTCGTTCTTGACCAAATCACAACTGCGATTCTCCATCGGCAACGCACCGCAGGAATTGCGCCTCATCGTATTTGTCACCACCACGCTGGCCCTGGGCTGGGCGATACAGCGGTTGGCGCAGGAGCGGTCTGAGCTGAGCATTCAGAAGCTGCAACAGCGGTTGATGCAGGCGAATCTGGAGCGACAAATTGCGGAAGAGCGCGCACGAGCCAGCGAGGCTTTACGGGACAGAGAGGCGATGTTGCAACTTGCGCTCGAAGCCAACGGCATGGCTTTGTGGGTGTGGGATTTCAAGCTGGACTTGTTTCATTGGTCCGAGGAGAAGTACCGCATGATCGGGATTGAGCCGAACTCGATTGAGCCATCGGCGGAGTCGTGGTTGGGGGCGGTTCACCCGGACGATGTGGAGAGGGTGAAGAAGACATTCAAGATAGCGCGGGAAGACGGGACGGATTACCACAGCCAATACCGCGTGGTGTGGCCGGACGGAACGGTTCGGTGGCTGGAGTCGCAAGGTAAATGCCAACGCGATGCGGCGGGGCAGGTGGAGCGCATTGTGGGCGTGGTGACGGACGTAACGCAGCGCAAGCGGAGCGAGGACGCGCTGATGCGAGCGGAAAAGCTGGCCATTGCGGGACGGCTGGCTGCTTCAATTGCGCACGAGATCAACAACCCTCTCGAGGCGGTGTCGAATCTGCTTTTCCTGATTGGCATGTCGGAAACGGCTGATACCGCACAGGAGCATGCGCGCGCCGCGATGGATCAGCTGATGCGGGTTTCAATGATCACGCAGCAGACTCTGAAATTTCATCGTCAGACCGGAATGCCGAAGGCCGTCAGGCTTTCGGAGATCCTGGAATCGGTCCTGACGCTGTTTCGCAGCAAAATGGCTGCCGCAGACATTGCCGTTGATGTGCGGTCGGAGCACGAGATCGATATTCTCTGCATGCCGAGCGAGACACAGCAGATTTTTGCGAACCTGGTGGCGAACGCCATCGACGCGATGCCGCGCGGAGGACGCCTCGACATCCGGCTGCGCCCGTCGCGTGACTGGCGCGACGGGAAGACGCCGGGAATGCGGGTGACGTTCTTCGATTCGGGTGTGGGAATGGATCGCGGGACGATGCGGCGTATCTTCGAACCGTTTTTTACCACCAAGACGGAGACCGGGACCGGGCTGGGAATGTGGGTGGTGTCGCAGCTTGTGGAGAGGCACCAGGGGCACATACGGGTGTGGAGCAGACAGGGCGCACAGGCCAGCGGAACGGCGTTCACGGTGTTCCTACCCTCCCGGGAAACGGTGGAAGCAAACGGCGAAAAATCGGAGCGGGAGCGGGCGACTGTTTCCGCCATGTCATAGAAATCGCTGCGGCCGTGCGGGGGTTAGCTCTGCTCCTCCGGTGGAAATGCTCTGAACGATATTGATGTCTGGCATTACGCGAGGTCAGGCTCGATGGTGTTTTCCTCGCAGTCGGTTGAACGTCGGTTTTTGCGGAACTGCCAGATGCCGATGGCGATGCCGGCGATCATCACGGCCAGGAAACCATAGAGGAGCGGGGCGGACCACTTGTCCAGATCTGTTGACCAAATGCGGACGATGCGGCGGCCGTAGCGGACGGCGAGCCAGCCCACAATCGAGTAACGGACGATGCGTGCCGTTGCGTAAATGGGAAGGAAGCGTTTGAACGGCATGCCCAGCGCACCGGAGGCAAGGATGAACGGGGAAAGCGGAATGGGCGGAGGCAGCACCGTGGGAAGAAAGACAGACAGGATCGGGTGAAACTCCACCCAGCCGACGATGCGATCAAGGATGCGAGGCGAAACCCAGCGGTGAAGCGCTTTTTCACCGCCTTTGCGGCCAAGGTGCCAGGTGGTGTATCCCCCAATGATGCTGCCGATGATGGCGGCGCAGGTGAGCCGCACGGGTTCGTGGTCATGCGAGATGAGCCAGAGCAAAAGCAGATCGGTGCTGCCGGGGATGGGCAGCGGGATGATGGAGGAATCGACGACGGCCACGGAAAAAATGCCGAGCGTGCCGAGATGCGTGAGCCAGTGAGGTATCAGCACGTGGTGCGCGCGAGGGGCGACTTTGGATGGTGCCAGGGCGAATAGGCTCATACGAGGATTGGACGCACAAACTGAGCGCTGTGCCGTATAAGACCGCTCAGTTTCGCCTGTACAGCATTAAAAGGTATAAACAAAGGACAAGGCCGGAGGCTTCCCTTCACACCGGCCGGCCTTGACCTTTGGAGAAGTGAATGAGCGCAACGCACGCCGGAACGGATTCGCCTGTGAACACGCCACGCCAGGTCTTGTTTGCCAGCCTGGTGGGCACGACCATTGAGTTTTTCGATTTTTACATTTACGCGATGGCTGCGGTACTGGTGTTTCCGAAGATGTTTTTTCCGGCCAGCGATGCGGCGACGGCTACGCTGGCTTCGCTGGCCACGTTTGGGATTGCGTTTTTGGCGCGACCGATTGGGTCAGTATTATTCGGCCACTTTGGCGACCGGATCGGGCGCAAGACGACCCTGGTGGTGGCACTGGCGACCATGGGCGTGTCGACGGTGGCGATTGGCTTGCTGCCGACTTACGCAATGATCGGGCTGGCGGCGCCGCTGCTGCTGGCGCTTTGCCGGTTTGGGCAAGGACTGGGGCTGGGCGGCGAATGGGGCGGCGCGGTGCTGCTGGCAATTGAAAATGCTCCGGCGCACAAGCGGGCGTGGTACGGAATGTTTCCGCAACTGGGCGCGCCGGCGGGGTTCTTTCTGTCGGGCAGCGTGTTTCTGGCATTGTCCAGGTTTCTGACCGATAAGCAGTTCTTTGCCTTTGGCTGGCGGCTGCCGTTTCTGGCCAGCTCGGTGCTGGTGTTTTTGGGCTTGTGGGTGCGGCTGACGATTACCGAGACGCCGGTGTTCCGCGCGGCGCAGAAGCGAGGCGAAAAGGAAAACATGCCGGCGGCGGTGGTCTTTTCCCGTCATTCCAGGACCCTGGTGGCGGGAATTCTGCTATGCCTGGCGACGTTTGTTCTGTTTTACCTGATGATCGTGTTTGCGCTTTCGTGGGGCACGACCGCGCTGGGGTTTGGGCGAGAGAAGTTTTTGGTGATGCAGTTGTCCGCAACGCTTTTTTTCGCGGCCACGGTGCCCATTTCAGCGAAGCTGGCGGAGCATGGGCGACGCAGGACGATGCTCTGGATTACCGCTGCGATCGGGCTGTTCGGGCTGGTGCTGGCGCCGATGTTTCAGGCCGGCACGCTGGGCGCGTTTGCGACCATGGCAGTGGGACTCTCATTGATGGGGCTGACGTATGGGCCGCTGGGGACGGTGGTTTCAGAGCTGTTTCCGACGCCGGTGCGGTATTCGGGGAGTTCGCTGGCATTTAATTTTGCGGGGATTCTGGGGGCGTCGCTGGCGCCGTATATTGCAACGTGGCTGGCGACGAAGTACGGATTGCCGTATGTGGGATATTACCTTTGCGCTTCGGCGGCGCTGACGACTGTGGGGCTGCTGATGATCCGCGAAACCAAGGACGATGATTTGCTGGTGAGAGGGAGTTAACGGGGTTAGCCGCGCTTCGCGCGTGTTAGCGGAGTTAGCCCAGCGCGGTAGGGCAGACGCTCGCGCCTCGGAATTGAGGAAACTCTGTCAGGCCGGTTCTTCGTCCATGTCAAGAAACTCGGTGCGGTTGCGGCCGTTTTCCTTTGCCATGTAGAGGGCCTGGTCGGCTTTGCGCAGAAGGCCGGTGGGTGACGGCGCGGCGGAATATGCGGAAGTAGAAATGCCGATGCTGATGGTGAGGATCGGATTGGGTGCAGAGGGGTGGTCGAGCTTGAGGGACGCGATCGCTGCGTGCAGCTTGCGCGCCACCTCCATAGCGCCCGATCTCCCGGTTGCAGGCAGCAGGATGGCAAACTCTTCGCCGCCATACCGCGCGACAACGTCGCTTGCGCGCGGAAGCGCGTTGTGAAGCGCATGGGCAATCTGGACGAGGTAATCGTCTCCCTGCAAATGGCCGGTTGAATCATTCAACTGCTTGAAAAAGTCGACATCGACAATCATGACTGAGATTGGCGCGAGGCTGCGGCCAGCAATGCGGCACTCGGCGTGGATAGTTCGATCGAACGCGCGCCGGTTTGGGATTCCGGTGAGGCTATCGATGTCGACGAGCTTCTCGAGCGCTCCTTTGGCGGCGATAAGCGCCTCTTCGGCCTCGATGCGCCCGCTCTGCGTGAGCATGTTGAGCGCTCCGTAGAAGACGATGGCCAGGAGAATGGCTGCTGTGCCGATGAGAAAGTGAGTGCGGGAAACTGCAATGCCGAGCAGCAGCAGGCCAAGACTGAGGAAGATCGGGCTTCCGCTGCGGACGAGACGTATTCTACGCCGGGAGCGCTGGGGATTTTGGAAGTAACGCGGTAAATCTGTGGATATGAGAACCAGCAGCAGAAGGTAGGGCGCGGAGATGAGCAGATCGAGAGCTACGTAGTCGTGCTTGATCAGAATGCGATTGTGGATTGCGGGCATGACCGCGTTGACCCATAAAAAGGTCGCGGCCACATAAAAGAAGCGGCGCTCCTGCGGCTGATCCGCTCCGAAAGCCCGGATGGTGGCAGCGACTGCGAGAAAGATATCGAGCGCGTCGAACATGGCGATGATGAAGACAATGTCAGCAGGCTGGACACTGCCATGGATCGATAAGACAGAGAAGATGAGGATATAGAAAAGAACGCCGGTGGTAACGGCGAGGCAGGCGTTGACGATCTTGACGGCGCGCACAGTGCGGGGATCAAAGGGAATGGAAACGGCGAGCAACAGCGGAACGCCGTAGAGGCTTGAGAAAAATACCTGGAATACTGGCGCGGGGTTCGATCCATCGATGCCCATGATCTCGGTAATCAAGTCCACAGAGATGGCGATGGAATGGAGCAGGATGGAGAGAGCCACGAGGCGCCACAAAACGCGCGCGGGAGATCCGGTGTTTTGAGCGGTGAGGAGACAGGCGGCTAACGCGGCCAACTCGGCAAGAACGATGCAGAGTGTTGACAGGGGTGTAAGCCGCTGAGGAAGCAGGATGGCCAGCAAACCATGAAGGACCAGGAACGCGAGAGCTGCCCAGCGCACAAGTATCCGGCGATTTGGCTGGGAAAGGGGCCTCACAGGACCATCTTCTATCCTGCGGCGATTTCTGGAAAGGTCTTCCGGCCGGTTTTCACCCTGGGGGTTTTCACAATACGGGGTGAAAACGGATATAACCAAGTTCAGGCATGGAGACAGTTTTCCCCAAGACTGCCCGGCGCGGCATGGAGGCGTTCGGCTTTCGCGATTTCAAGCTATACCAGATGGCGCGGATGATGGCCATTCTGGGAGCCGAGGCGCAGGCCGTTGCTGTGGCATGGCAGGTGTATTCAATCACGCACCGGGCACTGGACCTGGGCTATACGGGGCTGGCGCTGTTTTTGCCGGGGCTGATTTTTCTGCTGCCTGCGGGGCATGTGGCGGACCGCTTCGACCGGCGGCAAATCATCCTGGTGTGCTACGGGCTGCAGATGATTGCGACCACGGCGCTGCTGATGCTGACACGGATGAGCCATCTCGGCGTGTTTCCGATTTATGCGGTGCTGTTCTTCATTGGGACGGCGCGGTCCTTCTCAGGGCCGGCGAGCTCGGCTCTGATTCCCAGCCTGGTTACGGAAAAGCATTTTGTGAATGCGGTGACGTGGGGCGGAGCTATTTTCCAGCTCAGCAACATTGCCGGACCGGCACTGGGAGGGCTGCTTTTTACGCTGCCGCTGACTGGGATGGCGTGGCTGGGCGGGTTGCAGGGCGCGGGCCTTGTATATGTCTTCAACCTGGCGACGCTGGTGTGGTTTCTGGTGCTGGTTGGTAGCCTGCACGTGCGTCCGGGGAGGATGGAGCACAAGGCGGCATCCATCAAGGTGGTGATGGCCGGGTTCCACTACATGCTGCGGTCGCAACTGCTGCTGGGAGCGAGTTCACTTGACCTGTTTGTGGTGCTGCTGGGCGGAGCGACGGCGCTGATGCCGATTTTTGCGCACGACATTCTGCACCAGGGGCCGCGCGGGCTGGGTATATTGCGCGCTGCGCCGGCGGTTGGCGCGCTGACCATGAGCCTGCTGATGGCGCGCTTCCCTTTTCACCGGCGGGCGGGGTTGCGGCTGTTTGTTTGCGTGGGGATTTTTGGCGCAGCGACTGTGGTGTTTGGGATGAGCCGGAATCTCTGGCTCTCAGTAACGGCGCTGGCGCTGGCTGGTGGAGCGGACATGATCAGCGTGATCATCCGCGGGTCGCTGCTGCAACTGGGAACGCCTCCGGAGATGCGGGGACGGGTGAGCGCCGTCAATTCCCTGTTTATTGGCGGATCAAATGAGCTGGGTGAGTTTGAAAGCGGGTTGACGGCGCAGTGGTGGGGCGCGGTGCGAGCTACGGTGGTGGGTGGAATTGGGGCGCTGGCCGTGGCAGGGATTTGGGCAGCTTCATTTCCGCGTCTGAGGCAGGCGGATCAGCTGACTTCGGAGGCGCTGCGGGGTAACGCAGATGACAGGTTACAGATGACAGATGACAGTTAAGAACGCGGATCACGGATGATCGGTCATTGATTGCTGATTACCGATGATTCGAAAACCGGAGCTTTTGCGGGGCTTTTTCACTGTCATCTGTAATCTGCCATCTGTTACCTGCTTCACTGTCATCTGTAACCTTTCATCTGTCATCTGCTCCCAAACGTGGTTTCGCCTGCGGGAGTTGAGTCGGACTTGAAGTTGATGACGTGATAAGTGGCGGGTTCTGCGCCGACGTTTTTGAGGCCGTGAAGCTGGTTGGAGCCGTTGAAGATGACTGAGCCAACGCCGACGCGTTTCCACACGCCATTGGACAGGACTTCAACGGTGCCGTGCTGGATGATGACCATCTCTTCGTTAGGATGACGGTGGGGCTGGTGGGGCATCAAGCCGGGATTGAGCGTGGTGACGTGGACTTCGAGATTTTTGAGCGTGGCGGTGGGCGCGGAAAAAAATGACCGCACGGTACCGTAGGCGGTGGGCTTGGCGGGGATGGAGTTCCAGTCGAAGACGCTGGAGCCCATGATTGGGGTTGGTGCTGAATTGGCGATAGCCGCGGCGGGAGCAGCATATGCTTCAGATGCGGCTGCAACGGCGGTGAGGGCTGCGATCAAATCTCTGCGAGTCATCATTTGTTCACTCCTGCGCATCGAACCGGGTTGGGATGGGGCTGCGAAAATAGAATGATACTGTTCGCGGCAGACCGCAGAACATTCCTCAGGGGCTAAAGCCCAAGTTTATTTTAGAGCGGTCTCGGCACGACTGAAGTCGTGCCCTTTCGCACAGTGATGTTGAACTTGAGGTTTTTACCATGCTGTGAAGTCGGGCCCTTTCAAAAGATGAAGCAGTAAAAATGCACCTAAGGAGAATGCATGAAGACCTGGAAGTTTGTTGTCGCCTCTACGCTGTTTACGCTGATCGTGGGCGGAATTTATCTGTTTGTGGTGTTTAAGCATCGGGAGAATCCGGGGGCCATTGGGCAGAAGCAGCCGGAGCAGGCCATGAACAAGGACGACCTGGTGGTGCTGCGCGAGATATTTCCGGCACACTACGAGGACCTGGCGAAGATGGAAGGGACTACGGTGTGGATGCGGAATGGGTACATCATGCCTTACTACCGCTACGTGGGCGGGAGCGTGGTGTTTGCCAAGCAGGTGGGGGTGATTCCCGCGGCGCAGAAGATGGAGGTGAAGAAGATCATCAAGACTGCCGTGCCGGCGAAACTGGACGACACGATCGCGCATGGATCGAAGCAGGCGTTTGTGGTGTTTCAACTGCCGGGTGAGAAGGACCAGTACGCGACCCCGGTGGGAGCGATGCAGGGTGACCAGGAGATGTATTTTGCCGATCAGCTCTATTACTACGACGACCCGCACAAGATTTACGACCATTGGCCCAAGGATGTTTGGGCGGCGATTGACGCGCACCAGGTGAAGCCGGGGATGAGCGAGTTGGAGACGCAGATGGCGGTGGGCAGCAAGATGGACCCGGATGGGAAAACCGTCGGCGACCGAACGGTGACGTATGACCAGGATGGGAAGCAGTGGACCGTGACGTTTGTGAAGAACAAGGCGACTACGATTGCGGTGAAGTAGCGGAAACAGTGAAGAAGTGAATTAGTGAAGAAGTGAATAGAGGGCCTGGAAAAAGAATCGGGTGGCCGACTTGGGGCCACCCGAAAGACACGCTTGAATGGATCAGTTCAGGAGGTACCCAGATTATCGGCTGGGGGAGCGAATGTCTTGAGCCATTGGAGTGAGGGTGGAATCCATCAATGGGTGGAGACTGGAATCAGCCTTTGTGCGGTAGTCTGGTTGCGACCCTCAAGTGGCTGAAAATTATGCCAATTCGGACGAGCGGGTATTTCGGCCTGAGCTTGGGGCGCGGTTTGGGGTGGGACCGACGGCTGAATTCTTCGCAGGGGCTAAAGCCCGGCTCCATCTTTTGGCAGTATCGACACGACTAAAGTCGTGCCCTGATACAAAGCGCGTCTACAGCGAGTTGATGATGCGCGCTTTCAAAGCAAAAACATCCCTTCATATTCGAAGCTTTCGGTTCGGCTGTGTTGCCGCTTCCCTGCTGGCCGGTGCGATGACCACTTCCGCGCTGGAGCCGGCGACGCCGCTTGCCAATTATGGGCGGCAGGCTTGGGGGATGGAAAACGGGCTGCCGCAGAACACCGTGCAGGCGCTGGCGCAGACCAAAGATGGATTTGTATGGCTGGGAACTGAGGTTGGGCTGGTGCGGTTCGATGGGAATGGATTTCAGGCGTTCGACAGGAATACGAAGTCCGGAGAAGGCGGCCCGGCGCTGCCGGGGAACGATGTGCGGTGTTTGTTGGCGACGAGCGATGGAGCGCTGTGGATTGGGACCAGCGAGGGACTGGCGCGGTGGAAGGATGGGGTTGCTACTGCGTTCACGGCGAAGAACGGACTCCCGGGAAACGATATCGAGCGGATTCTGGAAACCGGCGAAGGCGAGCTGTGGGCCAATACCGACCAGGGATTAGCGCGTTTCAACGGTAACCAATTCGTAAGCAGAGAGGGTCTACCGGAGGGACCGGTTTTGGCGATCTCTCTCGACGCTGGAACGCTTTGGGTAGACGGCCCGCACGGTATGTTCGTCCGTTCGAAGGGAGCTTGGATTATTCCCAATGTCGCAGGAATCCCTCCTGTCGGATTCAAGTTTCATTTGCGAGTTGGGGCAGGTTTGGCTGAGGCGAATAACAGCCGTGTCCAAATTCAGGGAAGCGGAGTTCCTCAGAATCTTTACGCAGGCAAGGAATTGCCCGGAAGCAAGATTCAGGCCCTGTTCGCGGACCGAGATGGCGCACTCTGGATCGGCACGAACGGCGGATTGGCGCGGTGGGTGAATGGCAAGGTTGAACGGCTACCTGTGACTGATCCGCTGGCGACGGCATCTGTGCTGGCGATTATGGAGGATCGCGAGGGCGATCTGTGGGTGGGGACGGAGACGGGCGGCCTGCACATTTTGCGCGATCAGCGATTCAGGACGCTGGACACGCGGGATGGGTTTTCTTCTGATAACACTTCCGCCGTGGTGGAAGACGGGGCAGGGACACTTTGGGTGGGGACTAGCGGCGGTGGGTTGAATGCGTTGCGACGGAACGCGGATGGCGCGAGCAAGGTCAGGACTTATTCAGTGAAGGATGGGCTGGTGAGCGACGTGATTTTGTCGCTGGCGGCGGCGCCGAACGGGGACTTGTGGGCGGGAACGCCGGATGGGCTGAATCGGATTCACGGGAGCAGGATCGATGCCTTTACCTCGGCGGATGGGCTGCCGGATGATTTCATTCGTTCGCTGCTGGTGGATGCCGATGGGTCGCTCTGGATTGGGACGCGGCGCGGGCTGACGCATTGGATCGGCGGCAAGGCAGGCGTGGGGATGACGACGTATACACATGCCAACGGGCTGGGCAGCGACCTGGTGGGCGCAATGGCGCGGGATGCGCATGGCGATCTGTGGGTGGCGACATTTGCTGGATTGTCAAGACTGCACGAGGGAAAGCTGGAAAACTACACCACTGCCGACGGGCTGAGCGGCAACGTGATTACGTCGCTGCTGTCGCGCAAGAACGGGACGCTGCTGATTGGGACACAGGACCACGGATGGAACGTGTGGGATGGCCAGCGCTTTATTGCCGCCGAAACCGGAACCGGCTGGCTAACGCATTCGAGCGTGCACGCCATATTGGAGGATGACAACGACCCCGGGGTGTGGATGGCAACTGCAGAAGGGCTTGCCTTCGGCGGTTGCGTGGACACATCTCCAATCAAGTTTCACGTTGATCCGACGGGGTGTATCGGCTGGTTTGAATTTGGTCCGGCGGATGGTCTGCGAAGCCGCGAGACGGCTACGAATAGCCATCCTTCCGCATGGCGATCGCATGATGGGCATTTGTGGTTTGCGACACCGAAGGGGTTGGTGGAGGTAGATCCGACGCACTTTCCCCTGAACGGTGTTCCGCCGGGTGTTGCGCTGGAGCGATTCCAAGTCGACGACACCTCCATGCCACTGGGCGCGGCTGACGCGACGGTAACGATTCCGGCCGGTCATGTGCATTTTGAGTTTGACTATGCGGGGTTGAGCTTTGTAGCGCCGCAGAAAGTTCGCTACCGCTACATGCTGGTGGGGTTGGACAAAGACTGGATTGAAGCCGGCCCGCGCCGGACAGCCTACTACACCAACATTCGGCCGGGAACCTACACGTTCTGGGTGCAGGCAACGAACAACGACGGGATGTGGAGTGCGCAGAGCGCCGGAATCAAGTTTCAGCTGCGGCCGCATTTCTACCAGACGCTTTGGTTTTACGCGCTGCTGGTGGTGGCCGGGGTGGGGATGGTATTGCTGCTGCAAAAGCGGCGACTGCTCCGAGCGGAGCGGGAATTCAATGCTGTGCTGGGCGAACGGAATCGCATTGCGCGGGAGATTCACGACACGCTGGCGCAGGGCTATGTGGGGATCAGCGTGCAGCTCGAAGTGCTGACGGAGTTGCTGCGACTGAACAAGACGGACGCCGCGGCGAAGCACCTGGATCTAACGCGCGGGTTTGTGCGCGAAGGGCTGGCGGATGCGAGGCAGTCGATCTGGGCGCTGCGCTCGCAGGATTCAGGCGAGACGACGCTGCCGGTCCGGATGCGGCGGATGGTGGAGCAGGCCGACGGGGATGGGCTGGAGGCGCGGTTCAGCATCTTCGGCGCGTATCGGCCGCTGCCGCCGGGAACGGAAAGGGAGATTCTGCGCGTGGCGCAGGAGGCAATCCATAATGTGAAGAAGCATGCGGGCGCGAAGGAACTGACGGTTCAGCTGGAATATGGGCCCGGAGAGATTGCGCTCGAAGTCCGCGACAATGGGAGTGGGTTTGAAGTGAACAAGGAACTGGAGGCCGTGCTGGAACGCGATGGGCCGGGGCATTATGGGCTCACCGGAATGCGCGAGCGGGCAGCGGCGATCGGCGGGACGCTGGAGATGACAAGTGAGGCGGGTCTGGGAACGACGGTCAGGCTGGAAGTGCCGGCGCGGCGAGAGACACACGGGGATTAGTCTTATCTTTCCCTGGTCCCCAGGTGCGAGGGACCAGGGGCACCCAGTTCTTTTTGATTGGGAAGATGAACGGCTTCGACAGGAGTGAGATGACGGCGAAGGAATCGATACGAGTGCTGGTTGTGGAGGATCACCACGTGGTGCGGCAGGGGCTCGTGGCGCTGCTGAACGTGGTGGATGGCCTGGAGGTGGTGGGCGAGGCGGCGGATGGCGTGGAAGCGATCACGCAGTTTCGCAAGCACCAGCCGGACATTACTCTGATGGACCTGCGGCTGCCACGCATGGGCGGGGTGGACGTGATTCAGCGGCTGCGGATGGAGACGCCGGGGGCGCGATTCATTGTGCTGACGACGTATGACGGCGATGAGGACATCTATCGCGCCCTGCAGGCTGGGGCGCGCGCTTACCTGCTTAAAGGCATGACCAGCGAGGAACTGATTGCGACCATTCGCGCGGTGCATGCGGGAAAGTCGCATATACCTCCGGCGATTGCGGAGAAGCTGGCGGAGCGCATGGGCACAGAGGAGCTGACGCCGCGCGAGTTCGATGTGCTGGAGCAGATTGTGTACGGCAAGAGCAACAAGGAGATTGCTACCGAGCTTGAAATCAGCGAGGCTACCGTCAAGACGCACATCAACAGCCTGTTGGGCAAGCTGGGCGTGACCGATCGAACCCAGGCGGCTACGGCAGCGATTCAGCGCGGGATTGTTCCGCTGGAATCATTAAGGAAGCCGAAACATGAGTAGGACTCGGATGAAGTGCGCGCTGATTTGCGGGATTGTACTGGTGATGATGATGCCGGCTGCGCGGGCGCAAAAGGCGACGTGGCGGCAGGCTTCGGATGCGGAGCTGGCATCTGTGTTGCCGGCGCGCGCTCCGGTGGAGAAGGAACATATTGAGACGGAGATGCGGACTGCGTCGGGAATTGTGAATGGGCGCGGGCATTTTATTGCGGGGGTGGTGCTGCTGACGGCGGGCTACTCGGCAGATGGAAAGTATTCGCATTACCTGCTGGTGCAGGCGCCGGTGAAGATTGGCGGAATTGCGCTGAAGCCGGGAGAATATGTGTTTGGATGGACGCGGGCGCAGGACAATGAGGCGCTGAGCGTGCATTTCCACGTGGCTACGACGGGCGAGCTGGTGGGAACGACGGAGGCGCATCTGATCTCCGGGTCGAGCCACGTGGTGACGAGCTTGCGGATCTGGCCACCGAAGGAGAAGGCGGTGATTCAGATTGGGCGATTTGGGATCGGGTATGAAGTGGGTGAAGAGTAGGCGTTAGGGATTAGGCATTAGGGATTAGGGATTAGAAAAGCAGCGCTATTTGCGCAGTTGCTTCAACATCGCCACGAGCATTTTGCCTACTTCATCGCAAAGGCCATGGGCCTTCGCTCGTTCCTCCTCAGGACCGAAGCCAAGCTCTCCGGCAATGACTAGCTGCGTTGCTACCTCGAAGTTTGAGCCTCGCGCGTGGCCAAGGAATTGTGGGTACTCTCCTTTTGACATTCTGCCGTAGCCCTCCGCTATATTGCTTGCAACCGAGACTGAGGCGCGGCGCAGTTGATTCGTTAGACCGAATCGCTCCGAATCCGGGAACGAAGAGGTGAGTTTGTAGACTGCAACTGCCATTTGCACGGCGCGCTGCCAGACCACGATATCCATGTACGATTCGCCCACACCAAACTCCAGTCCCTTGCCGCACACAGCGGTTTTTCTAATCCCTAATCCCTAATGCCTAATCCCTACTCTGTCGCCCCTATTTCTGCGCTGATAGGAGCGGCTTTGGCGCTGGTGGATTGACTTGGGCGTTGAGGTAGTCGGTTAGATCGCTTACGTCCTGTTTGGTGCCGACCATGGGGGGCATGAAGCGGTGATAGGGCGAGTCGGCCTTGTCCTCGTGGAGCATTTGGATGAAGTTGCCGATGTTGGCGCGGTCGCGGCCGGCGAGAAGCTTGGCGAGTGGACGGTAACCGGCGAGCGTGTGGCAGGAGCCGCATTCGCCACGGAAGATGGCTTCGCCGCGCGAATAACTGCTGGATTCGCCGGGGAGAACGCCGGGCTGAATCTGGTTCCAGGTCCATTCCGAGTGAGCGAGGTAGCCTTCCTGATTGATGCGGGCGACGTAGGGGACGCGGACACCGTTCGAATACATCCAGCGGCCGATGACGTAGGGCTTGCGCAGCATTTCGCGGGAGTATTCGCCGGCGCCCGTGGCCATGAGTGCGAGCAGGAGCACGGCCATGGCATGAGAGAGATTGAACTCGACCGGGTTGCGGTAAGCGAGATAGTAGGCAACGCCGACGATGGTGGCTGAAGTGACGATGATGACCAGGGCCATGCGCGTAACCGTGGAAAAGGTCCCGGCGTTGATGGTGTCGATGCCCAGGGTGAGCAGGGCCTGCTGCGATGCGGGGACCATCATGTAGTACCAGATCATGAGGAAGGGCATGGCAACGAAGGAAGGGACGAGCCACTTGACGCTCCACTTGACGAGTGAGGTCTTGAGGGCCGGCAGCTTGTCGCCGTCGATGCGGCTGGCGGTGATGAGCGCCCAGATGCCGGCCAGCGAAGCGCAGACGCAGCAGCGCAGGCAGAGGCTGGGCCAGTAAGTGGGATTGAAGAAGGCGTACCAGAATTTGCTGGCTTCGTTGCCGGTGCCGGCGACGGCGAGCCAGGTGTCGCCGGGCGTGAGCATGAAGGTGAGAATGCCGTTGATGATGACCAGCGTGGCGATGGATGCACCGGCGTAGACCCAGCCCACTTTGAGGTGAAGCTTTTCGTCGACGCGGTTCCAGGTGTAGTAATAGACCGCTACGGTGGAGAGTTCAACCATGAAGAATACCCACTCCATGGCCCAGCCGAAGACGAAGTTATGAATGAGCGTGCTGGTTGCTTCCGGGTGAGTGAGGCCGATGGCAAACCAGATGCCAACGCCGGAGACGGTGCCGAAGACGGCGGTCAGGATCAAAAAGAATTTGGAGTGGCGGGCCAGTTGCGCGAGCCAGGCGGCGCGCATGACGGGATCGGTCATGCGCATGGCTTTGCGCTCGGCGATGGGAAGATAGAGGCCGCCGCCGACTGCGAACTGCGAAATCATGACGTGGAAGATGGCGATGAGGCCGATCACCCAGCCGGAACCGAGATAGGGTATGTCCCAAAATGGATAGTTCATGGAAAGACTCCAGTGAAGAAGTGAACGAGTGAAAAAGTGAATGAGTGAAAAAGTGAATGAGTGAAGAAGTGAACTTACCTCTCGTCAACCACTGCTGTTCTTCAACCGGCTTAATAGCGCGAAGACCATTTTCTCAACTTCATTCGAGATTCCTTGGGTTGTGCTAAGCAGTTGGATATCGGCGAACCCCAGAGCACCTGAAAGTTCAAGCTGTGTTTGCAGTTCGCAATTCGAAGCGCGTGCGATAAGGAGGAAGTGTTTGAACTCGCGCGGATTCATACGCCCGTGACCTTCCGCAATGTTGCTTGGAATTGAGATTGCAGAGCGCCGGAGTTGCGACGTGAGACCGAACGCCTCTTCGCGAGGAAAGTGCTGCGTCAGTCGATAAACAGCAACCGTCAATTCCATAGACCTTTGCCAAACCTGAAGGTCCCGGAATGTTTGTGCGGTTGTTCTCGTTTTGAGTTTATCGACGATCACTTTGCGTTCAGCTTTCTTCGTTCTTTCTCTTCTTCACTTGTTCGCTGTTTCACGCACTACTTCACTGCCCAATAACCAATCATTGTTGTTGCCAGCAGCGCGAAGACCGCTAACAGGCCGAAGTAATGTGCGGCGCGGGCGCGCTGGCCTGATTCCTTCTTGATGTCGTAGAAGGGGATGAGAACCCAGAGCGCGATACCGAGCGTGAATAGAAGAATTCCGGCGATTTCACCGATCGTACCGGGAAGAACATTGCCGAGGAGCTTGAGCATTTCAAAGGGGCTCATGAAGTACCACTCGGGATGAATGCCGGCGGGCGCGGGGACCAGCGAATCGGCCTGGTGGCCGAGAGCCCACGGGAAAACCGATGCGAGCAGCGCGAGAATGTTGAGCGAGATAAGCCACATGGCCAGATCTTTGCGCAGGAAGTTGGGCATGAAGGGAATGCTCTTGCGCTCGGAGGCGGGCTTGGCTTCTTCGCTGGGCGGTACGGCGTTGCCATGACGCTGGACTAACCACAAATGAAAGCCGAGCAGCGGCAGGAACAGGGCCGGAAGGACGACGACGTGGAGAGCGAAGAAGCGCTGCACGGTGAATTCGCCGACCTCAGGGCCGCCTCGCAGCATGTTGGCGATGGCGGGGCCGATCCACGGGATTGCGGCGGGAATTTCAAGGCCGACCTTGGTGGCGAAGTAGCTTAGCTCGTCCATGGGCAGCAGGTAGCCGGAGAATCCAAAGATGGACGCGATGCCGAGCAGGGCCATGCCGCTGAGCCATCCGAATTCGCGGGGCTTGCGATAGGCCTTCATAAAGAAGACCGAGAACATGTGGACGAGGATGGCGAAGATGAAAAGATTGGCGGCCCAGGCGTGCGCGGAGCGGATGAGCCAGCCGAAGTGCATGACGAAGGTGATCTGGCGGACCGACTCGTAGGCCTCGGCGCCGGGGCGGTAGTAGACCAGCAGCAACACGCCGGTGAAGCACTGGACGAGGAAGAGGAACAGCGAGATGCCGCCCCAGTAATACCAGAAGGAATGGGCGTTGACGGGCACGGTTTTGTGGCGCGCGAAGGCGGCCAGCTCTGAAAGGCCCAGGCGCTCGTCGACCCAGTCGTAGATGGAAGCGGATTTTGTGGTCATGCCTTGAATCCTCGAAGACAGTGAAGAAGTGAACGAGTGGAAAAGTGAATCTTGTCAGGCGCGGGAGACTTGTACGCCGGCTTCGCTGACGGCTACTTTGAAGAGTTTGAGCGGCTTGGGTGGAGGGCCGCTGACGTTGGCGCCGGTGTAGGCGTTGTAGACGCCGCCATGGCAGGCGCAGTGAATGCGATCGGCCTGGGGTTCGTATTGGACCGTGCAGCCGAGATGAGTGCAGACGGCGGTAAGCGAAACCCACCGCCCGTCGGCGTGGTGAATGAGCATGGAGGGCGAGGTGCCGAACTTGAACATCAGCACCGAGCCGAGCGGGAGCTTCTGCGCGTCCTTGAGCGTGACCTCGGTGACGGCTGTGGCAGAGAGGGCCATCTCTTCAGGTGACGCAAGGTAGCGATAGATGGGATAGGCGAGGGCAGCGGTGTAGAGCAAGCCGGCTGCGCCGGCCGCGGCGAGGAAGAAGCGGCGCGTGGTTTGTTCACCGGGCTCCAGGTGCTCGTCAACGCCGACCGGCGTGAGGCTCGGTGCATCGGGTAGGCCAATGTTTTTGCCCAGGATAGCTTGATCGCTCATATTGAAGCGGCCTCCATAACTTTCTTTGCGCGCGCCACGACGGACACGAGCCAACCGACGACGCCAAGTCCAGCAACGAAGAGAATCAGGAACAGGCCGACGACCCACCAGTTGGTGGCGACGGCGCGATCCCAAACGTCGTAGCCTTTGCTGAGCAGGGTGAGGTCGCGCACGGCGTCGCGAAAAACGGTGAACATGATTTCAGTGAGCACGGCCACCAGGACCGCGGTCCACGCGAGTATTCCGGACAGGGCAGCGGAAACCTTGGCGAATCCAGCGTAGGCCGCGAGCAGGATGGCGATTGTGACCAGAGCCAGCCAGCCGTAGCCGGCGAGTCCGAAGAACTTGTAGAGCGGATGGGTAGTGAGGCCGATTTTTACTGCGTCGGGCTGCACGCTGACGGCCCAGATGCCGGCCGCGAGATACGCAATGCCGAATACAGCGGCGATTTTCCCGCCGATGCCAGAAACGAAGCGCTTTTCATCCAAGGTGAAAGTACTGCGGCCGGCGAGGTAGATCAGCCAGAGTCCGCCGATGAAAAAGCCGCCGGCCAGCATGAGCAGCCAGCGCGGGGTGAGGGTGGGATCGCCTGTGGGCAGATAGGCACCGGCGCCGGAGGCTGCGTACATATCGCGCCAGACTTCGGGGCGCAGCATCAGCGTCATATTGGTGGACAGCAGGCGGGCGATGAAGCCGGCGAGCAGCCACGCGCTGAGGCCAGTCAGCCACGCGGACTTCCCTGCCTCAAGGCGCCCGGTGAACTGATAGAGCAGCCAGTAGGTGAGGGTGAGGATGCCGATGATCGAGATCCAGTAGAGGCCGATGAGGACGCTTGAGGTATAGAGCGCGCGGCCGTAGAGCACCTGGGCGAACAGGAGCGGCGGAACGCCGAGGTTGATGACGTAGGTCATGACCACGGTGAGGCGCCGAGCCAGTGCCCGCGCGGTGACCAGCGATTGCGGCGAGCCGCGGAAGAGGCTGAGCAGGACGGCGATCAGCAACCCGCCAAGCAGCATCTCCACGGCGACAAAGTGCAGTGCCAGGGTGACGATATGGAGCAGCTTGATGAGCCAGATCGGAGCCGGCAATGGAATTGGATCGACTGCGGGATAAAGTTGCATGGCGCTCTAATGGTTCCTTTCGAAATCACAGGAAAGCTCGGTGTGCAGCGATGGAAACGGGTGAATTTTGGACTGTTTCTCTCCAAATTCAATCTGAAAGAGAAAGCTATCGTTCCCGGCGATTTGCGGTCTGTGATGGCAAGCACAAATGCTGGTGACTTTATCGGCTACTCTGCTGGCGAGCTTTTGCTTTTTTGCGTTAAAAATTTGCCATGAAGAAGACCAACTCATCGATGCAACTGACGCGGGCCGCCGATTATGGGGTTCGCGTGATGATTCACCTGGCTGCGCTGCCGGCCGATGAACGCACGCCGTTGCCCGCGCTGGCTCGGGCAACGGCGGCTCCGGAGAGCTTTCTGTCGAAGGTGTTGCAGGCTCTGTCGCGGGCGCATCTGATCACTTCGCAGCGTGGGCAGTCGGGAGGGTTTTCGATTTTGGCGAGGGGCAGACGGGCGTCGATGCGCGAGGTGATTGAGGCGATCGATGGGCCGGTTCATTTGAATGTGTGCCTGATTTCGGTGCGAGCGTGCGGGAGGTCGAAGTGGTGCCCGGCGCACACGGTGTGGGTTGAGGCACAGCGGGCGATGCTGGATGTTTTGTCGGGGGCAGTGATTGAGGATTTGGCGAAGGCAGTAACCGAGGAGCATGGGAGAGTGGTTGCTACACCGGTGTTTGCGGAGTTGAATCGGAACCAGGCGTAGCGGGAAGTTCACGCGCTTCCTCCACCTTTCGGTCGATGCTCGCCTGTGCCTGTCTCCCCGTATACTGGCTGCCTATGTTTCATGCACTGCGCACGACCACTCTCCTTGGACTGCTGGCGGCGGGGATTCCCGCACTTGTGTACTCACAAGCCACAGGACCCGGCACTCTTCCCTCAGGACAACAGACCGACAAACTCGGCGAGGGCGCGCAGGCGGCGGCCTCGAGCGGCGAGCAGACTGGAGCCACGAACGGCGGCCATCCGCTGCAACTGGACGCACAGCACAGGCCGATTACCGAGGGCGGATTTGTGAAGTCTGGGCCGGTGATCTTTGAAGACGTCAGTGAGAAGGCGGGACTGACGCACTGGACGCACAAGATGGGCACGCCGGCGAAGAGCTACATCATCGAGACCAAGGGTTCGGGGGTGGGGCTGATCGACTATGACCACAGCGGCTGGCTTTCGATCTACGTGGTAAACGGGTCGACGATGGACGCGATGACCGGCAAGGCTACGCCGCCGCATGCGGCCCTATTTCGCAACAATCACGATGGGACGTTTACCGATGTGGCGGCCCAGGCGGGCGTGACCAATGATCGGTGGGGTACGGGTGTGGCCATTGCCGATTATGACAACGATGGCTGGCCGGATATTTTTGTGTCGAATGTGGGCAAGAATCGGCTGTATCACAACAATCATGACGGCACATTTACCGATGTGGCCGAGAAGGCGGGCGTGACACTGGGGAACTGGTCGAGCGGCGCGACGTGGGGCGATTACGATGGCGACGGGCGGCTCGATCTGTTTGTTGCGGGTTACGTTCACTGGGACTGGAACAACCTGCCGGACAGCAAGGAAGCCGGGGGCAACAACGCGTTCTGTACGTTTAGAGGCGAGCAAGTAGCGTGCGGGCCGAGGGGATTGAAGGGTGAGCCGGATCATTTGTTCCACAACAATGGCGATGGGACATTCACCGACGCGAGCGAGAAGGCGGGCGTGGCGGATAAGGCTGGCTACTACGGGTTGGGCGCACTGTTTGTCGACATTAACAACGATGGCAAACCTGACCTGCTGGTGGGCAACGATTCGACGCCAAATTATTTGTATCTGAACAAGGGCGACGGGACATTTGAGGATGTGAGTTATGCGTCGGGCTTTGCGCTGAATGAGGCGGGGCGCGAGACCGCGTCGATGGGCATTGCGGTGGGCGACTACGAGAACAACGGGGAGCTGGACATATTCAATACGACGTTTTCTGACGACTACAAGCCGCTGTACCACAACGAGGGCGACGCTAACTTCACCGACATCAGTTATCACGTGGGGCTGGGCGAAGTTACAGTTCCCTTTCTAAGTTGGGGCGATGCGTTTCTGGATTACGACAACGACGGCTGGAAGGATCTGCTGATGTCAGATGGGCATGTGTATCCGGAAGCGGACAAATATAACTGGGGGACGAGCTGGGCGCAGCGGCCGATGCTGTTTCACAACGTCGGGGGCAAGCGGTTCGAGAACGTGCCGGCGGTGGAGGGTTCGGGGCTGGCGGATGTGATTGCAGGGCGCGGCATGGCGGTGGGCGATTTGTTCAACGACGGCAAGCTGGACGCGGTGATCAACGTAATGGACGGGCATCCGGTGCTGCTGAGGAATGTTTCGCCGGACAAGAATCACTGGCTGGAGTTGAAGCTGGTGGGTGGACCGAAAAGTCCGCGGGATGCAGTGGGCGCGACGGTGTATGTGACCGCGAACGGGATGAAGCAGCGCGAGGATGTGTTGAGCGGCGGGAGTTATCTCTCGAGTAATGATCCGCGGCCACACTTTGGATTGGGACAGGCGACAACGGTGGATGCGATCGAGGTGCATTGGCCGAGCGGGAAGGTGGAGAGTTTCACTGTGCCGGCGGTGGATCGGATTGTGACGATTACGGAGGGGACGGGGAAGCAGGGACTAAGGAACTGAGGGACTAGGGAATAGAAAAACACGGATTGCAGACTGAAAGGGCTTTGAAAGCTGGATGCTTTCATAGCCCTTTTGTTTTGGTGCGGGTGCTGAGTTAGAAGTTGATGCGGCCGGTTAACTCGAGGCTTCTTGGGCCAGCGCCTTCGGCGGTTTGAAGGGCTGTGATGGAGCCGAAGCTGGCGGAGTCGACCTGCATGTTGGGTGGCTCGTAGTTGCGGTGATTGAAGACGTTGGCGGCTTCAAGGCCAAACTGGAATTTGCTCTTTTCAGACAGCGACACATTCTTCAACAGCGAGAGCGAGAAGTTGGCAGTGCCGGGTCCGATGACCCCGCCGACGGGTGCGTTGCCAAAGCGGCCGATGCCAACGCCATTTGCATTTTCGAGGTTGAGATAGGGGAACGCGTTGGGGTTGAGCCATTGGGAAACAGTGCGGCGCTGGGCATAGAGCGAGACATTGCTCAACTGATCGGGGCGCGTCTGACCGATGGTGGTGAGGATGTTGGTATTGGCGGGATCGACGGAGTCTTCATAGGGCGTGAGGAACGGGCCACTCTGCAGGATGGTGACACCGGCCATTTGCCAGTCGCCAATGAACTGGTTGAGAACCGAGCCGTCATTGAGCCAGGGCTGTCCGTGACCAAACGGGAGGTTGTAGAGATAGGTCACGAGAATGCGGTGACGGCGGTCGTAGATGACGTTGCCGTAATCGAGTCCGGGATGGAAGCGGTTGGTTAGGAAGCTGCCGCCGGCAACGGCGAAGGCGTTGGGAGTGGCGCCGCCGGCGTTGGAAAGGTCGTGGGTAAAGGTGTAGCTGGCGTCGAAGGTGATGAACTTGCCGCTGTGGCGCGAGACTTCGACGGAGGCGGCGTCGTAGTTGCTCTCAGCCTCGTTAGTAACGCTCTGGATGACGCTCCAGCAGGGGTAGGGGCGGTTATCGGCGACTGAGGTTCCGCTATCGGTGATGCAGGCAGCGGTGGAAGCCGGACCTGGCTGCGCATTGAAATAGCCGTAAGTGTTTGGCTGCACTTGGTTGAGGTCGACCATGGCTTCGAGGTTTTGTCCATGGCTTGCCGTGTAAGAAAAGCGCGCGCCCAGGGAGTGGCCGAAGTCCTGCTCGAGAGTCAGGTTCCACTGCTGCACGCTGGGGTCGTGGTAGTGGATGGGGAACGCGTAGTAAAAGCCGGCGGTTCCGGTGGAGCTTCCCGCGGCTGTATTGAAGGGATTGGCGAAGGTGAGCAGCGGCGTGATGCCGTCGGGTTCATAGCCTTGGTTGTAAGTGCCGACGTAGCTTGAATGAACGGCCCAGCCGGAGACCAGCGCGAAACCGAGCGGGGTTTCAATGAAGCGTCCCCAGCCGCCGCGCAGAACGGTTTTTCCGTTGTGATAAGGCTGCCACGCAAAGCCAATGCGCGGGCCCCAGTCGGATTTGTCGGTGAAGCGAAGCGCCTCGGGAACGCCGGCCTGCGATGCCGTAAGCAGAGGTGTAGGCGCAATGGCGTCGAGCAGCGCGGACGACGCGGCGGCCTCAGCCTGTGCGTTGGAGACGAGGACGGCGCCGCTCACCTGGCCGCTGCCGGTGGGCGCAGTGTATCCCGGATCGAAGGTGGCCGTGTTGTGGTGCTGCTCCCCGAGCGGAGGATGAAGCTCGTAGCGGAGGCCGAGGTTCAACGTGAGGCTGGGCGTGATCTTCCAGTCGTCCTGTGCAAAGGTGGCATAGGCATAGCCCAGGCCGTCCATAGTGGGGTTGTTGGTGGAGCTGACTTCGGTGTAGTCGGGATCGCCGAGCAGAAAACCCGAATAAGGCTCGCCGGTGAAATTGACCTGGTCCGCGGTTCCCTGCACGATCGACGAGGAGCCGTTGAAGACATACCAGCCGGAGCGAAGGTTGCCGAAGACGTTATCGTCGTGGTCGGAGAGGCGCTTGAAGTCCGCGCCAAATTTAAAGGAATGTTTTCCTAGGGACCAGGTGACATTGTCGAGAGCTTGAATGATCTGGCCGCGCTGCACGCCGGGGTTGCCTGCACCGGTGGACATGAAGCCGTTGATGAGCACCTGGGGCGCTTCAGACCAGTCAAGATCGGGCTGAGGGACAGTGATGCCGGTTTGATTGAGGATGGTGGCCGTGGAGTAGCTCTGCGTTTCAGAGGTGTGCTGTGCGTTGTAGCCGCCACGAAACTCGTTGAGCAGCCTGGGAGTGATGACATAGTTGTGGGCGAAGGTCATGCCCTCGTCAATCTCAGGCGTGTTGTAGCCGCCCTGCAGCGGACTGCCGGCCTCGGCGCAGTAGGTGAAGGTGCAGGCGGCGGAGGGCGCGGTTGTGACCTGGCGGTTCTTGTAGGAAAAACGGGCGAAGACTGTTTGGCGCGAGGTCAACGTGTGATCGAGACGCACGTCGCCCTGGTTGGAAGAGATGGGTGATGGGAAATTGATCTGGTAGTTGTTGGCGAATGAACCTGCCGGGCCAAGATTCGGCATAGGCATCAGCACGTTGAGCAGGCTGGTGGTGATTGCGCTGGGCGCGACCGTTGGGCCTGTGTTGGAGTTGGTGAGCACGGAACCGTCGGGGTTATATACGGTGTACCCGTTGGGGCATTGGGTGGTTGGATCGGGCTGGCAATAGGTCTGGTTGAGGTAGTAGCCGATGTTGCCATTGCGCATGTCCGTGGAAGGAACAGAGAGCACGATGGGCGTCTGGCGCGGCAGGCGCAGGCCTTCGAAGCTGATGAAGAAGAATGTGTTGTCCTGGCCGTTGAACAGATGCCCAATCTCAACCGGACCGCCTAGAGTGCCGCCAAAATCATTCATGATGATCTTCGGCTTGGAAAGCGCGAAGGTGTTGTTGGAGTTGAGAACGGTGTTCTCGTGATTTTCGAAGAGGCCGCCGTGAAACTTGTTGGTGCCGGCCTTAGAGACGGTGGTAATGTCGGCCACGCCGCCGAATTCAGCGCCGTTGTTTGACTCGGAGATGCGAATCTCCTCGATGGAATTGAAGGACGGAAACATTTCGTTGACGGGACCGGAGTACTCCACTCCAACCGACGAGATGCCGTCGACAGTGACCGACAGCAAGGCGGCGGTGGTGCCGGCCACGGCCAGTTCGCCGCTGTCGTCGGTTTGCACGCCGGCTTCAGTGGTGAGAGTGGAGATGGGGCTGGTGGAACCGGCGGAACGGGAGTAGATGGCCACCGGCAGGTCGACCAGCTCGACGCCGGTCTTGGTCTCGGCGAGATTGGAGACGTCGGTGGTAATGACTGGGAGCGGATTGTCGATGACCATCACGGTCTGATTCTCCGCGCCCGGCTTGAGGACCACGTCCATGCTGCGTGTTTCGCGCGCGGTGAGATCGATTTCAGGAAGCGACTCCCTTTCAAATCCTGGCGCTGTGATGGTAAGCGTGTAGGTTCCCACGTCGATGTTTTTGAAGCCGAAGCTGCCGGTCGAGTCGGTGATGAGCACTCGTGAAGCGGATGTGCCGCTGTTGACCAGCGTTACTTGCGCGCCCACAACGACGGCGCCGCTCGCATCCCGCACCGAGCCCAGGATGGAGCCGAAGGTGGATTGCGCCTGCAACGGCGCGGCCGGCAGGAGGAGACAACAGACGAGAAGCGCCCACCGCGCAAACAGGCGGCGGACACAGGCAGGGGAAAAGAAAGGACGCATGCGGTTTCCTTTCAAGAAGATTTCACGGCAGTGACGATTTTTCTTCGCCTATAAATTGTTGTCCTTACAAATGTAAGGCCTGCTGAAGGGCATGGGGGCTTCTTTTTTGAGGATTTTTTGAGCGGTTCGAAGACGGGGCATTGATGACTGGTTTTGCCTGCGGCATCCACCGCTAAATCTCGTTCACGCGCAGCAATTGTGATCGGTTTGGGAGCGGGTTTTCGTTGCCATTGAAACTGCACTTCTCTGCGCGCCTGCGGAGCCTGCAGCATTTCTTGCACTCAAGTTGCCGATCTGCCCGCCGATAGGACAGGTGATGGCACAAACCGAAGAACCTCCTGGCGGATAAACGTGACGCCCCTGTGAAGGCCAGTGCACTCCCGCGGCTTGTCGGTGCGGGTTTGGCGCAGGAAGCGACGCGGCGAGTTTCCTTCGGCGATCCAGCAAGGAGACGCACGATGAATCGACTTTTGGTCGGCGCGATGGCGCTAGCTCTGGGAACTGTTCCGATAGGCGCGCAGAGCCTCGACGATCTGAACATTCAAATCCACGGCTACGCCGCACAAGGTTTCTTGTACACCACACACAACAATATTTTTTACACAAATTCCAGCGATGGCAGCCCAGCATGGACCGAAGCGGTGGTGAACCTGACCGCACAACCAAGCTCGAAGCTGCGAATCGGAGTTCAGGCGCGCTATTACCTGCTCGGCAATTCCGGCAATGCCATTACTCTGGACTGGGCCGCCGGAGATTATAAGGTCAATGATCGCTTTGGAGTGCGCTTCGGAAAGGTCAAAACTCCCTGGGGTCTGTTCAACGAGACACAGGACATCGATCCGTCCTACATATGGGCGCTGCTGCCGCAGATCATCTATGACGTTACCACCCGTAATGCCGATCTTTCCCACTACGGCGGGGTTGCCTATGGAACTTTGAAGTTCGACCCGAAGATCGGCAAACTGGAGTACCGGGGTTGGGGCGGAGAGGCGGTCATTCCAACCGATGACGGTTCTTTCGCCGACCTGATCGCCACCGGCAACGGTCCGCTTAGTCCTATGACCTATGTCATCTACGGAGGCGCTCTGCACTGGCTGACTCCGTTCAAGGGCTTCATGATCGGCGCCTCGGATACCAGGGCCAATCAGGCCAGCGTGGTGCTCACGGGCGGATCGGAGTCGTTCGCACCCTGGAACAACCTGTCCTACTTCGCCAAGTACGAAAAAGATAGGGTGATGGTGGCCTACGAGTGGAACAGGCAGGCAGGCCCGGGAACTCTCAATCTTGCCGGACAGCCCGCGAGTTCTGTGAGCAGCGACCCACGGGCTTGGTATGGGATGACGAGTTACAAAGTAACGAGCAAACTCTCTGCCGGAGTTTACGGTAGCCAAGTCTTCGATCATGACCAGCCGCTAGGTCCGGACCGCTATACCAAAGATTGGACCATCTCGGCCCGCTATGACGTCAACGAATTCATCTATCTCAAGGCCGAGCAACACTTCATCGAGGGCACGTCACTGAGCTTCGAGAGCGTCAACAATCCGGTGCTCTTGCCAACCTCCCGGCTGACCGCACTCAGGGTCGGCGTGAGCTTCTAGCGCGGACGAAAGGAGAAACTACGATGAAAAAGCTATTGTATGTATTTCTGGTTGTTGCGTCCGCGTCGATTTTCGCCGTCCAGGATAAGGCCCAGGTGATCGTGATCGCGCACTCAAGTGTCAGAGCCTCCGAAGTGTCAAAGAGCGATCTTCGTGACGTATTCACAGGCGCGGCGACCTCGCTTAAGGACGGTGGGAACGTGACGCCAGTCCTTCTCAAGGCCGGCGCCGTCCATGATGAGTTCCTCCAGGCGTATATCGGGAAGAACGACACGGCGTTTCGCGCTGGTTGGCGGAACATGGTCTTCTCCGGTCAGGCATCCATGCCTAAGTCGCTGGAATCGGAAGCAGCGGTTGTGGAGTATGTTGCGCACACAGCGGGAGCAATCGGCTACATCAGCAAAGCAACCCCACATGAAGGCGTAAAGGTAATTGCAGTCAGGTGAGCCATGTTTGGACAGATGAAAATCAAGACGACAATCCTGAGTATCCTTGCCGTGCTGGCAGGCGGGTATCTCCTGCTGCTGGCGATGGTGCAGCTTTCATCCACCGCCACGCACAGGCGGATGTCGGAGATTTCGTCCTCGCTGTTTCCGGCGGCGCTCAAGATGCAGGAAGCGGAGGCGGCTTTCGAGCGGATGAAGAGGCATTACGGGGATGCCGTTGTGCTTCAGGATTTCAAATCGCTGGATGGCGCGGAGAAGGATGCCGAGGCCGCGGCGGCGGCATTGGAAGACGTGAAGACCTCGCTGGGCGCGGCACCGGAACTGGGCAAGCAGGCCGACGATCTGCTGGCGCAGTTCTCGTTGATCCGGTCGCGCGATCATGATACCTACACTGCGATTTTGGGCGCAAAGGATGGACCCAGCGAAGACTTGATGGCGCAGGTGGGAGCACTGGGCAAGGACAATAAAGCGTTCTCCGACACCATGGTCTCCTTTGACAAGACCATTGCCACCAACTTTCAGAACCAATTGGACGCGGTCGATGCGTATTCTGCGCGCTCGCAGCTTACCGGTCTGGTGATGCTTGTTTTCGTTGTGCTGGTTTGCGCGATTGCCTGGTGGGTGATTCAACATAAGATTGTGCGGCCGCTGAGTGCGCTTGCACTGCGCATGCAGGACATCGCCGACGGCGACTTGACGCGGCGAGTCGAGGTGAATGGGCGGAACGAGATTGATGAGGCTGGGACGTGGTTCAACGTATTCATTGGCCGCATCGAAGAGATTGTGCGCAGCGTAGCCGAACACGCGAGCACCCTGGGCCAGGCAGCCACCGAATTAGCTGCAACCGCGCGTGAAACCGCCGGACAGGCCGCACAACAGCAGGAAAAGGCCGGCCGAATCACCACGACCATGAACGAAATGTCCTCAGCAATCCAAGAGATCAGCCAAACCACGCAAAGTGCCGCAATGGATGCGCGCAAGGCGGAGGAGAGCGCGCAGGCCGGCGGCGAAACGGTTCAGGCCACGGTGCTGACAATTGGGAACCTCTTGAAGGCGAACGAGGAAACATCCACGAAGATCGAGGAGTTGGGCAGGTCGAGCGACGCTATCGGCAGAATCATCAACGTCATTGACGAGATCGCCGGACAAACCAATCTGCTGGCCCTCAACGCATCGATTGAAGCGGCGCGAGCGGGCGAACATGGGCGCGGATTTGCCGTGGTTGCCGGCGAGGTTCGCCGCCTGGCCGAACGAACCAGCGCGGCCACCAAGGAGATTGATGTCACGGTGCATGCGATCCAGGAAGGCACCAAGGTGGCTGTCGAGGCGATGCGTGCCAGTATGCATCATGTGCAGGACGGCGTGAACTCGGCACGCTCGGCGGGCGAGGCGCTGACCAGCATCATCCACGGATCGGAATCGGTGCAGAAGATGGTGACGCAGATTGCCGCTGCGGCGACTGAGCAGTCCCATTCCACGCAATCGGTGAGCGCCAATGTCGGGGAAATCGCCACAATCATCGAGCAGACAGCATCCAGTTCAGAGCAGTCGGTCGAAGCCTGCCAGCAGTTGGAATTGCTGGCCAACGAGCTTACCAGCCTGGTAGGGGCATTCAAAGTCGGTCAGGGCGGGGAGGACGGGAACGCCACGACTCAGCGGAGTTCGGCCGGCACGGCTGCCTCTCGAAACACTCCACTGCACGGCTTTGGCCGCGCCGTTTCCGCCATCTCTTCTTGACGGAGGCGTCTGGATCAAGGCTCGCCAGCCCGAGTTGCTCATTTGCAAATTCAGGCTGTGAGTGTTTCAATCGGATTATTGAAACAGGGGTGCTCCACGTAGTGGGGCTGAGATAATACCCTAGAACCCGATCCGGATAATGCCGGCGTGGGAAGCTTTCGAAGCCGAACGGCCCCCTTCCTCGAATCGCAGCGTGAGTTCTCCTGTTTCATTCTTTTGGAAACAAGGGGAGACCATGCTCGACGCCGTAATCGCTGTCACCGCGAACACTCTGAATCAACCTCGTGCGGGCGACGCCGCATGCTTTGCGCGCAGGTTTACTGGCGTGGGACAAGCTCGCATGTCAGGCGCGGGAAGCTGCTTGCTGGGGACGGTGCTGATGGCGGCCTGCGGGCTGGCGGTTCCGGTTTGTGCCGTTGCGCAGAGTTCAACTCCGCAGCCAGCAAGCACGACACAGACACAAGACTCAACCAAGACCGACACCGCGAAACCTGCGACGCAGCAGATCGCACCAGTGACGACGACGGTGGTGGTGCATGGCGAGACCAAGGACGATTATCTTCCTCAGGCCGTAACGGTGGGGACGCTGGATGGCGCAACGCTGACCGAGACGCCGTTGTCGGCAACGGTGGTGACGCGCGATTTGCTCAACGACCAGGTTTCGCGCCTTCTTTCAGATGTGGTGGCGAACGACGCGTCAGTGGGTGACGATTACGTTCCTGTGGGCTACTACGGCGTCTACGAGATTCGAGGTTTCCCGATCGATTTGGCCACGGGGCTCGAAGTCAACGGCATGACCATCGCAGGCGAACAGGATGTTCCGCTCGAAAACAAGGAACGCGTGGAGATTCTCAAGGGGATCGCGGGCGTGGAGAGCGGCGTGGCCAATGCGGGCGGGCTGATCGACTACGCGACCAAGCGACCCGCAACAGTGCATGCGATGGATCTGGCGACAGATCATCGCGGCAGCGCTTACGGTGCAGTGGATCTGGGCCGGCTTTTCGGGAGCCAAAAGCAAGTAGGTGCGCGCGTGAACCTTGCCGGCGAGAGAATCGCGAGCTATATGAACGACACCAACGGCTGGCGCGCAGTGGGCGCGGGCGCGGCCGATTGGAAGCTGAGTCCGAAGGCGATTCTGAAGGGCGACTTCGAATACCAGCACAAGACGGAGCGAGACGGGAGCGGTTATCAGTTGCTGGGCGGGACAACGCTGCCGGACATCAACAAGATTTATCCATCGACGATGCTTGGCGATCAGCCGTGGGGCCCGCCAGATACGTATGACACGTTCAATACCGGCGCGCGACTGGACTACACTCTACCTCACAACTGGCTGGCCTTTGTCGCGGCGAGTTTGAGCCATTCACTCATCCAGGACAATGTGATTTACGCGTATGGGACTCCATACGACGCGAACGGCAATGTTGCATGCCCCGGCGCACCGGATGCACCCGCGTACTTCTTTTGCCCGGACGGAAGCTATGGCATCTATGACTACCGCGATCCCAGCGAGTTGCGCATTGACGGAGTGGGAGAGGCGATGGTGACTGGCCACATCAAGACGGGAGCTATCTCGCAGGATTTGGCGGCTGGAGGGGAGTTTTTTTTACGCAGCGTGCAACAGCCGGGCTACTTTACAGTCACAAACCCGACCGCCCCCGATGGCACTGGGAGAGACGGCGCGGTGTACTACTATGTCGGCGCTGAGAACATCTACCAGCCTATCGTGCCAGTCGATCTTGCTTCCGCCGAGGACCCGCTTCAATCTGCGGGCCCGCGCAGACTTTGGGAAGACAGCCATCAGTCTGCCGGTATCTTTCAGGACCGCGTTCATTTACCGGGCCGCATTCAATTGCTTGCTGGTGGACGCTTCGATTCGTTGCATGACAATAACTATTCGCTGTGCGCAACCGCTCCACAGAATTGCACGCCCACTGACACGGACAAGCTGCTGTGGCTGCCGCAGTACGCAGTTACCTTCAACCCCGTCGAAAACCTTACGCTCTATGGCAACTATGGTGTGCTGCTCTCGCTCGGTCCGCAGGCTCCTTGGTGGGTCGACAACGCAAATCAGTTTCTGAATCCATTTCACACCCGCCAAGCCGAGATCGGCGCAAAATACGAGCCAGATCGGCACATCCTGCTCACTGCGGCGTTCTTCCGCATGAGGGCGCCATTCTTCTATCCGGAAAGCGATGGAGCAGGTGGCTTCAACTTTGTTTCGCAGGGCCGCGAAACGCACGAAGGCGTTGAAGTGAATGCGGAGGGTAAGGCTGCAAGCTGGCTGCGACTGACGGCTTCAGCGGCAGCGATGAACGCGATCTCCGACAACACAGGCACGCCGTCCTTCGATAATAAGCAGGTCATCAATGTGCCGCATCTGCACACGACTCTGTTTGCGGACCTGACAGTTCCACGCCTGCGCGGCCTGCACTTGATGCCTGGATGGAGTTATACGGGACGCAAGGAAGCGACGCGCGATGATTTGGTGAGCGTGCAGAGTTATAACCTATTTAACATGGGAGCACGCTACACGCCTGGCGGTGAAGATGGACGGGTGACCTTCCGGGTCTACGCCAATAACATTGCCGATAAGCGCTACTGGAGTGACACAGGCGCAAGTTATGGAGACACGTTTGTCTGGCTGGGCGCGCCGACGACGGTGCGGTTGTCGGCGCATTACACCTTTTGAACTTAGAAGAAGGTTGCATTTCAGATGAGCACAACAACGATGAAAGCGCACGGACTCGACGGCAAACTGGTGAAACCCGACTGGGCTCCGCTTGCGCTGGATGAAGTGCGCGCGTTGTTGCGACAGTTCCCTGCTTGCGGCGAGCCGATTGAGATTCAGACAGTGAGCCCAAGACCGTTTTCCGCAGCCAGCATGGTGAGTACGAGTGGCGGACGCGTTTTTATCAAGCGGCATCATCGATCGGTTCGCGATCGAAATGGATTGCTGGAGGAGCACAGATTTCTGGCGCACCTTTTAGCGCATGGGGCGGCAGTGCCGCGCTTGTTTGCAAATGACTCTGACGAAACAGCGATTGAGGCGGGCGAGTGGACGTACGAAGTGCACGAGATACCGGCGGGTGTGGATGCCTATCGAGACGCGCTGTCGTGGACCCCATTTCGAAGCGTAGAACATGCTTATTCGGCTGGACAGGCGCTGGCATGGCTGCATCGTGCTTCCGTTGGATATGAAGCGCCGCGACGCAAGACGCAGCAATTGGTAGCAAGCTTCACGGTTTTTGCTGCGAATGATGCGAGCGCTGAGATGGATCGTTATGTGGAACTGATGCCGGCACTGTTGGACTATCTCCGAACGCGCAATTGCAGCAGCGAGGCGCTTGGGTTGCTTGCGCCGTTTCATGCGGAGTTGCAGCCGCTGTTGTCGGCGCTCGATCCGCTGTGGACGCATAACGATTTGCACGCTTCCAACCTGTTCTGGAGCGACGACAGCGAAGATGCAAAAGCGACGTCCATCATTGATTTTGGCCTGGCTGACCGCACTAACGCGGTGCACGATCTTGCGCAGGCTATTGAGCGCAACATCGTCGAATGGTTGACTCTTGTTCCGGGATCAGAGATCGGAGATCAGGGTTCGGTGCCGGTGCATCTGGATCATCTAACCGCATTGCTTGATGGATATGATTCGGTGCGACCGCTCAGCGATGAAGAGGCTGCGGCATTGGCGCCAATGACGGCGCTGGGGCATGCAGAGTTTGCGCTTTCTGAGACCGATTATTTCCTGAGTGTGCTGCACTCTGAAGACAAGGCAGGGATGGCCTGCGAGGGCTGGTTGGTGGGGCATGCGCGGTGGTTTCGCAGCGCGGACGGCACCGGACTGCTGGACGCGATCCGTCATTGGGCTGACGCCAGGGCTCATCGCGATGAGGGAGTTCTGCGATCATGATTTGGACTGTGATTCTGAACTACGTGGCCGCACATTGGGTGGAGCTGGCCGGCTTTGTAACCACATGGGTGGGCATCTGGCTTACGACTCAGCGCATGCTCATTTGCTGGCCCGTGGTGTTGGCCGCAGACATTTTTTACCTTGTTGTTTTCTATCAGGCACGGCTCTATTCCGACGCACTGCTGCAGGTATTCTTTATCGCTTTCACATTGTACGGATGGTGGCACTGGTGGCGCGGCGTACGCGCGGAGGGCGAGGTTCGCGTAGTTCCGTTGAGTGTGCGGGGATGGGTCGCCGGCTTGATTGTGGGCGCGATCGGAGCGATTCTGCTGGGTTGGCTGATGGTGCGCCTGGGTGCTGCGCTGCCCCATCTGGATGCTGCGCTTACAAGCTATAGCCTGGTAGCGAGTTGGTGGCAGGCTCGCAAGCATACCGCCAACTGGTGGTTGTGGATTGCGATTGACGGGGTGTACATCGGCGAGTACGCATACAAGGATTTGTGGCTGACAGCGGTGCTTTCCGTTGGGTTGGTGGCGTTGGCAGTGCTTGGTCTGAGAGATTGGCGGCGAGCGGCGTCCCAAGTGTTAATGGAAAATCCAGGGACGCGCGCCGCTGTGAATTAGATGGCGGTTTGAACGACGTTGTGCAGCGGTTCACCTGCGATGTAGCGGCGCAGTTCCTCAGCGGCGACATGAAGGGCGCGGGGCGCGAACTGCGGGCTCGAACCGGCCACGTGAGGCGTGAGCAGCAAGTTGGGGCAGTTCCACAGAGGATGGCCGTCGGGCAGCGGCTCGGGGTTTGTTACATCAACCGCGGCGCGAATGCGACCTGATTGCAGCGCCACAACAAGCGCGTCTGTTTGCACGATTGGTCCGCGCGCGGCGTTGACGAGCAGTGCACCCTGCTGCATGAGCTCAAATTGGCGCAGGCCGATCAGACCATGCGACTCAGCCGTATCAGGCAATATGAGTATGACGATTTGGGCGCGCGGCAACAGACTGTCGAGTTCGCTGACTGCGTGCACTTCAGGCTTGGAACGCGCGGTGCGGGCCACGCGAATCATCTCGACATGAAACGGCGCAAGCATGCGCTCGATCTCCTTGCCGATGGCTCCGTAACCAACCATGAGAACTGTCTTGCCGGTGAGTTCTTCAAGCATGACAGGCGGATAGAGCGGGCGCGTGTCGCCTGTGATGGCCACGTAGCGCGCACTGGCATCGAAACGGCGCTTCCATATTCCGGATCGCTGCACGTCGAGAAAAAACGGGAAATTCTTGAGCATGGCGAGAATTGCGCCGACTGTCCACTCGGCTGTGGAGATACTATGCGCACCCTGGGCATTGCAGATGGTGACATGCGGGCCGACGACGGGGGGAATCCACTCTGTGCCGGCCATCATCGAGAGCACAAGCTTGACGCCGCGCAGGTGTGGCCAGGTCTTTACAGCTCTTACAGAGTAGGGGTTCGGAATCCAGACATCGATTTCAATATCGTGCTCCGGCACATCAGGCAATGAAATAAGTTCGACTTCCCGGGGGAAATCCTTCAACAAATCAGCGGAATAAATGGCTGGGTATCCAACTTTTAGCATCGGCTCCACCTGCCCGGAGTGTACGGGCGATCCTTTTCTATGCTAATCGGAAGAGGCCGATACCTTCAGTGCCCCGTCTCACGGACAACTGATAATCTTGATTCGTCCTGTCGTGCGGCCGGTCACCGCAGTAGTAGACCGCGCCCGCTCATCATAAATGAGAATCTCCGAGCCTGAATTGCATCCATGCGCCTGAAGGCAGACAAGACGTGGTCCCAGCAACTGCTTGATCTGAAGCAGCGAGTGGAACATGCGGAGCGGCCGGCCTTCTTTTCATGGGAGCGGCAAAGGCTCCTGGTTTATGCGGCGAAGACGGCACTGGCCGCGGGGCTGTGCTGGTGGCTTGCGAAGCGCTTTGGATTGCATGACGGCTATTGGGGTGCGATCAGCGCGATCATCGTGTTGCAATCGAATATGGGCGCGACGGTCACAGCATCGCGCGATCGCCTGATTGGAACATTGATCGGGGGAGTTTTCGGCTTCTCGTTTTCACTCTTTGGCGCGCTGCCGTGGAACTACATTCTGGCCGTGCTGGCCGCGATGATTCTGTGCGGCCTGCTGGGCCTGCGCAATAGCTCGCGGCTGGCCGGAGTCACAATTACGATCGTCATGCTGGTGCAGCAAACCGGTTCACGCTGGGGCCTGGCGCTGGACCGTGTCAGCGATGTAATCCTGGGCATCGTGGTCGCGCTTGCGGTGACGACGCTGGTTCTGCCCGATCGCGCGCGCTTGCGGCTGCGCGATGGATTGGCACAGGAGTTCCTGGTGCTGGGAGCCTTCTTCGAGGCCATCATGCAGGGCTTTCGCGGCGCACCCGCAGAGAACCTGGCTACGCTTCGTGACGATTCGCTGGCCATGCTGCGCGGGAACAATCATTTGCTTGAAGCAGCGCGCAATGAGCCATCGGGTGGTCCGGGATGGCGCGAGGGATTGGCAACGCTCTCGCAGTTTGGCCGGTCGTTATTTGACGCGCTGGTGGCACTTGAATTCTCAGTGAAGGAGGCCAGCGAGTATGGATATGCGCAGCAACTGGAACCTGCGCTGGGACAACTTACCGCAGACATCCACACAGGTTTCCAGCACGTGGCTGGACGCATTCATGAATGGCGATTCAACGTCGAGCCGCGCATGAGCCTTGAAGAGGACATTGCGCAACTCGAGTTACGCATGACTGCGGTAAGGCCTACCGGGATTGAGTTTTCACAAGCTGAAATCCTGCGCGCATATGCCGTACAACTGCATCTGAAGCAACTCGCGCGGCTGCTCAGGGCTTCACGGATTGAAACGAGCCGCGCTGTCGGCGAGGCAGAGGAGTAGGAAAAAGTCGTCCTCCACCCTCGAGTCGCGATGAGATTGTCCTACGCGAAAAACCTGCGCAGCGCCTCAATGCATGCCTCAATTTCACCGAGCGTAACGGCGTAACCGAATCGCAGATGACCTTCGCCCTGCGCACCAAAAACAGAACCAGGAATAGTGGCGATATGCGCTTTTTCAAGCAGAATCTGCGCGGCCGTGCGGCTGTTCTTGTGGATCTTTTCTACATTGGGGAATGCATAGAACGCGCCCGCGGGCGGCGCGCATTCCAGGCCCACTTCATTAAGACCGGCCACCAGCAGGTCGCGGCGCTCGCGATACTCTTCACGAATACGCGCGATCTCGGATTCCGGCGTGGTCAGCGCCTGAATCATGGCGTACTGCACAGGCGTGGCGACCCCATTGGTGGAGTAGAGAACGATCTTACGCAACGCGGTCATGAAGGGCTCTTTGGCCACCGCATATCCCGCGCGCCAACCGGTCATTGCGTAGGTTTTCGAAAATGTGAATGCGGTAATGGTGCGCTCGGCCATGCCGGGTAAAGATGCGATGGAGAAATGCGCTCCGTCATAAACCAGGTCTTCGTAAGCCTCGTCGGCGATCACGACCAGATCGCGTTCGATGGCGAAGGCTGCTACTTCCTCGGCCTCGGCGCGCGTAAAGACGAGGCCGCTGGGATTTTGCGGCGTGTTGTAGTAGATGGCGCGCGTTTGCGGTGTGGAGAACTGCTCCAGCGTTTTGCGAATGCCGTTGCGTCGAGCGGTGATGGTGGGCACCGACAACGGCCGGGCTTGCGCACCGGTGACGAGGTCAGCGATGGGGGTCCAATAAGGCGAGAAAATAAGCGCGTCGTCGCCGGGATCGAGCACGCTCTGAAAGGCCGCATACAAAGCCTGCGAACCGCCAACGGTGGCGATCACTTCATCGGTCGTAACATCGATGCCGTTCTTGGCAGCAAGCTTCGCGACCAAGCCTTTGCGCAGCGGCAGTACGCCGGAAGAAGGCGCGTAATGCGTTTCGTTCTCAACCAGTGCCTTGACGGCCGCGTACTTTACGGCCTCGGGCGTTTCAAAAAAAGGCTCCCCGCCGTGAAAGGAATGCACCTGGAGGTCTTCGGCGCGCAGTGCCATCACTTTATTGCGAATTTGAACGATGTCGGAAAATCCAACTTCGTCGAGCCGCCTTGCAAGCCTGATCCCGCTCAGTTTTGTCGTCATAATCTCAGTTTCCTCTCGTATTCCATTGGGGAAGCTTCTGCATCCAGCATACCCGATTGAGGCTTGTGGAGCGCGCGTCAGACTGCGAGCAACTCGGTGTAGACCGCCATGCCGACCACTGCGTCGGCGCCGAGCGCGTCGAGCGCATCCACTTCCTTCCGGCTGCAAATGCCACCGGCCACGATAAGCTGGCGCTGGGTGAGCTTGCGCAGGCGAGCGGCTGTCTCGATGGGAAAGCCCTGCATGAGCCCTTCGCCGTCGACGTGCGTGTAGAGAAACGCAGCGGCGTGGGGCTCGAGTTGGGGGATGGCCTGGTCGGGGGTGAGGGCGACTTGCGCCTTCCAGCCTTTGACGGCGATGCGGCCGTTTTTGGTGTCGATGCCAGCGACGACGCGATCGGCGCCAATGGCTGCGGCGAGATTGGCGGCGAATTCGGTGTTGACTGTGCCAGTTTCTGAGAAGAGCGCGGAGCCAATGATGACGCGCTTTGCGCCGGCGTCGAGAACCTGGCGGGCGCGGTCAATGGAGTGGATGCCACCACCGGCCTGGACCGGAAGCCGCTTGGCGATCTGCGCCACGAGAGCGGAGTTGTCGCCCTGGCGCATGGCGGCGTCGAGATCGATCAACTGGACTAGCGGAAATTGAGAGAACTTTTCGATCCAGTATTCGAAGTCATCGAAAGCGAGGCGGAGTCTTTCGCCTTGCACCAACTGGACGATGCGGCCTCCTAACAAATCGATGGATGGAATCAGCATGGAAGCCTCACGGAAACACCGGCGCGGGCGAGCTCTTCTTTGAGCGATCGCGCGCTCGATACGCCGAAGTGAAACATGCTTGCGGCCAGCGCAGCGTCGGCTTTTCCGCGTGCGAAGACTTCAGTAAAGTGTGCTACGGCTCCCGCGCCTCCAGAGGCGATGACGGGAATGCCGACTGCTTCACTGACTGCGGCGGTGAGCTCGCAATCGAAGCCTGCACGGGTTCCGTCCGAGTCCATTGACGTGAGCAGGATTTCGCCGGCGCCTCGGGATTCGGCTTCGCGCGCCCACTCCACGACTGTTCGACCGAAGGGACGACGGCCGCCTTGAACGTAGACTTGCGCGTCGCGGACGGGATCGGCGGCGTTGGGATCGCGGCGGGCATCGATGGCGACTACTACGGCCTGCGCGCCGAAGCTGCGGCCGATGGCATCGATCAACGTTGGATCGGCGAGAGCGGCGGAGTTGACGCTGACTTTATCGGCACCGGCTTCGAAGACCTGCGCCGCATCGTCGGCGGAGCGAATGCCGCCGCCTACGCAGAATGGGACGAAGAGCTCACGGGCGGTGCGGCGAACCGTATCGAGGAGCGTGGCGCGGCCTTCGTGAGTCGCGGTGATGTCGAGTAGCACAATTTCGTCGGCGCCTTCGCGGGCGTGGCGCGCGGCTTGGGTGGCCGGATCGCCGGCGTCAACGATGTCGACGAACTGAACGCCTTTGACGACGCGGCCGGCGTGAACGTCGAGACATGCGATGATGCGCTTGGTGATCATGATTCTCTCTTCACGTTGCAGGCGACCAGGGCGTTGAGTTCGGCGCGTTCATCCGTAGAAAGGGCCGATGTCGGGAAGAAGAGGAATGCCTTCTTGCGAATATAAAGCAGCGTAACCTTGTCATCCTGCGCGAAATCGATGATTGCGCTCCAGAAGAACTTCCCTTCACTGACTCCCGGGATGGTGGAAACTGCACGTTCATCATCTATGTCGATGGAACTCGTCCGATCGGTACGTGAGGGCGGGAACATTTGTTTGAAGCACTTTCGCATCGTATAGAAGCGCATGAGTGGTAAGTAAATTGAAAGCCACACAAGTGCAGCTTCGATCCCAAAATAGATGGCGGCAAAGTGTGTGAGTTTACTGACATCTAAAAGGGCAAACGCCAAGGCGCCCGCAGCAGCCAAAATCGGAACAGCAACATACCAGAAAGTGAAGGCTAATCGCCTTCCCAGTCTCTGTCGGAGATGAAGCCGCTGGGCTGCTTTGTAGTCATTGATTGTTAGCGTGTAGGTCAGTTTCATTGGCTTGCTCCCAGGAAATTGCGGAGAATCTTGAGGCCGGTTGCGCCGGATTTTTCTGGATGGAACTGGACGCCCATTACATTGCCGCGCTCGACGGCTGACGCGAAGGGCTCGATGTAGTGCGTGATGGCGGCTGTATCCGCGCTAACTGGTGCTTTGTAGGAATGAGTGAAGTAGACAAATTCGCCAGGTTCTACGCCGGCTAGAAGGCGGGAACCGGCGCGCACTTCGAGTGAGTTCCAACCTACGTGCGGGACCTTTTCGGTTCCCTCGAGGAAGCGCGCGCATTGTTCCGGAAAGTGCGCAAGGCCAGGCTGCTTGGGGGCTTCGCTGGAGCCGGCGTAGAGCCATTGCATGCCGACGCAGATGCCTAAGAATGGAACGCCGCGCGCGATGGCGCCGCGAATGGCGGGTGTGAGACCAGTGAAGTCAAGATAGTTTGTGGCAGCGAAGTGGCCTACGCCGGGAAGCACGATGCGCTCGGCGGATTCGACGGGGGCGGTATCGGCATCGGTCACGACGGACTCTGCGCCGAGGTGGTGAAGGGCCTTGAGCACCGAAGTTAGATTGCCCGCTTTGTAGTCGATGACGGTTACGCGCATTACAGCAATCCTTTGGTCGAGGGGAGCATGTCGCCGAGTTGCTTGTCTTTGGAGCAGGCTACGCGGAGGGCGCGGGCAAAGGCTTTGAAGATGGCCTCGATCTTATGATGATTGGAGCGACCGTACATGGTCTTGACGTGGACGTTGGCGCGCGCGCCGCGAGCGAAGCCTTCGAAGAAATCAGTGACGAGCTCAGTTTGCAGATCACCGACTAGACGAGTGCGAACCTTGGTGTCAACGGCAAAGGCGGCGCGACCGCTGAGATCGACGGCGGCGATGGCGAGGGTTTCGTCCATGGGCATGAGGAAGTAGCCGGCGCGCAGGATTCCGCGCTTGTCGCCGAGTGCGCGGTCGAAAGCTTCACCGAGCGCGATGCCCACGTCTTCAACAGTGTGATGCTGGTCGACGTCGAGGTCGCCATCGCACTTGAGTTCGAGATTGAATGCGCCGTGGCGGGTGAAGAGCTCAAGCATGTGATCGAAGAAGCGGATGCCGGTGGAGATTTTGTATTGGCCGCGGCCTTCGATGGCGAGATGAATGTCGATGCGGGTCTCCGCGGTGTGGCGCTCGACCAAGGAGGTGCGTGGCTTCGATTTGGTTGCGGCTTTCGTTTTGGTCATTGCGCGTTTGCTCCGAGGTGAAGTGCTGCGACGGTTTGATTGAGGGCGACGATGGCTTGTTGCATTTGCTCGCGCGTACCGATGGTGATGCGGACTCGGGCCAAGCAGCCGGGATCGCTGGAGCGATCGCGCACGAGGACGCCGACGCTTCGCATGAAGCGCACGAACTCCGCATGCTGCGGGCCGATATCGACGAGGATGAAATTTGCGCGGCTGGGCCAGCGGCGAAGGCCGGCTTGATCGAGCGCTGCTTCAAAAGCTGTGCGCGCGGCGAGCACTTCACTGACGTACCAATCTAAATAAGCTGTGTCTTCAAGGGCGGGTGGAAGACAAGCCAGTGCGAGCGAGTTGACGGAATAGGGCGAGAGAACGCGGCGAATCCAGCGCATCGATTCGACCGGGCCGGCGAGAACGCCGAGGCGCAGGCCGGCGAGTCCGTAGGCTTTGGAAAAGGTGCGGGCAACGATGAGATTGGGCAGAGCGCCGATGAGATCGATGACCGTTTCGCCGTGGAAATGGAAGTAGGCTTCGTCAACGAGAAGGATTGCATGAGGGGCGCGATTTGCAAGTTCGAGTAACTGCGCACGCGTGGCAATAGTGCCGGAAGGGCTGTTGGGATTGGCGATGGCGATGATCTTGGTGCGCGGCGTGATGGCGGCGAGCAGACGTTCGAAGGGAAACTGCAAGTCGTCGGCGGCGAGTATGGGAACAACAGCGGCGTCGGTTGCCGAGGCGTAGACCTCATACATGGTGTAGGTGGGGACGGGGAGCAGGAGCTCATCGCCGGCTTCGAGAAAAGTTTCGAAGAGCACGTGAATAGCTTCGTCTACGCCGTTGGTGAGCGTGAGTTGCTCGGGGCGCACGTTGAGGTGCGCGGCAACGATGGCTTCTACGGGCGCGCGTTCGGGATAGCGCGTGAGCTGGCTGGAGGAGATTTGCGCGAGAGCTTCGCGGACTTTGGGCGAGCAGGCGAACGTGTTCTCGTTGAAGTCGAGGCGGAGCGCGTCGCGGCTGCCGAGCGGAGGGTGATACTCCTTCATGGCTTGCACGCGGGCGCGCGGTTTTGGTTGGTGTGTGGCGACGGAATCAGACACGGGGTCTCCTGATTAAGCGAGTGCGGGTTAAACGGGTGCGGATGGCTTCTGCGTGGGCGGTCAGGCCTTCGGCTTCGGCGATCATCGCGGCTTGGGGTCCGAGGGTGCGCATGGCCTGCGCCGAGTATTGCTGCACGGTGATGAGCTTGACGAAATCATTCACACTCAGGCCGCCGCGCACACGGGCCATGCCGCCGGTGGGCAGGGTGTGGTTGGGTCCGGAGATGTAATCGCCCATGGGCTGCGCGGACCAGCAGCCGATGAAAACCGAGCCTGCATTGTGTACCCAGTTGAGATCGGAGGGCGCGTCGACGGTGAGATGTTCGGGGGCGAGGCGATTGGTGATTTGATGCGCCTCGTCAATGGTGGACGCGAGGATCACGAGGCCGTTGCGATCAAGCGCCTCGCGCGCGACGGGGTTGTTGCGGCTGCGCCGTTTTGCTTCCGCTATGACTGCTTTGGCGAGATCGGCGCGAGTAGTGATGAAGATGGCGAGTGCTTCAGGATCGTGTTCGGCTTGCGCGACAAGGTCGGAGGCAATGTCGGTCGCGTTTCCGCGTTCGCTGGTTACGACGATTTCCGTGGGGCCGGCGAGCATGTCAATTGCGCAGTCGAATGCGACCAGACGCTTGGCGGCGGTGACATAGAGATTACCTGGGCCGACGATCTTGGCCACGCGCGAAACACTGGCTGTTCCGTAGGCCAGGGCAGCGATGGCGTGCGCGCCACCGAGACGATAGAACTCCGTGATGCCGAGGAGATGCGCGGCTGCGAGAGTTTCCGGTGCGGGCTTTGCCGACACCACGACGATGCGCTCGACGCCCGCGACCTGCGCGGGGATGGCGGTCATGAGCAAGGTGGATGGGAGCGGGTGACGGCCGCTCGGGACATAGCAACCAACAGAGGAGATCGGCCGGACAAGCTGGCCTGTGGTAAGGCCAGGGATTGGCTCACTATTCCACGACTCGGGGAGTTGATTGACGGCGAAGGCACGGATTTGTTCGGCGGCGGTGGTGAGGGCCTGGCGCAGGGTGGGGGTTATCGATTCCCATGAGGTGCGCATTTCTTCAGGCGTGACGCGGAGATTTGTCTCGTCTTTCAGACCGTCGAATTGGGCGGCGTAGCGGAAAAGCGCGCGATCGCCTTGCTTGCGCACGTCGGCGACGATGCGCTTGACGGCGGGGAGCACGGAGTCGAGCGCCGCGCCGCCGTGATTCTCAAATGCGGCCAACGTTGCTTCCGTGCGTGATGCCGATTTGCCCATGGTGCGGACGATCTTCAATTCGGTGTTCCCCTTTTTCGGCTCTTGCCCGGCGATTGATGCAGGACATTTCGATGATTGCGCAATCATCGAAGTGTGGTTATGGCAGAGGCTGTGCACCAAGCTGCGCGACCCAGGCGGCTTTCTTCTCTTTGAGCGTGCGCTCGATCAAAAGTGGATCTACGTCCTCTTCAGTGCCGTCCAGAATCTCGTATTCGAAGGCCGATTCTCCGTGAGCATTCCACTCCGCCTGCAGGGTTTTCGATTGATGGAGGCCGCTGCGCAACATGAACCAGCATCCGTTCCTGGTCGCACCCAGGTTGCGGGATACGCCTACCCATACGCGGCCTGTTGCCGAGCAACGGACAGCGTACGCGCCGAGGAGCGTCTTCTGCTCCTTGAATTTCCGAACCGACTCTTTTCTTGATTCTTTCGAATTCGCAGTCATTTCCATTCAGAGCCTCTTCTCAGAGCACCACTTTGTTGAGCGGGTATTCGACTATGCCTGTGGCCTTGGCGGCTTTTAGCCTGGGGATCACATCGCGAGCCACGCGCTCGTCCACGATGGTGTTGACGGCGACCCAATCGGAGTTGCTGAGCTGAGAAATGGTTGGCGAATTCAATGCGGGCAGCACGGCGAGGACGGCTTCGAGATTGTCGCGCTGCACGTTCAGCATGAGGCCAACCTGCGATTGCGCGTCGATGGCGCCGCGCAGCATGAGCGCGATCTGGTCGAGCTTTTCGCGTTTCCACGCATCGGCCAGCGTGGCCTTGCCGGCGATGAGATGCGTTTCGCTTTCGAGCACCGTGTCAATGATTTTTAGATGGTTGGCCTTGAGCGAGCTACCGGTCTCAGTTACTTCAACGATGGCGTCGGCGAGTGTGGGCGGCTTGACTTCAGTGGCGCCCCAACTGAATTCAACCTTGACGTTGACACCTTTGGCGGCGAAGTAGCGCTTGCTGACTTCTACGAGTTCGGTGGCGACGATTTTGCCTTCGAGGTCTTCGGCTTTCTCAAAGCCGCTGCCTTCAGGAACAGCAAGGACCCAGCGGACTTTGCGGCGAGTTTGCTTGGAGTAAGTGAGCGGAGTGACGCTGGTGACGTCGAGGCCGCTTTCGACTACCCAATCAATGCCGGTGAGGCCGGCGTCGAGCACGCCGTGATCGACGTAGCGCGCCATCTCCTGCGCGCGGATCAGCATGCACTCGATTTCAGGGTCGTCGATGGAGGGAAAGTAAGAGCGGCCATCGGCGTAAATATTCCAACCCGCCCGCTTGAAGAGTGCGATTGTGGCATCCTGCAAACTGCCTTTGGGGATGCCGAGTCTCAGCTTATTGGCCACGGGAATCCTCTTTCTGATTGGGCTGCCCGGCGGCTGCGCTAACTGGGAGCGGTTTGGTAAAACAACTGACTGTGCCCTCGTGGCAGACAAGTCCATCGCCTTCAACTTCGACGCGAAAGAGCAGCGTGTCGTTGTCGCAGTCAGTGGATGCGGAAATGACGCGCAGGCGGTTGCCACTTGTTTCGCCCTTCATCCAAAGCTTCTGGCGAGTGCGGCTCCAAAAGGTGACGAAGCCGGTTTCCAGCGTTTTGGCGTAGCTGACGGAGTTGAGAAACCCGAGCATCAGGACTTCGCCGGTGCGCGCATCCTGCACGATGCCGGGAGCGAGGCCGTCCATCTTTTCGAAATCAATTGTTGCTTCGTTGCTCATTGTTTTCCTGAACTGGTTTGGATTTTTGGGACATGAAAAAGCCCGCCTGGCTTGATTGCCGGCGGGCTTGGTAACTCTTCGATCTGGATGGCCGTTTAGCTCAGGCCATGGCAGTCCGCCGGCATGGATGTCCCATGATGGTGGTGGTGACCGTGATGGCGGCGGCTCCGCATCTGATTCAAACCCTAAGTGAAGACCCGGGGCGATGTCAAATGTTTTGGTTGCGGATAGGAGGGCAGCCGCCCGAGGTTACGCTTTGCCAGCCGGGGGCAGCGGTCCGGGAGACGGCGGATCGGACGGCGCCGGTGTACCGGGCACGCGCAGCAACTCAATGATCCGTTGAAAGATGCGGTTGCGCAATTGAAAGCGCTCGGATGCGCGCGTCACGTAGCGCACCTGGAGGCTGAAATCGGAACCCGAGGGCCGAAGATTTACGTCCGGAGCCGCGCTGAACTGGCTCAGACCGTCGCCGCGCGTTCCGCGTTTCCACTCCTGCTCCGCGATGCGGGCGTTCTCTTCCGTCTCCTCGAGTACTGCTTTCCCGATGCGATCCACCATCGCCTGCGTGTCGTCTGACGCGGGCACGGGAACAGTGATCTCGTCCCACATCCACTGGCCGGCGGTGGAGAAGTTGAAGTACTGTCCGCGGATGGCGAAGTTGTTCATGAATGTAATGCGGCGTCCTGTCGGATGTCCTTTGTCCGCCAGGTTTCCGGTTTCAAGAAGAGTCGTGCTGAGCAACCCGATCTCGGTAACCTCGCCTCCGACGCCGTTGATCTCAACCCAGTCTCCGATGCGGATGCCGTTCTTGCCCATGAGCGTAAACCAGCCGAAGAACGCGAGTATGTAATCCTGCAGGGCAATCGTGATGCCGGCGGTGGCAAGGCCCAGGACGGTCGTCAACTGGCGAGGCGAGCCAAAGATGACCAGCAGGATGAGCACGCCGCCAAGCACCTGCACGCCCAATTCAAGGACAGTGCGCAGGGTTTGCATGCGTCTCCTGTCAAGGGCGGGATTTGCCAACAGCCGCTGGACAAGCGCATCGCAGAGGACCGTGCATATGAGGATGAAGACAATGAGAGCCACAGATTGCAGAATGAGGTGGACGATGATGCGATGCTGCAGGAGCACCTGGGTGGACCATTTGCTGTACACCGCGGCAAGCTGCTGCTCGGTTTGAATGCGGTCGTCGAAGATGCTGAGCAGCTGGCGCTGTTCGCGCTTGTCTTTGATTTCGGCCAGGCGGTCTGCGTGGTCTGGCGGGCTGCTTGCGGCGGAGGGTGCGGCGGCATTGGCCTTGGACTCAAGGGCGTTGTGTTCGGCGGTCAGGCTGACGATCGCCTGTTGTGCCTGTTGGATTGCCTGCTCGATCAACTTGTATCGGTCCTGCTGAGAGAACCATGCGCTCACGCGCGAGGCGAGCGTGCCATGCTGTTTGGCCGAGAGCAC
>JBEKET010000028.1:0-61361 GCA_050013695.1 Occallatibacter sp.
GGAGCTGATCACGCCGGTGGCCATGGAAAAGGGCCTTCGGTTCGCGATCCGCGAGGGCGGACGCACGGTGGGCGCGGGTACGATCAGCGAGATTATCAAGTAAGGGTTGAGTTTTAAGTTGTAAGTTTCAAGTTGTAAGTTGTCAGAACGAAAAACTCGAGCTTTCGAACTTACAACTGAAAACTTACAACGGATCATTGGAAGGAAATGAAATGCGGGAAATCATCACATTGCAGTGCACTGAGTGCAAGGAGCGGAACTACACGACTACGAAGAACAAGAAGACGACCACGGGGCGCCTCGAGTTCAAGAAGTTCTGTAACCGCTGCCGCAAGCACCAGCCGCACAAGGAAACGAAATAAAAAAGGCAGCTTCTAGCCTTCAGCTTCTAGCTTCTAGCTCATGTTTCAGGGGAACGGCGATTTCGTCGATCCGAAGAACCGGCTAGAAGCTAGAGGCTAGAAGCTAAGAGCTGCTCTTAGGGGCGTAAGCTCAACGGCTAAACTGTCGGTCTCCAAAACCGAACTTGGGGGTTCGAATCCCTCCGCCCCTGCCAGATTTGGAAGTCAGCCCTTAGCTGCTAGCCTTTAGCTACCAGCTTTTTAATGGGACCGGCGGGCCGTGATGTCCACCGGGGACGGGCTGGAAGCGGTTTTTAAGGGATGCGCGCGGCATGACGCCGGGCGCGAAGGAATGGAAGCATGGCGACGAAAGCAGCACTGGCAACCTCGGGAGACCGTCAAAAGATGCCGAGCTTTGTTGAAAAAGTAGTTGATTCATGGCAGGAGTTCACCCGCTTTCTGACCGATGTCCGCGGCGAGATGCGCAAGGTGGTAACGCCCTCGTGGAAAGAGGTCAAAGCTACCACTTCAGTCGTGATTGTCGCGGTCTTCATCTTCGGCGTGTACTTCTTCGTAGTGGACTGGATATTCGCACTGGGCCTGGACAGGTTGCTGAAACAGCTGGGCGGAATTCAGCAGTAAGTGCAGATACGAAACGAGAGCATGATGGCAGAAGAGTTAGAACAACCCGGCGGGCCGAACGAGGCGACGCCAGGAGCGCAGCCAGAAGCAGCGCCGGAGCGGAACGAGCGCTTCCGGTGGTACATTCTGCACGCCTACTCGGGGTTTGAGCGCAAGGTGCGCGAGTCGATCGAGAGCCGCGTGCAGGCGTTCGGGCTCAAGGACCGTGTGGGCCGCGTGATGATTCCCACTGAGCCGGTGACGGAGATCGTCAACGGAAAAAAGCGCACCGTGGAGCGGGTGTTTTTGCCCGGCTATGTGCTGGTGGAGATGGAGCTGGACAACCATCTTTGGCACGTGTTGAAAGACACGCCGAAGGTGACGGGATTCCTGGGCACGGGCGACAAGCCGGTCGCGCTCAGCGAAGAAGAAGTCAGTTCGATCCTGTTCCGCAGCGAGACGGCCAAAGACAAGCCGCGGATGAAGATCAAGTTTGAAAAGAACGAACAGGTCAGGATTACCGACGGCCCGTTTGCGAACTTCAACGGCGTGGTGGATGAGATCAACGAAGATCGCGAGACCATGAAGGTCATGGTAACCATCTTCGGGCGCTCCACCCCGGTCGAGCTGGAGTTCAGCAAAGTGGAAAAGATTGAATAACTGCAGCTTCTAGCTACTAGCTTTCAGCTTCTAGCCGGTCGTGATCCCTAGCAAGCGCCGGTTGAAAACGAACGCATGAGTTGCGGTTTCAAAATTCGAACAAAGAAATGACCAGCTGAAAGCTAGAAGCTAGGAGCTAGAAGCTGGTTCCAAAGGAACTAACATGGCACCTCCGAAGAAAATTACCGGGCAAGTAAAGTTGCAGATCGAGGCCGCGAAGGCCACACCGGCGCCTCCAGTGGGTCCGGCGCTGGGCCAGGCCCAGGTCAACATCATGGAGTTTTGCAAGCAGTTCAACGCGCGCACGCAGACCAAGGAAATGGCCGGGCTGATTATCCCGGTTGTGATCACGGTCTATGCCGATCGCAGCTTCACCTTCATCACCAAGACGCCGCCTGCGGCCGTTTTGCTGAAGAAGGCGGCGGGCGTGGCCAAGGGCGCGGGCACTCCCAACAAGGACAAGGTGGGCAAGGTAACCGAAGCGCAAGTACGCGAGATTGCCACGCAGAAGATGCCCGACCTGAATGCCTCCTCTGTGGAGACGGCCATCAAGAGCATCAAGGGAACGGCGCGCTCGATGGGAATCGAAGTCGTCGCCTAACAATCAGATTTGCTTTGCGCCAAGGCCCTCCTGTGAAGGAGGGCCTTCGTGTTTCCGCATGAAGCCTTCTAATCGGTGCGCAGTGCCTTAAGCGGGTCAACGCTCGCGGCACGGGCGGCCGGCACTGCACTTGCAGCCAGTGCAACCACCGACACGCCCACAACGGCGAGCGCATAACTCATTGCGTCCAGCGGTTTCACGCCATAGAGAGACGCGGTGAGCGCGTGGCCCACCAGCATTGCGAGCGGAACTCCCATGACCACGCCTGCGGCGGTGAGCAGCAAACTGCCGCGCAGGATCATCCAGACCACCTGCCCACGCTGCGCGCCAACGGCCATGCGCACGCCGATTTCCGCGGTGCGCATGCTGACGCGATAGGCCAGGGTTCCGTATAAACCGGTGGCGACGAGAAGGACGGCAAGAAAACCGAAGCAGCCGGCGAGGCGCGCGAACAAGATCTGCTGCGAGATGGTGGTATCGAACTGATCGCGCTGCGTCATGGGTTTGATCAGCGGCAAATTGGGATCCAACTGCTGCACAACCTTGCGTGCGGCGGGCAGAATGGCGAGCGGATCTCCGTGGACGCGCATCTCCACTTGCATGCCGCCTATGTAGGGAATCTGCGCGTAATCATACCAGGCCATGGGAATGGGCTCTTCGTCGATGCTGCGGTATTTGTGGTCCCTGACCACGCCGACGATTGTCATGGTGTAGCGTCCGTCGTCGGTGCCGATGGTGTGGCCCAATGGATTTGTGTTGGGCAGGAATCGCCTGGCGAACTCTTCATTGATGACGCCTACGTGGGGCGAGTTCACATTGTCTGAATCGGTAAATTCGCGGCCGGCAAGCACGGGGACACCGAGGGTGCGGAAAAAGTCGGAACTCACCACATTGCTGCGCACTGTTCTGGATGCGCCATTTGCCACATCGGGCAGACGGCCGTCGACGCGCATGTCACTGTTGTCTGACCACCAGGATCCGATTCGCTCTTCCATGATGGTCACGGACTGGACTCCGGGCATGGCGCGCAGCTTGCCCAACAGTCCGGCGTAGAGCGCGTAGCCTTCGGGAATCGAGCGGATGTCGGGCTTGACGCCGAAAACAACGAGGCCATTGACATCCATTCCCAGCGGAGTGTTTTCGAGGTTGCGCATGGTGCGAATGAGAAGGCCTCCGCCGACCAGCAGGACGACGCACATGGCAAGTTGCAGAGTGACAATGATGCGGCCAGTCTGCGATTTACCCGCGTCGCTGTTGGACGTTGCGGCTGAGGTCTTGAGGGCGAGTTCCGCTTTACCGGCCAGAGCAACGCGCATGGGAGCGAGGCCAAAGAGCAGGCCCGCAAGAGCGAGTGCGGCAAGCGTGAAGAGCAACACGGTGCGATCGGGCGCCAGGCTCGACTCAATCTGCGCCCATTGACCGAGGATGCGCGTGGCTGCCTCAGCAAATGCCCACGCAAGCGCACCGCCGGCGGTGACCAGCAGAAGGCTCTCCATCAGTAGCAAGCGCAACAGTGCGCCACGACCCGCGCCAAGCGCAAGCCGCAAGCTGAACTCGCGCTGCCGGGTTGCGTTGCGCGCCATCAGCAGCATGACCACGTTGGTGAGCGCAATGAGTAATACCAGTCCCACCATGGCCATGAGAATATCCAACGGCTTGGCATACATGCTTTCAAAGCCATTGAAGTTTTTCGCGTCGGTAAAGCTCAGCACGGGAGGCTTTTCGCCTTCCATGGGCGAGCCGAGACCGATGTATGCCGCGGATTGAAAGAGCGGCTGCAACTGCGCAACCGCCTGCGTTCTGCTGACACCGGGCGCGAGACGCGCGATGAGGCGAAGGCACCACCAGGTGGAGTTGGTGGTGTAGAGCTTGCCGTCCTCGGGAGGATTGCCCCATGCGTTGAGCTCGCGGCGATTTTGCAGGGGAATCCAGAAGTCGGTGGAACTGCCGCCTTCCACGCCCTCAAATCCTTGTGCGGCAATCCCGACAATAGTCATCGGCACGCCGTTGACGTAGAGAGTCTTGCCGATGACGGCGGGGTCGCGCGCGAAACGGCGGGTCCAGTAGTTGTAACTGAGGACGGCGAGCGGCGCGTGATCGGTCTCGTCTTGTGGGCTGAAGCCGCGGCCTAACGGAAGGCTGACGCCGAGTCCGGAGAAGAAGGTGCCGCTGACCATTTCACCCTCCGCTTCTTCTGGCTCCGCGCCGTAACGGACGGCGACTTTGTTGCCGGAGAGAGGGACGTAGGCCATGACGGGAGAGAGGCCTCCGGTCTGGTTGCGCAGCGCTTCGTAGACGGGATAGGAGAAGGTCGCGTGGTTGTCAATGGTGCCGGTGCCGCGCGGGGGATTGGAGGTTTCAAGGAAGACAAGTCGCTCCGGGTGATCAACCGGCAGCGAGCGCAGCAGCACCGCGTTCATCACGCTGAAGACGGCAGTGTTCGCGCCCATGCCGAGAGCCAGCGTGAGAACAGCCGTAGCCGCAAAGCCCGGACTCTGGAGCAGCGAGCGAAAGGCAAAGCGCAGATCGCGCACGGCCCGGTCGAGGAACTCCCACCGGTCCTTCAGATAGAAGCGCTCTTGCGCCACGCGCGTGTTGCCGAATTCGCAGCGGGCCAGACGCTGAGCTTCTTCGTCGCTGAGGCCTTCATGCTTCAGTTCGTCAGCTTCGAGCTCAAGATGCGACTTGATCTCTTCCGCAAAATCCTGCTGGCTGCGCCTGCGGCTGAACATGATCAGGCCTCCTCGCGGTTGGGTGCGAAATTGTTGTCAAGGATCTGCCCCATGGCGCGCGCCAGGCGGCGCCATTCGCTGGCCTTCTCCACCAGTTGCTCCCGGCCTTTTGAGGTCAGCGTGTAAAAGCGCGCCTTGCGGTTGTTCTCGCTGATGCCCCACTTGGCGGAGATCCACTTCTTGTCTTCGAGGCGCTGCAACGCAAGGTAGAGCGAGCCGTGGTCGACAAAAAAGACTTCCTCGGACTGGCGCTGGATCAACCGGGCTACACCCTGCCCGTGGCACGAGCCCAGGGCCAGAGTTTTGAGTATCAGCAGGTCCAGCGTTCCCTGCAGAAGGGCAATGCGGTCGTCGTTATTCTCTTGGGTAGTCATCCGACCTAAGTATCCGCCTGCTTGGGTCGGATGTCAACCCAACAGGAAAAGTATTCTCTAGGCGTGGTTTGCATGCATAGCTGCGCGCAAAAAAGCCCTCCCTTGTTAGGGAGGGCCTTTTGTGGTGATGCAGCCGAGGGCGGGGCAGCGTGTGCCGGGCTTACTTCGGCGGGGCTGGGGCGAACCCTTCGCGCTTGCGGCCGGGCTCTGGTTTCGGTTTGGGTTTCGGCGCTTTCTTAACTTCTTTTCTGCCTTTGTCTTTGCTTCCCATGGGTAGCAGTGTGACACAAAAGGGGCGGTCAGGGAAAGTCCAAAGATGGAATTCAGATGGCTGGTTCGGTTGATTCTGAAGGATCGTCAAACCGGCCAGGCGTCTATGTTTCAGAAGTATTCAGGGCGTTTCAGGTTTGGTTCAGGACTTTTTGCGTGTCGCCCTGATAGCTTGGCTGTGTTTCCTGAACTGCCGGAGGGTTGACGCTTCGCTATGAAATCGCTCACTCAAATGCTCACTCAATTATTGGTGACCGCTGCGCTCGCGTTGCCCGGGATTGCCACGGCACAAACGGTTTGGACAATCGACAAAGAGCACACAAATATTGGATTCAAGGTGTCGCACTTCCTGATTTCCGACACGGTTGGATGCTTCAAGGATTTCGACGCCACGGTGACTGCGCCGGCGAACGACTTCACGGGCGGGACAGTCACTTTTACTGCGAGAACCGCTTCGGTCTCGACCAACAATGAGCAAAGAGACGGCCACCTGCGGTCAAAGGACTTCTTCGATTCCAGCGAATATCCTGAGCTGAAGTTCACGGGGACCCTGGTCAAGGAAAGTGGCAAAGATGTTTTGCGGGGCAACATGACTATTCGCGGTGTCACAAGGCCGGTCTCGTTTGCGGTGACGTATGGCGGCAGGATGAAGGACAGTACATTCCATATTGAAAAAGCCGGATTCAAAATCTCCGGCACGGTGAACCGCCTGGACTATGGAATGAAGTGGAACGAAACGTTTGAAGGCGGCGGGGCAATTGTGGGCGCGGATGTGAAAATCGATCTCAATGTCGAAATCAACAGGAAAGAATAGATTCGCGCTGTTGTGTTGCTTGCAACGTGGTGTGAAAAAAAAGGGGACACGGATGAATCCGCGTCCCCCTTTAACTTACTCGATTCCAGAATCAGGCGCGTCTATTTCTTTTCAGCAGATGCTGCGGCTGGCTGATGGGCGAGGTGCTGGTAATTGAGGATGGCGTTGAAGACCATGGCGTAGCTGCCGACGGTTTCGCCGCGATAGACGGGGTTGTTGCCGAACAACAGCACGTTGCCCTGGCCAAGGTGAGCATCGACTACGACCGCATGTTCAGCAATGGAGCCGCCTTTGTCGAGCAGGCCATCAAGCAACAGCGATTTGCCGTCAGAGAAGCGCAGGATCACGCTGGGCCGCAGCTCGGCGGGAATGAGGCTGAGGTTGTTGCGCATCTCTTCCTCGTTGAGCTTGCGCGCTTCCCAGGGTTGCTGTTTCACTAGCGGCTCGGCCTCGGCGATTTTGCGTCCAGTGGGCTCGTCGCTGTCGTCCACGCTGCCGCGTCCGGTGGGGCGTTCGGAATAGGGATCCATGAGAACGCGGCCGCCGCGATTGCCAAGCGTATTGCTGATGCTGAAGGTCATGCCGTTGGCGCTGATGACGGGAACGCCGGCGCCATAACCGAAAGCAACCGGGCTGTCGCGGTCAACAAAGACAGTATTGAGAACCGTGCCGACGACGCGCGCATCTCCGCGAGGGGGAGAGCTGACGCCGGGAGCGAGGCCCATGTCAATGGCGAATTGCGCCGTGTCTTCGCAGGTGATGAGCAGGCCGCCCTGTTCAACAAACTGCTTCAGATGCGCGAGTCCGTCGTAACCCAGGCCGGGCCGCATATCCGCGGTTGAATCGGTGTGATCCAAATTTGGCGTCAAGTCCGACTTCTGCCACGGCATCGCGTTGTTCCACATGGGAATGCCGTTGATGATGCTTTGCGATCCACCACCGCCGACGGGAGCGAAGATAACCACGTCGTACTTGCTGCGCAGGTCGGATTCGCCGGCAACGGTCTGCGTGTTGATGTAGTCGTAAGGCACGCCGGCGGTGTCAAATGCGTAGCGCCACCAGCCTTCAGTCTGCGTGGCGAGCCAGGTGTGCATGAACGCCACACGCGGGGCGGTGGCTGCGTGTGCCGGCACGGGGGGCGCGGCTGCGAGATGAGCCGCATCAAGCGATAGATCGTGGAGGATGGGCATGATCTGCGCGTCGTCTGTTCCGCTGATCAAGAGCGACCCGGCGGGATAATGTTTGCCGTCCGCGTCAAATGATTTCTCGGTGACTTGAATGCCTGCGCCCTTCAGCTTGTACACCAGGGGCAGCAGCGAGACTTGCGCGGTGTTGGCGACGGCCAGCACTGAGCCTGCGCCGGTGATTTTTCCCGACAGCGCGGCTGGATCGTCAAAGGCGCTCATTTTTGCTTGCAGGATCGCCGGATCGACCACGCGGACTGCCTTCACGTTGAACAGGTGTGTGAACGACCAGCCGGTGTCGTCATAGGGATGCTTCTGCGGATCGTCGGGTGCCCAGAACTGGCGATCGAGCAGCGCATCGGCAACGCGCGAATATGGCTGATCCATGCGGATGACGAGCGAGCCGGCGGGGAATGTCTCCTGCGTGGGCTTATCGCCGCGCTTGGCGGGCGGCAGGTTGCTGGTGGTGGCATCGGCAAGCTGCTGCACTTCGACGTGCTGGCGCTTCATCACTTTGAGCAGCTCCACCTGGCGGTTGGCCTCCGCCGGATCGGCTGGGATCACGTAAGCGGCAGGACCCTCAAGCGTGGGCTTCTGAACCGACCGCTTGCTTTTGAGGTAGTAGTTTTCCAGGAAGTGATGGGTGTGCTGCGAGAAATAGGAAATCGTGGTCAGCAGGGCGGACTCTTCGTAGTTGTTGTTGTCGCGCTGGGACCATGTGACGACGGGCAGCGGCGGATTCTGCCGGTACCATGTGCGCGAGTATTCCTCCGGGCTGAGGATGCGTTTTTCCGTATCTGCGCCGCCGTTGCCAAAGGTTTCATAGAGGCGGCTGATGCCGTTGTGCATGCCGGCGAGGAACATCAGGTAGCCGGGGCTCCATGTATCGAAATCGCCATGCGTGAATACGCCGGGCATGCCGAGCGACTGCATCTGCGCCACGTTATTCCAGCCCAGCTCGGCCCATTCATCGGCCAGCGTCGGGTCGACCCACGCGTTGTAAGGTCCATCGCCGACCGTGTTGTCGTAGAGAAATGGGACCGATTCATGCAGGTCGTGGAGCACCTGCGCGTGCCAGCCAATGTAAGTGTCAAGCACGTTGCGCGTCAGGTTCAACGTCATGCCCATGGCGTCGCGATTGTTGTCGTGCGCCACGTAGTGGCCCCAGTAAAGCAGGCGGGGATATTGTTGACCGGGGTGCGCCTTGTGCCATTTATAGATATCGACCATGCGGTCGCGGCCATCCACTTCAACCACAGGCGTAATCAGCACGATCATGTGGGAGCGGATGAACTTGATGTACGGCGCGTCATCGACGGCCAGGCGATAGGCCATCTCCATCAGCGCCGTGGGCGCGCCGGTTTCAGGCGAATGGATGGTGCCGGTGATGTAGTAAACCGGATACGACTTGTCGATGAGCTGGCGCGCGGTGTCGTCATTGAGGCCGATGGTGCGTGGATCGGCGAGCTTGGCCAGGCGTGCGTCGTTGGCCTTGGCTCCGGCCAGCAGTTCGGGGTCCGCGATGGCCGCGGCAATCATCTCGCGACCCTCTTCGGAGTGGCCAATGGTGAAGACCTTCACGCGCGGACTTGAAGCCTCAAGCAGGCGGAAGTATTTGTAGACATCTTCCGCATAGGGAAGCATGTCCGGCGCGCCCGAAACATCGCCCAGAACCTTGGCCGGCGTTGGCACGGTCTTTGACGCGGGCAGGTAGTCCACCAGCGGCGACGTGAACGCCGGGTCGGTCGTGTACTTGTGGATCAGGTCGGTGTACTGCTGATCGATGGGCTGTGCGGGGTCGCGGGCAAAGTTGGAATTCAAGACTTGGGAGAACATGGGCGCAACGGCGAATAGGGCAGTGGCGCAAAAGACGGTGCAAGACACGACGGCGGGTGCCAGCTTTTGGAAGCGCATATAACCTCGGTGTTTTGGGGACGGATTGACGGTTCCTTTGGTTGCAAGTTTCCCACAAAAGGGTTGGGAGTGGGAATGGGACGCGCGGGATTGGATGATTGCTGCAGGTAAAGCCAGGTCGGAAGCTCGCAAAAAGAAATCTCTCCGGCCTGCGGGTGCAGGCCGGAGAGAAGGACCGTCCGGTTGCGGCTCTCTACTGTTGAAGGTACTTGATGACTGGTACGGACGATGTCGTATCCATAATGATCCACTCCGTTGGGGAAATGATGACGCCTGTAGCGCCATCAGGAGTGGTGATTAGCCCGGTAGTTGAATTCACGCTGATGGTGTCAGTGCCATTCTCTACGGTCAAGCTGCCGCCCGCGCTACTCTTGTAGCCGACGATCGCTATGTTACCGCCGGTGGCTGTGAGAATGGAAGATTCCGCGCCGGTCTCCATGACAATGAGCGGCTCCGAGACGACATAGGGACCGCTGAGCGTAGAGGTTGAGAACGGACCGGCGGATTGCGGCGCGAAGTAGAGCAGGCCGGGATGGTCGCCGGAGCCCGTGGTTTCAGTAGCGAATCCGGCATTGGGTCCGTACAGATAAAAGACCGGGGCGCCCCCGCCTGAGATATTGATGGTCACGCGGCCGTTGGAAGCAACGGACACTGTGCCCGCATTACTATTCGTGTTTGTTGAGTAGGTGCCATTGGAGTTTTTGTACTGGCTGATCGAGGCTTCACCGGAAACGACGGAGACGACGGCGATGGTTGATTCGGAAGTGGACGTTTCGTTGGACGTGCCGAAGTTGTTGACGTAATTGCCGTCGGGTGCGGATTCCCAGGTAACGAGATTCCCGTTGAAGTCGCTCGAAGTGAAGGTCGCCACTTGCTGTTCGACGAACTGTCCGACCATGCCGGCGTATTGGGTGTGGGGGTTAGTGGACATCACGAAGAAGTGGCCTGCCTGAAGGATGTAGAAGACATAGTCGGTGGGCCACAGCGTCAACTCGTTGCTGTCGATGCCGGTGGTGGTGAGGGTGCCCGTGACCCTTCCCAGGGAGTCGGGTGTGCCATAGGTGCCGCTCAAAGTCACTGCCGAGTACTGCTTGATTCCGACGGCAACGTCTTCTTCGCCTGAGGTGATGCCGCCGGCGCCATTGAACGAGGCGACGCCGGCAATCGACAGCGGGCCGTAGGCCGTGGCAGTAGTGGAGCAACTCGGATCAAGTGCGGAGCAGGTAGAGCCTGCCACTGCAAAAATGTAGTTGCCGTCCAGTTTTGACTGCAGGAAAGCGCCAGTTTTTTGCTGGGCAAATTCCCCCGAAATGCGCGTGCCGCCAGCCGTTCCGATGCCGGTTGTGTCGTCATATTCGATGAAGCTTCCAGCCGAGGCCACACCGGAGGTGATGGCACCGATGGTACCAACCGAGAAGGCAATTGTGAGCGTGCCCGACTTGCCGGTAATATTGAGCGTCTCAATACCGGTGTTGTTCGCAGCGATGTTGTAGGTGCCGGTAAACGTATTGGTGATGTACCCGGAGCCCTCGGTATTGATATCGACTTCGCCCGACGTGATGTTGCCGTTGCCATCGGCAACAAAGCTGCCGATGATTGCCTCGCGCTGCGTGTTGGCCTGCGTGGTGCCGTCGATCCATCCCCCGCCGTAGAAGGCGTAGTTGCCGTGGAGCAAGGAGTTATTGACGCCGGAAGTGGCGTTGACGACGAGGGAATAGGTGACCGAAGCCGTATCACTGGTGTTCGAAGTGTCTTCTACAACAACGGCCAGCGAAACGGTTTCGGCAGAAGTGGGCTTTCCGCTGATAACGAGCCCGCTGCCTCCGTAGTTCGATGCGCTCAAACCGTCGCCGTTGGAGATCGTCACTGCAGAGCCGTTGGTCGGCACAACGGTTCCGTTCACCGTAAACGCGTAGTTGCCGCTGCCCCCCGATGCGTAAATAGTGCCCGAGAAAGGTGTGCTGACCACTGCGCTGCCGAGAGGATTGCTACTGGCCGCGGGCAGTGATACGGGCACTTCGACGGTGGTGAAGTTTGCTGATGCGGTGGATTGATTGCCGTAGGCGTCCTGGACCTGAATCTGCCAGTAGTAGGTCGCGAGGCCATTCAGGCTGGTGACGGTCGGCATGCTCCCGCCTCCGGTTGGGTCAGTGCCCCAGGTGAGGGATGTGTAGGCGCTGGAGAAGCCGTTGGAGTTGGAGTTGTTGCCGGGTATTTGCCAGATCTGGTTTCCGAATTGGTCGGAGAGCGAGAAGTTGTAGACGTAATTGCTCGCGTCGGCGGGATCGGTCCATGAGAAAGTGGGTGTCACGCTGACGCCGGTTCCGGTGGGCGAAAGGTTGGTGGCGAATGCGGTCAGCACATTGGTAACCGTGGCAGTTACGGTTCCCGAGGTGCCATCGCTGTAGGTGACGAGGAAGCTGTAGGTATCACCCGAGGTGGGAGCGAGGTTGCCGAGATTGGCGTTTATTTGGAAGCCCTGACCGCAGCCTGAGCCTGTGTCGGCATTGACGGCGCACGAAGCAATGTCCATGGGTGCAACCACATTGGCGCCGTCGCCATTGCTGCTCGGTTGAAGGACTACCGCTACGGGCAGTTTATTACCTGCGTCCACTGCGAAGCTGAGGTTGTAGCTATCAGAGGTGCCACCGGGGCCCGTATTCTCTGAGACTTGCGTGGACACAGTTGCGATGCTGCCGGCGTTGGACAATGTCAGATCTTCTGTAGACGTGCTGCCAGTGATCGATGTGGTCGCATTGTTGTTATTGTTCACGTTCTGGATGTCACCGGCGTCGACTATGCCGTCCTTGTTCTGATCGATGACCCCAACAAACAAGTAACCGGAGCCGGTGGGAACCTGAACCGAGTAAGCCTGCGGGCTGACCGGGTTGGGGATGTATTCCCCATAGAATGCATTGGTGTTCTGGTTGTAGAAGCCCGTGTAAAGCGGGCCGGTTGCCGCGCCGGTGAAGGTCACCGTGCCGGAAACAGTGACACCGCCGGTGGGCGCGCCGATGGTAAATGGGCCGACGATGGAGGAGTAAGGGCTGATTGCGGTTCCAGCGGAAGTGCCGTACGCGCGGAAGTATAGAACGGTGCCGTCGGTAAGCCCATTCACGAACCAGACATTACTATGCGTGCCTTCGGCCTCGAATGTCTGGCTTCCGGTGACGGACGCGAAGGTTGAACTGGTGCTCCACTGAAGGGTGTAGGATGTCGCCGCCTCAACACCGTTGGTCTTGATTGCGTTGAACTGGACCAGGGCGCCGGTGTTGAACGGGGAAACGCCGGAGATAGACGGCGCCGAGGTGAGCGTCACCGTTCCAGGATTGGTCAGCGTGACGGCAACGCCGGTAAGGTTCGAGCCGGAAACGGTCAGGTTGGTGGAAACGCCCGACGGGTCAACGGCGTTCGGATTGCCGTTGCCCAGGGTATCCATAAACGCGTTCACGAAATAGGAGCCCGGGGATACGCCGCGGATGGTGAAAGCTCCGCCGCTGGTGAGGGTGGCTTCGGTGATGCTGGTGCCCTGTGTCCCACCGCCGCCGCAGTTGTTGTTAGACATAGCAACATAAACCTGGCCGGTTGGTGTCGTCGGGGCGAAGGTGACGTTGCCGGAAACCGTGTAGCCCAGGTTGGCGTTGAAGCTTGTCGATACCGGGCTCCCGGTAACTGTCACGGTCTGTGTGGCGGGGAAGAAGATGGAACTGGGCGCATTGGTCGAGGGCGTGATGGTGTAAGTCCCGTTTGGAACGGTGGCGAACGAGAAGTTGCCGTTGCTGTCCGTCGTGGTGGTCTGAACCGGAGTGGTGTTGATGGAAACCGTCATTCCGGGTTGATTTCCGCTGTTGCACAGGTTCAGAAGGATGGTGCCGGTGACTTCGGCGCCCGCATTGTTGACGGCGACGCTATAGGCGTCAGGTCCCGCGGTGTGGCTATCGCTGTCAGATACCGAGACGCTGAGCGGCACGGAGCCGGTTGAGGTGGGTGTCCCAGTGACAAACAAAGTTGGGCCGCCAGTGCTTGAGACGCTGAGGCCGTCAGACTCGGTGACTGACGTCCCGTTGGTTGGGATTACAACGCTGTTCACGGTCCAGGTGTAGGTTGGCCCGACACCGCCCGCTGAGTTGATCTGGCCGCTGTAGTTTTGGTTGACAGTGGCCGACGGGAGAGAACCCGGGTTGGGGGTGGGCAGAGTCAGTGGGGCCGGATTGCTGACCACGATGCTGTATCCGGTCTGCGTGACGCTGGCGTTGGTGGTGGTATCCGTCAGCTTGACGCTGAAGGTCACGGTTTGAGCTGAGCCAGGCGTGCCGCTGACGGGCAAGGAGTTGGAGATGTACCCGCAGGGTGCGTTTGGCGCGGGTGAGCTCAAATTGTCGGAGGGCAGTCCGGTAACTGTGTAGCAATAGTTCCCGCTGCCGCCTGATCCGCTTATCGAGCCGGAGTAGGCTAGGCCCGTGGTTCCCGTTCCGGGTAGCGAACTGGGGTCGGGAGCCGGGAGCGACAACGGACCATAAACAGCGATGGTCAACGGTTGCGTTGCGACGTCGTTGTTCGAATCCTTCACCTCGGCGGTAAAGCTTGCTGTGCCCGTGGTCGACGGTGTTCCTGTGATGAGGCCGGCTGCCGACAAGCTGAGGTTGAAGGTTGAGAGGTTGCTCGAGCCGGTCGTCGACCACGCGTTGCCGCCCGTACCACCGGATGCCGCGAGTTGTTGCGAATACGCGGCTCCCGTGGTGGCATTGGGCAGCGTCGTCGTAGTGATGGACAGTGAGGCGTTGATCGTAATCGAGAGCGTGGCGTTCGCATTGGTCTTCGAAACGGAGTCCGCGACAGTGATCACCACCGAGAATGGACCAGATGCGGTGGGCTGTCCCGAGATCACTCCCGCCGTGGAAATGCTCAATCCCGCGGGGATGGAAGAGCCGGCGGCCGCAGCCCAGCTCCACGAGTAATTTGCATTGTTGTCCGAACCGCCAGTCGCGGCCAGCATCACCGGGCCATAGTTCACGTTCACTACACCGCTGGGCAGCGAGGTGGTGGTGATCGATAGCGTTGGGTAGATGATGTTGAGGGACAGTGTCGCCGATGCGTTGGTTTTCGACACCGAGTCTGCAACCGTGATGACCACCGAGAAGTTTCCGCCCGTGGTTGGCGTGCCGGAGAGCACACCGATATTGGACACGCTCATTCCGCCTGGCAACGACGATCCAGCTGAGGCGGCCCAGCTCCACGAGTAATTCGTGCTGACTCCCGATCCGCCGGTTGCGGTGAGTGTCAGAGGAGTGTACGCCGAGTTGAGCAAGCCGTTGGGCAGTGATGATGTGGTGACTGAGAGCGTCGGATAAGTGATGTTGATCGACAGCGAAACCGTTGCGCTGGATTTCGATACCGAGTCAGAAACCATGATCACGACGCCGAAGTTTCCACCCGCAGTTGGCGTGCCCGAGATGACGCCGGCAGTCGAAAAACTCAGTCCTGGCGGCAGAGAAGATCCACTGCTTGCCGTCCAGCTCCATGAGTAATTCGCTGAATTTTCCGATCCACCGGTCGCCGTCAGCGTGAAAGGAGCGTACACCGAGTTGACGACGCCGTTGGGAAGCGTGGTGGGGTTGATATTCAGCGTTGGATAGTTAATGGTAATGGGCAGCGTTGCCGTTGCATTGGTCTTCGACACCGAGTCGGCCACCGTAATGAGGACCGAGAAGGACCCGCCGGCGGTAGGCTTTCCGGTGATAACGCCCGCGGTTGAAAGGCTCAACCCTGCCGGCAGACTCGACCCGCTGGCTGCGGCCCATGTCCAGGAGTAGTTCGCTGTGTTGCCCGAACCGCCCGTTGCATTCACCGTCGCTGGACCGTACGTCGAATTCAGTGTCCCGCTGGGCAGCGTGGTGGTAATGATCGACAGGGTGGGATAGGCGACGGTGAGGGGCAGCGTTGCCGAGGCGTTTGTTTTTGAAACCGAGTCGGCAACCGTGATGACCACGGAGAAGGCGCCCGCGGCAGTTGGCGTGCCGGAGATGACGCCTGCGGCCGAAATTCCCAAGCCGGCCGGCAGTGAAGACCCTTGTGCAGCGGCCCATGTCCAGGTGTAGTTGGCAGAACTTCCCGATCCGCCGGTCGCCGAGAGCGTGAAGGGAGAGTATGCCGAGTTGAGCAGACCGTTGGGCAGGGCTGTCGTGGTGACGGTAAGCGTGGGATAGCTGACAGTGATCGCAAGCGTCGCGGTGGTATTGGTCTTGGAAACCGAGTCAGCCAGGGTAACAACCACTGAGTAAGAGCCTGTCGCGGTAGGTTTGCCGGAGATGACGCCGGCGGCTGAAAGGCTCAAGCCCGCGGGCAGCGAAGATCCTGTGGCTGGGCCCCAAGTCCATGTGTAGTTTGCGCTGTTGCCCGATCCGCCAGTTCCTGCCAGGGTTACAGGGCCATAGGTGGTGTTATAGAGGCCGGCCGGCAGCGAATTGGTGGTGATGACGAGCGTGGTGAAGCCGACATTGAAGGTCAGCGTAGTCTGCGCGCTGGTCTTTGAAACAGAGTCCGCAACCGTGATGGTCACGGAATAGGCGCCGCCTGATGTCGGCGTGCCGGAGAGTATGCCGCCGGTTGAAAGGCTCATGCCTGGAGGCAGGGACGAACCGCTGGCCGCAACCCAGCTCCATGAATAGTTCGAGGCGTTACCCGATCCGCCCGTGGCCGCCAGCGTCAATGGGGAGTAAGCGGTATTGAGTATCCCATTGGGCAGCGAGGAGGTTGTGATGGTGAGCGTGGGATAGGTGATGGTAATGGGCAGCGTTGCCGTTGCGTTGGTCTTGGAGACCGAGTCGGCGACCGTGATGATCACAGAGAAAGAACCTGCCGCTGTCGGCGTGCCGGAGATAACGCCCGCCGTGGAAAGGGCCAACCCCGCAGGCAGCGACGAACCGCTGGCCGCGGCCCAACTCCAGGAATAGTTCGCAGCGTTATCTGCCCCGCCCGTCGCAGCCAGCGTAACGGGAGCATAGACGGCGTTCAGGACGCCGTTGGGGAGCGACGCGGTGGAGATCGTTAACGTGGGATAGGTGATGGTAATCGGCAGCGTCGCCGTTGCGTTGGTCTTGGAGACCGAGTCGGCAACCGTGATGATCATGGAGAAGGCGCCTCCCGCAGTTGGGGTGCCTGTAATTACGCCTGCGGTCGACAGGTTCAATCCAGCGGGCAGGGACGAACCGCTCGCCGCCGCCCATGTCCATGAGTAATTCGCGCTGGAACCCGAGCCGCCTGTTGCCGCCAGTGTGGTGGTCGGATAAACCGCGTTGAGCACACCGTTGGGCAGAGAACTGGTGGTGATGGAAAGTGTTGGATAGGTGACCGAGATCGAATTCGTCGCCTGCCCGCTTTCTTTGGCTACTGAATCCGTCGCGGTGACAACGAACGTGAAGGTGCCCGTTGCAGTCGGCTTGCCTGAGATTACGCCAGCGGTTGAAAGGTTCACGCCGGGCGGCAGAGACGAGCCGCTGGCGGCGACCCAGGTCCAGGTGAGGTTGGCGCTCGAGCCGGAACCGCCCGTCGCGGTGAGAGTCACAGGACCATAGTTGACGTTGTACACCGCGGCGGGGAGCGGGGTGGTTCCGACCGTGAGCGCCGGATACGTGACCGTAATCGAATAAGTCTGCGTTGCCGAATCGCCAAAGGCGTCCGCGGCCTGGATGGTGAAGGTAAATGTGCCTGCCGCAGTGGGTGTTCCAGTGATCGTGCCATTGAGTTGATTGAGGCTCAGCCCGGCGGGCAGGGCTCCGCTGGTGATGGTTGTGGTGATTGCTCCAGTTCCTCCGGAGATAGCAGCCACTGAGCCGTTATAAGCCGTGTTGAATACTCCCGCGGGCAGAGTGGACGGCGCGGGCAGCATGATGGCGGGCGCCCCGATTATGGTGATGGTGAGTGCTTCTGTGGCGGTAAGAGCCGTCGGTGACCCGGAATCTGTAACTTTGAAGGTCACGTTGAATGTCCCCGCGCACGAGGCCAAAGGTGTGCCAGAAAGGACGCCGGCGGCAGACAGCGTCAGGCATGACGGCAGGGTGCCGCTGCTGACAGTCCACGTATAGGGAGAGACGCCACCAGAAACGGACAGAGTCGTGGAGAACTGAGTTCCCACCGCGGCCTGGGGCAGAGTGGTGGTACTGATGGAGGGCGCGGGCGGCACAGTGATGGTGACCGACGCGGTCTTGGTGCTGTCAGCGACCGAGGTGGCTGTTACGGTCACGCTGAGCGAAGATGCCGAAGCGGCGGGTGCGGTGAACGTTGCCCCTGTAGTGGTGGTGTTCGACAGGGCGCCGCCGCCGCTGATGGTCCACGTAACTCCGTCGCTGCCCTTATCGTTCGTGACAGTGGCCGTCAGGGTCGCGGTATCGGTTGCATCAACCGTTGATGCCGACGATGTCACCGCAACGCTAACAGGCTTGGAACTACCGCCGCAACCAGCCAGGAAGCCGGTAATAAAAAGGCAAGAAAGCGCGAATAAAGCAACCCTGAACTTCCGCGTGAACGAACCAGGTAACATAGCGGTATTCTCCTCACATCACAGTCCTGCCCGACGGGGGAGTCGGAAAAATCGATCGGGAACAAGTGGCCGAAATATAGCGCACGAAGGTGCGACTGTCAATCTATGAGATACGGGATACTCTGAAGTTATATGGGCATGTTTCAGTCATTTATTCTCGCTTAATAATTTGAATTCTGATGCAATTGTCTGACCACCCTTCAACTTGAGCGCAAATGCGAAAAGGAGTGACCATGGATGCTTGAGTCCGAGATGGCTCCGCATTTTAATAGAAGCGTGGATTTGCGCTATAAAACAGGAGTCCGCTAGCTACTGACTTATATGTTGATTTATTTGTTCCTTATATTTGTGCACCTGGAATGGTGCACTCATTCTGGACTTAATTTCGATAGGGTGCGATGGTCAGTCGCCTGCTAATTTGCCCGAATAAGCTCACAATATTGAAGTCATGGAAATGATATTGATTCTAATAACAACATAAATAATTCCTCAGAGATGCACTTTCAAGGAAATGGAATGGAATTGCCGCTTGAAGACTGTGGCGCGGTATCGCTGATTCCAGGTGAAATCGAAGCTTCACACGATTTGTTCTCTTAGTGCGTTTACGCTCCTAATGTTCCGGCGGCATTTTGGCGAGGCGCAGTCCTTCGATCGATTGCTCCTGGTCGTGATCTCCGGCAATCCACTTGCGTTCAACGTGAGGCTCAAAGCGGGGTGAACCGCTGCTCAACTCGCATGTTTCCTGAGGCTGCGCCGCGCAAACGGGACAAACAAAATCCAATATTGGAGAACGATTCAGCATTCAGCGTTTTTACCGCTCCAGCGATGGTATTGACTGGTCAAATCGGCACGGTTGTTTGAACTGCTTCATGCCCACGAGCGGGGCAAAGCTTTATTGAGCGCCGTAATGTTGCAATTTGGCCGCCGTTTGGCTATGATCCAAAGATGCGTCCATGGGAAATCCCTGGACAGTCATAAGCACCACGGCATTTGGGCCCGTTCCAATAAGCCTGGCTACGGCGAGCGAAGCGAGTTGCCGATTGTGGCACGCGAAGCGGTTTGACCGTACGCCCAGCACCGGGTTCCCTGCAAAGCGGGGCTGGCAAATGCGGTGGGAGACGAGGGAAGAATGGGAAAAGACAGCAAAAACATTGTGAAGGCGCGCGCGGCTGTGACCAAGCCGGCGTATCCACTGCCTGAGGCCGTAGGGCTGCTCAAGCAGGTGAAGTATGCCAAGTTCGACGAGACCGTCGACCTGACCATGCGCCTGGGAGTGGACACGCGCCACGCCGACCAGATGGTGCGTGGGACGGTTGTACTGCCGCACGGCCTGGGCAAGACCAAGACTGTAGCCGTGATCGCCTCGGGCGACCGCCAGAAGGAAGCCACCGAAGCCGGCGCTGATTTTGTGGGCGGCGAAGAGATGGTGGAGAAGATCCAGAAGGAAAACTGGACCGCCTTTGACGCGCTGATCGCCACGCCGGACATGATGAAGGTGGTTGGCCGCCTGGGCAAGGTGCTGGGTCCCAAGGGCCTGATGCCGAACCCCAAGACCGGGACCGTGACCCTGGACGTGGCCGCGGCGGTAAAAGAGATCAAGGCCGGCAAGGTGGAGTTTCGCGCCGACAAGACCAGCCTGGTTCACGTGCCGGTGGGCAAACTGAGCTTTGATCCGCAGAAGCTGATCGACAACACGACCACGGTTATTGGCGCGATTGTGCGCAGCAAGCCTTCGGCAGCCAAGGGCAAATACATCAAGAGCGTCACGCTGAGCTCGACGATGGGCCCCGGAGTGCCGCTGGATTCGGCCGTTGCCGACGCGGCGGGCAAGCACTAAAAAGCAGTTGTCAGTTGTCAGCAAGAGCTGATGGCCTGACGCTGATTCGCTGGGCAAAGAAGCTGGGAACAGAATTTGAAGCAGAGCGCTCGTAAGAGCGGGAACGGGATTGGGGTTAAGGCAGCAACGGTTGGATGTAACAATAACTGACCACTGACAACTGACCACTGATCACTGTGCGGAGCACAAAATGGCGATTTCTAAAGCGAAAAAGACGGAGAAGGTCCAGTTGCTGAGCAAGGAACTGGAGACCTCGACTACCGCGATTGTGGGCACGTTTGCCAAGCTGACCGTGGCGCAGGATTTTGCGTTGCGCAAGGTGGTTCGCGAGGCCGGCGGCAAGTATCGCGTGGTCAAAAACAAGTTGGCGGCAATCTCCGGCGAGGGCACCAAGGTGGAGTCGGCGCTGAAGGGCCTCAAGGGCGTGAGCTCGGTGGCGTTCACCTCCGGCGATCCGGTGGTGTTGGCCAAGGCATTTTCAAAGTGGGTCGGCGAGAATGCGGAGTTCCAGTTCAAGCTGGGCATTGTCGACGGCAAGCTGCTGAGCGTGGAAGAGGTCAAGTCACTGGCCACCATGCCGGGCAAGGAAGAGCTCTTCTCGAAGCTGCTGTACCTGATCAATGCCCCGGCGCAGCGCCTGGTGACGGTCCTCAATGCAGCAGGGCGCGACCTGGCGGTGGTTTTGGGCCAGGGCGTGGAGAAAGAAAAGTTTCAGGCCGCGTAGGCGGCCAGCTTCTAGCTGCTAGCTTCTAGCCGTCAGCTTTTTCGCTGAGGCTGAAGCGATTCAATCCCTTCGGGGAGCTAGAAGCTAGCAGCTAAAAGCTGCTGTTCAGGGTTTTGGTCGTAAAGCAGGCAGGAAGTGCGCGGGTCTGGCGCATCGGAAACTTCCGGTTCGGTTTCGCGGCCCAGGGAATTTAATTCAAACGAATCTGATTGGAGAATAAAATGGCGGATCTCGCGCAGTTGGAAGAGCAAATTGTAAGCCTGAGCCTGCTGGAAGCAGCGGCCCTGGTTAAGAAGCTGGAAGAGCGTCTTGGCGTTTCGGCAGCAGCAGCGGCCCCGGTGGCTGTGGCGGCTGGCGGCGGCGCGGCGGCTCCGGTCGTTGAGGAAAAGACTGAATTCCAGGTTATCCTCAAGGACTTCGGCGCCAATAAGATCAACACCATCAAGGCTGTACGTGAGGTTACCTCACTCGGCCTGAAGGAAGCCAAGGACCTGGTCGACGGCGCCCCCAAGGCGTTGAAGGAAAGCGCGACCAAGGACGAGGCTGAGGCGATCAAGAAGAAGTTCGAAGGAATCGCGACCATCGAAATCAAGTAGTTTTCGGTCGGGAAATCTTTTGGCACTTGCAAGTGCGGCCGAGACGCGCTACGATGTTCGTTGCGCGTCTTTTCGGCTCTTTCCAGATTGATGGAGCGGAGCGGGAGCCGGACGGTGCGTCTTGAGATTAAGTGGAGTGGCACGCAGGCGTCAATCATCCAGGGGCGGGCCAGGCATTCTGGAGATGGGCGCGGCGGTGAGGTTAAGTGCCGTAGGGTCAACGGGTTAGCAATGGTTCCTGTTGACGAGTGGCGAGTAGCTGGTGGGCGAGCGGCAGAAGCGAGCTTTGGGATCGGCGAGAACAGGGTTCAGAATTCGGATGGGAGCACAGGCAACAGGCCGCGCTCGTGAGGCATTGCGTCCTTGCGGGCATTTCGTGTCTTCGAACCGCAGCAGGTAGTTTTTTTCTACACCAACCTGCCCTTTTCGCATGGATATCCAAAACGGTAGTTACCGTTGTGCTTGTTTCCTCGATTGTGCGCAGTCTAGCGCACTTGCCGGATGTGCGGCAATGCCCATTTCGCGAATTTGACGTGACTCTCGCAAGCAGGGTTGCCTGGCCTGGCAATACCCAATGCGCTCGAAGCTTGGCTGAGCGCAGGGGTGGGGACTGGATAAGCGCAGTGCGCCAGTCTTAATTGTTGAGTTATTTACCGTAATCAGCCGGTGCCCCCGAGACTCGGGCGCTGGCCCGGAACCGGCCTCGGGAGTAGGGGCGGAACCGGTGAGACGAAGCCTCAGGAGTGAAGCATGCCCAACGAGAAGCGCGCGATTCGCAGCAGGCTCGATTTTTCAAAGATTCCCACCGCAACCCAGATCCCCAACCTGATTGAAGTGCAGCGGCGCTCCTATGAGCGCTTCCTCCAGATGGACAAACTGCCCAACGAACGCGATGATTCTGGCTTGCAGTCGGTGTTTGTGTCGGTGTTCCCGATCACGGACTTTCGCGGCATCTCGCAACTGGACTTCGTTGACTTCTCGATTGGCAACTGGGAGTGCAAGTGCGGCCACTTGAAGGGGCTGCATCACCTCCGCACCGCTTGCGTGCATTGCGGCGCGATGGTGATCACTGACCCGTTCCTTCCCGGCGACGTTCTCTGCCAGAAGTGCGGCACGTACAACAAGAACACGCCTGACTTCTGCAATAAGTGCGGCGACCCGGTCAGCCTGCAGTTGAAGTATGACCAGCAGGAGTGCGAAGAGAGGGGCATGACCTTCTCTGCGCCGTTGAAGGTGACGGTGCGCCTCACCATCTATGAGAAGGACCCCGAGACGGGCAACAAGTCCATCAAGGACATCAAGGAGCAGGAGGTGTTCTTCGGCGATATTCCGCTGATGACGCCGAACGGCACCTTTATCGTCAACGGGACTGAGCGCGTCATCGTTTCGCAGCTTCACCGTTCGCCCGGCGTCTTCTTCGAGACTGCGAACAACCGCACCTACTTCCTGGGCAAGATCATTCCCTATCGCGGGTCGTGGGTTGAGTTCGAGTACGATCAGAAAAATACCCTCTATGTACGTATCGACCGGAAGCGCAAATTCCTCGGAACAATCTTCCTGCGCGCGCTTGGCCTGCGTTCCGACGAAGAGATTCTGAAGACCTTCTATACCGTCGACCGCATCCACATTGCCGACGGCAAGCTGCATTGGGCGGTTCAGCCGGACGCGAAGATCGGCACGCATCTGCTCGGCGCCAAGCCGGCGCACGCCATTCTCAATAAGGGTGAGGAGATTGCTCACTCCGGCCGCAAGGTTACGCCCAGCATTCTCAAGGCGATTCGAGCCGCTGCCATCGACCGCGTAGAAGTTGAAGCGGCGGAGCTTGACGGCGCACTGACCGCGGCCGACGTGATCGATCTGAACACCGGCGAAGTGATTGTGGAAGCCAACGTCGAGTTGACCGCCGATCGCCTGCACAAGGTGCTGTCGAGCGGCGCGGCCAGCTTTGAAGTGTTCTTCCCTGAGCGCGACGACGTGGGCAACATCATCACCAACACGCTGCGCCGTGACTCGGTGCGCAAGCCTGAAGAAGCGCTCATCGAAATCTACCGCAAGCTGCGGCCGGGCGATCCGCCGACGCTGGACACCGCGACTGCGCTCTTCGAAGGCATGTTCTTCGATGCGCGCAAGTACGATTTCTCGCGTGTGGGCCGTTTGAAGTTCAACATCAAGCTCTATGAAAATCAGGACGCGACGCACCTGGATCATCGCACCCTGACGCCGGAAGATTTCTACGCGACCATTCGCTACCTGCTGAAATTGCGCCGCAACATCGGCATGGTGGACGACATCGATCACCTTGGCAACCGCCGTGTGCGCGCTGTCGGCGAGCTGATGGAGAATCAGTTCCGCATCGGCCTCGTTCGCATGGAGCGCGCCATCAAGGAAAAGATGAGCGTGTATCAGGAGCTTTCGACGGCCATGCCGCACGACCTGATCAACGCCAAGCCGGTGATGGCGGCGATCCGCGAGTTCTTCGGTTCTTCGCAGCTCTCGCAGTTCATGGATCAGACCAATCCGCTATCGGAGATTACGCACAAGCGCCGTTTGTCGGCACTTGGGCCGGGCGGCTTGTCGCGTGAACGAGCTGGATTTGAAGTGCGCGACGTGCACCCGACTCACTACGGGCGCATCTGCCCGATTGAGACGCCTGAAGGTCCGAACATCGGCCTGATCAGCTCGTTGAGCTGCTTTGCGCGCATCAATGAATATGGCTTCATCGAGTCGCCTTATCGCAAGGTCAAGGACTCGCGCATTCTGGACTACGTTGAGATTGTCAACGCCGGCGAAAGCGGCCTGCGCGTAGGCGATCACATCGAGAAGGAAGAAGCGGCAAGACTCAATGCCGCGCTGAAGAAGGCGGGCAAGCGGCAGATCGACCAGATGCCGTTCAGCTTCTATTTGTCGGCGTGGGAAGAGGACAAGCACACCATCGCTCAGGCCAACATCGAGTTCAACGCGGAGGGGCAGATCACCGAAGACCTGGTGAACGCGCGCCGCCAGGGAAACTTTGTGCTGGTGAATCGCACCGAGGTCGACTACATCGACGTCTCGCCGAAGCAGCTTGTATCGGTGGCCGCGTCGCTGGTGCCGTTCCTCGAGCATGACGACGCGAACCGCGCGCTGATGGGCGCCAACATGCAGCGCCAGTCGGTGCCGCTGCTGGTGGCCGAGGCGCCGCTGGTGGGCACGGGCATGGAGGGCGTCACCGCACGCGACTCCGGCGCAGTGATTCTCGCCAAGCGCAACGGCATCGTGGACTCGGTCGACTCCGAGCGCATCATCGTGCGTGTGGAGGGTGAACATCACCCGACGCAGCTCTCGCGCGAAGTTGGTTCGGACATCTATCAGCTCATCAAATTCAAGCGTTCGAACCAGAACACCTGCATCAACCAGAAGCCCGTTGTTCGCGAAGGCGATCGCGTGGTGAAGGGGCAGGTGATCGCCGACGGACCTTGCACGGAGCAGGGCGAGTTGGCACTGGGACGCAATGTGCTTGTGGCCTTCATGCCGTGGCGCGGTTACAACTTCGAAGACGCGATCCTGATCTCGGAAAAACTGGTGCGCGAGGACTATTACACCTCGGTGCACATTGAAGAATTCGAAATCGAAGCGCGCGATACGAAACTGGGACCGGAAGAAATCACGCGCGATATTCCGAACGTCAGCGAGCACGCACTGCGGGATCTGGACGAGAGCGGCGTGATCCGCATCGGCGCCCAGATCAAGCACGGCGACATCCTGGTGGGCAAGGTGACGCCGAAGGGCGAAACCCAGCTCACTCCGGAAGAGAAGCTGCTGCGCGCCATCTTCGGTGAAAAGGCCGGCGACGTCCGCGACGCTTCGCTCACCTGCCCTCCGGGAATCGAAGGCACGGTGGTGGATGTGCGCATCTTCAGCCGCAAGGGACAGGAAAAGGACGAGCGCGCCAAGCTCATCGAGGCCGAGTACGTGGCCAAGCTTGAGAAGAACCTCGGCGACGAAATCCGCATTCTGACCGACGAGCGTTTGAAGCGTCTCGACGGCATTCTGGGACAGAAGGAAGTGCTGGCCGATCTGCACGACGAGCGGACCAACAAGCGCCTGCTGACCAAGGGAGCGCTTCTGGATCGCGACACCATCGAGCGCATCTCGACGAAGAACCTCAAGCGCATCCGCTACGCCGACAAGGATCCCCGCGTCAACGAGCAGATCGATGAGATCGAAGAGATGACCTCGCGTCAGATTGAAGTGCTGCGCAAGATTACGAACGAGAAGATCGCCAAGCTGCAAAAGGGCGACGAGCTTCCTCCGGGCGTGATCAAGATGGTGAAGGTTTACATCGCCATGAAGCGCAAGCTGAGCGTGGGCGACAAGATGGCAGGCCGTCACGGCAACAAGGGTGTGATTGCGCGCATTCTTCCTGAGGAAGACATGCCGTATCTGCCCGATGGCACCCCGGTGGAGATTGTTCTCAATCCCCTCGGCGTGCCTTCGCGTATGAACGTCGGCCAGATTCTTGAGACGCACCTTGGCTGGGCTGCTCATGCATTGGGCGCAAAGATCGCTGCGCTGATCAAGGAGAACAACGATGCGGCATATACGCGCGAACTGATGAAGAAGGAGTTCGCGGGAACCGCAACGCTGCGCCAGTTGCTTGAGCTCGACGACGAGATGTTGTTGCGCGTCGGTGCAGGCATGAAGCGCGGCATTTGGTTCGGAACCGCGGTCTTCGACGGTGCACAGGAAAGCGAGATCAAGGCATTGCTGGCTTCGGCCGGCCTGCCTTCCTCTGGCAAGACTGCGCTCTACGACGGCATGACAGGCGAGCAGTTTGAGCAGCCGGTAACGGTGGGCTACATCTATATGCTCAAGCTTTCGCACCTGGTCGACGACAAGATTCACGCGCGTTCGATCGGACCGTATTCGCTGATTACGCAGCAGCCTCTGGGCGGCAAGGCGCAGTTCGGCGGACAGCGTTTCGGCGAGATGGAAGTGTGGGCGCTCGAAGCCTATGGCGCGGCCTACATTCTCCAGGAACTGCTCACCGCGAAGTCCGACGACGTGTATGGCCGTACCAAGATTTACGAGGCCATCGTCAAGGGCGAAGCGGCGATCGAGCCGGGCGTTCCGGAGTCGTTCAACGTGCTGATTCGCGAATTGCAGTCGCTGTGCCTTGACGTTGAATTGATCAAGCGCGCGGATCTGATCAAGAAGCTTCCGGTGCCGGAAGCAGCAGTAGCGGATTAAGTGCAGCCTTTAGCTGCTAGCTTCTAGCCTCTAGCTGAATCGAGGTGAAGCTGGCAGCAAGGACGAATCGAGTGTTTGTTCTAGCTAAAAGCTAGTAGCTAGAAGCTGATGTTAGGGTCCTTCTTGAAAGCGGCAAACACCGCTACCCGGGAAGGAAGGATCCTTAAAAAATCCCGGGAGATACCGCGGCAGGCGTCAAAAAAGGCTTGCCAAGGAGGGTCGCCTTGTTCCGTTCGAACCCGTTTGAGCTTACCAGTCCCATCACCGACTTTGACGCTATCCGCATCATGCTGGCATCGCCGGAGAAGATCCGCAGTTGGTCGCATGGTGAAGTAACCAAGCCTGAAACCATTAACTACCGCACCTTCAAGCCGGAGCGTGACGGCCTCTTCTGCGCGCGCATCTTTGGACCCGTGACGGACTGGGAGTGTCTCTGCGGCAAGTACAAGCGCATGAAGCACCGCGGCGTCATCTGCGACAAGTGCGGCGTTGAAGTCACCGTCAGCAAAGTGCGCCGTGAGCGCATGGGCCACATTGAGCTGGCGTCGCCGTGCTCGCACGTCTGGTTCTTCAAGGGCCTGCCGTCGCGCATCGGCCACTTGCTCGACATTTCGCTGCGCGATCTGGAAAGCATTCTCTACTTCGAGTCCTATGTCGTGGTCGATCCGGGCGACGCGCCGGTGAAGGAACGCGAGATCATCAAGGACGAAGGCAAGTTCCGCGAACTCGATCAGCAGTTCCGTCCCTCGGGCTTCAAGGCCATGATGGGCGCCGAAGCCATCAAGGAATTGCTCAAGCGCGTTCAGATTGACGAGCTCGGCATTGAGCTGCGCGAGCGCATGAAGACTGAAACCTCGGCGCAGAAGAAGCTGAAGTATGCCAAGCGCCTCAAGGTTGTCGAGGCCTTCCGCAAGAGCTCCAACAAGCCGCAGTGGATGATTCTCGACGTACTGCCCGTGATTCCTCCCGAGCTGCGCCCGCTGGTGCCGCTGGATGGCGGACGCTTCGCCACGTCCGATTTGAACGATCTCTATCGCCGCGTCATCAACCGCAACAACCGGTTGAAGAAGCTGATGGATTTGCACGCGCCTGAAGTGATTGTGCGCAACGAAAAGCGCATGCTCCAGGAAGCCGTCGACGCTCTGTTTGACAACGGCCGCCGTGGCCGCGTGCTGCGTGGCGCCAACAACCGCCCGCTGAAGTCGCTGTCTGACACGCTCAAGGGCAAGCAGGGCCGCTTCCGTCAGAACCTGCTCGGCAAGCGCGTTGACTACTCCGGCCGGTCGGTGATTGTGGTCGGTCCTGAATTGAAGCTGCACCAGTGCGGATTGCCGAAGAAGATGGCGCTTGAGCTGTTCAAGCCCTTCATCTATCACCGCCTGGAGCAGACTGGTCATTGCACTACCATCAAGCAAGCCAAGGAAATGGTTGAGATGCAGGAGCCGGTGGTGTGGGACATTCTTGAAGAAGTCATCAAGGATCATCCTGTGCTGCTGAACCGCGCTCCAACGCTTCACCGCCTCGGCATTCAGGCTTTCGAGCCGGTGCTGGTGGAAGGCAAGGCCATCAAGATTCACCCGCTGGTTTGTACAGCATTCAACGCCGACTTCGATGGCGATCAGATGGCAGTGCACATTCCGCTGTCGCCTGAGGCGCAGATTGAAGCCAGCGTGCTGATGCTTGCGTCGCACAACATTTTGTCGCCGGCCTCCGGCCAGCCTATCACTGTGCCCACGCAGGACATGGTGCTCGGCCTCTATTACCTGACCAAGGCCAAGAAGGGCGGCAAGGGCGAAGGACGCGTGTTCGCCAACACCGAAGAGATCTTGATGGCGCTCGAAGCCAAGGAAGTGGAGACACTTTCGCCGATTCGCCTGCGCTACACGGGCAAGGTGCTGGACATGACCACGGCCTATGATGACCAGGATCTGACTCACACCGAAGCTGTCGACTTCAACAAGGAGTACATCTCGACGACCGTGGGCCGCGTGATTCTGAACGACTCGCTGCCGGCGGGCATGCCGTTTGTCAATGGCCTGTTGAAGAAGAAGGGCATCGGGCAGCTGGTGAACTATTGCAACCAGAACCTCGGCCTTGAAGTCACCGTCGGCATGCTCGATCGGATCAAGTCGCTCGGCTTCACCTATGCGACGCGCTCGGGCCTTTCTGTCGGTCTGGACGACATGGTCATTCCGGCCAGCAAGTACACCACGGTCGACGACGCCGACAAGAAGGTGATCGAAGTCCAGAAGCAGTACATGGACGGCGCCATCACCAACGGCGAGCGTTCGAACAAGGTCATCCAGATGTGGTCGGCGGTCACCGACAAGGTTGCCGACGAAATGTTCGGCAACATGAAGCGCGCGGATGATGAAGGCGCCATGAACCCGATCTACATCATGGCCGACTCCGGCGCTCGTGGTTCGAAGCAGCAGATTCGCCAGCTTTCGGGCATGCGCGGACTGATGGCCAAGCCTTCCGGCGAAGTCATTGAGACGCCCATCACGGCGAACTTCCGTGAAGGACTGACGGTGCTCGAATACTTCATCTCGACGCACGGCGCGCGTAAGGGCCTGGCTGACACGGCGCTTAAGACGGCCGATTCCGGCTACCTGACCCGCCGCCTCGTCGACGTGGCGCAGGATGTCATCGTCACCGAGTACGACTGCGGCACCGTCGAGGGCATTTATGTCGGCGCCATCGTCGAATCCGGCGAAATCATTGAGCCATTGCGCGACCGCATAATCGGCCGCGTTACATTGGAGCGCATCAAGGACTACGACGGTAACATCGTGGTCGATGTGAACCAGGGCATTGATGAAGACAGCGCTTCGGCAATCCAGGGCGCGGGCGTTGAGAAGGTGAAGATTCGCTCTGTGCTCACCTGCGAATCGCGTCGCGGCGTTTGCGCACTGTGCTACGGACGTAACCTCGGCTCGGGACGCATGGTTGAACTCGGCGAAACCTGCGGCGTCATTGCCGCGCAGTCCATTGGCGAGCCTGGAACGCAGCTCACAATGCGTACCTTCCACGTCGGTGGCACCGCAAGCCGTGTGCAGGACAAGTCGCGTCTCGATGCCAAGAACAATGGCTTCGTGCGCTTCATCAACCTGAACACCGTCGAGAGCAAGGACGGCGCACTGGTAGCTATGAACCGTTCCGGCTCACTCGCAGTGGTTGACGAGCGTGGCCGTGAAAAGGAACGTTACGTGGTGGTTTACGGCGCGCGCCTGAAGGTGAAGGACGGCGAGCACGTAAAACTGGGCCAGTTGCTGGCCGAGTGGGATCCCTACACCTACTCGATTCTCACTGAGATCGGCGGTACGGTGCAGTTCAAGGACCTGCAGGAAGGCATCACGCTCAACGAGGAAGTCGATGAAGTCACCGGCCTGTCGCGTTGGGTGGTTGCCGATGCTCCCGACGAAAAGCGCCAGCCTGCCTTCATGGTGAAGAACGCCAAGGCCAGCAAGCGGTACCTGCTGCCTCGCGGCGCTCACCTTATGATTCAGGACGGCGAAGACGTGGGCCCCGGCGACGTGCTTGCCAAGATTCCCAAGGAGTCGACGCGCACCAAGGACATCACCGGCGGTCTGCCCCGCGTGGTCGAGTTGTTCGAAGCGAGAAAGCCGCGTGAGACGGCGATCATTTCGGAAATCGACGGCGTTGTTCGCTTCGGTGAAGTCAGCAAGGGTCAGCGCAAGATTTACGTGACTGCCGACAACGGCGACGAGAAGGAATACTCGGTGCCGCGTGGTATCCACGTCAACGTGCAGGAAGGCGAGCGGCTTCGTGCCGGCGATCCTCTCATGGATGGCCCTCTGAATCCGCACGACATTCTTGCCGTGCTGGGCGAAAAGGAACTGCAGTCTTACCTGGTGAACGAAATCCAGGAAGTCTACCGTCTGCAAGGCGTGGCCATCAGCGACAAGCACATCGAAGTGATTGTCCGCCAGATGCTGCGCTGGGTCCGCATCGACGAAGTGGGCGACACCAACTTCCTGCTCGAACAGCAGGTTGACCGCTTCCGCTTCCGCGAAGAGAACGAGCGCGTGCTTGCTCTCGGTGGCCGTCCTTCCATCGGGCGTCCGCTGCTGCTCGGCATCACCAAGGCGTCGCTGTCGACCGACAGCTTCATCTCGGCTGCCAGCTTCCAGGAGACGACCCGCGTACTCACCGAGGCCAGCATCAACGGCGCTGTCGACAACCTGCGCGGCCTCAAGGAGAACGTGATCGTGGGACGCTTGATTCCCGCGGGCACGGGCCTGGAGTACTACCGCAACGTGCAGCTCTCGCCTGAACTCGAGGAAGCGGCAGCACGTGTTCAACAGGAAGTCACCGCGGAGATTGAGGCGGCCGAACGCGAACTCGAACTCATGCGGCAGGAAGGCGAAGCCGAAGAAATGGCCGCCGAATAGGGCGCGCCGCAACGGCTTGGTTTCTTCTGCTCAACTTGAAAGGCCCGGTGAAAAGCCGGGCCTTTTTATTTTGTATTTTTGCCGGTGTCCCCAACTTCCTGTCGGCTCACTGGATCCTCTCAAACGCGTTGGGCATGTTTGCGGGCATACATAGCAGCGTCTGCAGCGCTCAGAAGGCTGTCTTTGGTGGCGCCGTCTTGGGGGTAGAGAGCGACGCCGACGCTTGCCGACCCTTTGATGACAATGCCCTCAATGGCGAAAGGCTCGTCGAAGCACCGGTTGAGGCGCTGCGCCGCTTCTTGTACGTCGGCGCGGCTGCGAACCTCGGGGAGCAGGGCGGCAAATTCGTCACCGCCTAACCGCGCCAGCGTATCGGTGGGGCGGAGCTGGTCCTTCATGCGGTCGGCCACTTCCCGCAGATACATATCGCCGACCAGGTGTCCGTGCATGTCATTCACTTGTTTGAATCCATCGAGGTCGATATAGATGAGCCCGAAAATGCCGGCATTGAGCCGGGCTTCGTTGATTTGCACGTCGAGCCGCTTATCAAAGGAGAAGCGGTTGTTGATGTCGGTCAGCAGATCGAACTCGGAGCGGCGCAGCAGGTCTGAGTAAAGACGTCGAGTTTCGATGGCCAGTCTGGCAAGCTCCGCGGCCATGGAGAGGGTTTGAGCTTCGATCCCGGAGGGCTTGGCGAGTGGGTCGAAGGAGGCGGAAAGCTGCCCAAGCGGCGGCCCGGAGCGAGCGGGGATTTTGTGATGGAGCACGCGCAGGACAGAAGGATTTTCAGGGCAGTTTCCGAACAGCGCTCCGCCGGTCACCTGGCACCAGCAAGGTGCGCCCTTGAGCTGAAAAGAAACCAGCTCCGTGATTTGATCTATAATCTCGGCGAGCGCACGTGAACCGTTAATGTCTTCAAGGATGCGGCCGCGGCGACGTTCGATATAAGCCGTCGCAGCGGAATGGCGGCGTACCTTGCGCTCAATGGCCCAGGCTCGTGCGCCCACGGCGAAGACGATTAATACCAGTAAGCCGACAAGCAGGATCAGGTTGCGCACGTTGAGCCATGAAGCCCTGCCCACAACCGCGATGTCGTCGAAGGAACGCAGTAGAATATCGAACGGCACCGGGCCGTTGTACGGGTTGGAATTCTTGAGCATGCAGATGCCGGTAACGCGTACTCTTGCGCCGGGCGCGATCATCTTCATGGGTGAAAGCTGATCCGGACTGGCCGCTTGCGAGTGACGGTAGATCGCGGTAAACAGATCGCCGCCAGAGGCCAGGACATATTCGTCCTGAGACGCTTCTCGAATCTCCGTCACCACCTGTCCTTCAATTGAGACCAGATCGAAGATGTGGTGGCTTGATGAAAGGTCAGCATAGTTGAAGAGTTCCGGCGCAATCGGAGCCTGTGCCGCACTATCCTGGATTTCTGCGCGCGCGAGGGCAAGAAAGCCGTCGTGAAGGGTGGGAAAGCCAGTTGCATCCGCCAGATCGCCGACGCGTAGTGGAGCGTTTCCATGAGTCTCGATCCACAGGCTTTTGTTGCCATTTTCAAGTACCACTGCGGAGCCGGGCTCAAAGTAGGTGATGGTTCCGCGGACGCGCGTCCGCGGAGTGAGTTGATGATCCTGAAAGCGCATGAAGATCTTGTCCATGGGCGTAACCGGGAGGGAGAGTGGACTGGCGCTGGCGCGAGCGAGGACCTTGATATATGCAAGCGACGGGACGTAGAGCCTGACTCCCGTTTCCTGCCACTTGCCGTCGAGATTTGCGCTGGCAATCCCTGTGATCTCCACGTCCGCATCCAGGAGTTGCCGGCGCGCGCTGGCATCGTCGTTGTCCACAATTGCGGAAATGTATCCACCGTCGGTGAGCAGTTCCACGAACGTCGGCCCATCCGCACCCGCCGCCGGGTCGGCCGCCCGGATAACGCCACGAACCGTAATCAGCAGGCAATCGCGCTCGACATGAATCAGCTCATCAAAATCGGCCGGTATGGGCCTGGGTACGGCGCCGTGCTGGAGCAGGCTCACGGTGTCGCTGATGACATAGACGCCGAAGCTGTCTGCCGCGGCTCCTTTGATCAGGACGCGATCGCCGGGGACCAGACCGGCATCCATCGGCGCGTGCACATAAATCCCAACCCCATCGTCCTGGACGAACATCATGTTTTCACGCCCGCGATAGTAGGTGACCGTGGCCTCAAAAGCGACGGGCAGCCGCCTGGCAGCGTCGGCATGGCTGAGGGCGTGGATGGTATGAAGCGAGGTCAGCGGCGCGGGCGGCGCACACCACGCAGTCGAAGCGCATCCCAGTGCTGTCGCGATGGTGACGATTGCGAGCGGAATGACTGCGAATGCTGGGATCGATCTGTTCATCGTCAAGACCGGTTGAAGCCGGGTTATGCCCGCGCTTTCCTATAGATTTCTATCGGCAAGGACGATCGAATCGATCACTCCATAGCAAGACAAGCCTACCTCGCTGAAGTTTTTTGAAATGTAATGTTTTGACCTATGAATGGGACTCGCGGCCTGGGGTAGCGGTGAGATCGGCGAAGTAAACCAGGGGAGGCAAGGGGCGCAGGTGGGATCGGCATCTATCGACGGCTATCGAATTGCGAATCGAGATCATTGGGATGATTCAGCATCTTCGCAATCTGTTTTTTGGTGTTCTTGGTTTTATACATAGCGCCGTCGGCAGAGTTGAGCAGACCGTCTTTGGTGAGTGCATCCTCCGGGTAGACGGCAACGCCGACGCTTGCCGAGGCATGCAGAACGTACTCTGCCACAGCCACAGGCTCGTCAAAGCTGCGTTCGATCCGCAGAGCGATTTCTTCCACGTCGGCGCGTTTTCTGATTTCTGGAACCAGGACCGCGAACTCGTCGCCACCAATGCGCGCCAGCATGTCGAAGGAGCGGACCTGGTGTTTCATGCGCATGACCACCGTCTGAAGGTAAAGATCGCCAACCTGGTGTCCGCATTCATCGTTGACCTGCTTGAATTCATCGAGATCGACATAAATGAGGCCAAAGACGCCGGCATTCAGGCGGGCCTCATCAATTTGCTCGTCGAGACGCTTGTCGAACGAGAAGCGATTCTGGATATCGGTCAGCAAATCGAATTCCGAGCGGCGCAGCAGATCGGAGTAGAGGCGGCGGGTTTCGATCGCCAGAGTCGCCAGTCCCGCTCCAACAGCGAGCGCTTCGGTTTCGAGCACGGAGGGCTTCGAGAGTGGATGAAGGCCGGCGATGAGCGAGCCCAGCAGCGACCCGGAGCGGCCATGAATACTCATCTGCACAATGCGCAGATTCTCGTTGTCCGGCGGGCATACACCCAGCTGCGCTCCATCGGCAATCTGACAACAGCAGGGCGCGCCGTCCAGCTTGCAGGAGACCATGTCGGTGATTTGTTCAATAATCTCGGCGAGCGGCGTGGCGCCGTTGATGTCTTCCAGAATGCGGCTGCGGCGGCGTTCGAGGGAAGCCTCCGCCTCCGTGCGAGCCGCCATCGCGGTGGTTTGGCGATGTATCTTTCTCATCAGCGCCCAGCCCCAGACGCCCACGCCAATCACCACCAGGAGCAGCACGATCACAATGCGCGTCAGGTTTTGAATGTTGAGCCAGGTGGGCTTGGCAACCAGGGCTACATCGTCGGCCGAACGCAGGAGAATGCCGAAGGCCATGGCCCCATTGAAGGGGTTCCCGTTGTCAAGGATTGCCACGCCCGTGACCCGGACCTTACTGCCGGGAGCGATCCAGGGCATCGGCGGAGCAGGCTTGACCACGCCCCATTCATAGACAAAGGGGTGGCGCACGGTGGCCGAGAACAGATTGCCCTGAGAACGGATAATGTAGACGTCCTGCGCCTGCTCTTGCACTTGCGACTCCACGGTTCCCTCAATCGAAACCAGGTCGAAGGCATGCCTGCTGGAGGCCAACTCGTCCCAGGTCACAGGCACCGGGACAACGGGAGTCGCAACGCCCGTGCTTCGAATCGCGCCCATTTTGATGGTCAGGAATCCGTTATCCACAAAAGGAATCCCGATCGCTTCGGCACGGTCGCCGACTTTCAGCGGATCGATCTCCGGAGTCAATACGCGGATGCTTCGGCTGCCATCCTGAAGCACAGCCATTTGGGTCTGGTGATAGTAGGTGATGGTGCCCTCAACACGCACCCGGTGAGTGTGTTCATCCACGTTGAATCCGGTGAGCACCTTATCCATGGAAGTAACAGGTATGGACCATGGGTCTTCGGTGGCCTGGCGCAGGATCTTGACGTCCTGATAAGAAGTCACATGAAGCAGCACTCCGGCCTGTTGCATCTTCCCATCGAATCGTCCGGCATTTGCCCCGGTAATCTCCACTTCGGAGTCCAGCCAGCCATTCAGCCGGGCCGGATCGCCGTTGTCCATGGTGACCCCGACGTAACCGCCCTTCATCGACAGCTCGAGTTGAGTCACATGACGTCCGGAACTCAACTGAACGTCGGCTGAGCGTATGACTCCGCGCACTACAACATACACGCAATCCAGCCTGCCCTGGATCATCTCGGCAAACGTTGCCGGAACGGGTTTGGGCAGTGTGTCGTGGCGGAGCACGGTGATGGAGTCGCTATTCACATAAGGGAGGAAGTCTACGGCGGTCGTTCCCCGGATCAGGACTCGATCGCCGGGAGCCAGCGCGAGATTCCTGGCACAGCGAATATAAATAGCGTTACCGCCGTCCTGCACAAACAGCGTGGGTTCATAGTCGCGGAAGTAGGTCACTGTGGCTTCGAAGGCCACGGGCAATCCCCGTCCGGCTTCCGCTTTGCTCAATGCCGTGATTGCGCGCAGAGAGGTGAGCGGGGCGGGAGTCCCGGCCCACATAGCGGGCGCGCAGCCAAGAATGATCGCGAAAACGGGAATGAGCCTCTTCATCGTAGAGTATCCAGGCGCGCCTGGAATGCGCGTTCTTCACCAGAAAGTATCATCGGCAGAATGAAAAAATCGATCAATTGGATACGGGGAATGCGAATCGTCCTGTACGGGCGATGAAGGTGCACCGCGGCCACGAACTTCAGTGAAAATCAATGCCCTCTTTGGTCGGCGGGAAGCCTTCCGTGTTTATGCTTGGTGTGTTTTGACACGTACATGACTGCGTCCGAGGCGCTGAGCAGGCTGTCTCTGGTTGAGCCGTCCTCCGGGTAGATGGCCAGGCCGACGCTGGCCGAGCCATTGAGCACGTATCCCTCGACGGAAAACGGCTCATCGAAGCAGTGTTCCAGGCGGTGAGCGATCTCTTCAGCCGCGGCGCGGTTTCGAACCACCGAAACCAGTACGGCGAATTCATCGCCGCCCAGTCTTGCGAGCGTGTCGTGCGACCGGAGCTGGCGTTTCATCCGCATCGCCACTTCCTGCAGGTACAAGTCTCCGACGCGGTGGCCGTAGACATCGTTCACCTGCTTGAATTCATCGAGGTCGATGTAGATCAGGCCGAAGATGCCGGCATTCTGCCGCGCCTCTTCAATCAGGGCGTCCAGATGCTTCTCCAGCGAGAAGCGGTTGTGGATGTCGGTCAGCAGGTCGAACTCCGAGCGGCGAATCAGATCGGTGTAGAGGCGACGAGTCTCAATGGCCAGGGCAGCCAGCGCGGTGGCAACGGAGATGGACTCGGATTCGATGCTGTGGAACTTGGTCTGAGGATTGAAAGCTGCAAAGATTTCTCCGAGAGGGGGCCCGGAGCGAGCAGGGATCTCCTGACGAAGCATGCGCATTGCAGGAAGGTTCTTCGGACAGTTTCCCAGCAGCGCACCGCCGGCGATCTGGCACCAGCAGGGCGCGCCTTTCAGCCGGAACGAGACCAGGTCAGTGATCTCTTCGATGATTTCGGCGAGTGGGCGGGTGCCGTTGATGTCCTCAAGGATGCGGCTGCGGCGGCGCTCAATGGAGGCCAATTCGGAGGTCTGGGCCCGGGCCCGGTGCTCGACGAACCAGCCCCTGGCGCCCACGGCAAAAACAATCAGGAGCAGCAGTCCGACAGCGATAATCAGATTGCGCACGGTGAGCAGGGAAGGGCGTTTAACCAGAGCAATGTCGTCAAAAGAGCGCAGCAGGATATCGAATGGCACCTGGGAGAGGAACGGGTTGGAGTATTCGAGGACGCATATGCCGGTTACGCGGACCGTGGAACCGGGAGGTATCTCCCTTGTAGCCTGAACCGCGCCATCGGGATGGCGCAGGATGGCGGAGAACTGTTTGCCATCAACGGCCAGCACATATTCATCCTGTGAAGACTCGTGAACCTCGGTCACGACCTTACCTTCGATGGATACCAGATCGTAGTGATGGCCGGGCGAGTCGAAGCCTCTCGGGGTCAGCGTCTCCCATGTAGCCGGCAGCGGCGTAACCGGCGCGGAGCGAAGAGTGTCCTGCACTTCGCCATGCACCAGGTTGATAAAGCCATCGTGAGCATCGGGAAAGCCGGTAGCGTCCGCCTCATCACCGATCTTCAGGTTCTTGTGTGTCTGGGTTGCGATCCAGATGCTCTTGGCGCCGTCCTGCAAGACGACGGCAGAACCGACCTGGTAATAGGTGATCGTTCCATGAACCCGGACTCTCGGTGTCTCATCCTGAAGGTGAGCGACGGTGATCACCCGATTCATCTGCATGACAGGAAGAGACCACGGATTGGAATTGGCCCGCTCGATGATCCTGACATCGGAAAGCGACTGTATATGCAGGAGAACCCCGGTCTCGTTCATCTTGCTGTCGAATTGTTCTCCTGCAACGCCGGTGACCTCCACCTGGGCATCCAGCAGGCTCTCGAGAGCGCCTACATTGTCGCTATCGATATTTGCGTCAACATAGCCGCCATCCATGACCAACTGCAGGTGAATGTAGTCCACCGGGGCGACTTTGCTTGACCAAAGATCCGCGGTGCGGACTCGGCCCCGCATTGTAATCAGCTTGCAATCGGTCTCCGCGCGGATCATCTGATCGAAGCTGGCCGGCTGGGGCTTTGGCCGTTCTCCGTGGTGCAGCAGGGTGACACTGGAGCCGATCACAATCGGATTGAAACTGTCCTGCGTCTTGCCTCGAACCAGAATACGATCGCCAGGAACCAGGTTCAGATTCGCTGGAGCCATTACGTAGATCGACGTATCCCCGTCCTGGACAAACAAGTTGTTTTCATAGCCGCGGTAGTATGTGACGGTCGCTTCGAAAGCGACCGGCATGCCCTGACTTGCTTCCGATTTCGACAAGGCGTGAATGGCGCGCACGGTCGTAAACGGAGCGGGCGCGTCTGCCCAAAGGGCCGCGGCACAAACCAGGATGGCCGCAAGCGGGATGAACGCCAAGGCGAAACCGACGGATTTTACGAACAGCTTCTTCATTTCGTCATCGGAATCCGGCACACGTGTTCAGCGTGCTTCGGTCCTATTGAGTCCATCGGCAAAAACCGCCAAACAAATCAATCGCCTACACGGAAAATCGTAAACTTTGGAGTTCCACATCTGTCTGAGCTGAAATGAGCAGGTGGATCAGATCATGATCGGGGCATGGCTGCTACGCCCGCGAAAAGAGCCAGGCAGGCCGGAATTGTCCAGGCTGGAATTGCCCAGGCCGGAATTCAGAAACATCACGCCAGATCGTTGGGTGTGAAGCCGGTGATTTCCCGATCCGGGTGAATATTCGAATTGCTATGCTTGGTGTGTTTTGACACGTACATGGCGGCGTCTGAGGAACTGAGCAGGCTGTCCCTTGTCGACCCGTCATCGGGGTAGATGGCCAGGCCGACGCTGGCCGAGCCATTGAGCACGTACCCCTCGACCGGAAACGGCTCATCGAAGCAGTGTTCCAGGCGGTGCGCGATCTCTTCAGCTTGAGCGCGGTTTCGCACCACCGAAACCAGCACGGCAAATTCGTCGCCGCCCAGTCTCGCCAGCATGTCGTTAGGCCGCAGCTGGTGTTTCATGCGCATCGCCACTTCCTGCAGATACAGGTCGCCGACGCGGTGGCCGTAGACATCGTTCACCTGCTTGAATTCATCAAGGTCGACGTAGATCAAGCCGAAGATGCCGGCATTTTGCCGCGCCGCTTCAATCAGGGCGTCTAAATGCTTTTCGAGCGAGAAGCGGTTGTGGATGTCGGTCAGCAGGTCAAACTCCGAGCGGTGGAGCAGGTCGGAGTAAAGCCGCCGCGTCTCGATGGCTAGGGATGCCAGTCGTGAGCCCACTGTCAGCGCCTCTGTCTCAGAGGAATCAGGCTCAGTTCCGTGAGCGAAGCCTGCAAAGAGGATGCCCAGCGGAGGGCCGGACCGGGCGGGAATCTCGCTCTCGATCACCCGCAGGGATTCCGGATCGGAAGGATAATGACCCAGGCGCGCACCATCGGAAACCTGGCACCAGCAAGGGGCTCCGTTGAGCCGGAAGGAGGCCATTTCAGTGATCTCTTCAAGGATCTCCGCCAGCGGCCGGGAGCCATTGATGTCCTCGAGAATCCGGCTGCGCCGCTGCTCAAGTTGAGCCATACGGCGCTCGAGAGCCGCCTCGGCCTCAGCGCGGGCCGATAAGGCATCGGTCTGGCGCCGCACCTTCTTCTTCAGGGTTACACCCCAAACCATTGACGCGATCACCACCAGCAGCAAAATGGTGACCAGGCGCAACAGGTTTCCCGTGGTGAGCATCGAAGGCTCGGCAATGACGGCAATGTCGTCATAAGAACGCATGAGAACCGTGAATGGCACCTGGGCGTCAAATGGCTTGGAATCATCCAGCTTGCATATGCCGGTGACGCGCAGCGTAGAGCCCAGCGGAATCATCTTCATGGGCGGAGGCGGCGGGGCGCCCTGGGTGATGGAGACCGCGCGCCGGTAGATTGCAGAGAACATCTGGCCATCCGAGACCAGAACATAATCGTCCTGGGCGGCCTCGCGAATCTCCGTGACCACCTGCCCTTCGATCGAGACCAGGTCAAAAACATGGCCGCTCATCGCAAGCTCGTGCCAGGTTGCCGGCAGCGGCGTGACCGGCGCCAGTATGCCGCTATCCTTGATTTCGCCGTTGGTGAGGGTCAGGAACCCGTCGTGAAGGCCAGGGAAGCCCGTGGCATCTGCCAGGTCGCCGATATTGATGGGGTCGTACGTGTGGGTTTGAATCCATAGACTCCGCGTGCCGTTTTGCAGGACAATCGCGGAGCCTGGCTGGTAGTAGGTCACGGTCCCGCTGACCCTGACTCTCTGTGAGAGGACCTGGACGTGATAGCCGGTGAGGATCCGATCCATCGGGGTTACAGGCAGGCTGGATGGATTGACGCTGGCGCGCTTCAGAACCTTCACGTCCGCCATGGACGTCACATGAAGCAGGATTCCGGTCTGCTGCATCTTGCCGTCGAAGTTGCCCGAGGCTGCACCGGTAATCTCAACATCGGCGTCAAGCAGCCCCTGGAACGGGCTCCGGTCGGAGCTGTCTACCACTGCGTCGATCGTGCCTCCATCGGCGAGCATCTGCAGGTTTGTCGAGCTCACGCCGGAGCTAACCACCAGGTCGGCGGCGCGGATTCTGGCACGAACGGAAACCAGCATGCAGTCCCGCTGGGCGCGGATCAACATGTCGTAGGTGGAGGGCAAAGCGGCAGGAACCGTGCCGTGATGAAGAAAGGTGATGTTATCGCTCATGACAAAGGGGCGAAAACTATCGCGGGTTGTCCCTTTAATCAGGACGCGATCGCCCGGAACCAGCTTGGTATTTGTCGTGGCCTGGACATAGATGGCCACGTCGCCGTCCTGTACGAACATGGTCCTTTCATAGCTGCGGAAGTACGTCACCGTAGCTTCGAAGGCGACAGGAAGCTCATGGTGGGCTTCTGCATTCGTCAAGGCATGAATGGCGCGGAGCGTGGTGAGCGGAGCCGGCGACTGCGCAATGGCCGAAGAGAAGCTGAGTACGATCGCAACGGCTGCAATCAACCACTTCATCGAAACAATCCGGTCATGGCCGCCCGTTTTCATAGAATTCTCGACAACCATAGTCATCAGGATTCAGCTAACGCATCGCGCAGGCATGTTCCAGAATGAAATACGATCTGAAACCAATTCGCAAGCGGAATATTCACAAAATTAATGCGTACTAATCTTACTCTCTAGTAAATCGGATTTAATAGCCATTTTGGGGGATACCTATGGCCCATTGGCATGGTAGCGTCGGCAGTTAAGTCAGAAGTGTCTCCTCTTGCACATCCGGGTTGGCGCGCCTGGGGTAAGCCCGATAGGATTCAATGCGCAGGAGAAGTTCTCATGACGAAAAATGTTGCTGACTCAGATGCCTCCCAATTACAACACAGCGGCACACAGGCGCTGCCCACGCGCCGGATAAAAGTGATCGGGGTCCCGTTGGATATGGGCGCCAGCCGACGCGGCGTGGATATGGGGCCGTCCGCGATGCGCGTGGCGGGCCTGGAGACGCGCCTCGAGGCGCTTGGCCACCAGGTGACCGACGGGGGCAACATTCGCGTCGAGATCGCTGAAACCCGGGCCTCCGGAGACAAGTCTGCCCGCTATCTCACCGAAATCGCCGAGACCTGTGTACGCACCGCCGAGGCAGTAGTCAAAACCCTGGAAGTGGGGATGACTCCCCTGGTGCTGGGCGGCGACCACTCGCTGGCGGCGGGTTCGGTTTCCGGTGTGGCCGAGTTTTACCGGCGCAAGGGTCAGAAGATCGGAGTGATCTGGATCGATGCTCACTCCGACATCAATACCCCGGAAACTTCCCCATCGGGCAACGTGCATGGGATGCCTTTGGCAGCGCTGCTCGGTCTGGGACCGGAGCCGCTGGGAAACATCTTTGGCTTCTCGCCGAAGGTTGCGCCGGAGAACACAGTATTGATCGGACTGCGCGACATCGATTGCGCTGAGCGGGACAATATTCGACGCGCCGGCGTCGCCGAGGTCTATACCATGCGGGACATTGACGAGCGCGGCATGCGCACGGTGATGGAAGAGGCGCTGCGCGCCGCGGGGCGCGGGACCGCGGGCTATCACGTCTCGCTTGATATGGACTGGATCGACCCAGAAGACGCGCCGGGCGTTGGCACTCCTGTCCGCGGCGGCGCCACTTACCGCGAAGCTCACCTGGCCATGGAGATCATCGCCGACCACGGCCGCCTGCTGAGCTTCGAAATCGTCGAAGTCAACCCCGTGATCGATGAGCACAATCGCACCGCCGACCTGGCCGTCGAGCTTGCCTGCTCCGCGTTTGGGAAGAAGATCCTCTGAACAGGAATTCGCTTTGCAGGCAGTCGGCTTTCAGCGTGAACTCATTCTTCGACGGGTTTCAAGCCGGCAATCGCCGGGACTTCATCGCTTGAACAAGCGCCGCAACACCATACACGGCGGCTGCGATGAGCAACAGTGCCTTCATGCCGAAGATAAAGGAGAGGTTTTGCGCCAGGCCCCCGGCGACTGCGCCAAGCATGTTCGCACCGAAGGCTTTGCTTCGGCCGCCGAAGCGGCGGAAACTCTCAGTGAAGATGATTCCCGCAAAGAAAATCGGAATGCAGTAGGCAATGCAGATCAAGGTGCCCACAAAGATTCCCGATCCCGGCACCCGGCTCCAGGGTATCGCATAGTTGGCTATCAGGGTTGCGCATAAACAGGCAAAGTAGATGCTCAGGTTTCCTGGGCGCTTGAATTCCACATAGAAATTCGAGAAAAGCAGAACCGTGAGAATGCCGGTGAGAGCAATGCAATTCACCAGCCATGTTGTTCCGAAATAAAGGGCGAGGCGGCTCACCAGTTGAGTCTCCATCAGCAGAAATCCCGCACCGAGCAGAAAGAAGTGCCAGGTCCCGGTTTCCTTCCAACTGAAAAAGGGCTGACAGAGATAGAGCGCCATCGCGAGTATCACCGCGGACACTGTGAAATAGGCTCGCGGGATGGAATGCCAATTGTGATAAACGTAGGGCCAGTCGTCCGTTGTGGGGGGCGGAGCGTTGTCGAGCGTCAGTGGAAATACAGGCGGGCGAGAGCTCAAGAATGCCGACTTCTCCGCGCTGTGACTTTGCTCCCAAAGGGAGGGAGAATTCGATTCGATGAAAACCGTTGCATGGGCCAGGGCGCCCATTTGTGGGGAGTAATACGTCAAAGGCGCGTGCGGAAAAATATGGCTCAACATAGAGTAGAATCGCTGTCCAATCCAGGTCCAGGGTTGTCTAACCTCAAACTTCAGGACCAGTATTCCGTCCGGACTCAGGAGCCGTTGGGCTTCGCGGAACGATTCTTCGGTATACACATAGTTGTCCACGCGCATGTTGCTATAGCCGGAAAACTCTGTGTGTGAGTCAAGCAGACCAAAGATGATGATGTCGTACTTAGTCTGGCACTCACGCATGAAGTTCCTGGCGTCGTTGGTGATCAGATGGACCTTCGGTGACGCATACGGCTGTTCAGGATGGAGACGCGTTCCCAATGAAGAAATCAGCGGATCGATCTCCACCGCATCGACCTCCGCGGCTCCATGCCGTAACGCCGCGGCAACGTCGTTGCCGGCCCCGGAACCGACAACTAACACACGATTTGCGCTCTTGGCGAACTGAAAGGGGCTGTCATAAGAACTGTCCTGATAAATGTTCGCGAGTTGCGGGTTGTTCGCCATGAACGCGGGGGTAACATTGGCGATCGACATGTAGCCCTCGTTGTTTACGTCGATCATGTATTGCTGGTTACCGACGTCGGTCACTGTTAGCTTCTGGTACGGAGACCAGTAGACCGAGTTACCATTCGCGGGCCTCAGTGCCAACAGAGTAATAGCCAGCAGACCGCAGGCTATGAGAGATGAACGCCAGGAAAAGGGCTGCGCCAACAGGATCAGCACGAAGGCTACCGCGAACCAATACGGAGGAGAAAACCATAAAAAGGCAAGAATGGCGAGGAGCCAGATGCCGGCCAGGCTGCCCAGCAGATTGACCGAATATGCCGTCACTGTATTCGATGCCGTTTCAAGGTAATGCCCGATCCAACGGCCAAGAGGGATCATGATCATTACCAGCAGCAGCATGAATCCGGTAACGATCAACAACGAGACTGCTAGAAACTGGTAATACGACGACGAAGCGACCCTGATGGTTCCCCACAACTGTGCGTCCGTCGTGAATGAAAGAACGGACGACATGGTTTGCAGGATGTCGTGCCATTGCTTGAAAGGAAGGCTGACGGCAACGACCAATGTGGTTATAGCAGCCAAAGACGGCAGGACACTGCCGCGTTTGCCTGAACTGAAGCAACCAACACCGAATCCCAGAAAACATACGATGAGCGACAGGTTTTGAAAGAACGCGAAAATCTTGACTTCAGTGCCAAGCCAGCGAATCAGTACGATTTCCAAATAGAGGGCCGCCAGGCTGATCAGGAGTAACCGGCCCATTGAAGAAGTTTGTGAGGACACGCCCATTGTCCGGGCCGGCTCTGAAGATGCTTCCATTGTCACGAGAGTCCCTCCCTGGCGAGCCAAAGGTCACACGAATCGCTCGATCGCGATTTGCGTAAACCTTAAACGTCTCAGGCTGTACGTTGATTCCAAGGGTAACACCGCTCATTCAAAGGCAAGGGCGCGAATGACTGCCAGGCTTTCAATGGGTGAACGCTGTTCAAATTCCTGCCGGGTTTTCATCCCCTTTCGACCAGATCGATCTGTCGGGGATACTCTGCCGCTTCAGATTTGCAATCTACAATTGAGACGGAATGGCAAAAAAACTGCGCGTTGGGATTTTGTTTGGTGGGCGAAGCGGCGAACATGAAGTCTCGCTGCTCTCGGCTGCCTCGGTGTTGAAAGCAATCGATCGCAAGAAGTTCGACGTCGTGCCGCTCGCGATCAACAAATCGGGCCATTGGCTCACCGCTGGCGCGGCGATGGGGCTGCTGGAAGGGAATGCCGCGGCGGGACCGGGATCGGAACCGGGACCCGGACCCGGCTTAGGCGAACCCTCCGCGCCAACCGCAGCTCTCAGCGTTGCCGAGCCGTCGGCTATCGACAGCCACGCTGCACTCGATGGCCAGTCCCTCGATGTCGTTTTCCCGGTGCTCCATGGCACCTTTGGCGAAGATGGAACCATTCAGGGGCTCTTCGAAATGGCCGGCATCGCCTACGTCGGTTCAGGCGTGCTGGGCTCGGCCGCGGGCATGGACAAGGACGTGATGAAGCGTCTGTTCGTCGAGGCGAAACTGCCAATCGTCAAGCATGTGACGCTGCTGCGCACCGAGTGGCAAAAGTCGCCGCGCAAGGCCATCGCGCGCATTGAAGCGGCGCTCAAGTATCCGGTGTTTGTGAAACCGGCAAACCTGGGCTCATCGGTTGGCATCAGCAAGGTTCATGACCGCAACGAACTGGGGCCCGCGCTGGCTCTGGCCGCAAAATACGATCGCAAGCTGGTGGTGGAGCACGGTGTCGGCGGCAAAAAGGCCAAGGCGCGGGAGTTCGAGGTTGCTGTGTTGGGCAACGATGACCCAAAAGCCAGCGTGGTTGGCGAAATCATTCCCGGCAAGGAGTTCTACGACTACGAGGCAAAGTACCTGTCAGAAGGCTCAGTGCCGGTGATTCCAGCCAAACTTAACCGCGCAGAATCAAAGCAGATCCGCGAAATGGCGATTGCCGCCTTCCGCGCGTGCGACCTTTCCGGCCTTGCGCGTGTCGATTTTCTGATGGAACCCGACGGTAAACGCCGCATCTATCTTAACGAGGTGAACACCATGCCCGGGTTCACCAAGATCAGCATGTACCCCAAGCTGTGGGAAGGAACCGGACTCTCTTACACCGACCTGATCACGCGCCTCATTGAGCTGGCGATTGACCGCCAGGAAGAGAAGAAGCAGACGAGCTACACCAGGGAATAAAAGGAGTCTTCAGTTGTAAGTTTTAAGTTGTTAGTTTCGCCCTCACGAACGAATGTGCCGAAGCAGGTCCGGGAACTCAGCGCGTGTCTTCGGTGTCTAACCACACAGCGATAGCTAGCTGACCACTGATCACTTACAACTGGCAACTGACAACTTGAAACTGACAACTGCATTTGAGGAACAAACGCCATGACTTTGCTCGACGCTCCAGCATTTGACGAAAAGCGTGATCGGCGCCGCCGTATGGCGCTTTACAGTGGCGCAGGGTTGGTGGCAGTCTTGTTTGTGGGGTGGTGGCTTTTTGCCGGCATGCCGGTCGACTGGCCCTGGAATTGGAACAATCATCTGCTGGGCCGTTCGGCGGTCAATGGTTTTCTCACCGCGGTTGAGCAGAACGATTTGCCCAAGGCCTACGGAATCTGGATTCACGACAAGAACTGGCAACAGCATCCGAATCAGACCGGCCCCTATCCTTTTGACCGCTTTCAGGGTGATTGGAGCAGGACCAGCCCCGACAACGAGTACGGCGTCATCCAGACCCACAAAATCGTCGCCGCCCGCATGTATGGCAACGTCCTGCTGGTTGCCGTGCTGATCAACGGCCGCAAAAGTGGCGCGCTTAACCTGGATTACGACCCCAAGACGCACACCATCAATTTCTCTCCGCCGGGTGAAGAACTGTACTTGGGGCCGTAGCGATCTGGCCGGCAAGTGAGCGGTTGGAAAACCACTGCGCATGACCCTGTCCTGCTGGTTTGCATCGAACAGGCAGGAGAACACAATGCCTCAGAGTTCGCACGGCCAGGCAGCAGAACTACACAACCTGGCAGCCCACACCCACGCCGCCGCCGCTGCAGCCCACGGCAAAGAGGACCATCTCATCGCCCACGAATTGAGCAAACAGGCTCTCGAACACTCGAAGAACGCGCACCGGCACTCCGAGCAGTTGCTGGAGAAACGGATGCTGGAGAAAACGGAAGAACCATAAACGCGCGAGTGAAGAAGTGAGCAAGTGAATAAGTGAACGAAACGGCCGGCGACATCACGTCAGGCCAGCGCTGCCAGCGTAGCCTCCAGGCTCGCGGCATCTTCAACATTGAGGCTGGTTTGTTCTCCGTCGATCTGGCGGAGCAGCCCGCAAAGCACCTTGCCCGGCCCAACCTCAATGAACTGGTTGGCCCCCGCAGCCAGCAGCGCCTGAATGCAATCCACCCAGCGAACCGCGCCGGTAACCTGACGGATCAATGCGTCGCGCGCGGTGTCCGCTGTGGTGACAAGGCCCCCGGTCACGTTGGCCGCTACGGGAATCCGCGGATCCTGAAGCTTGAGCCCGGCCAGCACACGCGCCACTTCCTCCTGCGCTGGCTGCATCAGTGCACAGTGGAACGGCGCACTCACCGGCAGCATCAGAGCCCGCCGCGCGCCCTTGGTCTTGGCAATAGCTGAAGCCTTTTCAACCGCCGCCAGCGCTCCCGAAATCACCGTCTGTGTGGGCGAGTTCATGTTCGCCGCGGCCACCGTGAGCCCGGTCTCGGCCTCGGCTTTCCGGCAGGCTTCCGCCACCAGCTCAGCGGATAAGGAAAGCACCGCGGCCATCGCGCCCTCGCCCGCCGGAACCGCCAGTTGCATGGCGCGTCCGCGAGCCTTCACGGCACGCACCGCATCAGCAAATTGGAGCGTTCCCGCCGCCACGTGAGCAGACCACTCGCCCAGTGAATGTCCCGCTGCCAGCGACGGTTCCACGCTATGTTCCTTGAGCACACGCCACGCGGCCACGCTCACGGTAAGAATCGCCGGCTGGGTGTTTTCCGTGAGCCGCAAGTCCGCTTCAGGCCCCTCAAAAATCAATGTGGAAAGTGAAAAGCCAAGTGCCTCGTCGGCTTCAGCAAATGTTGCGGCGGCAACAGGGAAGTGGTCTGCAAGGTTGCGGCCCATTCCAACTGCTTGCGAACCCTGACCGGGGAAGAGAAAAGCAATTTTAGTCGACATGCCGTTCCTGATTTTATCCTGCTGGGCGGAGTCTTCCGAACAGGAATTGTTCCGTCCTGATTGTTTCCGCACACTGCATTTAATTGGAGGAGGCCGGGCCAAAGAAGTGGGCGCGTACATGTTTGATCGCGATCATCAGCCGTCTCTCACCCGCAGGGCATTCGCTGAATCCATAGTTCTTGTAAAACCCCACCATCTTGTCATCAATGGCATCGACCAGGATTGCCGCTAAACCGCCGATTTGTGAGGCACCCACTGTGCGAAGGAAAGCATCCTTCAGCAGCGCTGTGCCGATCCCGTGACCCTGCATGCTCTTGTCCACGGCGAATCGTGCAAAAAGCATCACGGGGACGGGGTAATTTGCCGGCATCGAGGCCTGAATCACAGCGGGAGAGTACTCCTGCCTGATTGAGCTGAACACCAGCGAGTAATATCCCATCACGACATCTTCCCGATGCACAAGATAGGTCTGCGATGAGTCGGCCCGCTGGTTTATGAGGGCATATCTTCGAATGAAAAGATCCAAGGAGTTCCTGCCGCATTTGAAGTTGCGAACCTGGTGATGGGAGGCCAACTTTTCGACCTGCGAGATTTCAAGCGAAGGAGTCATTCATATACCTTTCCAGGCGTTCGGCCTACGAAAGGAGCAAGAACGTGCGACCAAATCTCCGATTGGTCTTGACAAAACTCAGTTTTGTCATACAATGTGAGTACACGAGGGTTTGCGATGGCTAGCACGGCTCGTCCTTTGAAATTACGTAGGATCAATGCCCGGATTTCCGACACCGAAGAAGCATTGCTTCGGCAGGGCGCGAATCGCAAGGGGCAAACGATGACTGAGTTCATCGTGGAGAGCGCTTGCGCCGTTGCGGAGATTGAGTTAGCTGAACAAAAGGAATTTACGCTTCCTCCCGCGCAATGGCAAGCGTTCCTGGCCGCGCTCGACAAGCCAACCGAATTCAAACCGCAGCTCCATCGTCTGCTGACTGAGCCAAGCGTTATTGAATTGGCAAGAGGTAACCGGAAATAGCTTTCAGTTCCACCGCTTCTTGTCGTCGTGGTCTTCGTCGATCTGGCGCCCATTGCCATCAAACCGCACAGTCCGGCCCTGCGAGCGCATATAGACCTCGAACTTGCGTGCAGCCTTGCGCCGTTTCCACCGGTAATAGCGGTTGCGCAGCCCGTACCACGTCTCGCTGAAGGCGAAGGAGAATCCCCTCCGCGGCGACAGGCGGATGTATAACAGCCCGGCAAGCGCGCCACCCAGTTCCGCAAAAGCGTACATGCGCATCGCGCCAAACAGCATGGCCAGCGAAACCAGCGCGTAGATGACCGCAATGTAGCGCGCCTTGATGCCGATGGGCAGGGGAAACAAGATGAACTCGATATCGCCGTACATTGTCCCGATTGCCACCAGCAGCCCGAAGATGCCGCCAAAGCACCCAAACAGCGGACCCTCCGGCAACGAATAGCCCAGCGTGCCATGGACCGCGTAGATAGCCGTAGCCGCCACCGCCGTTCCAAGCACGGACGTCGCATACAGCCCCGTTATCCAATTCGCTCCGTTCATGGTCTCGAGAAACCCGGCCATAAACCACAGGGAGAGCAACTCGAGCAGCGTTCCCAGAATGCCGAGATGGACAAAGCTGTAGGTGAGTGGCTGCCAGACGTAACCGTGCAGGAAAGCGCGGGGGGCAAAGCCCAGTGCGGCGATAAACCTGAATGCATCCGCCCGAAACGCCAACTGCACCAGCAGCAGGCCGAAGTAGGCGAACAGGTTTATGAGAATCAGGCGGCGGGTAGCGCCGCGGAATTCAGGGAAGGAAAACGGAGTGGCGCCATACTTTGCCATCGTAATCAACAGGGTAAACGCTGGAGCGGTCGGGTGTCATTCTGCCGGCCCTGGTGCCTGTCATCGTTCCGACTGCGGATTACTGATCTGAACTGTCGGTGCCGGTGTGGGAATTGGGGCCTTAGCCGGCGCTGCCCCTTGATCGGGCACCTGCAGAACCAGCCCGGTACTGTCGCCCTTGACGGAGACCGGCAGCTCAGCCGGGCCATACGACTTGAGCGTCTTGGCCTGGAGCATGCGGGCAAAGTCGCTTCCCGACTCGGCGCCGGCTTTATCTGTGTCTGAGGCCGTGGTCACAAGCAGGGTGTATTGCCCCTCCGGCACATAGTTCAGTTGAAAGCTGCCATCCTGCTGCAGCATCGAAGTGCGCAGCGCGGTCTTGGTGTCGGGATCGTCCAGTTCAATGGTGCCGGAGTCAACCGCGTGTCCGTCAGCCTTGGCCACAACGTTGCCGGAGACCACGTGCAGATTGTCGATCGGAAACACCAAATCGATGCCGTCAATATCCTCCCCTGGGCCCACTTCAATCGGCTTCACATCTTTTTGGCGCATGGCCCCACCGGAGTAAACCACCAGTGCATCTCCCAGGTTCATGTGCAGTGAAATCGAACCAGCGCCCAGCCCGGTCATGGCCTGCGTGGTGGGCAGTGCGGCCCTGACGGCGTATTTTCCCGGCGGCATGCCAAAGAAGCGGAACCGGCCGCGGTCGTCGCTCATCGACGGCAGCATGGCAGACGCGCTCATTTCCTTCCACTTCCCGTCCTTTTGCAGCGCCAGCAATACCGGTGCCACGTTGGGCGCGGGGCTCCCGTCGTCATAGTGGATGGTCCCGTTGATGGATGCGCCGCGCTCCAGCCGGATATCGACATGCGACGGTTGGTTGGCCTGAACCACGATCTTTTCCGCGGCGCTCTCAACGGCTTTGAGCGTGGCGTCATCGGCTTTCATCTTTTCAATCTGTGAGAATTGGCTGAGAGGCGATTGATAGCCGGGCAACTGTGCCACAACGTAGTAGGTTCCCGGCGGAACCTTTTCCAGAGAGAACGTGCCGTCCAGCGACGTGACCGCGGATAAGCTGCTGCCCTTCATCGCCGCCGACATTGCGGAAGCAAAAACCTTTCCGAAGTCAGGGTCCTTCCCCAGCGTGGAAGGATCGATCATGGGAGTCTGCGAAGGCTGCTCCGCGATCAACTGTACACCGGCAAAGCGCCCCGGCTGGCCGGTGTCCGAGCAGAACACGCGTCCAGTCACCTGACCCGTTGTCGTGGCCGCCGGGACCGGCGCAGCCTGTTGTGCGGAAAGCGATGCGGCGAGAATCAATGAAACAAAAACTAGATTGTGCTGAAATGATTGCCAGCTCATGAAAGCCTCCCAACAAATTGCGAACGATGGACTTTGAGGATGAGAAAACGAGCCTGACAAACGGGGCTCCGTGCGCTTGCAGCCAGTCTACTCCCCTCTGCTTGAACGCATGTTACGGAACCACAACCAGCCCGCGATGCCCAGCCGCATCCACCGCCCGCACGCCGAAAACAACGTTGTCTTTTGAGATCGGCACCGTTACCGTAATCGGCCCGTCTCCGGCCTGCGGGGTCACCGTCTGCACATACTGCCAGTCGGGTGCCGTTGTTTCCCGCCACAGCAGCTCATAGTGCACAGTGGCTGCGGCTCCCGCCGGCGCTTCCCATTGCAGCGTGCTCCCGTTATCCAGCTTCCTTGTCACCATGGTGACCTTCACCGGCAGCCCCGGCGACAATGCCAGCGTTGCCAGCGTAGCCGCATTGAGCCGCGCCACGTTGGCCACGTAGTTGAAGTCGACAAACTGGATCAGGTCGCCCAGGATGGGATCACTGGAGCCCGCCGGCGGCATCACAATGTTCTGGTGCTGATGGTTGAAGTCCTCGCGCCACTCCGTGAAGCGCACCGCGGCAAAGCCCTCGCGGTTGAAGGATGTGTGGTCGCCACCGCGCCCATAGCGGTCCGGCCGTCCAACCAGGAACGCGCCAAACGGGGCGCCTCCAGCAGCAGGGAAGTAGGTCCGGGCCGTGTCGGCAATGGCGCGCGCCAGCTCTCGGCTAGGCGAGTCGTTCTCCTGACCCAGGGCTCGAATACGCCGAGCCTGCTCCGGCGTCGCGGCCAGGGGAACGCCCTCCGAAAAGACGCGAACGCGGTCCTTCAATTGCAGCGTGTCGCCTGGAGTGGTGTTGCCGCCCACAATGTCGTTGTTGAGCACCGCCTCCAACTGCCAGCCCTCGCTGTGAGCCAGCTTGGCCAGGTGGCTGGAGCCATTCAGCCCCTGCTCCTCGCCTGCTACGGCCACAAAAACCACCGTCGCCGGCAAATGCAGCTTGGTCAACGCCCGCGCGCATTCCAGTGAAACAGCAACGCCGGACGCGTCGTCATTTGCGCCGGGCGCCGGAGTTTTTGCGTCTAAAACATTGGTCACGCGCGAGTCGTAATGGCCCGTCACCAGCACCATCCGCTTGGCCTGGGCGGGATCGGCTCCGCGCAGAATGGCGTAGACGTTGGTGATGGTGGTTGGTTGCGGAATGCGATCGGAAGCAGTCTCGGTAAAGGTGTCGCGATGAACCTCAAGGCAGCCGTTGCACTCTCTCGAAATCTGCTCGAACTGGCCGGCGATCCAGTCCGCCGCCGCCGTAATGCCTTGCCCGGGCGGCAAGTCCGTTTCCATGCTGGAAAGCGTGTTGCGGGTGCCGAAACCAACCAGAGCCTGAATCGTCTTTTCAATGTCCGCCGGCTGAATGGCCTGGAGGGCGTGGGCGATGGCCGGGTCCGCAGCAGCTGGAGCCGCAGGCGTTGCATGGAGAGAAAAATCCGCTTGAGCGCGGCAAAACGTAGCGAAAATTGGGGCAGTCAAAGTTAACGCGCACAGCAATGTCCAACGTGGGAAGCTCATAGGGTATTCTCCTCAATTGGGGTCCCGCTCTTGGGTTGCTGTTCGTGCCTCTTGACCTGAAGCCGGGTTCTCCCCAAGAATATCGGAGTCGAACCGCAAAATAACGCCATCTTACAAACCGAATCAACGTGGAAAGAGAGGAGGCTGCCATGCCCAGCTGCCCGGAATGCGAGAATGAACTAGATGTTGAACTGGACGAAGTGGAAGAAGGCGATGTTCTCGCCTGCGAGGAGTGCGGAACCGAATACGAAGTGGTCGGCGTTGAACCCCTGGAATTAGCCAAGGTGGACGGCGACCTGATTGAAGAAGACGAACCGTTCGAAGAGGAAGAGGAGGAAGAGTGAAGATTCGCCGTTCGATCTTGCTGGCCGGGTTGGCCGCTGCACTTGTGGCCGCCGGGATGCTTCCTGCCGGGTCACGGAACGAACCGATGGGGCCGTCTCTGGCACTGGCTCAGAACATTGGCCAGCGGGTGGTGCAGGGAGCAGTTCTGGACGAGGCTTCCGCACCGATAAACGGCGCCACTGTCTTTCTCAAAAACCTGAAGTCCAAATCCATTCGCAGCTACACGTCCGATGCGAAGGGTAGGTTCCGGTTCACGCAGGTCAACTCGTCGGAAGACTATGAGCTCTGGGCGGAGAAAGACGGCAAGAGGACTGTAACCAAGACCGTGAGCTCATGGGATGCCCGCAAGGAATTCGAGACCGAGCTGAAGATGAAGTAAGGTGACCGCGATGGAAGGAACAGATCGCTTCAGTAGGGCATTGATCTCCGCCGAAATGGTCTACGAGACCTCGGATCGCGCTCGTCAATGGCTCGGCAGGCCAAATCCACGGCTCAACGGCAGAGCACCGAGTGCAGTGCTGGAGTCAGACGATGGGCTTCAGCAAGTTCAGGAGCTCTTGGGGCAGATCGATGAGGGCTTTTTCGTCTGATTCCTCTCTGCGAGCGCGCGCCGCCGAGCTAGGCCGCAACGAACCGAAGGCCCGCACTCATCCGCTGAACGATTGGCATCTTGCGGTTTCTGTCGCCAGCCTCACCCCTCCAGCTTCTTCGTCACCAGTTGATTCAGCAGCGCCGGGTTCGCCTGCCCCTTCGACGCCCTCATCACCTGGCCCACAAAGAATCCGGCCATGGTCTTTTTGCCGGCGCGGTACTGCTCCACTTGTTTGGGATTCGCCGCAATCACTTCGTCGATCAGCGCTTCAAGCGCCGACGCGTCCGTGATTTGTTCCGGCTTCTCCCGCTCATAAACGGCAGGGAAGTCCTCGCCCTTTTCGAAGCAGACATCCAGCAACTGCTTCAACTGCTTTGAACTGATTTTTCCCTCGTCCAGCAGATCGGCGGCCAGCACAATCCCGGCCATCGAAACGGGCGATTGCTCCTGCTCCAGGCCCAGCGCATTCAGCCTGCCGCCCACCTCGCTCAGCAGCAAGTTGGCCACTCGCCGCGGATTCCGCGCCGTCTTTGCCGCTGCTTCAAACCGATCGGCAAACTCGCGTGATGCGGTCAGCGTAGCCGCGTCCTTCGCCGCGAGTTCATACTCCGCAATCATCCGCGCGCGCCGCGCCTCCGGCAACTCCGGCAGCCTGCTCTTCGCTTCCGCCAAAAATTCCGGCGAAACAATCAGCGGCGGCAGATCCGGCTCTGGAAAATAGCGGTAATCGTGCGCCTGCTCCTTCGACCGCATCGAATACGTGCGTCCTTCATTCGCATTCCACAGGCGGCTCTCCTGCATCACACGCCCGCCGGATTCAATCACTTCAATCTGTCGCTCGATTTCGTATTCAATCGCTGCTCGGACGAAGCGGAAGCTGTTAACGTTCTTCACTTCGACCTTGGTTCCAAACTTCTCCGCGCCCTTGAGCCGCACGCTCACGTTGGCGTCGCAGCGCAGCGACCCCTCTTCCATGTTGCAGTCGGAGACGCCTGTATACAGCAGAATTTCCTTCAGCCGCGACAGGTATTCAAAGGCCTCATCCGGCGTGCGAATGTCCGGCTCGCTCACAATCTCAACCAGCGGCGTGCCGCACCGGTTCAGGTCGAGATAAGTCCGCGTAGCTGAGTCGCTGAACCCATCGTGCAGGCTCTTGCCCGCGTCCTCTTCCATGTGCAGCCGCGTAATGCCAATCCGCTTGCACCCCAGCGACGAAGACCCGTCGCCGGGGACCCCGCCATTCAGCCCCTGCGGCGTCGGCACTTCAATGAAACCGTTCTCGGCAATCGGCTTGTCGTACTGCGAAATCTGGTAGCCCTTGGGCAGGTCGGGATAGAAGTAGTTTTTGCGCGCAAAGATCGACCGCTCGCGCACCTCGCAATTGATCGCCAGCGCCGCCAGCGTGGCAAACTCAACCGCCTTCGCATTCAACACCGGCAGCGCTCCCGGCAACCCCAGGCACACCGGGCAAATGTTCGTATTCGGCGCCGAGCCAAAGTGATTCGCGCAACCGCAGAAGGCTTTGGTAGCAGTCAGCAGTTGAACGTGAACCTCGAGTCCAATCACGGGCTCGTACTTACAGAGGACGTCGGGTGCGAGAGTGGCAGGCATAGTTGAATTTTAGCGTGAATGGACGCATTGCCCCGGTGTTGATCGCCAGTCCGCGCCTCGGCCAGCGCAGGCGTTGATCAACTGGTAACTTCCGGATGGCCGGCGATACGACTGGAACCCATGAAACACTCGGAGCATGTGCCGGCTCGATTCCCGAGTTACAAACCCTTGATCTCGCGTGACTCGTAGCGTGCAAGATAGAACTCTGAAACAAACATCAAGTCGCCGAGCCCGAGTTGTCCTGATTGGGGTTCAGTGGGCAGCGCTGCCAGTTGAAGGAAGATACTTCTTAGTTCTTGACAGTCGATCTGCTGGTCACGAAATCTGGTCAGGGCGGAGTAAAACGCGATCTCCCATTTCCTACGCTGGAGCGACCTTCTTGCTTCTTCGAACTCGAAATCGATTTCCTTTTCATCCAGGCAAAGGCGAACCAAATAGCCCGGCCAGTTGCCGATTCGTTTTTGGCTTCGCTTCTTCTCCAGGAGCTTTCGAGCCTGGCTTCGGGAGATCAAGTTTGGCTTCAGCACTGAGGCCGCAAACAGCAGCAGGCGAACCCGCGCTCCGCCTGCTGCGTCACCATATTGGGCGCCCATGCCAACCTTCCAGCGCTCAACCGCCCCTGATGGATCCCCCATACACCACTTGGCTGTCCCAGCAATCTCGAAGAAGCAGCTCGAAGTCCATCTCAGTTTGTGGAGGGCTTCCTTGCATAGTTCCCAAGCGGCCGGGTAATCCTCCAGCAATAGATAAGTAAATCCAAGAGTGCGTGAATTTCCAAGTTCCGGTTTCCTCCGATATTGAGCCAAAGCGAGATTTAGCCCCTCCGACCGGTGTCCGCGTTCCAGCATTTCATTGACCGGGGAGGCGCAAACGGGCAATTCTGGAATGATCGCACCCGCTGTGAGCGTCTGGCGGGCCATGTAGAATTCGGCGCATGACACCCGCACCACAAACTCTTCGATGCTAAGGGCGTCGGATTGTACAGCCGCGACAACCTTGCTCATAGCGTTCTTCAACTCGGCCTCTCGCAAGTGTGGGAGATCCATGGATGGAACGAAATTACCCACTAACGTATTGCAGGCACCGTAGAACGTGGCGAGCCACTCTATCAACTCCAGTTCTGGCTTGGAAAGCGCATAGGCTCCCAGATCTAACTGCCACCAACTAACCAGCGCGACTTCCGCCAAGGCCGTGGCAACGTCGCTCGGTGAGTCGGGACTGAGACTGCTGGCAAGTACGGCCGTTGCCTCAATCCTCCCTTCCTGGTCGCTCCGCAACATCGATCCCGCCATCAGCAGCAACGCCAGCCGCTTTGCCTGGGCGCTTATTGGCTCATGCAGTTTCATCCGCGACGACCAGAGTCGAAGAGCGTTTTCGTACTGTCCTTCGCACCACATTGCAGCGCCTAACATGGCGCTTAGCTCAGCGTTCGCCGCAGGAGCGCGCTCCAGCATGTGCATCGCCTGGGAAGTAAGGCCAAGCCAAAGGTAACCGCTTGCCAGGAACTTGATCGAGCTTTCAGTGAAATCGGCGGCAAGAGAGTCTCTCAGGCGCAGGGCGCCGCCCTTCTCGCCCGCCTGAATCTCTGTCCAAGCTTCACGAGATTGGTGGTCCATCTTCTTGGGCCTTACTATGCGTACCATAATGGGTTGGTCACTCCGGAATCGCTGCAGGTTTCCCTGCCTACCTCATACCATTGAAGCAGAGTTTAGTGTGGGCGAAGGGTTTAGTTTGAGGGGGCAGGAGACAATCCCGGGCGGATTGTCTTCAACTCGTAAGCTACTGCTTCATAACCAGCTTCCCGTTGCGGGGGGATGCGATTGAATCGGGCGGTTCAATCACGCGGAATCCCCACTTTGCTCGTGGCGGGGTTTTTCCGCTGCCCGCGTACCGTCCTTCACCATGCGACCTACTGAATCGTCACCGGAATTCCCTGCCGAATCACCGTCTTCCCTTTAAGCCGCTTTTTTTGCTCCTCCACCATCTGCGCCACGTCCGCCAGCAGTTTCTTCGGCTCGTAGATAATGCCGTCCTTGATCGTGTACTTGATCCCTCCCACGCGCTCCACCTTGCCCGTTTCGTCGTTCAGCTTCATCCATCCCGTTCCGTAGAAGACCTTCAAATTTTCCAGCGGATTCTGATCCACCAGCACCAGGTCCGCCTGTTTCCCCGGCCGGATAATGCCAAAATCGATGGTGTTTTGTTTCGGGCTCTGCAACTCCACCGCGCCATTGTAGGTAGCGGCGCGAATGACTTCCAGCGGCGTCAGCCCGGCCTCGCGCAGCAGTTCAAGCTCCTCAATGTAAGTGAACCCATAAGTCTGGTAGATGAATCCGGCGTCGGTGCCCACCGTGATGCGGCCGCCCATCTGGTTGTAATCCTTGATCAGCTCTTCCCAGACCCGATAGTAGTTCTTGAATGCCACTTCATCTTCGGTGGTCCAGTAGTACCAGAAAGAGCCGTGGTTCTCGCGGTTCGGCTGGTAATACTCCATCAGCGAGGGGAGGGTGTATTTCTCGTGCCACTCGGCGGTGTAGGCGCGCATCAAGTCGCGCCCTGCCGAGTAAATCGCCAGCGTAGGATTCATCGTGGCGTCGTGAGCCTTCAGATCGGCAAGAAAGTCGTTCCACTGCGGCGAGCCGCGCGGATAAATCTTGTCCCAGTTGCGTGCGATCTGCCCAAAACGCATCGAATCGTCGTTGTAATTCTGCCCAGCTGGATAATTCTGGATCGAGGTGTCTTTCAAAAGCGACTCAAACAGCCCGTAGCTATGCGTCACCGTGCGCAATCCAAGATCGACGGCGATGCGCGCCGTCAGCCGCGGTTCGCTTTCCTGCCCCAGGTGCGCCAGCGAGCCGAGGTGGCGAATTTTGGCCTCGTCCAGAATCGCCGCCACCACCTCCGGGTCGCCCCCGAACAGCTTCACCCCGTCCGCGCCCTTGTCCGCGATAAAGTCCACCCACTTGCGCCCCAGCTCCGGAGTCAGCTCCTCCGATCCCTTCCATCCGTCCCCGGTGAAGGCGGGTTGATAGACAAAGATATGCGGCGCCACAATATCGTTCTTCGCCGAGCGCTCACGCTCCTTCAGCGACCAATCCAGCCCTCCAGCCGGAACGCCCCGCACCGTGGTGACCCCATGCGCAAGCCACAGTTTGTTTGCGTATTCGGCCATGGGAGCCTTCTGTGCATCGCCATAGTGCACATGCGCGTCGACAAACCCGGGCAGCAGGTACATTCCCGTGCCATCGATCTCATAGTCGCCCTTGGCAGGACGATGCTTGGGATCGATGGGCCGATGCGGAACCCCCACATCGACCACATCGGTGATCTTGCCGCCTTCGACGACAACATCCATCGGCCCCTGGGGAGCTGCGCCGGTGCCGTCAATGACCGTGACGCCACGGATCACCAGCCGTTTAAAAGGACCCATCCCCTCACCCGGCTTGCGGTCGGGAGCGGCAATCAAACCTTGCGCGCTGAGGGGTGCGGGAGCCGGAGCAAGCAATGCAACTGCGCAGACGAGCAGGGAAAAAGCTTTGGGCTTCAGCATCTGCGAGTCCTTTCGTATGAAGGGAAGCAGACCACTCCTGGCGGGATTTTTAGAGAGTTCTCTTCGTAGAGACAAAGCACTCGTAGCACCCGGCAGCAGGATGATCTGGTTTCCGAGGAGTATAACTTACTCCGCCGGGTCCTCCGCGGTAAACGCCGAGCAGCACGGCTTCTCGCTGGCGTGCAGATTCATCAGTTCCACACGAATGCCGTCGGGATCGTACATATTGAACTGACCCTTGCCGTCCTTGCCGATCTTGGTACTCGCATCATGGCGGCCGGCGAGGCGATTGCCGTCTTCCAGCTTCTTGTAGGCCATGTCCACCGAGATTTCGCCGAGCGAGAAATGATCCAGCACGCCCAGCACCTGCTGCGTCATCGTATCTGGAATCCCAGTCGCCGGCGTTCCGCTCACCATCATGTATTCTAGCCAGTCGTGGCTGTCCGGCGCCTGCTGGCTGATCCAGTCCACCTTCGCATCCGTCATTCCGCCAAACCAGTAAGGCTTGAACCCCAGCAGATCGCGGTAAAAAGTATCCTCAAACGCGCGATTGCGCACCATAAATCCCACGTGAATGATATGCGTGCCAATCGCCCCGGGAGCCGAGACCTGTTTCGGATTTTCAGGCAGTTGCACAAACTCCACCTTGTTGCCTTCCGGGTCCTTCACCGTAAACCAGCGGCTTCCGTCCGCGCCTTTTTCCACCTGGCCCGGCACCTTCCACGACTTCGAGCCAAGATAGCGCCGCATGGTCTCCGCGTTGTCTGTATTCCACGCCGTGTGATCCAGCCGATTGATGCCCGCGTCCGCAGGCAACGGCAGCACTTCAACGTACTGAGTTGCACTCAGCGCGTACTTCACGCCCTTGGGATTCTCCGGGTCCGCCATCTTCACCGCGCCCACAGTCTCGAGATAAAAATGTTCGGTAGCCGCGGGGTCAGAGGTATACACGGCAATATGAGAGATACCGGTGATCCTGGGCCGCGCAACCGGCTTGTCGGGCAATTGTGCTGCGGCGGTTACGGTGAAGAGAACAAGAGAAGCAGCGGTCACGAATTTGCAACGCATAACGCACCTCGATTGTGTCGTGGGTCCACGATAAATCGATTACGTGCCTGGCGCAAACTCGGGGTAACGCCAACTTTCCCGGCGAAAATGCCAGGCGCTCCGCAGTACAATGCGCACATGCGCCAAAACACTGCCTTTAGCTCGTTCATCCCCGCTGTTCTCGTGTTCCTGGGCACAGTTGCCAGCTTCAGTCCCGCCGCCGTCGCCCAGACTCCCCTCTATAAAACCTCTGACGCTGACCGCGCTGAGGCCCGTGCAATCCTCAAGCAGATCATCGAGATCAATACCACTGACACGTCGCTCGGCAACGTCACCACCGCCACGGCGGCCATGCAGAAGCTCTTCCTCGACGCCGGCTTTCCCGCCGAAGACGTCCATCTGCTCGGCCCGAATGAGCGCAAGCAAAATCTCGTTGTCCGCTTCCGCGCCGCCGGCACTCCTACCGAGAAGCCGGTTCTCTTCCTCTGCCACATGGATGTGGTTGAAGCTCTGCGCGCCGACTGGTCCACCAATCCCTTTGAATTCGTTGAGAAGGATGGCTACTACTACGGTCGCGGCTCCCAGGACATGAAGGATGGCGACGCGGCGCTGGTGTCTACATTCCTGCGCCTCCATCGCGAAGGCTGGAAGCCCAAACGCGACCTGATCCTCGCGCTCACCGCCGATGAAGAAGGTGGCAAATTCAACGGCGCCAACTGGCTTGCCCAGCAGCATCGCGAACTGGTCGACGCGGCCTTCGTCATCAATCCCGATGCCGGCGGCATCGAGCTCGACCACGGCCACGCCGTCGTTGCCGATGTCGAAGCCACCGAAAAGGTCTACTCCGACTTCCAGATCACCGCCACCAACCGCGGCGGCCACAGCTCGCTCCCGCGTCCTGACAACGCCATCTATGAGCTCACTACGGCGCTCGACAAGCTCCAGGCCTATACCTTTCCATTCGAGCTCAACGAGGTCACGCGCACCTACTTCAAGAGTCTCGCTGCGCAGGAGAAAGGCCAGAACTCCGCCGACTTCAAAGCCATCCTCGCCACCCCGCCCGACCTCGCTGCCGCCGCCCGCCTCAGCGCCGCCGAGCCCAGCTTCAACTCCAACTTCCGCACCACATGCGTCGCCACCCGCCTCAGCGCCGGCCACGCCAACAACGCGCTCCCTCAGACCGCACAGGCCAACGTCAATTGCCGCATCTTTCCCGGCCACTCGCCCGAGGAGATTCGCCAACAGTTGATCGGCATCTTCGGCGACGACAAGCTCACCGTAAAGTACGTCTCCGACGGTGGAGTGGTCTCCGACACCGCTCCCGAGCGCAAAGCCATGTCCCCGCCGCCGCCCATCCCTGAAGTCTTCGAGCCCCTCACCTCGCTGACCCAGCAAATCTGGCCCGGTCTGCCCGTCACCCCCGAAATGGAAAACGGCGCAAGCGACTCCATCTATTTCGCCCTGGTCGGTATCCCCTGCTACGGTTTCTCCGCCATTGCTCTCGAGCGGGAAGACGAGCGCGCCCACGGCAAGGACGAGCGGCTTCCCATCGATTCCTACTGGAAGTCCCTTGATTTCTTCTACTCCTTCGCCAGGGCCGTCGGAGGTAAGTGACATTCAGAGTCTTTTCCAATCCAGGAATGAGCCTGAAGGGGGTGTTTGATGCGGGCATCTTCAGATGTCTCCTTTGGGGATGTTTTCATATATTGCTCGTGGTCGTCGCGGCGGTGGAAATGTGGG
>JBEKET010000029.1:0-136000 GCA_050013695.1 Occallatibacter sp.
CCCCCCTCTTAGATAGAAGTGTTTTGTTTTCATGCGGTTACACTGCAAATATGACATAACAAAGGGGTTATCTTCATACATAAGAAAACAAACAGGTTACACGCGTACTCTGAACTTGAGATCCCACATTACAATACGATCCTGCGGCACGGGCCCAGTCAGGAATAACTAGCTTCATTGTGCGCCAATAGTCGGAAATTATCGGCAAAACGGGAGCCAAGTCTGGCATTTTTTTCAGGCCATCAGCGAGAGGCTCACGGCCGCCTGCGGAGAGACAAACGCTCGCAGGAGGCTCGCACTTGCCTGGCCGTCTCTTGCCTGGTCGTCTCCAGCTGAAGTGGAGTCGACCTGTGTCGAGCGTTCTTTTGGTATGACAATCCGGGAACCGCTATAGAACCTGCTTTTTCGCATACAACAGAAATTCCTTATTCCCTTCCGTCCCGGTAATCGGCGAATCGATCGTCTCCACAACCTCCCAACCCAGCCCTCGCGCGCAGTCGGCAACCTTGTCGATCGCCAGTTGATGCGCCTCCGGATCGCGCACGATCCCCCCCTTTCCCACATGCCCGCGTCCCGCCTCAAACTGCGGCTTCACCAGGATCACCGCCTCCGTCAGCTTCGGCGCAGCCGCCAGCACCGGCCCTAACAGCAGCGTCGCCGAAATGAACGATACGTCCATCACCAACAACGTCAGGGGCGGCTCGCCCCGGCCTTCTTCCAGCGCTCCCTCAGCAAGAAACCGCGCATTCGTGCGCTCCAGCAACCGCACTCGAGGGTCGTTGCGCAGCTTCATCGCGATCTGCCCAAAACCCGTATCGACGGCGGTCACATGCGCGGCGCCATGCTGCAGCAGGCAATCCGTAAACCCGCCGGTCGAAGCGCCCACATCCACGCACCCGCGGCCCGCGACCTCAATCGGCCAATGCTCTAGAGCTCCTTTGAGTTTCAGCCCGCCGCGGCTCACATAAGGCGGGTCATCGCCGAGCAGCCTCACCGGCGCATCCTCGGGAACCGTGGTCCCCGGCTTGTCCACCTTCTGCTCTCTGACCAGCACCCGCCCAGCCAGAATCAGCGCTCGTGCCCGCTCCCGGCTCGGAACCAGCCCTCGCTCCACAAGGAGAAGGTCCACGCGCATTTTTCCGCCGTCGCTCCCGCTTCCGCCGTGGCTCATGGCTTCCATCGTTTCACACCGGCGCCTACCGCAGCCCCGATTCTGCCGACTCCAGAGAAATAGCCTGGATTTTTTGACGGCCAACGTGTGCGGTCCGAACGCAAAACCCTTGCGACCCTGGGGTTCAGCGGTCTGCCCCTGGGGTGGCGATGATAAGGCGAAAGAAAGCGGAGCTTGTTATCTATTTTGATTGGTATAACTTACGATACACATGAGCGAACATAAGACGAATTTGAATTGACCCCTTTTTTCGTGCCTGGCCCTCTGGAAGGCGAATTGGAGCGCTTCTGGGAAAGCTCAATAACAAGACTGTTGACAGAGCTTGAGACCATCCCTCAGCGGCCAAAGCCATCCTGAGATTGCTGGACTTGTGGCACGGATAAATCCGTGTCCTTTCAAAGCTGAGGATTATTTCATCAATCTGATATCAGGGCTCATTTTGACCCTCTTTGCCGCTCTATTCCATTTTGCGCCAATCCGGAGGAAGAATACGCAAAACGGATCAAACTTTATCTGCAATGGAACGAGGGATTTGGGGGAAATTCTAAAGTTTGTGGGCTTGACTACGCGAGCGGTTGCGGACCGGAGGATGACTATGACTCAGAGAAATGCGCCTCGCATCCTCGTCGGAAGGTCAAATTGTGCAGTGAAACCGCCTCGAATGCAATCAGCCAGGAGGACAATTCCCTTGTGGAAGGCTCTCCTGGCTGATTCAATCGTTTCGCTCAGTTCGTTCTACGGCAATGTCTGACAGGCTTTGAGCGTAGCCGGGGTGGCAGCGTTGGGCGGCAGATTGCAGGGCTGACCGTAACCGGGAACGCGGCTCAGATCATTGACGTTTCCGCTCGAACCCGTCTGCGTGCTCACGCGCGCATCCACGATGTTGCCTTCCACCAGTATTGTGGTGTCCACCGTATCCGGACTGGTGCCGCCGGTTTGAATAATGGTAAGAAACGGGCTGTTCGGTGAGGCCACATAAACCTTGCCGTATTGGGAATTCTGCGTAGAAACCACCGTGCGCGGAAGACCCGTCACCGGCAACGTCTTCTCCAGCGTGTGGCTGCCCAACTCCACCACCGACACCGTCCCATTGGGCGATGATGTGCAGTCCGGGGTGCAGTCGCCCTGGTTGGCCGTGTACGCCCGGGTGCCGTCAGCCAGCACCGTCACGCTGGCCGGATATGGAGTGGCCGTCTGCCCTACGGGGATGGTGTACGTGGTGCCAAAGGTCGCGCTGTCGTTCCCATACTCATCCAGGCTGACATCGATTACGGAAATCGTTCCGCCCAGGTAGTCGGCAACCACAAGCTGCGTGGTTGCGCCGTTGAATTCCGCGTAGACCGGGGCGGCAACCGTGGGCATCCCGGTAGTACCGTTGGGAGGCGTGACGCCCGTAGCCTTCACCGCTGTGGTCGAGAGCGGCAGGACCGGATGAGTGAAATAAGTTGCGCCGGCCTGGTTCAAACAGCCCGCCGGTGGCGGGCATTGGTTATCCAGCGTATTGTCCTGGCTGTCGATAACCGTGATGGTGTCGTCGCCCCGATTCAGAACAAAAAACCGCCTGTTATCCGGACTTTGCACTGCGTAAACGGGGCACTTGCCCAGCGGAATGTTGGAAGAAACCGTATTGCTTGCGACTTCAATTCCATCCGCCATGCCGGTGGGCTCTGAGGAGGCGGTAAGGTTGCACTCCACGCCGGTCGGACTCGCAATCTCCTGACTGACAGCGTAATCGCGCTGGCCTCCGGCTCCAGGGCCTGCAATAAATACCGGCGTTGTCGCTACTGGAATGGCCAGCTTGAATGCCTGGGGCGACCCGTTGAAAACGTCAGCATCGTTCCCTTGCAAATCCGCAGCCCAAAGTCCATTTGACGGCGAAAACAGGTTGATCGGCTGCGCGTTGGGAGGCAGGGTGGTGTAGAGAATCTGCTTTTCCTGGAGAGATGAAGAAATTGGAAAATTCGTCAAAGTGCCGTCGGAGTTGATGGTGTAGCCGTTGGACGCGATTTCGTCCATGGTGAACGCGGTTGGCCCCGGCCCTATAGGCGCAAAAGCCAGAACCGAATCCCCAGAATAGTCAATTACCGTGGCAACACCGGGCGTGGACGGCGATGGAGCGGATACCACCACAACGTACGAAGTCGGCTGGGGTGCTGGACCGCTGCTCGGTACCGGCGTGACAACCGGCCGGTATGCGCTGCCGCAACCCGCAATCAGGGCCACAGCCACTAGGACCGAGCCCGCCTGAACCAACCGCGCGCGCGCCTGGCCTGCATTCATTGGAGAAAGCCTCATTCAGTTCTTATCCTGCTTACTTCGTGATTGTAAATCAGGGACCCGGAGCTTTAGACGTTCCGGAGCAGCGGAAAGGTATTGCCGCATTTGTCACCCGTGACCGTGATTGTTTTCCGGGCTCGAGACAATGCCGTTCGCAGATCCGCAATTCAGCGCACCACCTCCACAATAGCGCTGTCCGGCCCGGTCCAGGCCGCCGCGCCTTCGTGCGTCAGCTTTCGCCCTGTGTCGTCCCAATGCAGTTTGGTGACCGATCCGGCACCCTTTTCATACGCGTAGGTCGTCCCATCATCCGAGAACAACGTAAAGCTTCCGTCCGCGCCCGGATATGCCCTCACTTTTGCAATGGCCTGCGTCTCATGGGTGCTTTCCACCGGCGCACCAAGCGGAATGATCGAGCCGGCCCGCACAAAGAGCGGCAGCGTGTCGATCGGCGCCTGCACCGTGATGGTCTGGCCGCCCTTCACCCGCTCATTGGTCCAGTAGTTGTACCAGTCGGTTCCTGCCGGCAGATAGACCTCTCTGCTGGTGGCGCCCTGCTCCGTCACCGGCGCAACCAGAAACGCCGGCCCAAACATGTACTCGTCGCCCATGTCTGCCACCTTGGGATCGCTGGGAAAATCCAACGGCAGCGCCCGCATAAACGGCGCTCCCGTCTCCCAGGTTTTGTAGCCGAGTGAGTAGATGTAAGGCATCAATTGATAGCGCAGCTTGAGGTATTTCTCCAGGATCGGCTCGGCCTGCTTGCCATACGACCACACCTCATTCGCCGGCCTGCTGCCATGCGCTCGCATGATGGGCAGGAATGTCGCGTATTGGAACCAGCGTGTGTACAGTTCCGGATAATCGTCGTAGCCGCCCACGTTGGCCCGCGCATCTGTCGGATCAAGCAGCGGCTTGTGCGCTGGATGATGTTCCGCGGGCAGATACTGCCAGCCGCCCGTGTCGTTCGACCAGTAAGTCAGCCCCGAAGCCGCAAAGTCCAGCCCCGTTGGAACCTGCCGCTTCAGCGTATCCCATGTTGGATAGATGTCCGATGACCAGAAGATTGCCCCGTTGGCCTGTGCGCCGGTGAACGCGTCGCGCGACAGAATCAGCGCCCGCTTCCCCGGCTCGTCCTTGCGGAAACCGTCATACAGCGCCGCCGTGTGGAACAGCGGATAAACATTGAAGAACTGCGTTCCCGGACCGATATGAAAATATGAGCCGCCGGGAGGCAGGTCCGGCTCTGTCTCATCCGCCCAGAGCGAGTCAAATCCCAAGCTCAGAATATTGTCGTGAATCGTCTTCCAATACCACTTCGCCGCCTCGGGATTTGTGGTGTCGATGTCCGATCCCGCTTTGTCGTACGGCAGTCCGTTGATCGGCGTGCCGTCGGCCAGGTGAATCAGCCAGCCCTTGTCGCGCAGTTCGTTGTAGAAGCGGTCCTCGGGCACAAACCGCGGCCACACGCTGATCATGGTCTCGAATCCCATCGCGTGCAGTTGCTTGTTCATCGCAACCGGGTCCGGCCAGAACTTCGGATCCATATCCATCTGGCCCATTTTTGTGTAGTAGAACCAGTCCACCACCATCACATCGGCCGGCAGATGCCGGTCGCGATAGCCCTGCGCCACGTCGAGCACTTCCTTCTGGCTGGCATAGCGCTGCTTGCATTGGATGTACCCGTAGGCGGCCTTGGGCAGCATGTGCGTCGGCCCGGTCAGCAACCTGTAGCCGGCATAGATCTCGTCGGCGGTCGCGCCTTCAATCACAAAGAACGAAACCCTGTCGCCCACCTCCGACGACCACCGCGTCTGCTCGTTGAAGCCGGCCGAAATTGTGGTCTTAGAGGTGTTGTCCCACAGCAGACCATAGCCTTTATTGGTCACCAGGAACGGCACGCAGGTGCTGGGCGCGGCGGGGGCGAGGTAGTCATTCCAGCAGCGGACAGGGTGTCCGCGATGGTCCAGAAAACCCTCATGGCTCTGCCCCAGTCCGTAGTAGTGCTCATCGTCAGGCGAAGCAAACGTTGCGCCCACCACATAGGCGGGCGGATCGCTGGGGCGCCGGTCCAGGGCCAGTTCCGAAGTGCCGTCCTTGTGATTCGGCACCGACTGCGACCAACCGGTCATTTCGAGCAGCTTCTTGCCGTCGGGAGTCGACAGCGTAATGTGCGTCCCCGGCGCCGAGCCGTTAAAGTATTTTCGGATGTCGATCTGCGTCTGAACCGGCGGTTTTGTTGAAGGCAGATTCTTTTCCACCGTGGCTACGATTCGGCCCGATTGATACAGATCTGCCTGTTCCGTTTGGCTCGCGCTCCATCCGGCACTCGCGGGCGCACCCACAATTCCGAAGCCCGGCGCGGCCACCGCAGGCTCGCGCTGCAGGCTCAATGTGATCCGCAAGATGTTCGGCGCATACGGCTCCAGCACAACGGTCGCGCCTCCGCGATTCAGTTCAAGCCGCTGGCCGGACGACTGCGCCGGGGCCGTAGAGGAATCCGAAGTTTGAGCAGAAACTTGAGCTGCCGCAAAAACTATTCCAGCCATAGTTACGAGGACCGATGTAAACCTTTGCATAAAAACTCCGTTGTGTGAAAAATCGCCGCGAACTGAGTGTAAACCGATTGAGCAGAGCTGTCCCGCCAAAATCTCCCTCAATACAAATTCACTGTGCACCATTCCACCGCGTCCCAATCCGCTGTGCCCATTCTTTTCGCGTTCTTTGCGAAATGAGTGGGAATCCGCAACCCTCAACACACCGGCCGGACGATACGATTGAAGCGTGGATCAAACCAAACCCACATCGCGACTGAGGCTGGCCTGGCAATCAAAGCTGGTGCTGCTCCTCGTCGTGCCCTTCGTGGCGATCGACGTCTTGCTTAGCGGGCACTTCTTCGCCCGGACACTGCCGCATGTAGCCATCTGGACCATCGGCCTCAGCCTGCTGCTTGGCCTCGTCGTTCTCATGCTGCGCGCCGCCACGCCAGCCGGCGCGGCAACCGGCGTAATTCTCACCGCCGGCCTCATGTTTTCAACCGTGACGTTTCCCTACCAGCCCTGGAACACCGCGCTTGTCCCGGTGCTGGCCGTCTCGCTGCTCGCTCACTTCGCCACGCGCATGGGCCGCGCGCAGAAGGAAAGGCTCGGCACTGCGGAAGAGCGCCATGGCCGCACCGCATCGCAGGTAGCCGCCAACCTTGGCTTCGCAGCTCTCGCACTCACTCAAAGTGTCCAATCCTGGCTGATCGATTCCCATTGGCTTTCGCTGGGCGGGATCGCGCCCATTCCGATCTTTGCCGTCGGCCTGGCCGCCTTGGCTGAGACCGCCGCCGACACCGTCTCCTCGGAGATCGGCCAGGTTCTCGGTGGAAGTCCACGCATGATCACGACTCTGCGTTCCGCCGACCCCGGCACCGACGGCGCTATCAGCGTCGCTGGAACCCTGGCCGGCATCGCCGCCGGAGTGATCGTAGCCCTCGCCGGAACCCTCGCGCTCCGCGGCGGTTTGGCCCTCTTCTGGATCAGCACCGCCGGCGCTGTTTTCGGCCTGCTCTTCGACAGCCTGCTTGGCGCAACCCTCGAGCGCCGCGGCTGGCTCAACAACGACGCCGTAAATTTCCTGTCAACAGCCAGCGCGGCAGCCTTTGCGCTAGGGATTGTCGCAATCATCCCCCACCCCAGCGTAGGATAGCGCTCACTCGCCAACTTGCCGGCTTGCCGACTCGCTGACTCGCTGACCCGCTGACTTGCCGACTCGCTGACTTGCCGACCCGCTGACTCGCTAACTCGCTGTCTTGCTAACTCCGCCAACAACGCAAACTCCGCTAGCGCCCCTCACACCTTGCGCAATCCCAATTTACTTCTCAGTCCAGCGGTGATGCGTTCCTGCATGCTGCCGAACGGCATATCCGTGGTGAGATACGTCCAGGTCGCGCCGCGCTGGGCCGGATCAATCCCCGTTTCCTCGGCCTGCGCCAGCCTTTTCGGAATCTCCTCCTCAACGGCAGCCTGCATCGCGCGAAACATTCCATCGATATCCTTCAGGTATTCGTGCAGCGGGTCGTGGTTGGCCCACGAAGTCCATTGCGTCGCTTCCCTCAATCCTGAAACACCCGCCAGATGCTCCGCCCACAAATCGTCGATCGTGGTCAGCGACACCAGCCGCTCCAGTTCCGACGCACATTCCGTTTCGCCAATCAGAATGGACTGTCGCCGCTCCTGAACCGCCTGCCGCTGCCCCTCAACCACGCCTTCGTACTTGCGCAGGAACTCCCTTATCTGCAGGTTCTGGCCCTCAATCTCGCGCTGTATCTTCTCCGGCGCATCCGGCGAGTTCAACTGATCGACGCCGTACTTCACCAGCAAATCGTCTTCCAGCGACACATAAAACTGCGAGCTCCCCGGATCGCCCTGCCGTCCCGCACGCCCTCGCAACTGGTGATCGATTCGCCGGCTTTCGTGCCGGTTCAGGCCCAGCACGTGCAGGCCGCCAAGCTCCGCCACTCCCGGGCCCAGGCGAATATCCACTCCGCGCCCCGCCATGTTGGTTGACACCGTCACCGCGCCTCGTTCGCCGGCCCGCGCAATGATTGCCGCTTCTTCCTCCTCATTTCGCGCATTCAAAATCTGGTGAGGCACAGCGCCCATGGCCGCACTCAGCCTCTCCGATTCCTCAACGCTCGCGGTTCCAATCAAGACTGGTCGCCCAGTCTCGTGAATGCGCAGAATCTCTGCCAGCGCCGCCTCTTCCTTTTCCTTTTTTGTTTGAAAGAGCAGGCCAGGAAGATCGACGCGAATCACCGGCCGGTTGGTCTGAATCACCTCGACATCCTCGCCATACATCCTGCGAAACTCCTGCGCCTGCGTCGCCGCGGTGCCCGTCATTCCGCACACCTGCGGGTAGAGCGCAATCAAATTCTGAATCGTGATCGATCCAAGAATCCTGCCCTGCGCCTTGGCCGCCACTCCCTCCTTGGCTTCGACCGCGTTGTGCAGCCCCGCGGGCCATCGGCGGTCAGGCACAACGCGCCCCTTGAACTCATCTACAGATTCAATTGCACCGTTCTTCACCAGGTAATCGACATCCCGCCGTAGCAGCCCATGCGCATGCAGCGAGTCCTGCACCGCCGCAAACAGCCGGAGGTTTCCCTCTGAAAAAAGATTGGCGCGTCCGAACGCTTTCTCCACCGCGTGAATCCCCGCGTCGGTCAGAGAAGCATTTCGCCCATACTGATCCAGGACGTATTCCTTGCCAAGCCTGAAGCGGCGCGTAACCTGGTCCACGCGATACGCAAGCGTGGCATCGCCGGCCTCGCCGCCGGCCAGCACCAACGGAATCCGCGCTTCGTCAATCAGGATCGAGTCGGCCTCATCAATCACCGCAGACGCAAATGGACGATGCACCTGGTCCGCTGGATAGAGCGCAATCTGATCGCGCAGAAAATCGAAGCCGATCTCGTTGGCTGTGGCGTAGGTGACGTCGCAGTTGTAGGCGCGCTTGCGTTCTTCCGCGCTCATGCCCTGTTGAATGCAGCCGACCGTCAGGCCACAAAACTCGTAGATCGGTCCCATCCATTGCGCATCGCGCCGAGCCAGGTAATCGTTCACGGTCATCACATGAACGCCCCGCCCCGCCTTCGCAGCCCAGGCAATCGCCGGCACTGCCGCCAGCGTCTTTCCTTCCCCGGTCTGCATCTCGGCGATTCTTCCATCGGCCAGCGCAAGCGCGCCCTGAAGCTGCACGTCAAACATCTCCAGCCCCGGCAATCGTTCCGCGGCAACTGCCGCAACAACAACCGTCTCCATCAGAGTTTCAGCATTTTTCGCGGTGGTTCTCAATACTGCTTCGGATTGTCGACGCAGCTCCAGCCGCCGCTCATGAATCGCGGCGATCACATTACGGCGATTCCCGGCCGAGCCGGGACGGACAAGCAGATTTCGCAGGAATTCGCGCACAAGGCACTCTCCTATTCAGCCAGTAATTCGTTGATTCGTTTTTCGAAAGGAATCGGGCTGTAACTAGAGTGCGTGCGTGGGAGGACGCTGATAACTTGCCGGCCATTTAAAGCGTTGCGCCTTTGACGGCCGCGCGTGAAGCAGGACGGGCGCCGGCGCGGCCTTTGCGCTCACTTGCGGCTTGTGCCCTATCTGTTGTTGCTCACAACCTTGCTCCGCGCGGCAGGCGATCGCGCAGACTTCCGCACCTCGATCGGCGCATGCGCCCGGCACAACGTAAGCGCTTCCGAGCGTCATTACGATAGCCAGCAGCCAGGTTGTGCGGCGATTCAGCATGTGCCAAGAGTATGACACAAGAAAAGAAGCTTGTCCTATGAGTTGCATTTGGGCCAGCTCCGCTAACTCCGCCAACCCCGCTAACTCCGCTGTAACTCAATGCAGATGCATTCTCCACAGCGTATAGCTCAGTATCTCGTGTTCGATCCGCTCGAACTCTCCCACTTCCCCGTTTGCACCGCCTTCAACCGACACCCGTGGCCGGGGCGAGGTCAGCACATCCAGCCCGTCCGCCGCACAAATCTCGTGAATCCGGAACAGGTGAGTTCCGTCGCTCACAATCACCAGCCTGCGCAGTCCGTTGGCGCGCGCAATCACGGCAATGCGCCGCGCCGAATCCTCAGTGTTGCGGCTCACTGTCTCCGCAATGATGGCTTCCTCCGGAACACCCTGGCCCATCAGGTACTCGCGGCCCACAGCCCCCTCGGAGTACTCGTCGCCGCCCGCACCGCCCAGTGTAATGATCAGTGGCGCAATGCCGCGCTTGTAGAGTTCCAGCGCATGATCCAGCCGCGCGCGGTATACCGGCGATGGCTTCCCGTCGTACTCCGCCGCGCCAAAGACGCCGATAGCGTCAGACGGCGCAGCCTGGTCCTGGTTTGCATAGGTTTCAATCTGCACGTAGACCCAACGCGTCCACCACAAAGCCAAGCCGACCAGCGCCAGCAGTATCACCAACGCCGCGCGCAGCCCCCAGTTCGGTCGTTTTGGCTTGGCTTTGCGGCCCATGGAAACCTTTCAGAAGCAGGGAACAGGGAATAGGGAACAGGGAACAGGGGTTAGTGTGTGGAATTTGACATTGAGCCGTTGCCTTGAAAACCCAGATTCGTGTGTGCAGATTCCACTCGTTGTCAGTGAAACTCGAGATTCGCGTATGGACTGCATTCTGTTCCCTGTTCCCTATTTCCTGCCTTTTCACCTCTGCAGCACCATCACGATCTCATGCGTAGGAATCGCGCCTTCACGCAGAATCTCCCAGCGCCCGGGACCCAGCGAGAGATCGACAATCGTCGTCGGCAGAGCGTGGCCCGTCGGACCACCATCGATAATCAGCGGAATTCGCTCGCCGATCTGGTCGCGCACACACGCCGCATGCGTGCACTCCTGGGCTCCCTGCAAGTTGGCCGATGTGGCCGTGATGGGCAGCCCAAACCGCTCCACCACTGCTCGCGGAATGGCCGCGTCCGGCACCCTCAGCGCCACGTTCCCCGTATTCGCCGTAGACCGCAGCGGAAGCTTTGTTCCGGCCCTGACAATGATCGTCAGCGGTCCCGGCCAGAATCGATCCGCCAGCTTGTCCAACAGCGGGTCGGTGTCGCGCGCCAGTTCGTAAGCCTGCGCCAGACCCGAGATCAGCAGCGACAGGGGCTTGTGTTTTTGCCGGGTCTTGATCTTGTAGATTTGCTCCACCGCATGCAGGTTGACCGGGTCAACGGCCAGCCCATAAAAAGTATCTGTGGGTAGCGCAATAACATCGCCCTTGCGCAGGCAGGAGACAATATAGTCAATCCGGTCCGGTTGGGGCTCATCGGGATGGACGCGCAAAATCTCCGCGGACAAAACGTTCTACCTCAGTTCCCCGAAATCAGTTGCCGTAAAGTCGGAAGCTATCACAGCACCAGTCCTGGTGCAAGTTTTCCGGATACATCTCGCCGTTCATCCGGCCCGAAACGGCTTAGAATCGGCTAAGCACCAGAGTCGGCTCAGAAACAGCACGGTTCTCAACATCATGCCTGTTCGCATTGTACAGAGTAAGCAGAACGCCCGCCTGAAAGAACTGCGCAAGGCGCTGGCCAACCCCGGCCGTGATTTCGGGGACGGTGCGCCGGTTGTCGCCGGCATTGAAGGCTCCAACCTGCTCGAAGAGGCCATTCATGCCCGTCTGCGCATCGCCCGCGTCTTTGTCGCTGAGGGATTTGAACGCATGCTTGAACTCCTCGCGGTGCCTGAGGACATCGAAATCCTGGTCGTGCCGCGCGATCTGCTCAACGCCGCCCTGACCACCGAGACTCCGCAGCCCGTCGCCGCCCTGGTCGAAACGCCCGACTGGACCTGGGCACACCTGCTGGGCGGACAAAACAACGCATCTCCGCTCCTTCTCGTCCTCGCCGGCCTTCAGGACCCCGGCAACCTTGGCACCATTCTGCGTTCAGCGGAAGCCTTCGGCGCCAGCGGCGTCATCTGCCTTCCCGGCACCGTCAGCGCCTGGAACCCGAAAGCAGTTCGCGCGTCCGCCGGCAGCGTTTTCCGTCTCCCGCTGCTCACTGTCAGCGTCGAGCACTGCTTCGACAATCTGCGCGCAGCCGGCGTAAAAGCGTGGACCACCGCCGTCCATGGCGCCGAACCGGCCGATCGTGCCAACCTCACCGGCCCCCTCGCTATCCTCATCGGCAACGAGGGCAACGGCGTCCCCGCTGAAATCGCCGCAAAAGCCGACGGCGCACTCACCATTCCCTGCCCCGGCCCTGTCGAGAGTTTGAACGCCGCCGTCGCCGCGTCTGTTCTGCTCTATGAAGCCGCACGGCAGCGGTCCGTCCCTCCCACGCCGTCCAGCAAACGAAAGGCCGCCCAATGAGCCTCTTCGATCAAGAACTCGAAGGCCCCAAAGGCACGCCGCGCACCGCGCCTCTTGCCGAGCGCATGCGCCCGCGCACCCTCGAGGAATACAGCGGTCAGGAACATCTGCTCGGCCCCGGAAAACCCCTGCGAATTCAGATCGAGCGCGATGATTCCGGCTCCATGATCCTCTGGGGCCCGCCTGGTGTGGGCAAAACCACACTCGCAAAAATCATTGCCGAGACCACGCAGGCCAGCTTCATCGAGTTCTCCGCCGTCATGAGCGGCATCAAGGAGATCAAGCAAGTGATGACTGCCGCCGCGCAAGCCTCGGAGATGCACTCGCGCACCATCCTCTTCGTCGATGAAATTCACCGCTTCAACAAGGCCCAGCAGGATGCGTTCCTGCCGTATGTGGAGCGCGGCGTCATTCGCCTGATCGGCGCAACAACCGAGAATCCATCCTTCGAAATCATTTCGGCGCTGCTCTCCCGCTGCCGCGTCTACGTGCTTGAGCCGCTCAGCGAAGATCGCATCACCGCACTCCTCCGCAAGGCCCTCGAAGATCGCGAACGCGGCCTTGGCGCGCAAGAACTCACCGCCGACGACGACGCGCTCCAGCTCATCGCCAGCTATTCGAGCGGAGATTGCCGCAGCGCCTACAACACCCTCGAAGTCGCCGCGCAGCTTGCGAATGAAGGCACAAAACATATCGACCGCCCCGTCGCCGTTGAGGCCGTGCAGCAGCGCGTGCTGATGTACGACAAGTCCGGCGAAGAGCATTACAACCTCATCTCCGCGCTGCACAAAAGCGTCCGCAACAGCGATCCCGACGCCTCGCTCTATTGGTTAGCAAGAATGTTTGCCGCCGGCGAAGACCCGCTGTACCTCGCGCGTCGCGTCGTTCGCATGGCCGTTGAAGACATCGGCCTCGCCGCGCCGGAAGCGCTCAATCTCTGCCTCAGTGCCAAGCAGGCCATGGAGTTTCTCGGCTCCCCTGAAGGTGATCTGGCGCTGGCCGAAGCAGTCGTCTATCTCGCCCTGGCGCCAAAATCAAACTCCGTCTACACCGCTTACGGCGCGGTCCAGGCCGAGATCGAGCACACGCGCCAGGAGCCTGTGCCGCTGCACCTGCGCAACGCTCCCACCAAGTTGATGAAAGAACTCGACTACGGCAAAGGCTATCTCTACGCGCACGACGAAGAAGGCAAGGTTGCGAATATGGATTGCCTGCCCGATTCACTCAAGGGCCGCAGCTACTACCAGCCCACACAAGAGGGCCGCGAAAAAATGTTGGCTCAGCGCATGGAAGAAATCCGCCGCATACGCTCCGCCAAACACCGCGCAGTTTAACCGCTTCCATGCCTTAGACAAATGAATTGAAGCCTGCGGCCGCTCTGGGCGGAACAAAAAGAGGCATCCACCGATGGCTGAGAAGCCCGCGACAAATTTGCCCCAATCAACCACCCTGGTAGTGGTCGCGGCATTTCTGCTTCTCGCCGCCGTCATCGCGCTTGTCACCGGGATATCTCTCCTGTTCCCCAACCCTGTCTGGAACAGCCTGTGGAACCTGAACCGGCCAGCGTATATTGCATTTGAGAAGTTTGGAAGGCTATCTGGCGTGTTGCTGCTGGCGGTGTGCGCGGGAGCATGCGCGGCTGGCGTTGGCCTCTTGAGGCGCAGACGGTGGGCCTGGCTCATCGCCGTCACCCTGTTCGCGATGAATGGACTTGGAGACCTGGCAAGTTTGTTTTTGATGCACGACCTGGTGAAGGGATTTTCAGGACTCCTGGTCGCCGGCGTCTTCCTGTATTTGCTGACGCGGCCCGGACTGAAACGCGCTCTCCATTAAATGCCCGACCTTCCGGACTGAGAATTCCCGATCGGATTCTGGCATTCAAGCCCTTCACAATTGGCTCATCCCGGAAATGCCATGCTTGCAGGCTGGCAACAGCGAGCATAGGCCCCGCATCCAACTGCGGGAGTCCCTGAAACCTTCGGGACGAAAGGAAAATCAATGTCCCTCTTCAGGAAATCCTGCTTGAGCTTGTTGGGCGCCGCATTGGCGACTTGTGTTTTAACCACCGGCTGCCAGTCCAGCCAGCCTGCGGCAACCACCGCCAGCGAACCGGCGACCACCCAACCGGCGAACGAGACCGTGGTTTACAACAAGTGGGAAGTCGAAACCCACCGCCCCCACAAGGAAATCGCTCAGCGCCCGCCAGAAGAGCAGAAAGCGTACCACGACTGGCGCCAGCAACATCCCGACGTTCACTAGCCGGATGACCCGAACCATTTGATCACTAAGCTTCCCACGGATTCACAACTGACCCGGCAATGTCCTCGAAGTGTTTGAAGTTACGGGTTGCGAGTGTCGCACGTGAGGCCAGCACGATCCCCGCGATCATGGTGTCGCGGGCGTCGCCTGGATGGCCGCTTGCCCTGCGCACTGCCGCCAGATCCGCAGCTATCTTGGCGGCAGCATGATCAAAGCTCGCAATTCGCTGCTGAACGACCTCGGCAAGCCAACGGTCAAAAAACGCAATCAAAGTCGACCGCTTTCTACCTTCCGCCATCGACCGCAAACCGAAGCGAATCTCAAAAGTACTCACAGAGGTCGTCCAGATGGAGATGGCCGGCTGCCGATCGAGCCACAAAAGGACTGCGGGATCTGGCCTGGGGCGCATTATCTCTGAAATCACATTGGTATCCAGAACAATCATGATTCGAAGTCGGGAATTTCCATCCGCATGCCGCGTATTTCCTGAATTGGCTCATCCAGGTAAACGCCGCTGCCGCTGAAGAGCGCCACACTGGCAGTTCCAAACCCGCCCGTTTGTGCCTTCTCTTCTCGCAGCGCGTCGCGCAGAATCTCCCGTACTTCCTCTTCCATGCTTCGGCCGTTGCGCTTGGCGCGGCGTTGCAGGCGGGATTTCACCCGTTCATCGACCTTGCGAATCAGAATCTGCGCCATCCCAGCCTCCGCTGCTATCATGATAGCATTATCATTCGAATTCGAAGATATAGCCGCCGCCCAGCCAGGCAGTCTTTCCGTTCCCTTGTTCCCTCGTTCCCTGCCTGTTACTCCGGATACTTCACCGAGCACCCATAAGGCCGCGTGAACGGCGTCGCCACCGGCTTGCCCGCCATCGCCTCGGTCAGTGCGTCGGTCACATAGTTGTCCGCGCCGTGTACATCGCCAGGATCAGGCGTGGGTCGGTTATCGATGGCGCCATCGTAGATCACGTTTCCGGATGGGTCAATGATGACCATCTGCGGCGTCGTCTTGGCGTTGTACAAATGGCCCAGCTTGCCCTCCGGATCCATCAGCACCGCCGTCGGCACGGCATGCACCTTGGCGAGATAGTCATTCTCCTCGCTCGGTGTTACATAGCCCTGCTCGCCGCGAGCCGACGAGATCACCGTGAACCACACCACGCCCTTCTCGGTCCACTCCTTTTGCAGCGCCTGCATATTCCCTGAGACGTAGTGCTTTTTTGTGAATGGGCAGCCCTGGTTATGCCACTCCAGCACCACGTACTTGCCGTGATACTGCGCCAGCGTCTCCTGCTGCCCGCGCGAGTCGGTGGCTGTGAATGCCGGCGCAGGCGCGCCCACGCGCACACCCTGCGCCGATCCGAGCGGAAGCAGCGCAGACACGAAAGCCGCGCATCCTAGAAGACGAAGTTTCATGAGAGTCAACCTCCTGAGGGGAAATTCAGACGATCAACCGATGACCTTGCACGTTCCTATTTCAGATTCGACGTTGAAGCGCTGGTTTGTGTTGCACCCTGCGGCAACTTCGCCAGCGCATCCGTAACAATCCCCGGCGTCAGCGCCTCGGGCAGCAGTTGCGGATCGCTCTGGCCCGGTACGTACAATGCATACGCCGGAACCCCGCTCCGCCCCATCGCCGTCAGTGCCTTGGTAATCGCATCGTCTCCGCGCGTCCAATCGGCCTTAAGCAATGCCACGTTTGCGTCTTTGAACGCCTGTTGCACCTGCGGCTGTTGCAGCGCCACACGTTCGTTCACCTGGCAGCTCAGGCACCAGCTCGCCGTAAAATCCACAAACACCGGCCGCCCCTGCGCCTGGTAACGGCTAACCGCCTCGGCCGTCCACGGCTCCCACGCACCATGCACAGCCGTTGCCGTTGAGCTTTCCGGCGCAGCCTCAAGTTTCTTCGGCGCAACTACACTCACCGCGATAACCGCCAGCACAATCAACGCCGCAACAACCGTCGCCCACCGCTTCGCCGGCCAGCGCCCCAAAAACCACCCCGCAACCGCCAGCAGCAGCAGGCTGCCCAGCAGCGACACCAGCAACCCCGCTCCGTAACCGCTGGTCAGGGACCACGCCAGCCAGATCACCGTGGCAAAGATCGGCACCGCAACCGCCTGCCGCAGCACTTCCATCCACGCACCCGGCTTGGGCAGCAACCGCGTCCACGCCGGCTGCAGCGTCAACGCCACATAAGGCGCGGCCAGCCCGAGCGCCAGAGCTGTAAACACCGCAAACGTCACCACCGGCGACTGCGCCAGTGCGTATCCAATTGCAGCACCCATAAACGGCGCCGTGCAAGGCGTTGCAACCACCACCGCCAGCACGCCGGTAAAGAAGCTGCCGGTATATCCCTGCTTTTGCGCCAGCGAACCACCCGCGCTCGTCAGTGTGAGTCCGATCTCAAACTGCCCCGCCAATGACAGCCCAAGAAAGAACAGCAGCCCCGCCATCAGCGCCAGAAACACCGGCGACTGGAACTGGAATCCCCAACCCAGCGTCGCCCCTGCCGCCCGCAGTCCCAGCAGCGCGCCCACCAGCACCCAGAATGAAACCAATATCCCCGCCGCATAAACAAACCCATGCGCGCGCAGGTTATGCAGTTCCTTGTGCCCTGTATGGACCAGCGCCAGACCCTTCAAAAACAAAACCGGAAACACGCAAGGCATCAGGTTCAACAGCAACCCGCCAATGAATGCAAGCCCGGTAGCGCGCCCCAGCAATCCCCATGCAAGCGAACCGGCGCCAGCCGTAACCGCGCCTGAAACCGCACCCGGATTCGCCGCAATTTCGTAAGCCTGCCCACCAGAAAGCTCCAGAACGCCCTTCAACTGCGCTGGGTTCGCCGTCAGATTCGCGTCCTTCTTGAGGTCCAGTACCAACCCCTTCGCCGTCGGCGTCACCGTTTGCGGAGCCGGATTGTCCACAATATCCTGGTCGGCGGGAAAGAACTCAGCGTAAGATTCACGCTGCCCAGTTTCGACAGCAAGGCGGAAACCTGTTGGAGAGGGTTGGAAGATTGCTTTCGCCGTTGCCGGAAGCGGCTTAGGTATGCGGCCGTCCAACCGCTTAAAAATGTCACTGTCAGGAGACACCTGGATGACCTCACCCGCCTCGTAGGGCACGGCGCGGTCAACCTCAAGTTCAGCCTTGCCCGGAATGCAGACTTCTCGGCAGACGAGCCAGTCAACCTTGGCATGAAGAGCGACCGGGCCTCGCTTTGCCGACTTCGATACGTCAAGGTTCAGCGAAAAAAGAACCTCGTCCTCGTAGCCAAAGTCCATCAGCGGTCCCAGCGGCAACCGCTTCGGCGCAGGAAACTGCAATGGTCCCGCCGTAATCCCTTCGGGCAGCGTCCAGTGAATATGCGGCGGCTCGCCTGAGTCACCGGCATTTTTCCAATAGACATGCCAACCCGGTTCAAGCTTGAAATAAAGACCGGCCTCCGCACTTTCCCCCGGATTCAGCGGCCCCGCGGGAACAACCAACTGCACATGCACATGCGGCGCATCGGCAGAGTTCGACGCCGCCCGCGCCGTCAACCCCGCCGCAAGCAAGCAAAACAATACTAAAATCCAACGTCCCAGGCGCATCACAGTAATCTTCTGTCCCCTGTCATTTGGACTCACCGCAACCAGCTTAAGTTACAACAAGTTCTATTCCTGTTGCTCCGCCAGCCGATCGGCCCGTGCCGCATGTTCCCTGTAAATGCAATCATTCTGAACGCACTTCACGCCTGTGGCGCGCGCCCTGGCCAAAGCTTCGTCATCAATCACGTCGTCCTGCAGCCACAAGTACGGAACGCCCAACCGAATAACATCGTCCACAATCGCAGAAACAAACTCCGATGCTCGAAACACATCCACCAGGTCGATGCCCGCGCCCGTCCCTTCGCGAGCCGCATCTTGCGCCGCATCCAGATCCGGATAACACCTCAACCCCAGCACCTCGCTGAGCGCCGGATTGACCGGGATCACGCGATAGCCCGCCCCCGCCAGGTAGCGCCCGATGTTAAAACTGGCACGCCAGGTCTTGTCGCTCATGCCCACGACGGCGATGGTCTTGGCCGTGCTCAGCATCTCGTCAATGATTGCAGGGTCGTTGCTCATATCGGTTCACTTTTTCACTACGTCACTTCTTCACGTTTCACTGCTTCACTTTGTCAATGCGTTACTTTTTCACTGCTTCACGGCTTCTACACATCCAAATCGTCATCCGCCTCTGCCGCAACCGCAGTCCCACGCCTCTTGGCCAGCAGATATCCGCGCAAAAACGGCTCAAGATACCCGTCCAGCACCTTGTCCACATCGCCCACTTCCACCTTCGTGCGATGATCCTTGGCGATGCGATACGGCTGCAAAACATAGCTGCGAATCTGTGATCCGAAGTTAATCTCCAGCTTTGAATCTTCGAGCTTCTTGCTTACCGCCCGCTTCTTTTCCAGTTCGTATTCATAGAGCCGCGAACGCAACATCTTCATCGCCTTCTCGCGGTTCTTGTGCTGCGAACGCTCGTTCTGGCACTGCACGACAATCCCGGTCGGCAGGTGCGTCATGCGCACGGCCGAGTCCGTGGTGTTCACATGCTGCCCGCCCTTGCCGCCGGAGCGATAGGTGTCAATGCGCAGATCGTCCAGCTTCAAATCCACGTGAATGGTCTCGTCAATTTCCGGCGAAACATACACTGACGCAAACGAAGTGTGCCGCCGCTTGGCCGAGTCGAATGGCGAAATGCGCACCAGCCGATGCACGCCGCTTTCACCCGCAAGTTGCCCAAACGCGTACTCGCCGAGGATGGTGAAGGTCGCCGACTTGATGCCGGCCTCATCGCCGTCCTGCAGGTCGTTGATTTCCGTCTTGAATCCCTGCTGCTCGGCCCAGCGCAGGTACATGCGCATCAACATCTCGGCCCAGTCCTGGCTTTCCGTTCCGCCGGCGCCGGGGTGCACGGTCACAATGGCGTTCAGCGGATCGGCCTCGCCCGATAGCATGGTCCGCGCTTCAAGCTCTTCGTTGAACGCGCTGAACGCCTTGATGTCGCGCTCCAGATCGGCGATCACATCTTCGCCCTCGCGAGCCAACTCAAAATAAGCCTCGACGTCACCGGAGCGGCGCACCAGTTCTTCATCGTCGGCTACAAGTTTTTCGAGGCGCTTTTTATCGCGCATCAGCGGCTTGGTCGCATTGGGATCGATCCAGAGAGCCGGATCGGCCAGCCTGGTTTCTATGTCTGCGAGTTCCCTGCGGATGCGAGCCGGGTCAAAGATACTCCCGCAGGTCGCGGACTTGGTCGCGCACGGGAGCATATGTAAATTCGAGATCGTTCAACGATGACATATTTTGCTCTTATGACCTGACTTTGATTTGAACTTCAGGCCGTTGGCTGGCCACGACGGCCCACCCAACAATCCCTAATCCAAGTATGGCACACGCCCACCCAAACACATCTCCGTGCGCCGAGTAGAACGTCACATCATCTCGAAACGCAAACCCAGCCGGCAGCGCGTCGACCTGATGCCGTGGAATGCTTTGCCGCACCTGGCCCTCCGGGTCGATGACCGATGTGATGCCGGTGTTTGTGTCGCGCAAGATCCAGCGGCGGTTTTCAATCGCACGCATGCGCGCCATGTTCAGGTGCTGCCATGGCGCGCTGGTGTCGCCATACCAGCCGTCGTCGCTGATGTTGACCAGCACCTCGGCGCCATTCTTCGCAAACTCGCGCACTTCATCCGCAAACACCGACTCATAGCAGATGAAAATCCCATAGCGGTGTCCGTTCAACGTGAAGACTTTGCGTTCAACACCCGGCGTGAAGCGAGAAACCTTTCCGGTCAACTTGCGCGCAAAGAACAGCAGCTTTTGAAACGGCACATACTCGCCAAACGGCACCAGGTGAATCTTGTCGTAGCGGCCCACGTGCGCGCCGTCAGCACCAATCACCACGGCGGAGTTGTAGTAGTTCCACGCATGATCGTCGCCTGAAAAATCCGCACCAATGTTCCCCACCACCATGGGCGCATTCTCTGCATGCGCAATGCCGATCATTGCCTGTTGAAAGCGCGGGTCCGCCTCCTCAAATGGCGCAGGCGACTCCGGCCACGCAATCAGATCGGGATGCGTGGGATACGGCGGGCAAATGATTTCTCCATTCGACGCGCCGGTCTGCGGAATTCCCGCGATGTACGTCTTGCACTGCTCTCCGGCCAGGCGCGTGAACTCCGCAATGTGCTGATCCCATTCGCCCTGCCTGAACCACCGATTATCGACGGCCACATCCAGGTTCGGCTGCACCAGCACTGCGGTCGCGGTCGCCATCGGCTTCTCGGGGGTAATCAGCACGCCCGCCGTTCCGCCCATCAGCAACAAAGCACCGGCAATCCCCCACGGCCGCCGTCCTGAGCAACGGTCCAGCAGCAGACCACCGGCGATCAGCGCATTGACCGCAACCAGCACAAAGCTGATCCCGTAAACACCGGTCCACGGCGCCAGATGGTTCACCAGCGTGTTATCCACCTGCGAGTAGCCCAGTTGATCCCACGGAACTGAGGTAATCCGAGCTGCGGCCAACTCCAGCGCTGCCCACAACACAGGTGCAACCGCCAGCGCCCACCGCGTGCTCCCTGTCGCGCGTTTCACCAATGCCACGCCCAGGCCGAAGAAGCCGAAGTAAAGTCCCAGCACCATGCTGTATCCGAGCAGCAGCAGCGTGGGCGCAAGCGCCGGCATATCGCCGTACTGCATCATCACGTCGCGCACCCAGTAACAGTTACCCGCATACCACAAAACACCACACAAGTAACTCAGCAGAAACGCGCGGCGCAGCGGGCGAGGATGGTCTGTCACGGCCTTCGACAGGATTGCGCACAGTAGCGGAACCAGGCCGAACCAGGCGAAAATCGTGCGCCAGACGGGCAGCGGTCCGGCCAGCGGAAACGGCAACTCCAGCAACCCGGCCGACAACACGGCTGCGGCCCACAACATCCATTGCTTCCCGGCTCTCGGCGGCATACAGGCCAAAGTCTATCGCATCCGGCTGGTTGGGAAAATGAACGCGCTCAGCAGGCCTTTGCACACAAACACTGCAAATACCGAACGAAACGAGCTACAATCGTGCTCATGTTCCTCGCAGTCGTTGCCATAAAACTGCTTACCTGGATGTTTCTCGTCGGCCTGGCGGGATCCACCGTCGTCGTCCTCATCAGCTTTGTGGAGGATGGAAAAGAGCTTTTCGGCAAAGACGAAAAGTAAGTTACCCCACCCTGTGCCGGAGCGGCCGCTTTATTTTCTATTGACTCCCGTCCAATTCAGACATAGACTCACCGCAGGGCGGGCGATTAATACGCTCGTTCGGTGTTAGTTACCCGGCAGAAGCGCCGGAACCCCGCGATGGCAACCACTCGAACGACCGCAGCCCCTCCCTCAAACCGCGTCCGGCTTATTGTGGCATCTTCCGTGATGCTCACATTCATCTCTTTCTGGCGCGCTGCGGCCGTTGTTCTCTGCGATTTAGGCTCCTCAGCTTTTTATGCAGGCGGCATCGCAGAACAAGCAGTCGGCGCAGCCGCTCCCTGGTTCATCCTCGCCATCATGCTGTTCAGCTTTGCGGTGCGCGCGGTCTACGTCGAGAGCTGTTCGATGTTCACCCGCGGCGGCGTCTACCGCGTCGTCAAAGAAGCTCTCGGCGGCACCTTCGCCAAACTGAGCGTCTCCGCGCTGATGTTCGATTACATTCTTACCGGGCCCATCTCCGGTGTCTCCGCAGGACAATACATTACCGGTTTGATGAACGAGATGATGACAGTGGCGAACAACAGCCACTGGCTTCCGCCCGCGCTGATGAACGGCGAGACCCCACTCCAGTTCGATATGAACCATACCTCGGCGGTCTTCGCCGCGGCGGTCACAATCTATTACTGGTGGGCCAATATCAAAGGCATTGAAGAGTCCAGCGGAAAGGCTCTGCGTGTCATGCAGATCACCACGGTGATGGTGGTGATCCTTTTGGCGTGGGGCATTTTCTCGGTGATCATGCTCGGCTCTCATCTGCCGCCGGCGCCGGTTCCCGCGAATCTCCACTTCAGTAATGAAGCGCAGGGCTTTCTAAAGGGAAGAGGCTTGCCTCTGCTGGGATTGTTCGGCATTCTCATGGCATTCGGCCACTCCGTACTGGCCATGAGCGGCGAGGAGAGCCTGGCCCAGGTCAATCGCGAGATCGAGCATCCCAAGCTCAAGAATCTCAAACGCGCCGCCATCGTCATCGCCATCTACAGCCTGGTCTTTACCGGCGGCGCAACGCTGCTCGCGTCCATGCTGATCCCGGACGGCCCGCGCACCACGCTCTACAAGGACAACCTCATCGCCGGCCTGGCCATGTACATGGTTGGCCCCATGTTCTGGCGCATCGCATTCCGCATCTTCGTCGTGCTGGTTGGATTTCTGATTCTCTCCGGCGCCATCAACACTTCCATGATCGGGTCGACCGGCGTGTTGATGCGCGTGGCTGAAGACGGAGTGCTCACCGACTGGTTCCGCAAGCCGCATACCAAGTTCGGCACCAGCTATCGCATCATCAACCTGGTCTTCATCCTTCAGATGATTACCATCATCGCCAGCCGCGGCAATGTCATCACCCTGGGCGAGGCGTATGCCTTCGGCGTCATCTGGTCGTTCACCTTCAACAGCCTGGCCATGCTGGTGCTGCGATGGAAATATCATGGCGAACGCGGATGGAAAGTGCCGCCGAACATCCGCATTGGAAAGACCGAGTTTCCCATCGGATTGCTCTCCGTCTTCCTGGTTCTGCTATCGGTAGCGATCGTTAACCTCTTCACCAAGTCGGTTGCTACGGTCAGCGGCATCGTGTTTGCCGCGGCCTTCTTCATCATCTTCTCCATCTCGGAACGTCAGAACATGCGCAAGCATGCCATCACCGCACGGCAGATGCGGGATCACTTCCAACTGGAGCATCAGGACACCATAAGCAGCGAGTCGGCGGCCATTCGCCCGGGCGGCATCATGGTCACCATGCGCGACGCCACCAACCCCTTCGCCCTTAAGTGGATCCTCTCCCGTACCAGCACTGAAGAGCAGGACGTGGTGGTCATCAGCGTGCGCATGATGGGAGTGGGCGGACCGGAATACCTCAACGCCGAGGATCAGAGCTTCAGCGAACACGAACAGATGATCTTTACCAAGGCCGTTTCTGTCGCTGAGAGCTTCGGCAAGAAGGTTTCCCTGCTCGTGGTGCCCGCCGGCGACGTCTTCGCCGCATTGGCGCAGGGCGCAAACTCGCTGGAAATGGACTCCGTGGTCTCCGGAGTTTCAAGCAAAATGACCGCGGAAGATCAGGCTTTTCATATGGGACAGGCATGGGAAGCGCTGCCCGAGCCCAAGCGCCAATTCAATTTCTATGTCATCGATCCCGCCGGAGCGGTCAAGGTCTTTTACATCGGGCCGCATGCACCCGCACTAAGTCCCGACGATGTGCAATTGGTGCACCGCTTATGGCTGAACATGCGCCGCGATCCCTCCGTTCCCGACCTGCACCACAGTGACATCATCACCTATGCGCTGACTCGCCTGGCCGGCCAGTATGCTCGCGAGAAAGTGGAGATACTCCGCGACCTCCGTAACTACCGTGCCGCTGAAGCCCCCGCCACCTTGCGGATCGGCGGCCAGGCGGTGTCGAGCGCGCCGACCACCCCGCCTGCACAAATCCCGCCGCCACCCAGGAACCCGCGCTGACAAATCTTTTTAACTCAGTTCGGTGAGACCTTTCTCAAGTCAATAAGAAACACCCGCTGTCATACTGAATCCTGCACTTAGTTTCTGCCCGGGATATAGATCAGTTCTGCACACTATGCCGATTGGTGAATATATATCGCCAAGCTGCGCCGACCTTGTCGCACGCTATCTTTTGCTGTTTCAATCTTTAGTCTGCCGCATAGCTTGCCCGCGCTCAATCGTCGTCGATTCTGTTGCTGTCACGGCAGTTTTCATTGGAATCCATACTTGATCGATAACATTTCTCTTCTTTTTGTTTGTAAAAGAGTTTATAGTTGCGTATCGTATTCCCTAGAACAAGTGGTCAATTCTTGTGTTTTTGTCGACTCCGGCGCATGAGGAGATAGACCACTCATGAGTACCTGACAGGAGGAAGTGTGGGAGTTTTGGAGATTTTGGCACAGATAGATCGGGAGATCGCCCAATTGCAACAGGCGCGCTCGCTGCTAAGCGGTGGTTCAGCAAAAACACCCAAGAAAGTTGCGTCGGCGCCAGCCGCGAGGAAGCCTGCAAAGAAGAAGAGAAATCTGACTCCTGAAGGGCGCAAGCGCATTGCGGAGGCCGTCAAACGGCGCTGGGCAGAGCAGAAGAAAGCCGCTGCGAAGTAACTGAGGCTAAGGTACGGAAGATAGGCTTCGACTTATCTCCGCCATCATCCGTACCCTATTCATAATTCGGAGAATTGCTTAGTCAACCGTTTCTCCCGGTGTCCATTGCACAACCCTCACGCTGCCTTCCACCAACGCAGCCAGTTCCTCAGGTGTGCCCTTCAACGGCGGGAATGTACCAAAATGCAGCGGTAGCACTATCTGCGGCTGCAGTAAGTGCGTGGCCCACGCTGCTTCCTTCGGTCCCATCGTGTAATGGCCGCCGATGGGGAGCATCGCCACCTTGGGCCCGTATAGCTCGCCGATCAGTTTCATGTCTCCAAAGACTGCCGTATCTCCGGCATGATAGAGCACCGGGCCATCGGCAATAGTCAGCACATAACCCGCCGCCACGCCCACATAGTGCGTTCCCTGCTCATCCTCCGCGGCTGACGAATGCTTTGCCTCAACCATCGTGGCTGCCACATCGTCCAGTTGCACGGTGCCGCCCAGGTTGATGCCGATGGTTTTCTCCACTCCCTTACCCGCGACATAGGACGCCAGTTCATAAATCGCCACCACCGTGGAACCATGCTTTGCGGCCACCGGCACAGCATCTGAAATGTGGTCTCCATGACCGTGGGTCAAAAGAATGTAATCAATCTTCTCCGGCAATTCAAAACTCTTCGGATAGGTCGGATTCTGCGCGATGAATGGATCAATCAGGATCGTGGTTCCTTTCGTCGTCTCTATCAACACGGTGGCGTGACCCAGCCACGTGATCCGCGTTCCGTTCAATGAACTCATGACTTCTCCCTTCGCTGCCTTCTCGCGGGCAGGATCTCGATTCCGCAAAAAACATTACCGCGTCATGATGACTTCAGAAAGGCTGTCTTTGGCCAGAAACTGGCGGTGCCCCGACCAGCCGGCAAAGAGCCGTTCAATACTGCGATTGGTAAATGCGCGCTGAATGGGAAACGGCTGCGCCAGTTGCATGTCCACATCGTCGCCCGGCGTCAGGTGAAAACGGCAGCGCACAGTTCCCTCGCCCTGTGTTTTGGTGTGAAAAAAAGCCAGCACCTGGCCTCCCGGATTCACCGATTGAAACAGGTGCGCAACCACCGGCGCCACCAGCGCTTCAGGCAGGTAATCGAGTGAGGTCCAAAGCAATGCTACGTCGTACATCCGCCCGGAAAAATTCAGCGATTGGTTCAGAAAGCCTTCGACATTCCAGACAGGCTTGCCATCTTCATCCACCCCTGTCTGAAAGCTTCCGGTCCAGGCATCGCAATCCAGGTCGGCCTGAAAAAGACTGTGGCCCAACCCGGTAAGGTAATTGATATTCGAGGGCGATGTGTAGCCGGTATCGATCACGCGCAGTCCGGGCTCAGCCTCAAGCCGTTTGCGCAGCGCCGACCACCCGCCCGAGTGGCGCGGTACCCTGGGCCCCCAAAAGCCAGCGGCGGGTGCGGGCGGTCCGCTGTCCTGCTTCTTTTCAAACCAACGGCTCATCGACTGGAATTCCTCATGCGGACCTACCCGCTGTTATACGGTGGACCGGAACGTGGTCTTCCAATCAGAAAATGCCGCCAGCCGGTGCCGTTGCGGGTGCAGGTACAGGTCCGGCGCCATCCTGCGCCTTGGTTGCGCCCTGCGTCAGGTCAACCTTACCGCGAAAGACCGCGTTGTCTTCCACCGCCAGCCGAAGCGCGCGAATATCGCCTTGCACGCTGCAGCCGGCACGCAATTCCACCCGGCCGCTGGCCACCACGTTGCCCTGCACCTGTCCCATGATCAATACATCTCTCGCGGTCAGGTCGGCTTGAACGTTGGCGTTGGGCCCGATTGTCAGCCGGCTCTCTGTGAGCGTCACCGTTCCCTCGATGCGCCCATCCACAATCAAGTCTTCGCTGCCCTTCACTTCGCCGCAAATGATAACGCTCTTGCCAATGCGCGCGGGTACATTCTCCACTGCCATGATTTCAATCCTTCCATGAGCCGAAAACAAGGCCCTGCCCGAACTATACCCAACCCGGCCCCTTGCTTCAATTTACTCCACTGGTTCCACGCGCACCTTTCACACGCTAGCTTCCACCAGTAGCCAGTTTCTGCCCTTGCGACAGAAGCCGGGCCTGGGCGTCTAACTGACAATGCCGCGCAGGCGCTGAATCGAATGATGGGTGCCGATCGAATGCACGGATCTTGAATGCCCGTTAAACTGGACTACGTGCGCAGACTTTTCCCGCTCCCCCCCTTGCTGCTCCTCGCTTTGATGTTTTGGTGCGGCGCCTCTACGGTGGATGGCCAGCCTCCGCCACCCGCGCTCTCGCCGGAGCAGGCCCAGGCACTGGTGGAGCGCGCCCTCGGAACGGAGTTGCAGACCGCGCAGGACCCAGCGCATCCCATGCGCTACCGGCTGCGCAAAGTCAGCCCCCGCCTCACCACAACCAAGGAGATTCTCGAGACCAAAGATGGCGACGTTGCGCGCCTCGTGGCCCAATTTGATAAGCCGCTCTCGCCCGAGAACGAGCAGAAGGAACAGGCGCGTCTCGACGCGCTGTTCAACGATCCCGGCATTCAGAGACACCGCAAGCAGGGCGAACAGGGCGACCTGGGAATTGTCCTCAAACTCTTACGCATGCTTCCCAACGCCTTCCTCTACCAGTACTCCGGTTCCGGCCAGGGCGCCGCGGGTCCGGTGGAGAAATTCAGCTTCCGTCCCAATCCGCGTTTCAGCCCGCCTGACTTCGAAACCCAGGCGCTTACCGCCCTGACCGGCGAACTTTGGATCGACGCCGCACAGCAGCGCGTTACGCGCCTGGAAGGCCATCTGCAACAGGACACGGACTACGGCTGGGGCGTGCTGGGAAAACTCGACAAGGGCGGATCGGTGGTCATTGAGCAAGCCGACATCGGCGGAAATCAATGGCGCATCGCGCGCTTCAAGATGCAGATGAACATGCGCATCCTGTTCAAAACCAAAAACATCGATACCACGGAAGAAATGACCGAGTACTCACCGGTCCCCACGGGAATCGACTACCGGAAAGCGATTCAGATGCTGCGCGCCGGCTCTGTCGGCCCCGCCCAGCCAGGCCATTAATTCAGTAGCGCAAAAAAAAGCGGCCACACCCGTCAGGGCATGGCCGCTTTTCTGTTACCGCGCAATTCTGGTTAGACCTTGATCAGAATGATGACCAGGGTAAACAGGGTGAGAGACTCGATGAGGGCCAGGCCGAGAATCAGGAAGATCATCAGCCCGCCGCGAGCGCCGGGGTTACGGGCCAGCGCTTCGCAAGCCGAAGCCGTTGCCTTGCCTTGACCTAAGCCGCAGAGACCTGCCGCCAGTGCCATGCCGATGCCGGCGCCGATCGGTACCAGGCTGACAGCGGCAGAACCGCTGTCGGCGAAGGCCGGAACGGCGAAGCAAAGGACCGTCAGCGCCATGAATACATATTGAAGTTTCCGCATAGTTCTCCTGCTTCCCTTGGATTGACCGCGAGTGGGTGGTTGAGGCTCACCGTGCTGGCCCCCTCACGCTTGCGGTCGTCCGTTTGCCCGGAGCGGAAGCGCTCTCCGGCGGAATCTTGAAAATCAGCTCCCAGCTTCTAGCCTTAAGCTTCTAGCTTTTTGTCCAATGCACTTAGAAAATCGGAGCTAAGAGCTAGTGGCTAGAAGCTAGTGGCTGTTCTTTAGTGCTCGTGCGAAACAGCTAAAGACAGATAAATCATCGACAGGAGTGTGAAAATGAAAGCCTGGATGATCGAAACGAAAACGTGCAAGCCCAGGAAGATTGCCGGAACGCCTATGGGAATCAGCGAAAAGAACCCCAGCGTCAGCATGTCGCTCGCGTACATGTTGGCGTAAAGACGAATTGTCAGGGACATGATGCGCGCCAGGTGCGAGACGATTTCGATGGGCAGCAGCAACCAGGCCATCCACCAGATCGGCCCGCAAAAATGCTTGATATAGCCAACAACACCCTGCGCCCGGAAGCCCTGATAGTTGTAGTAAAGAAAGGTGGGAATCGCGATGCCCAATGTCACCATCGGAGAGGTGGTAGGCGCCGGAATGCCGGGAATCAGCCCCAGAAGATTGCAGCTCAGGACGAAGAGGAAAATACAGGTAACGAATGCCTGAAATTTCTCGTAGCCATGACCGATGATCTCGCTGGCCTGGCCGCCAATTGCATCGTGGATGATCTCCGCAATCTGCTGTGCCGGATTCGGCTTTTCTACGGAAAGAGTCAGCCGCACGATCGCAAAAAACGCAATCAAGCCTGCTGCAACCAGCAACTCCAGCGCATACCGGTCGCTGATCGCGGTCGCCGGATTGGCTGGAATGCCCAGTGAATGCAGCAAAGAAGCCACTGGTCCGCCGACTATTTGGTTCAACCAACGCGTAAATGCTAAGGATTCCTGCATGAAAACTTGAATCTTTCTGCCTCAGTGGCGGATTTTCGGCGCCCGCAACCCAGGATTCTTAGTCGCGGAGCAATCGAATCGCTTCCCAGCCGATGGCCAACGCCGCAAAGCCCAGGCCGCAAAGAAGCGCAACTACAGAACCTCGGAGACATTTCAGGCTAACATAAATGACCCCGGCAAAAACGGTGAGCCTCAGCACAAAGAACACCACAACTACCGAAGCGCTCGCCGGAGTCTTCTGGTTGTCCAATCTGGCATTGATGACACGGGCCAAACGCTGCCACTCCAGGATGCTCGCCGTCGAAATCAGTGCGCCGATAAGCAGCATCGCCCCGTTGCGCCATCCTGAGTCAATCCACAGAGCCACGGACGCAATCACGCCCAGAATCAATGAGTTGCGCATTGCCCGGTTAAGCATTGCATCGAGCGCGGCGACGGAAATATCAATGATTGGGTGGTTTCCTTCGCTCATGGCTCGAGTCCGGAAGTTCCTGTTCCGGCACCGTTCTCCGTTTTGGAATCTGAACTGGAATCTTTTTCCGAAGTGATCACCAACCGGATCACGCCGACAAGTCCCGCAATCGCTCCAAAGACGATTCCGAAGATGGCAATCCACTTTTGATGAAACCGGCTGTCGGCCCACGCCCCCGCCAACCAGCCGATGGCCGCGGCAGACGGCAGCATGAGTGCCATCTGCACCGCTTTTTCAGCCTGCGCCACGGCGCGAATGCCGCCCGAGATCTTGCTCGACTGCTTCGACTCCGGAATGGGACGATTGAATGGCACCATCGTGGTTATACACGATGCCGCCGACGAGCGCGACCGGCGCGGATTGCTTTGCCTGGTTGCCGTTTATTTCGTTTTCCTCTATTTCGTCTTCCAGGTCGAGAGCTTCCAGGCCTTCACCCGGTACTTGCCCTCGTCCTCACCCAGCGGCGCAAGACCAAAGTCAATGTTGGCGCCCCCGCCTCCGCTGGTCACGCCTGGACCGTACGCTCCGCGAACAACCGTGATCCTGATCTCGGCAGCATAGTAGTAAACTTTGCCCGCCTCAGCGGTAAACGACGCCACATCGATACTCTTCTTCAACGTCTTCAGAGCCGATTGCCAGCTAACGCAGAGGTGATGCACGCCGGGGTCCACATTCATGATGAAAAACGTATTGCCGTTGTTGGCGCCTGCCCACGTTCCATCCACACCATAGCGGATCGTGGCATGCATGCCGAAACCCAGTCCCTGGTTCTCGTCTTCGATGAAAACAATCTGCGCCTTGCCGTCCGCCGGTGGCGCTGGCGGAGGTGCGTCTTTGAGCGCGGTTACTTCAAATTTGGTACTGTCATCGCCGCAGGCATCCGGCAGAATGGTCTTCGCCTGGGCCTGCGACGCAAACGCGAACAGGCCGCATACGAGCAATACTGCATGTGTTGATTTCATTGCGGCAATTCTATCCGCCGTCGACCCACCTGACAAATCGTCGTCATACACGATTCGGATTTGCAGGCGCGACACGGGCGGTTGCCCCTATTTCGTCTTCCAGGTGGCGAGTTTCCAGGCCTCGACCCGGTACTGGCCTTCATCTTCGTTCAACTGCGAAAGAGCTATGGTCGCAGGGTCTTCTTCGCTGCCGGTGCCAACGATCTGTGCCGCGAAGTAGTAGACCTTACCAGGCTCGGCAGTGAAAGATACCACATCGACATTCTTCTTCAGCCTGGATAAAGCCGACTGCCAACTCGCGCAGAGGTGATGAACTCCCGAGTCCACCGTCAATGCGAAATATGAGTTTCCATTGTTGGCTCCTACCCAGGCTCCATCCATGCCAACGCGCGTTGTGACTTCGCATAATGCAACGCAACCAATGTCCTTGTTGTCGTTTTCGATAAAGATAATCTGGGCTTTGCCGGAAGCTGGAGGGGCTGGCGCGGGCTGATTAGTTTTTGTGAGAACATCGAACTTGACGCTATCGTCGCCGCAGGCGTCGGGCAGCACAGTCTTGGCCCTGGCTTGCACCGCTGCGAACAGCGAACCACACAGGAGCAGTCCAACAAGTCTGGAATTCATCAGGTTCTCCTTGCCATTGGACCGTTTCCTTGGCCATCTGGTTAGGTTCATCTTAGTCCCATTCAGGCAGCGTGGATCGATCTGCCGATCCAACCGCTATACTGACGATTGAATCTTTGCTGGATTCAACCAGAGGAATCATGGAGTTCGATTCGGAATTTGAGCGCAATCTTTTCGATCTGCGCAAGACAAAACTCGAGGAAATCGAGAAGCTTGGCCAGGCGGCTTATCCCAACCGCTTCCCTGCCTCGGTAGATGAGCATGCGGTCACCATCCCCGAAGTCCGCATCCAGTGGGGCGATGCGACAGCGGAGGCCCTCGAAGCCAATCGCACGACCGTGTCCGTTGCCGGCCGCATCATGGCCATCCGCGCCCAGGGCAAAGCCGGCTTCGCGACCTTGCAGCAGAACGGCCAGCGCCTGCAAATCTATGTCCGCCTCGACGCCGTCGGCGAACAGGGCTTCGCGCTCTACAAGCTGCTCGATATGGGCGACCACATCGGCGTCACAGGCTATCTATTCCGCACGCGCACTGGTGAGCTGACTATCCACGTTGAGCGCCTGACATTCCTCTCCAAGGCCATGCTCGCGCTGCCTGAAAAGTTTCATGGCCTGGCCGATGTCGAGCTGCGTTATCGCCAGCGCTATGTCGATCTGTTCAGCAATCTCGACGCCCGCGAAGTGTTCGTCAAGCGCGCCAGGGCTCTCAAGGCGCTGCGCAAGTTTTTCGATGACCGCGGCTACATTGAAGTGGAAACGCCGATGATGCAGCAGATCGCCGGCGGCGCCGCGGCGCGCCCCTTCAAGACCCATCACAACGCGCTCGACCAGGATCTTTTCCTGCGCATCGCGCCCGAGCTTTATCTGAAGCGGCTGGTCGTCGGCGGATTTGACCGCGTCTATGAGATCAACCGCAACTTCCGCAACGAAGGCGTGAGCACGCAGCACAACCCCGAGTTCACCATGCTCGAGTTCTACCAGGCCTATGCGAATTACTGGGACCTGATGACGCTCACCGAAGAGTTAATAGCATTCGTCGCGCAAGAAGTGAACGGGACGACGCTGACGACGTTCAACGGCGTCGAAATTGACTTGGGTAAGTGGACGCGGCTGACGATGCGCGAAGCAATCCGCGCGTATTGGCCTCCTGACGCGGGCTATGCTCCGACACATGAAGTGCTTTCTTCAGCCAGCGCGATTGAAAGACATCTCAATGCTGCGATTGATTCCCTAAAGACTGCGTTTGATGCTGAAGGTGAAGATAATTTGCTCCGTCGGATGGCGATAATCCCAGCACAAGCCACTTTTGTTCTCGCATTAACCGGATTAGCAAGGGGCACATCGCTCGGAAAAATAGTCTACGGAATTTTCGAGGGAATCGTCGAACCCAACCTAATCCAGCCCACAATCATCTACGACTACCCAACCGTAGTCTCCCCGCTATCCAAGCAAAAGCCCAACGATCCAGACCACGTCGAGCGCTTCGAGTTTTTCGCTGGCGGCTTCGAGCTAGGCAACGCCTTCAGCGAGCTCAACGATCCAGTCGAGCAACACAAGCGTTTCGCCGACCAGTTAGCCGAGCGCGACCGCGGCGACGACGAAGCCCATCAGATGGACGAAGACTATGTCCGCGCCCTGGCCTACGGCCTGCCCCCCACCGGCGGCGAAGGCCTCGGCGTCGATCGCCTGGTCATGCTCCTAACCGGCTCAAAATCCATCCGCGATGTGATCCTCTTCCCGCTAATGAGGAAGCAGGGAACAGGGATCAGGGAACAGGGATCAGAAGGCGGCAATCCGGAAGCGGAAGGCTAACTCCGCGAACAACGCTAACTCCGCTTAGCCTAAGCTAGAGGCTGGAAGCTAGCAGCTAGGAGCTGTTTCTTTGAACATCCTTTTCGTCGGCGACATCTTCGGCAGCGCGGGACGCAAGATCGTCCGCGAGCACATCGGCCACGTGCGCCAGGCCAATGGGGTCGACCTGACCATCATCAACGCCGAGAACGCGGCGGGTGGGTTCGGTGTTACGCCGCAGATCGCCGAAGACCTCTTCGAACTCGGCGCGGACGTGCTCACCACCGGCAACCACATCTGGGACAAGCGCGAAATCCTCGACTACCTCAACTCCGTCCCCGCCAACAGTCAGGATCATGCGCGCCGCGTGCTGCGCCCCGCCAATCTCGCGCCCGGCCTCCCCGGCTACGGCGTCTTTGAGGGCACCACCGCGGGCGGCGTCGACTACGCCGTCATCAACCTGATGGGCCGCGTCTTCATGAGCGGCACTAACGACCCCTTTCACGCCGCCAACGACATTCTGGCCGGCATCAAAGCGAGAGTCATCGTCCTCGATTTTCACGCCGAAGCCACCAGTGAGAAAGTGGCCATGGGTTGGCATCTCGATGGCCGCGTCACCGCCGTTCTCGGCACACACACCCACGTGCCCACCGCCGACCAGCGTTTACTCCCCAATGGAACCGCATATCAAACCGACGTGGGCATGAGCGGCCCCTACGACAGCGTCATTGGCGTTGAAAAGGAACTTGTGCTGCACCGGTTTCTCACCGGCATGCCGGGCAAGTTTGAAGCTGCCAAGGGAAATCCAAAAATGTGCGCCGCCCTCATCACCTGTGATCCGCTCACCGGGCGCGCCTCCGCCATTCAACGCATCATGCTAGGCGAATAGCCGCCTGCGGTGGGGCCAATCGCTCGCTAACCGCTCGCACTGGCTTCTTCAACTCTCATTTCTCAGAAACGCGACGTGGAGCATCCGGCTCTTTCGCATAAAAAAGGGCAGCCCTTTTGCAGGCTGCCCTTTCTGACCCCTTGCACGTTTCGCGGATTATTTCGACGAAGGCCTGTGCGCCGCCGATGGTTTATGCGCCGGAACAACCTTCTTCTTCTCCGGCTGCACAAATCCCTCACGCAGAGAAATCTGCGCGGCAGCCTCAGTAGCCGGTGTTGCCGGCGTGGTGGCCGTTGCCGGTGTGCCTGCGCTGGCAGGGACCTGCGTGTACGTGTCGTAGGTTCCGTCCAGCTCCGCCTGGCCCTTGGATTGGAGCCCGAACTCGAAACCTGCCGCCGGGATATCCTTGTCCGCGAGAGGTGTCTTCAGATTCACGATAAAGTCGGGAATCTTCGCCATCTTCGCGTCATCGGTAACCGCAACTTTGATGACTGAAGCCGTCGCTTCGATCACAATTCCAGGAACCGGGGTCGGCTGGTCCTTCATCACCGCCCAGAGCTTGTCGGCGTCATCCTTTGAGCCGAGAGCCAAAATGGTTTCCTTGTCGGCAAGCGCCAGGGTTTTCAGGTCCGGAGTGCTGATCATCAGCGCGTGAATCTGCTCTGCCGGTGTCGGCGCGGGCGTGATTGAAAAGTCCGCCGGAGGGAAAGTGGTGAGCGCCGCCTTGGCCTTCACAGCGTCCAGACCATCCACCTTGCCGTGGTACTTCTTATACCAATATTCGAGCTTCTTCTCGATGGGCCCCTTGAAGCTGGCCGGCGCAAAGTCCCAGGTGCGCGCGTAAAAATAGATCGCCTTCACCAGGTCCTGGCCGGCGCCGGGTTGAACATAGGCCTCAGCTAACTGGTAGGTGTCAGCCAATCCGGCTTGTTTCGACTGGTCGTCAGAGAAGAGCATCAACTCCGCCGTGTACTCGCCTTCGGCAGCCTTGAAGTCCTTCTTTGACAGCGCGTAGTCGAGCGCAATGGCCGAATGGAAGAGCGGATAGGCCGAGGCGGTCGCCTTCTTCCAGTCGTCCGCTGAGGTCGCGTCCGGCTTGGCAACCAAAAGCCCCTTCTGCGCCCACACCGCGGTATCGTCGCAGGTCTGCGGGTCCGAATTCTTGGCGCACTCGCCCTTCTCGATATACACGGTCAAAAAGATTGCCTGCTCGTTGTTTGGATCGAGTTGCAGCAGCCGTGTGGTCGCGGTCAGTTCATTGGTGAAATCGTTCAGGCCCTGGTAGGTGTCAACCAGCATGCTGAGTACAGGCTTCTTCACAATGGTCTGAGGATATGCTTTGAGAAATTGCTCAAGCGCCGCCGCTTTGGCCTTGGGGTCGGTTTGCGTGATTGCATTCTGATAGGCGTTGTATTCGGCCGGGTTCTGGATGGTCAAATCCTGGGCTCGAAGCGATGGCACGCGAACGAAACTCATGCTCGTCAACACCATCAAAGACGCAAAGACTACCTTCTTCATTCAGTGCTCCTGGGAGTTGCCAAAATGGGGATCAATAACCATGTTCTTACTTACGGAACGGACGACTGTTCTCTTGGGCGTTTCAGAGTGATGGGTAAACGATATCACGGCGACCATTGAGGCGATGGATGGATTATAGAAAGCCATGCCCTCCCTGACAAGCAGACCGGTGCGAGAAAAACGGAATCCCCACGGGAAAATATCCCGCAGCCGAAACCGCCGACGCTCCACGAACACCCAGTTATGAGATGCGAGACACAAAAGAATCGCCGTATGCAACAGGTCCGGCTGCTTCTCCAGCGCGGCCGGCAATCCCTCGCACCTGCGTACACCGCTCCCCGCATAAGGGCTTAGACACCGCGCCCCTAGAGATTGTTCCCGGACATGCGGGATTTAGTTTGAGCGTGTCTTCACGAGCCTGCTCCGTTGGTCTTGAGGCGGCTGCCCAGCCAGTGGTCAGGTCAATTTATTGTAAGAGCCGAACCAGTTCCGCCTGCTCGGCAAGGAAGGCGTCATGCCCGTGGTCCGTCGTCATCTCCCGGTAATCGGCGTCCACCCCGGCGGCCCGAATGGTGTACGCAAAATGACGCACAGCCTCAGGCGGAAAAAGCCAGTCAGAGCTGATGCCCACAAACGTGAGCCGCGCACGGATGCGGCTGAAAGCTTCAGTCGCCGATGCATAGCCCCGCTGCGGGTCCCACGTATCCATGGTGCGCAGAATCGCAAGGTATGCGTTGGCGTCAAATCGATCGACGAAACGTTTTCCCTGGTAGTCCAGATAGCCGGCAATATCGAATCGTCCGCCGATCAGCCCCCCGCCCTGGTTGTCCAGACCCCAGGGGTCCTCCCCGTTGCGATTGGGGTTGCGCCCAAATCGCTCGTCAAACAGCTCCGCCGACTTGTAGCTGAGCATCGCAATCTGCCGGGCCAGCGCCAGGCCCTTCTTCGGAGGCTGCTGCGGCGAATAACGCCCGCCCTGCCAATCCGGGTCGTTCTCAATTGCCTGCCGCTGCACATGGTTCAGGGCCAGCCCCATGGCCTGCACCGGCGCCACCCCGATAATCAAGGCCCGCTCCACGCGCTCGGGATTCAAGATCGCCCAGTCCAGCGCCTGCATGCCGCCGATCGACCCGCCCACCGCCAGCCGCAGCCTCTTAATTCCGAGTGAATCCAGCAGCAGCGCCTGCGCCCGCACATTGTCGCGGATCGAGACCAGCGGGAAATCCGGACCGTAAATCTCGCCCGTCTCCCGGTCCACCGAGCCCGGTCCCGTCGAGCCGTAGCAGGAACCCAGCAGGTTCACGCAGATCACGCAATCGTGGTCCAGTTGCAGCAGACCATCCGCCGCAAAAAGCTCCGGCCACCACGCACCTACTTGCGCCGATCCTGACAGCGCGTGGCAAACCAGCACCGCATTGTCGCGCGCCGCATTCAGCCGCCCATACACCGCGTAATGCAGCGTGGGTCCAGCCAGCGTCCGCCCGCACTCCAGCAGCAGGTGCTCATCGAGCACAAAGTCGCCCTCGTACGTGGGCGCCGAAACCCGCGTGACAGCAGGTCCGGCGCCGGTCGCAATGCGTGCTTCAGTCATTACACTCATTGTGCCGCAAGGCCCGCGGTTGCGGCGGCATTTTCAAACTTATGCCCGTTCGCCAATTCAATTGCCTGTTCCAGATCGGCGACAATATCGCGCACATCCTCAATTCCCACGCTCAGTCGCACCAGCTCCGGAGTGACTCCCGTCGCTGCCTGCTCTTCCACTGTAAGCTGCTGGTGCGTGGTCGATGCCGGGTGAATCACCAATGACTTCGCGTCACCGATATTCGCCACCAGTGAAAACAGCTCCAGCGAATCGATCAGCTTCTTCCCCGCCTCATATCCGCCCTTAATTCCAAACGTCACCAGTGCCCCTCGGCCCTCTGGCAGATACTTTTTAGCCCGCTCGTAATACGCGCTCGACTCCAGGCCGGGATAATTCACCCATTCAACTCCAGGGTGCTGTTCCAGATATCGCGCCACGGCCAGCGCATTCTGCGAGTGCCGCTCCAGGCGTAAATGCAGCGTCTCAATCCCCTGCAGCAGCAGGAACGAATTGAACGGCGAAAGCGCTGCTCCCGTATCACGCAGCCCCTGAATCCGCGCCTTCAGGATGAATGCCAGCGGCCCGAACGCCTCAGTGTACGAGAGCCCGTGATACGACGGGTCCGGCTCGGTAAACTCCTTGAACCGCCCTGAAGCAGCCCAGTCGAACTTGCCCGCGTCCACAATCACGCCGCCGATTGTCGTCCCGTGCCCGCCCAGAAACTTGGTCGCTGAATTCACCACAATATCCGCGCCCCACTCAATCGGCCGCACCAGCGCCGGAGACGCCGAAGTATTGTCGATCACCAGCGGCAGCTTGTGTTCATGCGCAATCGCCGCCATCCGCTCAATGTCCACCACGTCGAGTTTCGGATTGCCCAGCGACTCTGTATAAACAGCCCGCGTCTTGTCATTGATCGCGGCGCGCAGCCCGTCAAAGTCGTCCGCATCCACAAACCGCACCGTGATCCCGAGACGCGGAAACGTGTAGTGGAACAGGTTATAGGTGCCGCCATAGAGCGATGTCGTGGAAACAATCTCGTCTCCCGCAGAAGCCAGCGTGGTCAGCGTCAGCGTCTCCGCCGCCTGCCCTGAAGCTGTCGCCAGGCCCGCCGCTCCGCCTTCAAGCGCAGTCACACGCTTCTCAAACACGTCGGTGGTCGGGTTCATGATGCGCGTGTAGATGTTGCCAAACTCCTTCAGTCCGAACAGCCGCCCCGCGTGGTCGGCGTCCTGAAACAGGTACGACGTGGTCTGGTAGATCGGCACCGCACGCGACCCTGTCGCCGGATCGGGCGACTGGCCGGCATGGACGGCGTTGGTAGCAAAGTGATGCTGCTTCGGCTCTGACATGATGCTCTCCTTCTGATTTCTGATCTTCAAACTCGATATGAGGGGGCGACGATCCGTGGTGATGTAAAACAAAACGACCCAAGTCCTTTTGGACCCGGGCCGTCTGATTTTCAAGATCCGTTGCGTCTAGCGCATTCGCGTCTCAAAAAACCCACGGACAGGTCCGCATGACCGACACATACACATGCCCATGACCGCAATTCCGTGAATCGGTGAGTTCCGCATTAACGGCAGTATCGACGGACGGAGGCCCGAAAGTCAAATAAATCACCGTTAAAACGTCAGCAAATCTTCAAGATTCGTTTCCAGGAATCCGTAATCACTCCAAGCCATCCAATGAATATGCCATTCAAGCCGGCCACTAAACTTGGCAAGCACTTCGAGAACCCGGTTCCAACCTCAACAGGCGGACTCTCAGTCGTTTTCAAAGTGGCTCCGCGCATGATCTCACGCATGATTTTTCAAAGCGGAACGGGTTCGCCGAATCATCCGCTCGGTCCCTTCCATACTGACCCTCGCATCTTCGCCGCCGCCCCTCAATCCGGCCTCCGAATCACCTGGATGGGACACTCCACCTCACTCATCGAAGTTGACGGAATCCGTTTGCTGATCGATCCGGTCTGGGAAGAACGTGCCGGCCCGGTGCAGTGGGCCGGCCCAAAGCGTTTCTTCGCTCCGACAATTTCGCTTCAGGATCTGCCGCCCATCGATGCCGTTCTCATCTCGCACGATCACTACGATCATCTCGGCGCAGACACCGTTCGCAGCCTGGCAGCATTGCCGCAGTTTCACAGCGCCCGCTGGATCACCGCGCTCGGCGTCGACAAAATCCTGAGCGGCCTCGGCGTCGATCCAGCACGCATCACTGCGCTCGATTGGACCGACAGTGTCACCATCGGCGCTGTCAAAATAAAAGCTCTGCCCGCCCGCCACTTCTCCGGCCGCAGCCTGTTCAACCGCTTTGAGACTCTGTGGGCATCCTTCGCTCTCATCGGTCCACACCACCGCGTCTACTACGGCGCGGACTCGGGCGAATGGGACGGCTTCGCTGAGATCGGCAAAGAGTTTGGCCCCTTCGACCTTTCCATGCTTGAAATTGGCGCATCCGACCCACTTTGGCCCGACGTTCACATGGGCCCTGAAGGAGCGGTGCGCAGTTTTCGCGCACTGGGCGGCCACGGCTTGCTGATGCCCATCCACTGGGGCCTCTTTGACCTCGCATTCCACGGCTGGACGCAGCCAATTGAGAGTGTCTTTGCCGCCAAAGACCTGAGCCTCTGGGCTCCAACTCCCGGTGTGCCCTCGGAAGTTGTCGCCGGGAATGAGTTGCGCTCCAATTGGTGGCGTTGAAGACCTATCTCAAATCACACTGCTTCTTCATCATTCAACCATTCGGTTGACAATTCCCTTTTCACACGCATAAATTAAACCACATGGTTGAACATCACTCCCAGCCGCTCGATGCTGTCTTCCGCGCACTGGCCGACCCAACCCGCCGTGCCATGCTCCGCTCCCTTGCTGCCGGCGAGCGCAATATCGGCGAACTCGCCGCCCCGTTTTCCATGTCCTTTGCCGCCGCCTCAAAGCACGTCAAGGTCCTTGAAGGCGCCGGCCTTGTCCGGCGCCGAGTGCGGGGCCGCCGGCACGTCTGCCGCATTCATCCCGCGCCGCTCGCCGCCGCGGACAAATGGCTCAGTTTCTACCAGCGTCTCTGGACGGAGAACCTTGACCGCCTTGACGCTTTCCTGCGGGCTCAAGACCGAGAGCGAGCCCGCGCCGCATCGAAATCATCCAAGCGAAAGGAACCGAAGCAATGAACACCGTTACAGTCACACGCCACTTTACCGCCTCGCCGGAGCGCGTCTTCGACGCCTGGCTCGACCCGCAAACCACCGGCAAATGGCTCTTCGCAACGCCTACCGGCCAGATGGTCCGCGTCGAAATCGATGCCCGCGTAGGCGGCCGTTTCGTCATCGTCGACCGGCGCAATGGTGAAGACGTGGAGCACACCGGCGAGTACCTCGAAATCAATCGACCGCACCGCCTCGTTTTCACTTTTGGGGTGCCCAAATACTCGCCGCTTTTCACCACGGTCACTATTGATATCGAACCTTCGGCTTCAGGTTGCGACCTGAAGTTGACCCAGGAGAATGTACCGGACGAATATCTCGGGCGTAATGAAAAAGGCTGGACCGATATTCTGGTTGGACTCGCCGAGAATCTTGCTCATTTCGTCGCGGAGCATCTCTAGGCAAGCCTGCGGCAACCATGCCTCAAGGCCGGAGAATCAGCGGATTCCCGCTACTCCCCGGCCTTCCATACGTAGGCCCCAGCCTGCGGCAGTCCAATGTGCGCGAGCACGCGAAAGACAAACTGCCGCGCCATCTCCGCCGAATCCTGAGGCTTGTTATAAAACGCCGGGATCACCGGAAAAATCACCGCGCCCGCCTCAGCCGCCAGCGTCATATTGCGCAGGTGTATGCGGTTGAACGGCGTCTCGCGCACGCACAACAGCAGCGGCCTGCGTTCTTTCAGAGCCACATCCGCCGCACGCGCAATCAGCGAATTGGCCAGGCCATGCGCAATCGCCGCCAGCGTCCCCATCGAGCAGGGCAAAATAATCATCCCATCTGAAGGATGGCTGCCGCTCGCAATCGCCGCGCCAATGTCCGCATCGTTAAGTTGCACCGTCTTTGTAGGCTTCGACTCCAGCAGTTTCTCGAGCAAATCGTTACGCCCACTCACGCCCAATTCTTCCGCCATCACCCGCAGCGAATTTTCCGACGCCACAAAATGAACCCGCGCCACCCGCTCTTCCGCTTCCAGCGCGCGCAACAACTCACGCCCAAAAATTGCGCCAGATGCTCCGGTCAACGCGACAGTCAGATTAAATCCACCCACGTGCGAGTTCCTTTTCTCATTCCGCTAAAAACATCACTGCGCCGCAACCACGGTCTTCTTCGTATACGTAGTCAAAAACAGCTTCGTCCAGCTATCTCCGTTTTTCATCTCCACCATATACGTCAATGTGCCCGCGGTCGGGCTCTCATACGTAGCGCGCAACAGGGGTCCCGGAGCGGATGCATCGCTCATCAGCACCAGCTTGCTGCCCGTCAGGTCTCCGGTCAATGCGGTGGGATGGTAAGCAGTGTCGTTGAACCACCATGCCGTATACTTCTGCGTCTTCGCGTCAAACGAGATGAAGTGGCGCGTGTCCGTTGGCTTGCGCCCCGGCAGCGTCGTTGAAAGCATCTCGCAGAGATACTTGTTGGCAATTCCCATATCCACTTTGTCGCTGGCGTCGCCCACCATCGCCGGCCCGCCGTTGGTATTGAAATCCTGCTTGCCGGCCCAGTCGCCCTGCATGAAATTGAGCTTACCCAAAGCATCCGCCGGCTTGACTTCCGCTGGTTGGGCGCCCGCTTGTTGTACGCCCATTTGCTGACCTGAAGCAAACCCACCCGTGACTAAGAGCAAAACGCTGATAAGGAATTTCATCCTGACCTCCTGTTCCAGATACGATATCAAGTCCGGGCTACAGACCTTCTCAGCGCATCGGTTCGCACCTCTCTACATCCCAGCCTGCTCCAACGCGAGAATGATCTGCGCGTATTCTTCTGAGTCTTCCAGCGTGACAAAGCGCCGCATCTCATCTAATGCCAATTCGCGCTGGTCCGCACTCCACAGCACGCGAAAGAATAACAATGAAACCCGCTCCGACCGTGGTGCCAACTGCACTGCAACCTTGCCATGTTCAATCGCGTCGCGATACCGCCCGCTGCGTGACAGCACCCAAGCAAGATATGCGTGCGCCAGCGCTTCGCGCGGAAACTCCACAACCAGCGCCACCATCCGCTCCGTCGCCAGCCCAGTCTGATCGTCCGCTTCGAGCTCAACCACCGCGCTGATGGTCTCGAAAACCCGCGGATGTGTCTCCTCCGTCAGATCGCTCATCGTCCTTACTCGCCCAGCACCCGCTTGAAGATCGCGTCCACGTTGCCCAATTGCCGCATGTAATCGAACGTCCTCGACAGTTTTTCTTCGCTCAGCATCGCAGTGATCGCCGCATCCCGCGCAACCTCGTCGCGAAACACCAGGTCCTCTTTCCAGGCCTTCATCGCGTGCGCTTGAACCAGCCGATAAGCGTCCTCGCGCATCATCCCAGCTTCAGCCAGATCCAGGAGCAATTGTCCACTGAAAATCAACCCGCCGGTGCTCTCAAGGTTCTTCTTCATTCGCTCCGGATAGACCAGCAGCCGGTCAATCAAGTCGGTCATCTTCGCCAGCAGATAATCCACCAGGATTGTCGAATCAGGAAAGATCACGCGCTCAACCGACGAATGAGAAATGTCCCGCTCATGCCACAACGCAACATTCTCAAACGCCGCCTGCGCATTGCCCCGCAGCACGCGTGCCAGCCCGCTGATCTGCTCGCTCGTGATTGGATTTTTCTTGTGCGGCATGGACGAGGAGCCCTTCTGCTTCTCGCTGAAATACTCCTGCGCCTCGCGCACCTCGGTCCGCTGCAGATGCCGCACCTCGACCGCAATCTTGTCCAGCGTGCTCCCGATAATTGCCAGCGTCGCAATATACGCAGCATGCCGATCCCGCTGAATCACCTGCGTCGCCACCGGCGCCGGCTTCAGGCCGAGTGCTGCGCAAATCTTCTCCTCGTGCTCTGGCTTCAAATGCCCGAACGTCCCCACCGCCCCTGACAGCTTGCCAACGCGCATATCCTCAGCCGCTGCATCGAAGCGGACAATGTTCCGCTCCATCTCTGCGTACCAGTTCAGCAGCTTCAAGCCAAACGTCGTCGGCTCCGCATGAATCCCGTGCGTACGCCCAACGGTCGGCGTGTGCTTGAACTCCAGAGCCCGCCGCTTCAACACCGCCAGCAGCTCCGTCAGTCCCTCATGGATCAACGCCGACGCGTCTTTGATTTGCAGAGCCTGCGCCGTATCCACAATGTCATTCGAAGTCAGCCCGTAGTGCAGCCAGCGCGATTCATCGTCCAGCCCCTGCGCCTTCAGCGTCTCGGCCACCGCCGTGGTGAAGGCGATGATGTCGTGCTTCACCTCGGCCTCAATCTCCTGAATCCGCTTGACGGAAAAACTCGCCTTGGTGGCAATCGCGTCCGCCGCCGCGACCGGAATCACGCCATCTTCGGCCAGCACCGTGCTCGCCGCCGACTCCACCTTGAGCCAGCAGGTGTATTTGTTTTCTTCCGTCCAGATCCGGCCCATGCCGGCGCGTGTATAGCGTTCAATCAACGGGCAAACTCCTCTTCAAGGCACATTGCCGCGCCCTGTCCCAACACTTGATTGTAGAAGAGAAACGACCTATCCGCGAGGAATCCCCAACCGCTCGTGCAGTTCGTCAAAAAGCAGTCCGCGGCCCGGCTTGTACGGCTGAAACCACACCCCGTCGATCACCAGCTGCGGAATCGCCCGCTTGCCCACATGCCGCATCACCTCGTCCGATGCCGCCGGATCAAGGTCCACATTGATCTCTGTATAAATAATCCCGTGGCTGTCGAGAAACTGCTTTGCCGCCCGGCAATCCCTGCACCACGCGGCCGTATACACCTGCACCGTCATAACAACATCTTACTGTGTCACTCCTGATAACATCTGTGACAAATGACCGCCGACGAAATCAAGGCCCTGCTCGGTCTCGAGCCGCATCCCATCGAGGGCGGCCACTTCCGCCGCACTTATACCTGCGCCAACACCCTTTATCTGCCGCGCGGCATGCGCCCCATGGGCACCGCCATCTACTACCTGCTCGAGCCCGGCACCTTCTCTGAAATGCACGTCCTCGACTCCGACGAGATATTCCATTTTTATCTCGGCGACCCCGTAGAAATGCTCCAACTCTACCAGGACGGCCGCTCCGCCACCTTTGTTTTAGGCCAGGATTTGATGGACGATCAGTGCGTCCAGCTCGTTGTCCCCGCCGGTGTCTGGCAAGGCACGCGCCTCATCGGCAACGGCCAGGTAGCGCTATTAGGATGCACGGTAACTCCAGGCTTCGACTTCGCCGACTATCGCAGCGGAAGTTATGCCGAGTTATCCGAAAAATGGCCAGAACAAGCCGAGCGAATCAAGGCGCTGACCAGAAGTTAGAGTTATCTGCGCTCCCGAAAGAAACTCCTCAGCAGTTCCGCGGCCTCATCCTCCAAAATCCCCGACTCCACCACCATCTGATGATTGAGCTGTGGATGGTTCACCACTCCCAGCACCGACCCCGCCGCGCCCGCCTTCGGATCGGCAGCCGCAAACACCAGCCTATCCAGCCGCGCATGAATCATCGCTCCCGCGCACATCGCGCAAGGCTCCAGCGTCACATACAGCGTGCAGCCGTTGAGCCGGTAATTGCCCACCGCCCCAGCCGCCCCGCGCAGCGCCGCAATCTCCGCATGCGCCGTCGGGTCCAGGTCGCGTAGCACGCGATTCTGCCCCCGCGCGATAATTTTTCCCGCGCGTACGACGACCGCACCAATGGGGACCTCGCCGGCCTCCGCAGCCAGCCGCGCCTGAGCCAGCGCCGCCTCCATTGCGTCCAGATCGGTGATCATGCGAGGTGTCCAGCCGGCTGCTGCTGCGTCATGCAATGCAGCGTCCCCAGCCCCCAAACCAAATCCACGCAATGAATCCCAATCACCTCGCGCCCCGGAAAAACCTTCGCCAGAATATTCAGCGCCACGCGGTCATTAGGATCGTGAAAGGTCGGCACTAATACCAGCCCATTCGCAATATAGAAGTTTGCATAACTCGCCGGCAACCTCTGCTCTCTGAAAACCACCGGCCGCGGCATCGGCAGTTCCACCAAGTTGAATTGCTTCCCACTTAGCGTCCGCGCCGCCTTTAGCCTTTGCAGATTTTCAGCCAGCGGCTCATGATTCGCGTCCTCAGCATTCGGCTCAACCGCGGTCACAATCGTCTCCGGCCCAACGAACCGCGTGATATCGTCCACGTGCCCATGCGTATCGTCGCCGGCCACGCCGCGTCCCAGCCAGATCACCTGCTCAATTCCCAAATACTCGTGAAACGCCCACTCCAGCTTTTCCCGCCCCACGCCGGGATTCCGCGCCTGCACCTCGCTCAGCAAACACTCCTCCGTGGTCAACAAAATCCCCGCGCCATTGGTGTCGATCGACCCACCCTCCAGCACCATCCGCCGCGTCTCACCGCTTTCCATCTCAACCACCGGCTGCCACTCCGGCACTCCCAGCAACTCAGCCACGCGCCTCGGCACCTGGTCATCAAGTTGCCAATTTGAATACTTGGCCCATGCGTTGAACTTCCAGTTCGTGATCCCCGCATGACCCGCGCTGTTGCGCACAAAAATTGGCCCAGAGTCCCGTGTCCACACGCGATTCGTAGGCCACAGATGAAAACTCACCTGGTCCAGATTCGCCCCAGCCCGCTCCAGAATGCCCTTTGCACGCGACTCGGACTTCGTATCGTCGACAAGAATGTGTATTAGCTCACGCGCCGCGAGCAGCCGCACAATCTCCGCATAAACCCACGGAATCGGCTGAAACTTTCCCGGCCAGTCCTCAGGATTGTGCGGCCAAGCCAGCCATGTCGCATCATGCCGATCCCACTCGGCAGGCATCCTGTAGCCCAACTCCTGCGGCGTCGATCCCAATGTCTCGCGCATGGCTATTTGGAATCTCCATCCTGCGTCCATGTGTTCACCGGATCGAGATACCGCTGTGTGATCTGCCCATACGCATCGATGCGCCGGTCGCGCAAAAACGGCCAATTGCGCCGCGTATCTTCCATCAGCGCCAGGTCGATCTCGCCAATCAGAATCTCTTCCTTGTCATGCGAAGCCTTCGCAATCACGCGCCCAAACGGGTCGGCCAAAAAGCTTCCACCCCAGAACTCGAGCCCCGGCCCCGTAGCACGATTTCCCAGCACGTCTCCGTTTTCGATTCCCACTCGATTCACGCCCGCCACGTACACTCCGTTCGCAATCGCATGTGCCCGCTGGATCGTCTGCCATGCGTCATATTGCGCCACACCAAACTCTTCTTTCTCCGCTGGATGCCATCCAATCGCCGTTGGATAAAACAACACCTCTGCGCCCTTGAGCGCCGTCAGCCGTGCGCCCTCGGGATACCACTGATCCCAGCAAACCAGCGTGCCCACACGCCCAAACGCTGTATCCACGGCCTGAAATCCCAAATCCCCCGGCGCAAAATAATACTTCTCGTAGTACAGCGGATCGTCCGGAATATGCATCTTGCGATACACGCTCGCAATCGCGCCATCCGCATTCAGCGTGACTGCCGTGTTGTGATAAAGCCCCGCCGCGCGCCGCTCAAACAGGCTCGCCACAATCGCAACATGCAGCTTGCGTGCAACCTCCGCCAGCTTCGCCGTCGACGGCCCCGGAATCGGCTCCGCCAAATCAAACAACCGAAGATCCTCGCGCTGGCAAAAATACTGCGCGCGAAAAAGCTCCGGCAGGCAAACAATATTCGCGCCCAGCCGCGCCGCCTCTTCCACATGCCGCACCGCCGCAGCAAGGTTCTCCTCCGGGTCGGCGCCCATGCTCATCTGCACCAGCCCAACTTTGTATTTACGTGCACTCCCCGCCATCTCTAAACCTGCCCTTCCAGTCTGAATTCACCCTCGATGCAGCAAGGCCAACCCCGTCCGGCGGGATTGGCCTCGGCTTGCTTAAACACCCAGCGTTTACTCTTCCAGAATCAGAACCGCTGCCGCGATCGTCGTTGTCCACAGTCCGCGCTTGTCGCCCACGGCCGACTGCGTGATATTGCTGGTCCGGACAATCTTGTTGGAGATGCGATAGATCTCCTTTTTCTCGTCCCAGCTCGTGTCCGGATCGAAGTCCACGTCCAGCGTCGTCGCCAGCATCTCGGCGGCCAACTCCTCGGCGTATTCACCCGCCTGCTCCTCGGTCTCGCCATAGCTGTGATGCTCGCTCAGGTAGCCGTAGGTGTTGCGGTCGGCGGGAATCGCCACCCCGATGCTCGATACGATCAGCCGGTGCGGCTCGCGCGTTGAGTTCTCCGCGATCACCGAAAAAACTACTTCGCCGTCATGCAGATATTTCAAGCCCTCTTTGCGAGGAATGACTTTGCATTGCGGCGGAAAGATGGAAGACACGCGCACCAGGTTCTGCGACGCGATCCCCGCATCCCGAAGGGCGAGCTCAAAACTCGTCAAACGTTCCTTGTGTGTGCCCTTGCCCTTGGTGAAGAAAAGTCTCTTCGGGACCATGCCTTTTCCCAATTTCTATGTATCCTCCGTTTATCGCATTCAGCCGGATCAATACAGCGATCTGATTGATTTCATCGCACTTTCACACCGGCTAGTTGCTGCGCAGCCAGCCATGTCTTCCTCTACAACCTCTACAAGCCCTCCAAAATCAGGCCCAGGAGACCAAGTCAGGGCGTAACTTTTCGGTCTTTTGTGCGTTTAAATAAAAATGATGGATTCGCGCTGGAATCTTGTTCTCGGTCTTGCCCTCTTCATCGCCGCAATCGCCAGCGTGCACGCGGCGGCCCAGGCGTCGCCTGATCCCGCGCCCAATCCAGTTACGACAACGCTCCAGGGCCCCGTCGATCTGAATTGGACGCCTCCCGCACTCACCCAACTCGGAGCCCAGGCAACAACGCGCTCCAGCTTCGCGCTCGACCGCAACGAACTCGCCATCGCCGCCGGCCTCACCGGTGGAAACGACCCAGACACCAAACAGGCCATCGCCAAAATCGACGGCATCAACGTCCATCTGCTCCGCTTTGGCCCCGCCGGCATTGGCGATGAAGCATCGGTAGAAGCCATCCGCGACGCCTACCATCTGCGCGGCTGGAAGCATCTGGTCACCACGGAAGCCGCCAACAAGAGCCCGCTCCACAACGGCACCACCGACCTCTGGCTGGTGCTTGACGGAGTGAACGTGCGCGGCGCCGTCGTGCTGGTCGAAACGCCGCGAAGCGTCACGCTCGCCACCATGGCCGGCAACCTAAGCCCCGTCGACATGCTCCACCTCCGCGGCCACTTCGGCATCCCACGCTTCGAAGGCAGCGACTTCAAAGAGGCCCACGACAAATAATCCGCATCCGATCTCTGTCTCTGAATTCCAGGGTGCGAACCCTATCGTTTTCTATAGCGGATTCATCCACGCAAAGAAGTAAGATTCCGTCAGGAGAGATTGCTCTTGACGCTTTGGAACGCTTTTCTGATCGCCTTCAGCGTGCTGCTGCCGCTGATCAACCCGCTTGGTTCCGCGCTGGTCTTTCTAGGGCTGGCCGGCGATGCGCCGCCCAAGGTCTTCCACTCCCTGGCGCGCAGAATCGCCATCAATAACATCATCTTCCTGGCCATTATCGAGGTCCTGGGCGCCACCATCCTTAACTTCTTCGGCATCTCTCTGCCCATAGTTCAGCTCTCGGGCGGCATTGTCATCGCGGCCATGGGATGGGGCGTCCTCAACGAGAGAAATGCCGCAGCCAACTCCAGGAATAAAGAGGAGGAAACCGGAGAACGCAAGGAGACAGATACCTCCCATCTTGAAGAAAGCATCTTTTACCCGTTTACATTTCCCATTACTTCCGGACCAGGCACGCTGGTTGGATTGCTCACACTCACCGCGCACATCTCGAATCGAAACCTGAAAGAGAACATACTGGCGCACGCTGGGGTCTTTCTTGCCATCGTTGTGATCAGCGTGCTCTGCTACTTCTGCTATGCCTACGCGCCAAAGATCACAAGGGTAATCCCGCCGTCGACCGCACACGGCATCCTGCGCGTGATTGCGTTCGTTCTGCTATGCATCGGCACCCAGATCGCCTGGAACGGGCTATCAACCCTGTTGGCCACCGTCATCAAGCGGTAGCTTTGGAGATCAACTCATCAGCGGATTCACCCACTGCAGCCCAGGGAACCGCGCAAAGTCGCGATCGGTTGTGTAAAGAACACCGCCACATTCAATGGTCAGCGCGGCGAGTTCGGCATCCGTCATCATGGGACCTCGCACCTGGCCCTCCTTCAGCAATTGCTTCAGTAGGCTCCAGTGACGCTCTGATGGCGCGAGAATCCGAACCTGCTTCAGGTCCATCCATTGCTGGACAATGCCTACCGCCTGCTCCATGGACAAGCAATTGGTGAAGATTCGGCTGTTCGTCGAGAGCCGCAGGAATGCCCAAACTACCTGCCATGGCAAGCCGATTATCTCCGGTCCAGAAATGATTCCTCGCAGCCAGGTTTGTGCGGCAGCGTGATGCGGCGACGTACTGTCCTGTGCGTACAGTAGGAGGTTCACATCGAGAACAATCACCGGTAGTACGGCCCTTCTGCTTCCTCAAGGAGTTCCGCGATGCGATCGTAGCTGAGTCCCGGTTTCAGACCCATGGCAATTGGAGTGATTTCAAAAGGTCGCGTCTCTGCAGGTTCCCGGGAGGCCATCAATCCCTCGCGCAACAGCCGATTGACAGTTCCCTTAAAGGAGTCGCCGGAACGCTTGACCTCCTGCTCCACGAGCGTGGCAATGTCGTCGTCGATGGTGAGAGTAGTTCGCACATCATGATGCTAAGGCGAACGACATCATGATGTCAACGAATTGGGAATTATATACTTGACTCCCTCGCATATTTCGCCTACAATCAGTTCATAAGTTGAGGAAAACAAATGAGCAAGAGCACGATTTCAACCTTTGAACTCTTCGCAATGATTCCTGATCAGGAAACCGCCCGCATCTATCTGGAATCCCGCCTTTGGCCGAATGGCGCTGTCTGCCCTACCTGCTCCGGCCATGACCGCATCACCACTCGGAAGGGTGGATACTACCGCTGCAACAAATGCAAACTGGACTTCACAATCCGCACCGGGACCATCTTCGAACGGTCGCATGTTCCCCTGCACAAGTGGATTTATGCCATGTATCTGGTCGTAACGGCCCGCAAGGGCATCTCTTCAATGCAACTGGCAAAGGAGATTGGCATCACCCAGAAGAGCGCATGGTTTGTACTCCAGAGACTTCGTGAGGCTTGCGCTGGGAAGATGGACAAGTTGCATGGAATCGTCGAGATAGATGAGGCTTTCATTGGCGGCAAAGAGGCGAACCGGCACGAATCCAAGAAGCGCAAGGCGGGACGCGGCGGAGCTGGTAAGGCCATCGTAATGGGACTCAGGGAGCGCGGCGGTCGCACGGTCGCCATGCTGGTTGATAACACCGATAAAGAGACCCTACAAAACGCCATCTACGACAATGTTCACATCGGATCGTCGCTCATGACAGATGAGCATTTGTCCTACAAGGGTCTAAATGGCGTATTCTTCAAACACGAGACGGTGAACCATTTGGGCGGGGAATACGCTCGGGGGCCGGTTTCGACGAATGGGATTGAGAGCGTTTGGGCTCTTTTGAAGCGCGGCATCTATGGCACATGGCATCAGGTGAGCGTCAAGCATCTTGGACGGTATGTGGACGAGGTTGCCTTCCGGTTGAATGCTGGGAAGGTGGAGCGTCACACGCTAGACCGGCTGGATTCGTTCGTGGACGCGGTAGACGGCAAGCGCCTCACCTACGCGAGGCTGATCGCATGAAAGCACTCCCAGCGGAGTTGAATAAGATTGCAGACATAGTGCTGGCCTATCGCCCGAAACCAAAGACGAAGGCCGCACGGAAACGCAAACGTCTGACGGTGAAGAGAGAAAAAGAGGGTGCAGATGCTCAATCAAGATCAAATTGATGAGGTATGGAAGTCGCAGATTTCTGCGGAGACCCGATCTCTGTATTTCGCCGATCTTGCGAATGTCTACACTCGCGAAAAGCAGTGGATTACAGGCGCTTCGTTTTTCTTGTCATCTGGAGCCGCCGCCGCCCTCATTGGAAAGTTTCCTGCTTATGTGCCGTTGATTCTGTCTGGGTTGGTTGCGCTAGCAACTGCCTATTCGATTGCCTTAAACATGGATTCCAAGATTCGGACAATGGCGAAATTGCAGACTGCGTGGTCCCAGATTGCCGATGGGTATAAAAGGCTTTGGAACCACCACTATGAGGATGGGGCAGAAGCGGAACTTGAAGCGTTGCAGCAACGCGAGGCGGAATTCTCTACACTCGCATCCACTGACGCGCCTAATGACCCTAAGAGAATGGGACGATGGGAAGATCACGTGTTCAGGCTTAAGGGGCTATCAAACGCATGAGCCAAGGCAAAGAGCGTTTGTCTGAAAAGAGTTGGCCTCCCATGCCTAAGCCAGTCCCGCCTCCACCGAAGCCCCCACCGCCGCCTCCAGCACCGAAGAAATAAGGACCCAAGGGAGTCAAATATATAGTTCCCAACGAATTCGGGGGCGGCCTCGCGAATCTCCCTTGACGGCGCTTTGTCGACCTGGTCTGCCGAGCCTAAGAAGCGCTCGCCCAGTTTGAAAGTTCCCACGGCTTCCTGTACCACTCGCCTTGAGATATCCACCATTGACGAAACCATTCAGGCGGGACGATCCGACCATCAGGCCACTGCGAATCGACCCATCTGCATTCAAAGGTCGCGCGGTGAACGACTGGCAGGAACTTCCAATAAGTGACGGGGTAATCGTGAAGCACTTCCATACTGATTGTGTTTCGGTCGATTTCAACGCCGTTGAGTTCCTGGCACCAGCCAAGTTCAGCCATAAGGAGGCCTAAATTCGCAGACCAAGCCTCCCCAGGTATGTCACCGCCTGTCAGTATTGTGACGTAGCGGTTCCAGTCCGGCTGAGCGAGTCCCTCCCATTCCTTACCGCCGAGAGCGGTCAACTGCCAACGTAGGTCTGAAGTGTCCGGAGTAACCTTTCGTGGATAAATAGACCTCTGCCTTGCGCGTGGGGTAGGGGCCTTCTCCACTGGGGTCGCAAGCCTTCGCTGCAATACCAATTCCACGATTGAGCGGCAAGCCTCGGTTTTGCTTCCTTCTGTATCTCCGTCGAAGTACATGCGAATCGAACCCGAATCGAACAGAGCCAGGACAGCCGAAGCATAATCCTCCGGTGTCGCACCTGGAACATCAAGGACATTCAGTCTCAATCCACAAACAACAGGGAGCAGGTCCGAGAGCTTCCTTGGAAATTCGATTGCAGTGTTGAGTAGCCAGTGTCTTACGATACCTTGCGCAACTTGCATGTGAGGGCTCGGGATTAAATTGAATAAGCTGTCGGATCGAGAGTTCCGGCCATTCCCGGCAACCTCAGTGTAGCCGAAATCCCGCCGCTAGGTGGGCGTTTCTGCGTAAATCCCGTATCGTCGCCGCCCCGGAAACAACCAATTTCCCCCCGCCACCCCAACGTGCGAGGCCTCTTCCAAGGCGCCTTCCCAACACAGCCCCGCCCCCGAATTGCCACCCCCAATTTCCAGGTGTTAGCCTCTTCCTTGAAGCCGCCAGGAAAGAGGATCACCCAAACCCATGCAAAATACCTATAACGGGCTCGAATTGCCCAGCGATGGCCAGCCAATCGAATACAAAAACGGCCAGTTTGAAGTTCCTGACAATCCCATCATCCCTTTCATTGAAGGCGACGGCACCGGCCGTGACATCTGGAAAGCCTCGCAGCGCGTTTTCGACGCCGCGGTCGAGAAAGCCTACGGCGGCAATCGCGCCATCAAGTGGTTTGAAATCTTCGCCGGCGAAAAAGCCTTTCGCCAGTTCTCCACCTGGCTGCCCGACGACTCCGTAGCCGCCGCGCGCGACTTCCGCGTCTCCATCAAGGGCCCGCTAACCACCCCCATCGGCGGCGGCATCCGCTCGCTCAACGTGGCCCTCCGCCAACTCCTCGACCTCTACGCCTGCGTTCGGCCCGTGAAGTACTACCAGGGCGTGCCCAGCCCCGTGAAGCACCCCGAAGCCGTCGACATCGTCATTTTTCGCGAGAACACTGAAGACGTGTATTCCGGCATCGAGTTCAAGCAGGGTTCGGCCGACGTCGCTCGCCTCATTGAATTCATCAATGAAGACCTGCTCAAGGGTGGCAAGAAGAAAATCCGCTCCGACTCCGGCGTCGGCATCAAGCCCATCAGCATCTTCGGAACCAAGCGCCTGGTCCGCTACGCCATCAAGTCCGCGCTCGAGATGGGCCGCAAAACCGTCACACTCGTCCACAAAGGCAACATCCAGAAGTTCACCGAGGGCGCATTCCGCGAGTGGGGCTATGAAGTAGCCGTCGAAGAATTCCGCGACCAGACCGTCACCGAGCGCGAAAGCTGGATCCTCGGCAACGTCGATGCGAAGCCTGGAATCACCATCGAGCAGAACGCAGCGCTGATCGAGCCCGGCCTCGAATTCGGCAACCAGAAATTCCGTGACGAACTCTATGCGGAGATCAAAGGCGTCCTAGACTCCATCGGCAAAACCCACGGCAACGGCGCATGGAAGCAGAAGATTCTCATCAACGACCGCATCGCCGACTCCATCTTCCAGCAGATCATCATCCGGCCGTCGGATTATTCCATTCTCGCCACCACCAACCTCAATGGCGACTACATCTCCGACGCCGCAGCAGCCCAGGTCGGCGGCCTCGGCATCGCTCCCGGCGCAAACATCGGCGATGGCTTCGCCGTCTTTGAAGCCACCCACGGCACAGCTCCGAAATACGCCGATAAGGACGTTATCAACCCCGGCTCGGTAATCCTCTCCGGCGTCATGCTGCTCGACTTCATCGGCTGGAAAGAAGCCGCCAAGCTCATCGAGACGTCAATGGAGAAAACCATCCAGCAAAAATTCGTAACCTACGACTTCGAGCGCCAAACCGCAGGCGCAACGAAGGTCGGCACCAGCGAATTCGCAACACGCATCATCGGAAATATGTAGAGACGAGGAACAGGGATCAGAAAAAGGCGGAGTTAGCGGAGCTAGCGGCGTTCTTGCTTACCCCGCTAACACGCGCACAGCGCGGCGAACTCCGCTAACTCCCCTCATAACCACCCAGGAGAAATTGATATGCGCAAGAAAGTCTCAATCGTCGGCGCCGGCAACGTAGGCGCCACCACGGCCCACTGGATCGCTTCAAAGGAACTGGCCGATGTAGTTCTGATCGACGTCGTCGAAGGCATCCCGCAGGGCAAGGCCCTTGACCTGCTTGAAGCTCTGCCCATTGAGAAGAGGGACGTCAGCGTCATCGGCTCCAACGACTACGCCGCCACCGCCAACTCCGACATCGTCGTCATCACCGCTGGCATTCCCCGCAAGCCTGGGATGAGCCGCGACGACCTGCTCCATACCAACTTCAAAATCATGTCGGACGTGGTGCAGAAGGTTGTTGCGCAATCGCCCGAGTCCATCCTGATCATCGTGTCAAATCCGTTGGATGCCATGGCCCAGGCCGCGTTTCGCCAGGCCGGCTTCAATCGCGAACGCGTTATCGGCATGGCCGGTGTTCTGGACTCCGCCCGCTTCCGGACATTTATTGCTGCTGAACTTAACGTGAGTGTCGAGAATGTAACAGCCTTCGTCCTCGGCGGCCACGGCGACACCATGGTCCCGCTCCCGCGCTACTCCACCGTCGCCGGCATCCCGATCACTGAACTCATTGAGCCCGAGCGCCTCGAGCAGCTAGTCCAGCGCACCCGCGATGGCGGCGCTGAAATCGTCAAGTACCTCAAGGCCGGCAGCGCCTACTACGCGCCTTCCGCGGCTGTGACTGAAATGGTTGAAGCCATCCTCAAGGACAAGAAAAAGATCCTGCCCTGCGCCGCGTTTCTGCAAGGTGAATACGGCATCGACGGCTTCTACATCGGCGTTCCCTGCAAGCTGGGCGCGGCGGGCCTCGAAAAAATCATCGAGATCAAACTCACCCCCGAAGAAGACGCGGCTCTCAAAAAGAGCGCCGAGGCAGTCAAGGAGCTTTGCGCCGTCATCGGCGTTTAAGCCATTAGGAGTGCAGGACCCTCGTAAATAAACAACCCCGCCGCGGCGGTTGTCATTTTGTCGTTGACAGCGAAGCCATCGAACCAGCAGCCTTAAGCCCAGACTGAACTAAAAGGATGGGCTCCGATGACCTTCCCCAAATTGACGATTGTGGGCCTATGCGCCCTCATGGCAACCGCCTCAGCTTTTTCCCAGCAGCACTTCCCCCTCCGCTCCGGCGAATGGACTCTTTCTATGCCCGACCCCACTGAGGCGGGAAAGACATTCAGCATGTTGCTCTGCATGAATGATGAGACCTGGGCCAAAGCTATTTCAGGAAGGAATCCCACCTGCACCGTTACGCAGCTCAACATCGGTTTGACCGGCGGAAGTTATCAGTTGAGCTGTGCGGGAAAAAGCTTTCAGATGAAAGGCGGTGTCAAGCTGACATTCGATGGGTTGACCCACATCCACTCCGTCGGCTCAATCGACACCACCACCGGCGGAACCACAACCCACATGGATACCATCTCCGACTACACCTGGAAGGGTCCTGTCTGCGATCCCAACGCCGACATAAATCTGAAAGTCCATCACGTGCCACCGTCGCAGTAATTTCACTTCCTGATCGCCGCAAGAGGAGCCCCAATGAAACTGAATCGGATTCTGCCGTTTTGCTTTGCACTGTCCTTCGCAGCCCAACTCTGCCTGGCCCAATCCGCCCCGGACGCCAAGGGCTGCAAGGACTCTCCGCTCGTCAGCCGCTATCCCGGCAGCGTCATCACCAATTGCGAACATTCGAATCTCGGCGGTTTCGACTTCACCGTCACGGTTGACAAAAAAGATCAGACCAGGCACCTCATGGGCGACTATTTGCAGATCAGATACAACTGGCCGAGTTACGGGAGCAAGTCCCTCGTGGTGCACAGCTTAAACGCCGCAATGCATAAGGCTGGATACTCCTTCGACTATGACTCCGGCGACTACGGCGACTTTACCGTGCACATGGGCAAAACCTGGATCATGATCGAGACCAGCGCCGGCGGCTGGTATAGGGAGACCATCGTCGTCACCAAGGACGTCGACACGGAAGTCGTCGCCAACGCAGCCGCGCTCTCTGGCGGTCTCACCGGAAACGGTCACGTGGTCGTCAACGGCATCCTGTTTGACACCGGCAAGACCGACGTCAAGCCCGAATCCGGCCCCGCGCTTGAGCAAGTCGCCAAGCTCCTCAAAGCCAATCCGCGTCTGAAGGTCTATGTCGTCGGCCATACTGACAACGTCGGAATGCTGGCCGCAAACATGGACCTCTCCAAGCGCCGCGCTGCCTCCGTTGTCTCTGCGCTGACCACCAAATATGCAGTCCCCGCCGCTCAGTTAGACGCTATAGGCGATGGCCCCAGCGCCCCGGTTTCCTCCAACGACTCAGAAGACGGCCGCGCTCTCAATCGCCGCGTTGAGTTAGTGAAGCAATAACTTGTGTCATCCACTAACCCCGCCAACCATTTGCAACCAAAACAACATAGGGCCGCGACAAGCGGCCCTTTCATTCAGATAGGTAACTTGTTAGACGAAAAATCGAGGCGGGAGATTACCCCGGCCTCTAAATACTCAGGAATTCCAACTCCTTTAAATACTTTTGGATAACTCAATTCTTACGGCCATCAAGACCGAAACCTTTCTCGCGCATCAGTGTTAGTTAAGTGCGGAGGTCAACCAGCATATGCGGTTCGACATCCAATGAGATGCAGTAAGTGGAGGTTTCCCCCGATGAACGCTAAGGTCCGTACAACCCGTAACGCAGTTCTCGCGGCCACAGTTGCCGCGGCCCTCTTCGGCATTCCCCAAATTTCATTTGCCGCACCCCTCGCTTTCGGCGCAGGCGCCGCCCCGCAGGCACAAGGTGAAAACCCTGCCGCAGGCGACGCCGCTTCCCGCCTGAACAAGAAGGAATTCCGCAACGTCAAAGTGTCCGTCGACTCGAACGGCATCGCCACCCTATCCGGGACTGTCGATCTTTATGAGTACAAGGCCGACGCCGACAAGCGCGTCCACAAAGCCAAGGGCGTCACCGCGGTCCGCAACGACATTGAAGTCGCCGGCCCCACCGTCCCCGACGGCCAACTCAAAGCCAAGCTGGTGGAAAAGCTCACCTATGATCGCGTCGGCTACGGAAATGTCTTCGACGCCATCAGCGTCGACGTGCAAAACGGCGTTGTCACTCTCGCCGGTCACGCGCTTGATTACCCGTCGAAGGATTCTGCGCTCGGCCTGGTCAGCACTTATCCCGGCGTCAAAGAAGTCGTCGACAATATCCAGGTAGATCCCGCGTCGCCCATGGATGACCGCATCCGCATGGCGGAATACCGCGCCATCTACGGATTCCCGTCGCTGAACAAGTACGCCATCGACCCAGCCAAAACCATTCGCATCACGGTACAGAATGGGAATGTCCAACTCGACGGCGTGGTTGACTCGCAAGCTGACAAAGATACTGCCGGCATCCGGGCCAACGGCGTCTCCGGCGTTTTCAGCGTCAAAAACTACCTCCAGGTAGCCAACCAACCATCTGAACGGCAGTCGTCCGCCAGCAACCAATAACGCCCCAGGCCATCAAGCGGCCCCGGCAGGAGTTTTCCTTCGGGGCCGTGGCCTTTTCCACCGGCAAAAACACCCGCCAACCCCGATCGGCGCGCATCTCACAAACGACATTCACATTTTTGTAACGACACAGTCTGTTTTATTCCTTACACTTATCCCACTATGGCAATCGACGAACCTCTGTCCATCGAACGTCAGGAGGGGAAAGCGCCGGGTACGGTGATCCTCCGTCTGACCGGCCCGCTCACCCTGCGTAACCTGTTCGACTTCCAGGCGCAGCTTCGCGCCATTCAGCCCACACCGCCAGTCACCATCCTCGACCTTACCGGCGTCCCCTACATGGATTCCGCCGGCATGGGCACGGTCATCAACCACCACGTCCATTGCCAGGGAAAAAGCGCAAAGCTGATCATCACCGGCATCAGCCCTCGCATCCACGAGCTCTTCAAGATGACCAGGGTCGACACGGTCATCTCGCAAGCCGCCACGGTGGAAGCAGCGGAGAACAGCCTGTAAGAGCAGCTTCTAGCTTCTAGCTGCCAGCCTCTAGCTTTGCCATTCCATGTTCCCGCCGGGTGCGCCCGGTCTCGCCTTTGAGACCGGGGAAGCTAGCAGCTAGAAGCTGCTTTTACTCCCAATCGTCCTCATCGTCATCCGCCGGCTTGGGAGCAGCTTTTATCGCCGCCGTCTCCGTCTTGGGCGCAGCCGCAGGTGTCTCCGCCGGCAGCGCCGGATGATCAAACAAATAAAGCTCGTTGAACAGATATTTGTAAGTCGCGTGCGACTGCCCGCGGAACTGCGGCTTGAATCCAAACAGCAGGATGTGCCCTCGTCCGTAAGCAAGCTCCACCGCGGCAGCCTTGCCTTCGATCGCCTCCGGATGCAGCAAAAGTCCGCTCTCCAGAGGGTTAGTCTGCTTTGGATACTTGGCCAGCACGGCCCCATGGAATCCCGGTAATACCTGGAATGCCGGACCCGCCTGGAACATCACCACCGGCGACTCCGACACGCCGAAGTTCACCGGCAGATCCGCATGTTCGGTCTCCACCCTCAACAGCGCTCCCGAACAGAAAAACTTGTCGCTCTTCACGCCCTCAATCACGTTCTGCACCGGCAACGACATCAGCGGAATCAGCGCCGCCGCCGTCCTGTTCAACGCAATCAGCGTCCCTCCGTCGCGCACAAACTCGCGCAGGTGCTCCAGGCCATCCTCACCAACGCCGCCAGCGTATTGTCCCGGCACAATGCCCGGCCCGTAACCCTGTGTCAGTTGCCGCGACGACATATCCGGCAGCACAATCACGTCGTAGCGGCTCTTCAAATTCGCCGACCGCATATCCGCGTTGTAAATGCTCTTCGGATCGAACCCGTAGTTCTCCAGAACCCACCGCGTCCAGCCCTCGTCGATCGATGGCGCCCACGGCCGGTAAAGCCCTACGCGCGCCTTCTTCAGTGCCAGCGTGTGCGCGGGCGCCGCCACTCCCACGGCCGACACAGCGTACTTCTTCGTCAACCCATCCAGCGTCGCCTTGCTCAACCCGCCTATCAGGAACGCGCCCGTCTCCGTTCCCTGCGCCGTCTTCACCGCATCCTGCGCCAGTGAAACCGTCCCTCCCTGCTGCAGCGCCGCGTTCACCAATTCAAAGGCCGCATTCACCTTGTGGCTCACGGCAAACACCGCGCCCGCTCCGTCCACCACTGCATCCGGCAACTGCACCGCATCGATCTTCGTCAGTTGCGCGCGCTGATCCGCCGTCAGCGGATCGGAAACCATGTCCACATCCACGCCCATCTGCAACGGCAGCGTCCAGCCAGTCACGTCGTACGGAAGATCAACTGCTTTCGACGTTCCGTTCTCCAGCGCATCCGGATACCGCTGCCGCTCAAATAATTCCTTGGCCATTGCCGAATAAGGCTGATCCATCGGGATCACCCACGACCCCACCGGATAGCTGATCCCATTGGCCTTGAATCCGCTCTTCGACGCGTACACATCCATGCCGTTGTCAATCATCTTCTGCGCCAGCAGTCCAGCCTCCGGCGTATCGGTTTGCTTGTCGCTGATCACATAAGCAAACGGCGGTTCCTTGCGATAGTGCTCAATGTTGTCGCGCGCCGCCTGGTAGCGATTGAACAGCAGCGTCTCGCGATTCTTCGCCGCCAAATCAAGCACCGACATCGACCCGCCCACCATGTAATCCACCGCGTCCTTCAGGTGCCACCAGCCACCCTCCCACGGAGTTGTGTACATAGTCAGCGCGCGCAGGTCCTGGTCGTTCTTCGGAAACTCATCGGCGGTATAAAAGCGCGGCGTCGCATAGCGATAAAGCGCCGTCTCGGTGAAGAACGAAATCTCGTTGCGAAACACGCCCGCCCAATCTGTAAACCCCGCATACCAGTTATCGAACCGCGACTCAGAAATCGATCCCGGCATGTTATGCGCATCCAGATAAGCTGACATGTTGGTGCCAACCACGTTGAGCCAGCTCCGCACATAGGGGCTGATGTTGCTTGAAATCGGATCGGAGAACGGCGGAATCCAGATGCGCGCGGGAAACGGCGCCGTCTGGTGCTGGCAATAGAAGATGACCGGGCTGTATTCAATCTCGGCCTTCGTCACCACCTGCTCTTCCTTCATATTCATCATGTAGCCGTCGCGATTGTTATCGTGGCCCACATAATCCTGGTAGAGATACGGCAGCGGGCTCACTTCATATTTGCTGCCCAAATTCTGCCGGTACCAATGCACCACCATGTCCTGACCATCCGGATTCAGCGTCGGCCACAGAACCAAAATCACCTGGTCCAGAATGTGATCAACCTCCGGGTCGCCCTTCGAGCTGACCAGCTTGTAGGCCAGCACCATGGTGTGCTGCGTTCCGGCCACTTCGTCCGAGTGCAGCCCGCCGTCGATGTGCACAATCACCTTGGTGCTGCGCGCCAGCTCCTTCGCCTGCTCGTCGTTCAAGTCCTCAGCCCGCGCCAGCCGTCCCGCAATCTTCTTGTAGTCATCCAGCTTGGCCAGGTTTTCCGGCGACGAAATCACCGCCACTTCAATGTCCTTACCTTCCGTGCTCTTGCCCACGGTAAACATCTTGATCCGGTCCGACGACGCCGCCAGCGCATGAAAATACTTGATGGTGTCGCTGTAGTCGGCCAGGTAAAAATCGTCGCCGGGGTTATGCCCAAGAACCGAGATCGGAGTGGGCGTCTGAGCGGAAACGGTCAAACATGCGGCGGCAAGGAAACAGAAAAGAAGTGAGCACTGCACCAACTTTGAGAAACGCATCGACTCTCCTTAAATGGAAGGACCAGTGTTGGAAGGGACCACGGGAATTGCAAGTTGAACGTGAATGCCGGGAAACGAGCGCAACGAATCCGGGAAGCAGGCTGTCCGGTGGTTGTTGCTCTAAAGATTAGCGCGCCCGCCCTGCCCTGCAAAGCGGAAATCATGAGCTTTCAGAAACTCTTCTCCATGAGTCCACCACCGAAACCAGATCCCACCACCGAATCCACCGCAAACATCCACGAATGGAACCTGCCGCGGAAATAGCTCTATCCGAAGTTTTCACTTATTTTCAGCGACAATCGGGCCGCTGGTTGCATAAACTGGTGACCGAATGCCCGCAGACAACATCCTCACCATCGAGCGCCTCCCGGGCAAAGCTCCGGGCACCGTAATCCTCCGCCTGACTGGCGAGCTGACTCTCGGCAACGTTCTTCATGTGCGCACGCAGTTCCGAGACGGCGCTCCACCGCCCTTCACGATCCTTGACATGTCCGGCGTCAAGTTCATTGACTCGGCAGGCATGAGCGAGATCATCAACCACGAAGTCTTCTGTCGCGACGCCGGCGTCCGCATGGCACTCGCCGGCGTCGTCCCCCGCGTCCGCAGCATGTTGCAGGTCACCCGCCTGGACAAGGTCCTCACCCTGGTGGCCACCGTCGAAGAAGCCGAAGCCCGCGTGTAGCATCCGAGACTTTGCCCCCGCGCTGACTCGCTGCCCTCAATTAAACTAATCCCTGGTAGACCATGCCCGGCATCTGGACCAAGACGCGCACAACTCTGGAGATGATCAAGTGGGAGCACTCCATCTTTGCGCTTCCCTTCGCCCTCACCGCCGCCATCCTTGCCGCTAACGGCCTGCCCACCTTGCGCACCCTCGCATGGATTCTGGTCGCCATGGTCGCCGCGCGCTCGTGCGCTATGGCCTTCAATCGCTGGGCAGACGCTGAGCTCGACGCCGCCAATCCCCGCACCCGCACCCGCGCCATCCCCGCAGGTCAGCTCTCGCGCGGCTTCGTCTTCGGATTCACCCTTATCGCGGCCATGATCTTCGTCTTCGCCGCCAGCCAGCTCAACCAGCTCACGCTCTATCTCTCCCCGGTCGCGCTCGCGGTCCTGCTCGGCTACAGCTACATGAAGCGCTTCACCCGCTGGTCCCACCTCGGGCTCGGCCTCGCACTCGGCCTCGCACCCTCCGCCGCATGGATCGCCGTTCGCGGTGCTCTTGACCCGCGCATCGTCGTCCTAACCCTGGCCGTCACTCTCTGGGCCGGCGGCTTCGACGTCCTCTACGCCTGCCAGGACTTTGAGCACGACCGCGCCGCCGGCCTGCACAGCCTGCCCCAGGCCATCGGCATCCCCGCCGCCTTCTGGGCTGCGCGCATCATGCATCTGGCAATGCTCGCCCTGCTCGCCTGGTTCGCCGTCCTCTTTCACTTTTTTCTTCTCGGCTGGATCGGCATCGCCGCCGTCGCGCTCCTGCTGGCCTACGAACACTCCATCGTTTCTCCCCGCGATCTACGCCGCCTCAACGCCGCCTTCTTCACCATGAACGGCGTGATCGCCATGGTCTTTCTGGCCTTTGTGGCTGCCGATCTTTGGCTCAGGAGCTGATTTATATGCCTTCCTCATCATTCCCTGAGGAAATACCGATCGAGCTATGGTATGGTGCCAGAAAGCACGTTCCGCAAGAAGCATCGGCAACACCCGCACTACAACCAGAAAATGGAGAACCAGGGCACGATATGAGAATCGCGATCCAGGGAGAACCCGGCTCATTCAGCCATGAAGCGGCGATGAACCTCGTCACCGGCGCAACGATTGTCCCCTGCTCTCTTTCCGCTGACGCCTTTTCCGCGCTGGTGAATGGCTCCGTCGATGCCGCGGTTATTCCCATTGAAAACTCGCTCGCCGGCTCCGTCTCAGAGCATTTCGACCTGCTCCTCACTCACGATGTGACGGTCGAGCGTGAAACCCTGCTGCGCATTCGCCACAACCTCATCGCCATCTCCGGCACAGCCGTCGGCGAAATCGATCGCGTCTTTTCTCATCCCGTAGCCCTCGCGCAGTGCCGCCGCTTCCTGGCCAACCACCCCCGCATGGAGTCGTTCGCCTTCTACGACACCGCAGGCAGCGTCAAGCAACTGGTCGAACTTCGCGACCGCCATGCGGCAGCAATCGCCAGCGAGGCGGCGGCCCACTACTACGGAGCGCAAATTCTTCAGGCCGGCATTGAAGACAATCCGGAAAACTTCACCCGTTTCTTCCTCGTCCGCCGCACCAGGGACGCCAACATCGATCCGAATTCCACCAAGATCAGCTTCGCCTTCTCCGTCGAAAATCGCCCCGGATCACTCGTTGCCGCGCTCACTGACCTCTCCGCCCTCGGCACCAACCTCACCAAAATCGAGTCGCGCCCCGTCCACGGAAGACCCTGGGAATATATCTTCTATGTGGATTGCCAGATCCATTCTTCGGAAGAGGGCACGCAAGCCCTCAAGGCGTTGCAGCGCAGTTGCGCCATGGTGAAGGAACTGGGCCGCTACGCCGAGGCTACCGGCGCTCCCTCATCGGCTTCATAGACCGCGCATTCCAAACTGCACCCAACAAAAAAGGACCGGCCTGAGCCGGTCCTTTTTCCGTAATGGGTTTTCTTTAGAAGTGATACGCCACGCCAACCGTCGGAACGTAAATGTTGTACCACTTGTTGGTAGAGAAGTTATAGCCCGAAGTCGTTGAAGTCTGGCCAAAATTCGGCACCTTCGCTACATAGGATCGAAACTCCGCCCGTATGTCGAAGCTGGGGCTGATCTCATACGCAATGCCCGCTCCGTAAAGCACACCCACCTCGGTCTGCTGCTTGGGCCCGAGAACCCCCAGTCCGCTGTTCACAATCGGCAGGAAGATCAGTGCGGCCGGTCCCGCCTCAATAAATGGGTTGTACTTCTTGTAGTTGAACATGTGAACATATGCCCCTGAAACTTCCTGGGTGCGCACCGGAACTCCGATGCCCTTCGCGGTAATATTCGGGGCGTGAAAACGGATGGTGTTCTTGTAGGTGATCCCGTAGTTGGCTTCGAGTGCGCTGGATGGTGTCAGCATGAAGCGGTAGCTGGCAAGCGCGCCCAGCGCATAGTTCGAACTCACCTGAACGTCGGTAGGGGCGGCAATAAACGGCTCGATAAGCCCAATTCCGCTGAGGCTGATATCCTGGCGGCTTTCCTGAGCGCGGCCTGCCGCCACGGATACGGCCAGCAGGAATGCAAGTATTGCGATCTTCTTCATTCGGTCCTGAACCTCACGACTGCGCAACCGTCCGGCTGGCAACGAGCTTGTCAATTCCGGCGCGCCGGTTCTAGTCCGGGCCCCGCTCTCAGCATTGTAAATGGCCGAGGCCGGTCTGTGCCGCAAAGCCCATCCTCGGCTCCTGCAAAGACATCCGCCCCCAATGCCTTCCCTGAAAAGTTCTGAGGCTATAGACGCACCAGATCGCAAAGGGTATTCCTCCATCAACCAGGCTGCCCCATCCACCTCAACCAATCCGCTCCACATTAAAATGAAACGGCGGGCCCTGCACCCTCGCCATGGCTCGCACCGTGCGCAAAAACGCCTGCGCCGCGTAAGAGAGAGTCGCCTGCCGCCGGTGCACCAGCCGCAGCACCCTCCGCATCTCCAACTCTTCCACCTGCACCCTTACCAGTTCACCGGTCTCCAGTTCCCGCACCACCGTCAGGTGCGGAACCAGCGCCACCCCGTTGCCCATGGCCACAAACCGCTTGATCGCCTCAATCGTCGGCAACTCAATCCCCATATTCAAGGGCGTGCGATACCGCTGAAACGCCTCAATCACTTTCCTGCGCAGCGGAGAAGTCACGTTGTGCGCAATAAAATTCTCCTCCCCAAGATCGTTGATCGATACCCGCTCAGCGCCTGCAAGAGCGTGCTTGGGACCCACAATCAACGCCAGCCCGTCTTCATACACCGCGATCGTCCGATACTGCGCCGGGTCAGGACGAAACGAGATCACGCCCAATTCAAACGTGCGCAGCGTCAGCTCCTCGGGAATTCTCGAAGCCAGCATCCGGTGCACCGTAACATTCACGTGCGGGAACTCCCGCTTGAACTGATCAATCGCCGGCAACAGGTATAGGCACGTGTACTCATTCGCCGCCAGTTGCAGCCGCCCGCGCTCCAGGTTCTTCAGCTCGTCCAGCGCGCTGGCAGCCTCCCGCCGCAACGCCATAAGCCGCAGCGCATAATCCCGCAGCAGCACCCCGGCCGCCGTCAGTGACCCATCCCGCGCCGCCCGGTCAAACAGCGTCTCCCCCACCGATGCTTCCAATTTCCTGATCACCTGGCTCACTGCCGGCTGCGTCCTGTGCAGACGCACCGCCGCCCGCGAGAAGCTTCGCTCCTCCGCCACCGCCAAAAACGTCTCGAGCTGATTCAGTTCCATAACAGTTGTCAGTTCTCAGTTGTAAGTTGTCAGTTTCAGGCGCCAAGCAGTCCTCGGGCGCACTGCGCAATACGGTCTGTTGATGAATCGAGCTCTGAATCAACGCCGATTGACGCCTCGGGAATACTGACAACTGAAAACTTACAACTGACAACTTGAGTATAAGCAATTCTAATCGCTTCCCCAAAAAGAATAACTTTGCCTTATATGCCCTTTCTGCGAGACACTTGTAAGGTTGTGCAAAAGCTTTCCCGATGGCAGGCGTATCCATGACTTCGAATCAGCCCTCAAATCACGTAGCCTTCTTTGACACCACTCTGCGCGACGGTGAGCAATCGCCCGGCTGCAGCATGACCACCCAGGAAAAGCTCACCATGGCCCATGCCCTTGAAGATCTGGGCGTGGACATCATTGAAGCCGGCTTCGCCATGGCCTCCGAGGGCGACTTTGCGGCCATCGCCACCATCACCCAGGCCATCCGCAAGCCGCGCATCTGTTCCCTCGCCCGCGCCAAAAAAGAAGACATCGAGATGGCCGCCCGCGCCATTCAGTTTGCCGACCGCGCCCGCATCCATGTCTTCCTCGCCTCCAGCGATCTGCACCTTGAATACAAGCTCAAGATCAGCCGCCAGGAAGCTCTCGACCTCGCCGCGGAGTCCGTCCGCCTCGCCTGCTCGCTGGTCGACGACGTCGAATTCTCGCCCGAAGACGCAACTCGTTCCGACCGCGACTTCCTTGTTGAAATGGTGCGCGTGGCCGTCGAAGCCGGCGCCACCACCATCAACATGCCTGACACCGTCGGCTACTCTACGCCTGAGGATTACGGCCGCATGTTCGCTGAGGTCCGCGAGCGCATCCCCGCCATCGACGCGCAAAACATCATCCTCTCTTCCCACTGCCACGACGACCTGGGCCTCGCTGTCGCCAACTCCCTCGCCGCCATCCAAAACGGCGCACGCCAGGTCGAGTGCACCATTAACGGCATCGGCGAACGCGCCGGCAACGCCGCCCTTGAAGAGATCGCCGCCGCCCTCTACGTCCGCGGCGACCGCTACGGCATGACCACCGGCATCAAGCTTGAAAAGCTCTACGACACCAGCCAGGTGCTCGGCCAGATCATCACCTTCCGGCCCTCGCCCAATAAGGCTATTGTGGGCGAAAACGCCTTTGCCCACGAGTCCGGAATTCATCAGCACGGCATGCTCGCCAACCCCCTCTGCTATGAAATCATGACCCCGGCCCTGGTCGGCGTCGCCAAGACTCACCTGGTGCTCGGCAAGCACTCCGGTCGCGCAGCGCTCCGGCACCGGCTTGAGCAGCTCGGCTTCGCCCTTACGCGTGATGAACTGCAGCACACCTACTACCGCTTCGTCGCTCTCGCAGACCGCAAGAAAAACATCTACGACCAGGACCTGATCGGTATTCTGCCCGACCAGATCCGCGAACGACGCCACGAGCCCGTCGCAGAATTGGACTGATCTGAATCAAGCCGCCTATCCCCGGCAGCTAACCTCAACCGCGCCCGCGCAAGCGGATGCTACGAAAGATAGGAATGAAGACACGCTACCTGATGTACCCCGCCCTTACCGGCCTGATCGCCGCCATGCTCATGCTGTTTGCAATCAGCGCGGCAGGGACCAGCAATGACTGGCTGCCCACCCATCTGTTTTTGCCGGGCCAGGTGCTCACCGCATTCCTGTTTCCGCACCACGCTGGAGCGCCAGTTTCGCCGCTCCGTTTTTTTGCCGAGTTCGCTTTGAACTTCCTTATGACCTGGATCATGCTGGCGTTCGCCGCATTCTTCCTGGATAAATTGACCGCAACCTTGATTGAACTGACAAAACTCTGATTTCCATCAGAAGAGAAGACTCATGCATCTGAAAATCCTAGTCACCGCCGGCGACGGCATCGGCCCCGAAGTCACCAACGAAGCTGTCTCCGTCCTAAGAGAAGTCGCCCAGATCGGCGGCCACACGTTTGCCTTCGAATCGAAGCGCATCGGCGGCACGGCCATCGTCCATGACGGTTCGCCCCTCCCCGCCGACACCCTCGCAGCCGCGCTCGCGTCCGATGCAGTCCTCTTAGGCGCAGTCGGTGGCAACGAGTTCAACTCGCTCCCGCCCAGCAAGCGCCCTGAGGCTGGCCTGCTCCAACTCCGCGCCGCGCTCGGCGGCTTCGCCAATCTTCGCCCCGCATTTGCCTTCAAAGAACTCGCCGTCAACAGCCCTCTGCGCCCCGAAATCATCGATGGCGCCGACATTCTCTTCGTCCGCGAACTCCTCGGCGGCCTCTACTTCGGTCACCCCCGAGGATGGAATAAGGCAACAGAGAATGGGGGCGGCGAAGCCTGGAACACCATGCGCTACACCAGGGATGAAGTTGTCCGCGTAGCCCGCATCGCCTTTGAATTGGCCACCAACCGTCGCAATAAAGTCACCAGCGTCGACAAAGCTAACGTCCTTGAAGTCTCTCAGCTCTGGCGCGCCACGGTCACTGAAGTAGCCGCCGAATTTCCCGACGTCACGCTCGAGCATCAGTACGTCGACGCCATGTCCATGCACTTGATGAATCAGCCCAAGAATTACGACGTGGTGCTGACCGAAAACCTCTTCGGCGACATCCTCTCTGACGAATCGGCCGTCATCACCGGCTCGCTCGGTATGTTGCCCTCAGCCACCATCGGCGGCAAAGTCAATCTCTATGAACCGGTTCACGGCTCCGCGCCCGACATCGCAGGCAAAGGCCTGGCCAATCCGCTCGGCGCAATCCTTACCGGCGCTTTGATCCTGCGCCACTCCGGTGGCCTCGAAGCCGAAGCCGCCGCCATTGAATCCTCTGTGCGCAAAGTTTTGGAGCAAGGCTTCCGCACGCCGGACTTAGCGCGCAACAACCCGCAAGGACTGCCCGTTCTATCCACCACCGAGATGGGAGCAAAAGTCCGCGAAACAGTGAAGCAGCTTCTAGCCGTCAGCTGCTAGCTTCTAGCTCGTCATGTAAGTGCGAAAGACATTGGCAATACGCACAGAAGAATTGCAATCAGTAGAGTCGAAACATTCTCAGATCGGCAAGAAACAAGCTAGCAGCTAGAAGCTAGAGGCTAGCAGCTAAAACAGGAGCTTCATGACCACCGCACCAAAAACACTGTTCGAAAAAGTCTGGCAGCAACACGTAGTCGTCGAGCCCGCGGGCGAGCCCACCGTCCTCTACATCGACCTGCAATTGCTCCACGAGGTCACCTCGCCCCAGGCATTTGAAGGCCTCCGCCTCGCCGGCCGCAAGGTTCGCCGTCCCGACCGTTGCATCGCCACCGTCGACCACAACGTGCCCACCACCGTTGAAGGCCGCCTCCACATCCTCGATCAGATCGCCGCCACGCAAATCGACGCGCTACGCAAAAACTGCGCCGACTTCGGCGTAGAACTTTACGACGTCGACTCCCGCGAGCAAGGCATCGTCCACGTCATCGGCCCCGAACTCGGCATCACCAAGCCCGGCATGACCATCGTCTGCGGCGACTCGCACACCAGCACCCACGGCGCGTTCGGGGCTCTTGCATTCGGCATCGGCACCAGCGAAGTCGAGCACGTTCTCGCCACCCAGACCCTGCCCCAATCGAAGCCCAAAACCTTCCGCATCTCCGTTGAAGGTACGTTGCCAACCGGCGTAACGGCGAAGGACATCATCCTCGCCATCATCGGCAAGATCGGCACCGACGGCGCCACTGGATGCGTCATTGAGTACGCCGGCTCCGCCATCCGCGCGCTGTCGATGGAAGGAAGAATGACCGTCTGCAACATGAGCATTGAAGCCGGTGCCCGCGCCGGCATGATCGCCCCCGACGAAACCACCTACGCCTATCTCAAAGGCCGTCGCTTCTCACCATCCGGCCCTGCGTGGGATCAAGCAGTTGAAGAATGGCGCAAACTCCCCACCGATCCCGGCGCAACCTTTGATCGCGAACTTGTCATCGATGCCGCCGCGCTTGTTCCCTACGTCAGTTGGGGCACCAGTCCCGGCATGGTCGCGCCCATCACCTCCACCGTTCCCGACCCCACAAGGACAACGAACGAACAGGAGCGCAAAGGCCTGGAGCGCGCCCTTGAATACATGAATCTCAAAGCCGGCACGCCCCTTGAAGAGGTCGAGATCGACCGCGTCTTCATTGGCTCCTGCACCAACTCGCGCATTGAAGATCTTCGCGCTGCCGCAAAGATTGCTGCCGGCCACAAGGTCTCCGCGCATGTCAGCGCAATGGTCGTCCCCGGCTCCCAAGCCGTCAAAACACAAGCCGAAGCTGAAGGCCTCGACAAGGTCTTCATTGAAGCCGGCTTCGATTGGCGCGAGCCTGGCTGTTCCATGTGCCTCGGCATGAATCCCGACATTCTCTCGCCCGGCGAGCGTTGCGCCTCCACCAGCAACCGCAACTTCGAAGGCCGCCAAGGCCGCGGTGGGCGCACCCATCTCGTGAGCCCAGAAATGGCCGCCGCAGCCGCCATCGCCGGCCACTTCGTCGACATCCGAACCTGGGCCGTAAGAGAGCCAGCACTTCAAGGGGGCAAAAACTAATGGAACCCTTCAAGACACTCACGTCCATCGCCGCGCCGCTCGACCGCACCAACGTCGACACCGACCAGATAATTCCCAAGCAATTCCTCAAGCGCATCGAGCGCACAGGCTACGGCGAATTCCTCTTCTTCGACTGGCGTCGCACCGCATCCGGCGATCCCAATCCCGAATTCGAGCTGAACGACCCGCGCTACCACGGTGCTCAAATACTCATCGCCGGCAAAAACTTCGCCTGCGGCTCCAGCCGCGAACACGCCGCCTGGGCCTTGAGCGACTACGGCTTCCGCGCCGTCATCGCCCCCACCTTCGCCGACATCTTTTTCTCCAACGCCGGCAAAAACGGCATCGTCCTTGTCCGCCTCAGCGAAGACCAAGTCGCCCAATTGCTTTCGAACGCGAAGACCATTCCAAACTACCAACTAACCGTCTCCCTCGAAGCCCAAACCGTCACCGACGCACAAGGCTTCCACGCCACCTTTGAAGTCGACCCCTTCCGCAAGTTCTGTTTAATTGAAGGCCTCGACGACATCGGCCTGACTCTGCGCCACGCCGCAGCGCTAGACGCATACGAATCAAACCACGACCACGCAACCTGGCTAAAAGCGAAGTAACAGCTATTAGCTGCTAGCTTCTAGCCTTTAGCTTTTTCGTGCCAAAGCACCAGCATCGACAAACAGATTGAAACGAACCTGAACAGTAGCACAAACGAGCTAGAAGCTAGAAGCTAGTAGCTAGCGAACAAAGTGAGCAAATGACCATCGAAGGCAAGCGCAACAGCATCACGTTAACTGAAGGCCCCAGCCGCGCCGCCGCGCGTTCCTATCTTCGCGGCGCCGGATTCTCAAAAGACGATTTGCACAAGCCCATCATCGGCATTGCCAACACCTGGACCGAGATCGGCACTTGCAACGTCCATCTCCGCGAAATCGCCGAAGCCCTCAAGCAAGGCATCCGCGAAGCCGGCGGCACGCCCATGGAATTCAACACCATTACCATCCATGACGGCATCACCATGGGCACCCAGGGAATGAAAGCCTCCCTTGTAAGTCGCGAAGTCATCGCCGACTCCATCGAGTTAGTAGCTCGCGGCAATCTCTTTGACGGCCTGGTCGGCATCGGCGGTTGCGACAAAAACATGCCCGGCATCATCATGGCACTCTGCCGCCTCGACATCCCCGGCATGATGCTCTACGGCGGATCCATCGCACCCGGCAAGCTCAACGGTGTCGACATAACAATTCAAAATGTATTTGAAGGCATCGGCTCTCATGCCGCCGGCCGCATCGACGACGCCGGCCTTGAAGCCCTCGAAGCCAACGCCTGTCCCGGTGCCGGCGCATGCGGCGGCCAGTTCACCGCCAACACCATGGCCATGTCCGGCGAAATCCTCGGCATCTCGCCCATCTATCTCAGTGGCGTCCCCGCCACGTCGAAAGACAAGCTCACCGCCACGCGCGAAGCCGGTCACATTCTCATGGATGCCGTCCGCGCCAATCGCCGCCCCTCGCAAATCATCACCCGCAAGTCCATCGAAAACACCATCGCCAGCGTCGCCGCATCGGGTGGCTCGACCAATGCCGTCCTTCATCTCATCGCCATCGCCCGCGAACTCAACATCCCGCTAACTGTCGACGATTTCGATGTTATCTCCAAGCGCACGCCCTTCATCTGCGATCTAACTCCCGCAGGTAAGTTTGTAGCATCCGACTACCAGGCCGCCGGTGGTTCGCGTCTCCTCGCCAAGCGTCTTATCGACGCCGGCCACGCCGATGGAAGCACGCTCGCCATCAGCGGCAAAACCCTCGCTGAAGAAGCCGCCCTCGCCGTTGAAACCCCAGGCCAGGTTGTCATTCACACCTTTGAAAATCCCATCAAGCCCACCGGCGGCCTCGTAATCCTCAAAGGCAACCTTGCCCCCGAAGGCTGCGTCATGAAAATCGCCGCCGCTGGCCGTTATGACCACCGCGGCCCCGCTCGCGTCTTTGAATGTGAAGAGGATTGTTTCGCCGCAGTGCAGTCCGGGCAGGTCCGTCCCGGTGACGTCCTGGTGATTCGCTATGAAGGCCCCAAAGGCGGCCCCGGAATGCGCGAAATGCTGCAAGTAACCGCCGCCGTGTCCTCCAACGCCGAACTCAGTGCCCATGTTGCCCTGCTCACCGACGGCCGTTTCAGTGGCGCAACCCGCGGATTCACCGCCGGCCACGTCGCACCCGAAGCCTTCGTCGGTGGGCCCATCGCCGCCGTCCGCGAAGGCGACATCATCCACTTCGATATTCCAAATCGCAAGCTGATGCTCGAAGTCAGCGAAGAAGAAATCGCTGCACGTCTCAAAGGGTTCACGCCCCCCACCCTTCGTTGGCCCAAAGGCGTATTCCGCAAATACGTCGACCGAGTAACCAGCGCCTCCGAAGGCGCCACAACGTAGGAACAGCTTCTAGCTACTAGCTTTTATCCTCTAGCTAACAGCCCGCAACTAGAAGGAAACAGAGATAGGTAAGTACCGCCAGCACTCGAGCTAGAAGCTAGAGGCTAGAAGCTAGCAGCTAATAAAGGAGTCCACCATGGGAACCAACAACACGCCAGCCGCAAACGCCCACCTCACCACCCCCACCCGACTCACCGGTGCAGAAATCGTGTGGGCCACGCTGGTCGGTGAGGGCGTTGAAACCGTCTTCGGTTATCCCGGCGGAGCCATCCTGCCGGTCTATGACGCGCTGCGCAAGTTCCCCATTCATCACGTCCTCGTCCGCCACGAGCAGGGCGCATCGCACATGGCCGATGGCTATGCGCGCGCCTCCGGCAAAGTTGGCGTGGCGATCGCCACCAGCGGCCCCGGCGCCACCAATCTCGTCACTGGCATCGCTACCGCCATGCTCGACTCCATTCCGCTCGTTTGCATCACCGGCAACGTGTCATCGAAAATCCTAGGCACCGACGCCTTTCAGGAAGTCGACATCACCGGCATAACTCTGCCGGTAACTAAGCATAACTTCATCATTAGTCGCACTGAAGAAATCGCCGCGGCCATTCGCTACGCATTTCAGATCGCGCAGTCCGGCCGCCCCGGCCCCGTGCTCGTCGACATCACCAAGGACGCGCAGCAGGGCACGGCCATCTTCGATTTCGCCGCCGCCAAGCCGCGCCCCTATCGCCCCCACCCCATGCTACGCGTTGAAGACACAAGCCTCGATCAGGCTGCCGAGCTCATTCGCAAAGCAAAGCGCCCCATCATCCTCGCCGGCCACGGCGTCTCTGAATCCGGCGCAATGGAGCAGGTCCGCACCCTCGCCGAACGCACCCAGACTCCCGTCGCACTCACACTTCTCGGCCTCGGCGCGTTCCCCGCTTCACATCCGCTCAACATGGGCATGATGGGCATGCACGGCGAAGCCTGGGTCAACCACGCCATCCAGGATGCCGACCTCCTCATCGCCTGCGGCATGCGCTTCGACGATCGCGTCACCGGCTCCACTTCAACCTATTCGCTCAAGTCAAAAAAGATTCACATCGAAGTTGACCCAGCCGAGATCAACAAAAACATCAAGGTCGACGTAGCTCTGGTCGGCGATCTGCGCGAAGTGCTCGAAAAACTCTTGCCCCGAATCTCCGGTCGCGACGGCTCCGCATGGCTCAAGACCATTGACAACTCAAAGGGCGCTGCCGCCGTCCGCGACATTAAGAATCTGCCCGACTCCGGCCATCTCTACGCCGCCCACGTCATTCACGACATCTGGCGCATCACCGCAGGCAACGCCATCGTCGTCACCGATGTTGGCCAGCATCAGATGTGGGAGGCGCAATACTTCCACCACGAGCATCCGCGCTCGCTCGTAACTTCCGGCGGCCTCGGCACCATGGGATTCGCACTGCCCGCAGCCATCGGCGCAAAGTTCGCCTGCCCTGAAAAGGAAGTCTGGGTCGTAGCCGGCGACGGCGGTTTCCAGATGACCGCATCCGAGCTCTCCACCATCGTTCAGGAAAAAATCAAGATCAACATCGCCATCATCAACAATGGTTTCCTCGGCATGGTTCGCCAGTGGCAGGAGTTTTTTTACGACAGCAACTACGAAGCCACGCCGCTCATCAGTCCCGACTTCGTCAAGCTCGCTGACGCCCACGGCCTTCCCGGCCTTGCCGTCCGCACCCGCGCCGAACTCGCCGCTGCTGTTGAAACAGCTCGCACCGCGCCCGGCACGTTCCTGCTCAATTTCCTTGTCGAACAGGAGGACTCGGTCTATCCGATGATTCCCGCCGGCAGCGCACTCCACGAAATGATTCGCCGTCCCGGCAAGAACCCACTCCTCGAAACCCCGGACGACAAGTAAGACAGCTTCTAGCTGTTAGCTTCTAGCCTTTAGCTTGTAAGTTCCACTCGCCGAGTTTTGGCGAATATTGCATGCCTGGAGTTAGAAGCTGAAAGCTGGAAGCTAGAAGCTAGAGGCTGATTTATGTTGCACACATTCGTAGCTTACGTAGAAGACAAACCCGGCGTACTAACCCGCGTCGCATCCCTTTTTCGCCGCCTCAACATCAACATCATCTCGCTCACCGTCGGCCGCAGCGAGCGCCCCGGCCTGTCGCGCATGACCGTGGTTGCCGAGGCCTCCGCGGAAGCCGGCAATCGCATTCGCGCCAGCCTGTTCAAGCTCGAAAATGTCACCGATGTCGACGACATCGCCAAAGCCCCCGCCGTCACCCGCGAATTAGCGCTGATCAAAGTTGCCGCCACGCCCGCCAATCGCTCGCAGATCTTCGACCTCGTCGAAGTCTTTCGCGCCCGCATCGTCGATCTCACATCGGAGTCGCTGATGATCGAGATGACCGGCGTCGAAAGCAAGATTGAAGGACTCATTGAAGTCCTCCGCGAAGACGAAGGCCGCATCCTCGAAATCTGCCGCAGCGGCAAAATGACCATGCGCCGCGGCCATCACACCAGCAGCGTTCTCAAAGCGATGGACGCCGGCGCCGGTCAAGAAACTCAGCCAGCGGAGCCCCTTGAAGATCATGTAGCAATCGAGCCCGACTAACAAAATGCGACTGTCATCCTGAGCGGAGCGCAGCGAAGTCGAAGGACCTGCGGTTGCTTTTAGCAGCATCAATTACGAGAACTCAACCCAACAAAGGAAAAAAGAAAATGGCTACAACCTATTACGATCACGACGCTGACCTATCTCTCATCCAGGCAAAGAAAGTAGCCATCATCGGCTACGGCTCGCAGGGCCACGCCCACGCTCTCAACCTCAAGGACTCGGGCGTTGACGTCAAGGTTGGCCTCGCCGCTAACTCCAAGTCCATCGCCAAGGCCCAGAAGGCCGGCCTTGAAGTTACCACCGTTGCCGAGGCCACTAAGTGGGCTGACGTCATCATGGTCCTCGTCCCAGATCAAACCGCGGCCAAACTCTATGCCGACGAAATCGGCCCCAATCTTTCCGCCGGCAAACTGCTTCTCTTCGCGCACGGCTTCAACATCCATTACAAGACCATCATCCCCGCCGCGGGCATTGATGTAGGCATGGCCGCGCCCAAGGCCCCCGGCCATCGCGTCCGTGAAGTCTTCACTGAAGGCGGCGGCGTCCCCGGCCTCATCGCCATCCATCAGGATGCGACCGGCACCGCCCACGCCCTCAATCTCAGCTATCTCAAAGGCATCGGCTGCACCCGCGCCGGAGTGCCGGAGTCCTCGAGACCACATTCAAAGAAGAAACCGAAACCGATCTTTTCGGTGAACAGGCCGTGCTCTGCGGCGGCGTCAGCGCCCTCATCAAGGCTGGCTATGAAACCCTCACCGAAGCCGGCTATCAGCCCGAGAGCGCCTACTTTGAAGTCCTCCACGAGCTCAAACTCATCGTCGACCTCATCTATCGCGGCGGTCTCGCCTACATGCGCTACAGCATTTCCGACACCGCCGAATGGGGCGACTACGTCAGCGGCCCCCGCGTCATCAATGAAGAAAGCAAGAAGGCCATGAAGGCCATCCTCACCGAAATTCAGGACGGCAGTTTCGCCAAGCGTTTCCTCGCCGACCAGAACTCCGGTCGCAAGGAATTTCTCGCCTTCCGCGAAGCTGAAGCGAAACATCCCGTAGAAGTAGTCGGCAAAACACTCCGCGCCGCCATGCCCTTTTTAGATCCCGTCACCGTCGAAGAAGTTAGCAAAAGCCGCTAACAAAACAGCCTCCAGCTACTAGCTTTTAGCTTCCAGCTGGAGGCGCCCTTCTAAGTTTTCAAAACTAACTGACTGTCATCCTCCCAGGTCGCGACAAACTCCAAGGTTGCGACAAACTCCCAGGTCCCGACAAACTCCCAGTTCCCGACAAAAATGACTGTCATCCTCTCAGGTAAGATAAAAATGACTGTCATCCTGAGCGGAGCGCAGCGGAGTCGAAGGACCTGCGGTTGCTTTTTAGTTCTTGCTCTTCACCAAACTATCTTTTCGAACAACCTCCGCAGCCGCGCTCCCTTCCCCACATTCACCATCTCCACAAATCCCACCCGTCCATCCAGATGCATTCGAAACGCCGGATGCCCCTCGCGATTCTGGCTCTCCGCACCATGCCGCACGCAGTTAGTAAGAATCGCCTTGAGCTTGTCGAAATCCGCACGCACCACATTCAGCCGCTCATTCGTCACCAGCCCCGCAAGATACTGCCTAACCCCACTTCGCATCACCCGCGTCTTGCGATGATTAACTTGAAATCCCTCTTCGAGCAAAACCGCCGCAGCTCGCGCGGCAAACCGCTCCACGCATCGCTCAAATTCTTCATCGCCTGAAAATGCCAGGTCATCCGCATAGCGCGTATACGTCGCGCCCACCGCTTCCGCCAGTCCACCCAACCGGCAATCCACTCGATAAGCACAGATATTCGCCAGCGCCGGCGAAGTCGGCGCGCCCTGCGGTAAATGCCTCCATGCATACAAAGCCCGCGCCTCAGCCATCGTTAACGGTTCCAGCCCCTGCCCAAGCGTCTTCCACATTCTGCGCGGCGCCGCGTTGGTGCAAATCCCTCCCAGCAAATCAGCCACAGCAACCGGATAACCCGCCGTACGAAACAGCGCCTGCACCCGAGGCCCTGAGATCGATGGGAAAAAATCCCGCAAATCCATGCGCAGCACCACCCTCCGTCCCACATGCGGCGCGGCAAATGTCTTGATCGACCGGCCTCGTTGAAACCCATGCGCCGCCGAATGCAAAGGAATCTTTTCGAGCACCTCGCGCAGGATAACTCGCTGTAACTCCTTGAGTTTTTTCTTTGGCGCCTCAATAAGTCGAATGTTACCGCTCTTTTTCGCCAGGACTCTGTAGTGATAGTTGCTGACCGGCCCGTCGCCGGTCCCAACTTGCGCATTCAGTCTCTTCAAATCCGCAAACCACTCCAGGCCCACTTCGCTCATGCATAGCCACGCGGCAAGTTCGCCAACCGACTCAATGCGCGGAACCGCCCACCTCCGCGCCGCATCCGCCGGATGCATCCGCGCCGGCTCCGTCACCCATTGCGCAATGCGCAACTTGTCTCTGTATTTGTGTCTTGCGTACCGCAGCCCGTCATCCGCCTGCAAAAACTCAATGATATCTCTGCGCTTCGGTCGCATCTGCGTGCCAAACACCCGCACATACCGCTCAGTCAGTGACCGTATCCAGCGCCAGTTCTCGCCCAGCGTCCGCCGCATTCGCGCGGCAACAGCATCGGCATCCGGCTCTCCCGCCAGAATCGACCGCGCCAGCGCAGAATAAAAAGTCTTGCTCAGCATCGCATCAAAACAGCGGAATGCTCCAACGAGTCTGACCCTGCGTGACCATCTCTGCACAGCGTGCAGTGCCGGTCACGCGACGAATGCCGAGTTATTCACGTTGCCCTGGGGTATCCCCAGAGAGGACCGGGCCGCGCCCGAAGACGCAACCCATATCCGGCTTGGAGCATTCCACTGCCTGACGCATGATAGCGCGATTGGCGGCTGTTACTTCCGCTTCCCCGGTATATCCTGCCCACCCTGGTGCAGCACCATCGAAGTAAACGCCCCGCTCGCATCCGGAACAAACTCCATCTCCGCGCCAACATTTGCCGCATAAAACCGCGGGTGCCCGTCCTTCAAGCCCTGGTACATCAGCGGAAATGCCGGCTGCCCGCCCACCTGTCCGGTCAGCCCATCCGTGCCCACCGCAAACGTAATCGAAATCCCAATCTCCAAATCGTACGCACCCACAAACTTCGCCAATTCATCCTTCGCAATCGGCACCGCCTTGCGCTCGCTCGCAAGCGTCACCGGCTTGCCCAGCACCACATCCAGCAACTGGCCGCCCATCTGTCCCGGCGCCGCGCCATTCACATTTCCCAGCACCACAATTGCAATCCGCTTCTCCGGCACATACGCCAAATGCGTATTGAATCCCTCAATGCCGCCGCCGTGCTCCACCACCTTCGGCCCCTCTTTCGTTGAAATAAAAACGCCCATCCCATAATTCCCTTTGCCCGGCGTCGTCATCGCCTTCAATGAATCGGCATTCAGCACCTTGCCGCCAAACAACCCACGCTCCCACTTCAGCAAATCGCCGGTCGTTGAATACATCGATCCCGCAGCCCACGGCACCGTCATCGATTCCGACCGCGCCAGCTCCAGCCCGTCCTTGCCCCGCATATAGCCCGTGGCCTTTCGCGGCAAAATCAGCTCATCCGTATCGAGCCCCGAATCCTTCATCCCCAGCGGCGTCAGAATCCTCTCCTGCAGCACGTCCACATACTTCTTCCCGCTCACCTTTTCAATCACCGCGCCCAGCACTTCAAAGTTCGAGTTGCTGTAAGCAAACTTGCTGCCTGGCTCAAAATCCAGCGGCTTGTCTTTGAAGAACGCCAGCTCCTCATCCACCGTGTGCGGACTCATCCTCCACACCCCAAATTCCTTCAAGTCGGTAAAATTCGGAATCCCCGAAGTATGCCCCAGCAGCTCCGCCAGAGTAATCTTCTCCCACGTCTTCGGCGTGTCCGGCAGATACTTGCTCACCGGATCCTCGATCTTCAGCTTGCCGTCCTCCTGCATCAGCAGCACCAGCGCCGCCGTAAACTGCTTGGTCACCGATCCCAGGCGAAACTTTACATCCGGAGCATTCGCATTGCCCCAACCCAGGTCCGCCATGCCGTAGCCCTTGTCCAGCAGCACCTTGTCTCCGTCCACCACCAGCACCGTGCCCATAAAGGCATTCCCAGGCGTGTACGATTGACCCACCTGCTCCAGCCGCGCCTTCACCGCCGCCTCATCTGTGCCCTGACCTGCCATTTGCCCGGCACCCACAGCACAACCCATCGCCAACACACATGCCCACATCGCGCTACCCGTCCAATGCCTCATGCTCAATCCTCCAGCTTTCTTCAGCACATAAAACTGAGTGAATTCTGATTCTCACTACGCGGGTAAGTCCGCGCAAGTTTCACGCTTGCAACAAGAATCACCGCCCAGCTATCCCGCTCGCCTTGCGCGGCGCCTGCCAACCGGAGAAACTCGGCCTGCGTCGACCCAGTTCGCATGCGCAGTTCAAGCCCGAACCGTTACTCAAATCCATAAGGAGCATCTTCAGCGGAGCCTACGACTCAAGCAAGGACCTGGTGCGGATCGGCGCTGGCGTCGCGATAGAACGCGACTGTTCAGACCCGCTGCCTGTCCCTTCAGCCGACCGGGATTCCGCGCCCGTCGATGAGTTCACCCCGCCCAGCGCCCGCCTCCTGCGCCTTTCAAGAAATCTCATAACCGCGTAGCAGCCAAGAATCACCAGGAGCGGATCGATCGCGCGCAGGAAATAGGGCTCCGGATGAGAGAAGTAATACGTGATCGGGTATAGAAACAAAACCCCTCCGTAACGGATTGCCTCAAAGGGCTTTTCTCGCCATGACAAGAACAACCCCGCAATCCCCAGCAGAGTCATGCTGGTGGCGAATGGAATGTTAGCCGGATCCATCGATTCCTCGGCCAAGTAAGCGGGATCGAAGCTCCAATATCCGGTCCACAAATAGACAGCGCGCCGCACGCACATCCACGCGTACCAGCCGCGATGGTCGTGGATGTATTCCTTCGCCTGGCGTTCCTTGTGTTCCATGTAGGCGACTTCGCCCACGCGATTGTATTCAGCCAGCTCCGCCTGGTTATTCAGCGGGTTCAGATCATCGCTCACCCAGCGCACATTTTGCCCGTTGTTCCCCAACCATAGCTCAAGCCCCATGTTGCCGCGGATCGGAATGAATTTGTGAAACACAACCGCGTCACGAATCAACCAGGGTGAGATAGCGGCCGCCAGCGCAACTGAAGCCACCACCCCCGGCACCACCCAGCGCTTGCCGGCGAGCGCCAGCCTCAAGGCGGCCAGAGCCAGCAAAAACGGAATCACGATCAGCACCGAGGGTTCATCCAGCGCCGTGACGCCCGCGAGCAGCCCGAAGCCAGCCCACAAGCCAATCCGCGGCGAGACCTCCATCTCCTGCGCAAGATACAACAGCCACAACAAGCCAAGCAGCAGCAGGTGCGTACTCCAGGCCCATGCCGCCGAAAAGTAGATGCCATAGGGGAAAAACACCCAGGCCCACGCCGCCCACAGGCCCATTCGTGGCCCATAGCTCCGCCGGGCGATAAAAAGTATAGGAATGCAAGCCAGAGAATTAATCACGGAATCAAACACGTGAATCGCAAAAATCGATTGCGAGTTATACACACCGAAGAGCCGGAAGAAAACTGCCACGACATACGGGAATACCGGAGGAGTCGTCGCGCCCGGTTGGTCAGAGAAGAAGGAGCTTCCGAAACCCCGCCCGGCAACGATTGAGCGCGCCACATTCCCCGGCGCCCAGACGTGAAGCATGACGTGGTCCGCACCCATTAAATTCTCGATTGTGTCGAACGGAATCACCGCTACGCGCAATGCCAGCGCAATTAGCACCATCCACACCAGCACCGGCACAGCCCGCAACCGCCCGCCTATCCATCCGTTCAAAATGTTTCCTCGTCTCGCGTGTTTCCCATCATAGCCGGTGGCCGCCGGAACATGGCAACGCCCAAGCCCGACCCGTACCGCGGTGGGCCTGTTTTTTGCAGCGTTCCCTCGGGAGTGAAGCTTGATTTAAGGTTACCGCACCTGACCTTCCAGCCGATCGACGATCACCAGCCAACGGAAAGAAATCGCCCCAGGGCAGCCTTGCCGATTCAGATCAATTCGGGCACAAACGCAGACAAAAACAAGATGCACGTCCTGCATGTTACCCTTCAAAGACTCTGAGGTATATATGCACGAACCTCGTCTTTTGCTCTCCCCGACGGCCCCATTCCGTCTGCGCTTCGCGATCGTCACCGCGTTGCTTGTTTTCACAACCATTCCCTTCCAGGCGCAGGAAAAGCCGATCCCGCCCGAGCTCAGCTTCCTCAACAAGCTGGGCAAGCCCTACCGCATCACCTACGAGCCCTGGACCGAAATGCAGATGCCGACAGGAAACAATGGAATGGGTCCCCTGGGCAGGATGGTCCGCGGAAAGCATTGGCAATTTCCCGTCATCCTCACCGGAGCCATGACCAACGAAGCTGTTTGGGCCATCATCAAGCCGGCCTTCCTCGCCAACGGCTGGACCATCGTGCATCAATGGTCCGCCGGAGGACTCCTGATGTTTGTTCACTACCAGAAAGACGGAGTTGAGGCATGGGCCGAAACCGACCCGCTCGGCCCGGAACGCGCCGCGGTGGACATCGTTGAAGCTGCGCCGATTCCCTTTACCTTCACCCTGAAACCACCCGCCGCAACTCCTGAACCTGTCAGCGCTACTGTGGGCAATTTCCCCTGGCTGGGCCCGTTGCCCGGGTGGCAATTCCGCAGCAGCGTCGCGGACACCGACCCCTTCCGCGTGGCCATCACCGGCGTTACCGAACCCGAACTCGTAGCTCCATCATCGATTATCAAAACCTACCGCCTGCCCCCCGACGGCATGTCCGACAGCCTCTTTCACGTCGCCTATCGCGATGCGCTCACCAAAGCCGGCTGGACCATCCTCTATGACCGCCAAAACGTTTCCCTCACCGCCCACTACTCTCAGAACGGCCGCAACCTGTGGGCCACACTCTACAAAAGTGAATTCCCCGAGATCCGTGTCGCCGACGCCGGCGCCGCCAACAAAGACCTCGGCAGCAACCTCAAAACCAACTGCCACGTAGCAATCTACGGCGTGCTCTTTGACTTCAACAAATCCACCATTCAACCGGACAGCGATCCTGTGTTAATGCAGATTCTTGACCTGTTGAAGAAGAATCCCACGCAGAAGATCGAAATCCAGGGACACACCGATAACGTAGGCGGCGATGCCTACAATCAAACGCTCTCCGAGGCGCGCGCCCAGGCAATCGCCGCCTGGCTCACACAGCATGGGATCGCCCCCGGCAGGCTCACTGCCAAAGGCTTTGGCAAGACCCGGCCGATTGCAGACAACACGTCCGACGCAGGGCGAGCAAAGAATCGTCGCGTCGAGATCGCCGACCCAACCTGTGCTGCACATTTGAAGTAGGCCGACAAAACGGGCAGAGTGGTACTTTCCAGGGCATTCGGATGCGACCGCTGCCGGTTGACGATCAGCCGCAATCGTCACGGCAATGGAGCCTATACGGTAATTCCTGAATCAAACTCCGTGTAGCTGTCGAGGTGATGTTCAATCACGCTGTAGCATTCGCATGCGGCCCTTCGGAGCCCAGCAACGTCGAGGATTTGTATTTTTCCGCGCGAGTATTTGATAAGTCCCTCTTCTTTTAGAATGCCCGCCGTCGTGGTTACCGTTGGACATCCCTCTCCGAGCATTTCCGCAAGAATCGCGTGCGATATCTTGAATGCATTTGTATGCACGCGGTCGGCACAGATCAGCAGCTAGCGCGCCATCCGCTGTTCGCAATTGTGCCGGGCATTGCAACCGGCGGATTGCATCGCCAGAACGAGCGGCGCCTGAACTTAACGCAAAGCCAACTTGTGGGAGCAGAAGCCACGGCATAAAGTCTCTTTAGTCAGTCTCTAAGATTCCCCCCTGCACTCCTGTGGACGCGGCAACGCAATCCAAATTAGATTTGAGCAATGATCTCGCCGTCATCTATAACTCCTCACTTCAGGATTGCTTTGTTTTTAGCTGTTAGCCTTCCCGCCGCCGCCTGGTCGCAACAACTCCCTTCGCGCCCGATCGTGGCCGACATCAATCGCACCAGCGGACCCGTCGACCATTTCTTTGATCTCTCGGTCGGGTCAGACTACCCAGGCACCCTGATCCGGGACGACAGCCAGGCGCAGCTCAAGCTTGCCGTCGATGAACTCGGATTCCGCTACCTGCGATTCCACGCCATTTTTCACGACGTGTTGGGCACCGTACGAATTGAGAACGGAAAGACGGTCTACAACTGGACAAAGATTGACCAACTCTATGACGACCTGCTGGCCCGCCACATCAAGCCATTTGTTGAACTCGGGTTTACGCCCCAGGCGCTGGCAACGTCCAAAAATAGCATCTTTTACTGGCAAGGCAATACCTCGCATCCCAACCCGGAGGGCTGGCGCGACCTTGTGGCCGCATTCACCCGTCATATCGAAGACCGTTATGGGCGCGACGAAGTGCGCACCTGGTATTTCGAAGTATGGAACGAGCCCAACCTTTCCGGCTTCTGGGAGGGCGCTGACCAGAAAGCTTACTTCGAGCTCTTTGACCTGTCATCGAACACCATCAAATCAATCGATCCGGCATTGCGTGTGGGAGGCCCCTCCACTGCGGGCGCAGCATGGGTGCCGGAATTTCTCGCGCACGTAAAGCAGAGCGGTGCAGCGGTCGATTTTGTCTCCACCCACACCTACGGAGTCGACGGCGGATTCCTGGATGAAAACGGGAAAGACGATACCAAGCTCTCTCCTTCTCCGGATGCAATCACAGGCGACGTGCGCCGCGTTCGCCAGCAGATTTCCGCCTCATCTTTTCCCAATCTCCCCCTCTATTTCACTGAGTGGAGCACCAGCTACACTCCGCGAGACCTTGTCCATGACTCGTACATCAGCGCCCCGTATGTCCTGAGCAAGCTCAAAGCCGCGCAGGGTCTGGCGCAGGGCATGAGCTACTGGACCTATACAGATTTGTTTGAGGAGCCCGGGCCGCCCACGGCCTCGTTTCAGGGAGGTTTCGGCCTTCTGAATCGCGAAGGCATTCGCAAGCCCGTGTTCTTCGCGTACAAGTACCTCCATGCGCTCCACGGAAACGCAGTGCTCTCCGACGATAACCAATCCATGCTCGCGACAGATGGCAAGCGCTTCGACGCGGTGGTATGGGATTTTGAGCAGCCCCATCAGGATGTGAGCAACCGGCCTTTCTTTTCAAAAGTGATTCCCTCGCATCCGGCCGCATCCGTGGCGCTGAAGGTGGAGCACCTCGTTCCGAACGCTGCTTATCATCTCCGCGTCTTCCGCACCGGATACCACGCCAACGACGCTTACACCGCCTACCTCGAGTTGGGAGCACCTCAAAACCTCACTGCGCCCCAGGTTGCGCACCTGAATGAACTGACCCGGGACGTGCCAGAGAAAGATCAGACCGTGCGCAGTGAAAAAGACGGCAGTTTGGATCTCATGATTCCAATGAACAGCAACGACATTGTTCTGGTCACGTTGGAGCCGGCCCCGTAACCGCACAAGACCCTGTGCCCCTGTCATTCTGAACGTAGCGTAGCGAAGTCGAAGAACATGCTTTTGTAACTTTCTGCGGAACGGGCCGGACGCAACCAAGCCCATGCGAACCTCCCGCGAGCGTCTGCCGCACCGCAGGTGCCGTCTGCTGCACCGCAGGTGGTTATTCTGAAGTGTGACAGAAACACCGCCAACGCCGGACGCGCAACCCATTCCGCCACCACGGAAGCATCTCCTCCGGTCACTAATCAAGTGGCTCATGATCTGCATCCTGGCGATCTGGTCGCTTGCCGCGCTCACCCTGGTGGCCGCCAAGTGGATCGACCCACCAACCACCGCCGTCCACATCGAGCGCCACCTCCAGGCATTCATCCACGGAAAGCCTTACCGGGAGCGGTACGAATTCGTTCCGCTCAGCCAAATCTCGCCCAACCTCCAGCACGCCGTCATCGCCGCTGAGGACGCGCGCTTCTATCAGCACCACGGCTTCGATTGGCAAGCGATGGAGATCGCCGCGGAAGACGACCTCGAAGGCGATCGTCGCATCCGCGGTGGTTCCACCATCACGCAGCAACTCGTAAAGAATCTGTTCTTCGGAACCGGCCGCTCCATTCTGCGCAAAGGCGCGGAGTTCACGCTGGTTCCAGTCGCCGAATTTGTTCTCGGCAAGCAGCGCATTCTCGAGCTTTACCTCAACGTGGTTGAATGGGGCCCCGGCGTTTACGGTGCGGAAGCAGCCTGCCGCACCTGGGATAAAACCTCCGCCCGCAACGTCACCCGCGAAGAGTCCGCACAGCTCGCCGCCATTCTCCCCGCTCCCCTCAAGCGAAAGCCCGAGCGCATGAGCCACTACAGCGCCATCATCCAGGAACGCATGCACCAGATGGGCTGGTAGCGATACGCTCTTTCACTTCATCACTACCTCACTTTTTCACTTCTTCACTATTTTCACTACTTCACTAATTCACTCCTTCACTTCTTCACCGTTTTTCACCTCACCACCGGCAGCTCAATCCGCGACGGCATGCTCGCGCTCGACCACACCCGTTCCGTCGCCTTCACAAAGTCGCTCGCCGTGGCATCGTTGATGCTCTTCACATACTGCTGCGGATTGCGATCGATGAGCGGGAACCATGTCGACTGCACTTGCACCATGATGCGGTGTCCCTTCAGAAAAACATGGTCTCGATCGCGCAGCGGCACATCCCACTCCGCCGGTTGATTCGCGGTAAGCGGCTCCGGATGTTCGAAGCTCTTCAGGAACCGGCCGCGCCTCACCTCCATCGCAATCGGAAGCTCATATCCATTCAGCGAGTTCGCAAAGGCAGTGGAGTTGATGGCGCTCTTCTGGCCTGTTTCAGGGAACACGTCGATCAGCTTCACCACAAAGTCCGAGTCGGTGCCTGAGCTTGACGCCCACAGCTTTGCAGCCACCGGCCCGCTGACCACCAAATCATGATCCAGCGGCGCGCTGACATAGGTCAGCACGTCAGGACGATGATCGACAAACCTCTGATCCGCAACCTCCCAGAATCGCCATTCCGGCAGCGGATAGGTCGGCGAAATCGGCCGTGCTCGATAAGGAACCGGGTTCGCTGGGTCGGAAACATACTCGCGCGAAGCCTTCGCCTCCGTCGGTGCGTTGAACGAAAGCGTTCCGTCGGCAAGCAGGTAGAGATTCGTCGTCTTGGTGCCCGCAGGAGGCCACGCTGAATAAGTCTTCCACTGGTTTGATCCGGTTTCAAAAGTCGTAACCTTCCATGCGAGTTTATCGCCGGATTCGTGCAGATAATGGCGGAAAAACGGCGCCTCAATCTGCTGGCGAAACTCCAGCGCGGTCTTGTGCCCGCCAAAGGACAAAGGGCCCAGGCTGTCGCCATCCCCCGCGTGCCATCCGCCGTGAAACCACGGTCCCGCAACCATGAAGTTGGTTGAGTCCGGATCGTGTTCGCCGGCGTGCCTGAAGATCTGCCAAGGCCCCCACGGATCTTCCTGATCCCAGAACCCCGCCACATTCAAATTCGGCACGGTCGAAGAATGAAGCTGGTTAACCCAAGCCTCCTTTTTCCAGAACTCATCGTAGTTTGGGTGAGCCATCTCATCGTTCCAGTAAGGGAGCGAGCGATGCAGATACTTGTCGTTGAGAGTTTGCAGCGGACCGGCATTGAGGTACCACTCGTAAGTATCGTAAGTATCGAATTCGAAGTTGGTATTCTTGTTCTTGTCCGCCTCTTCCAGCACCGCATATTCAAAGCTGTAGCTCTCGCGAAGCGCGCCGTAACGGTGATCGTCGTCGTTCATCCACTGGTCCACCGGCGACGCCTGCTCGCTCACCGCCTTCAGTGCTGGGTGAGGATGCAGCAGCGTCAGCCCCGCGGTCAGCCCGTCGTACGATACTCCAAAAATGCCCACCCGCCCGTTGTTGTTGGGCACGTTCTTGATGAGCCAGTCGATGGTGTCGTAGGCATCGTTGGTTTCGTTGGCTTGCGTCGGATCGTTGGCGTCGTAGCGCGAAGTCAGCAGAAAAGTTCCCTCTGACTTGAAACGCCCGCGCAGATTCTGGACAACAAAAATATACCCATCGGCAGCCAATTCGCGCAGGTTGACCGGCAAACCGTCATCATGCTGCTTGACGGCCATCGTGTCAAATGTCTCCTGCGTAGGAACCCCGTAAGGCGTCCTGCGCAGCAGAATCGGCAGTGTGCGTGTATCGCCAGCCTTGCGAATCACCGTCGTCTGCAGATGGACGCCATCCCGCATCGGCACCATGAACTCCTGAACCGTCCATGCGCTGTGAACAGCGGGAGCCTGGCTTGCGGACTGGACCGCCGGTGAAGCGGCCTGTGCACCCGCGCTCACGCATGCGGCGGAAAAGAGGACGATGTGCAACACGACGGCAATACGAAAGCGCTTGAGATTCATAACCATTCCATCCAAGGATTTGATCTGAGTCGCTTTAGTCTACATCAAGGAAAAGAGCGGCGGCGCCACAAGCGCCGTTCGCCCCCACGGCCAGTGGGGTATCCTGAAGGTGCACCCTGGAGGTTCCCCGGATGCTTTCCCCTTCCCCAGCCCTCACCCCGCCTGCCTGTCCCACTCCGCCGGAAGAGATCGCCGCTGCGATCGAGCACATCACGCCCCTGCAAGGCCTACCCCTCGAAGACCGTCTCTGGCTCGCCCACCACGGTGAAGAAGTTGTCGCGCAGCCCGGTGACATCCTCTTTGAAGAGGGCAACCCAGCCGACCGCATGATCCTCATCTTAAAGGGCGAACTTCACGTACGCCGTCATAGCGGCGGCCCCATGGAGCTGTTCATTGGCCGCGCCGGACAGATGACCGGCTTGCTCCCTTTCTCGCGCATGAAAGCCTCCGGCGGGCAGGGCTTCGCCGTCTCCCCCGTCTGGGCGCTGCTCATTCACAAGTCGCTCTTCCCTGAGATGCTCCAGGCCATCCCGTCCATGGCCCAACGGGTCGTCTCTACGCTCCTCGACCGTGTCCGCGAAGTCACCCGCATCGAGCAGCAGGCTGAAAAACTAAACGCCCTCGGCAAGCTGGCCGGCAACCTGGCCCATGAACTCAACAATCCCGCCTCTGCCGCCCAGCGCGCCGCCTCCAGCCTGGTCACTGAACTGCGCGCCAACCGCCAGAACCGCTTCAAGCTGGTTAACCTCTGTCTTTCCGAGCAGCAGATCGAGGCCGTTCAAGCCTGGGAACAGGATGTCCTGAGCCGCGTCGTCGATCCCGGCGCGCAATCCGCAGCCGACCTCATCGCCCGCGAAGAGGCCCTTCGCGCCTGGCTTGCCACCCACGGCGCCGACCAGCCCTGGGACATTGCGCCCCAGTTCGCCGAGCAGAACGTCTCCATCGCCGAACTCGATGACCTGACGTCCCTCCTGGGAGTCGAAGCAACCATTGTCTCGCTGGGATATTTCGCCCGCTTCCTGCGCACCAAGCGCTCGGTCGACACCCTCGTCCACTCCACCGCCCGCATCTTCGACCTCATCAGCGCCGTCAAAACCTACTCCTATATGGACCGCGCCCCCATCCTTGAAGTCGATGTCCCCGCCGGCCTCGACGCCACCTTGCAGATGTTCCAGTCGCGTATGACCAGGGTCCACGTCACACGCGATTACCAGCCCGGACTGCCCCGCATCAGCGCCTACGGCAGCGAACTCAACCAGGTCTGGACCGCCTTGATCGAGAATGCGCTTGACGCCCTCGGCAACTGCGGCGACCTTCGCCTCACCTGTCGCCTTGAACCGGAAATGCTGCTGGTCGAAATCTGGGATACTGGCCCCGGCATTCCGCCCGAACTTCAGAACCGCGTCTTCGAGCCCTTCTTTACCACCAAGCCGCCCGGCCAGGGCCTCGGCCTCGGCCTCGACAACGCCATGCGCATCGTTCGCAAGCACCGCGGCCACCTCAGCGTAAAATCCGAGCCCGGCTCAACCTGCTTCCGCGTCCGCCTGCCGCTAGACCAGTTGCAGGCATACTAATGTGGCGTCTCAGAAGTTCGTATCGAAATGACCTGTCATTCTGAATGGCGTCTCAGAAGTTTGTATCAGAAATGAACTGTCATTCTGAGCGAGCGCAGCGAGTCGATGGACCTGCGGTTGCACTTCGGGGCTTCGTTTATTCGCTCCTCAACGCCTGCACCGGATCGAGCCGCGATGCGCGCCACGCGGGAACAACACAAGCCATCGCCGCCACCGCAAGCAGCGCTACCGCAACGACGCCGTAAACCACCGGATCAAGTGGCCTGACCTCATAGAGCAGATCGCCCATCAGACGTCCCGCCTCCAAGCTTGCCGCCAGTCCCGCAACCAGCCCAAAGATCGCCGGCCTCATCCCATCCAGCAACATCTTCCGCATCACCTGTTCGCGCTTTGCCCCCAGCGCGATGCGGATGCCGATCTCAGTCGTCCGTTGCGCCGCAATGTACGACATCACGCCGAACAGCCCCACCGCAGCCAGCAGCAGCGACAGCGTTGCGAACCCCGTAAGCAGCGTCGCATTAAAGCTCCGGTCAAACGTCTGCTTGCCCAGCAACTGGTCCATTGTAAGCACGTCGGAAACGGGAAGATCGCTGTCCATCTGGGCGACAATGTGCTGCACCGGCAAAGCATATTGCTCCACGTTGTGACGTGAATGAATCACCAGCGTGCCTACAGTTTCGACGCCTGCATCGATCGGGAAGTACATCATGGGCTTCGGCGTTTCCCCGATCGCGTAGCGCGTATCGCCGACAATACCGACAATCTCAATGCGAGGTCCAAGCTGGACGTTCAGGTGCTTGCCGATGGGGTCCTCGCCGGGAAAATACTGATCCGCGAACGACTGGCTGATCACCGCTTCATTGGCCGCATCCAGTCGCTTCCCGGCATCAAACGTGCGCCCGCGCAAAATCGGAATTCCCATTGCCCCGAAGTACTTCGGATCGGCCCAGCGGTTGATGGCGCCCAGACCCTTGCCTTGCGCCAACGGCGGGTGTTCGACAATCGTGAATCCCCAATCGTTCCAATATCCCTGTCCCGGCGGGACCGTGACAAACCCCGCCGCATCCACGCCGGGCAGTTCGCGCACACGTTCCAGCAGCGTGTCGAAGAAGTTAGCGCGCGCGGCTCCCTTGGCATAGCGCGCATCCGGCAGCCCCAGGTGCATGGTGAGCACGCCGTTCGTGCTGCAACCCATGTCGTTCGAGCGCAGCCGTTCATAGCTCTTCAGCAGCAGCCCGGCGCCAATCAACAACACCACGGTCAGCCCCACCTCAACCATCAACAACCCTTTACGCAACGCGGCTCGCCCCTGCCCCCCGCTCACCGAGCGCGACGACTCATGCAGTGCGCTCAGCACGCGTTTGTGGCCAGCGCTGAACGCAGCAATCAATCCTGAAAACAGTGCGCACACCACGATCACTCCGACAGTAAACGCTGCAACCACGCCGTCGATGTGGATTGATTCAATGCGGCTCATGTCCGCGCGCGTATGTTCCAGCCACGTGAGCGCCGCCGCTGCCAGGACAAGGCCCAGAGCACCTCCCGATGCCGTAAGCAGAACGCTCTCCATCAGCCGCTCGCGTATCAGTCGCAACCACCCCCCACCCAGTGCAGTGCGAATGGCCAGCTCCCTACGCCTCGCCGCTGCCCGCGCCACCAGCAGGTTAGCCACGTTGAGGCATGCAATTAACAGCAAACAGCAAGTCGCCTCCAGCAGCACATAAAGCGGCTTCTTGATGTCGCCCACAATGTGATCGAGCAGCGGCCGGCTGCTCGCATTTCTGAACACAAATGGATCGCTGAGATGGGCATCATGAATGCGACGTGAGATCAGGCTCAGATCGGCCACGCCCTGCGCAGCGCTCACCCCCGGCTTCAGCCGCCCCACCACGCGAAACATATGCTGGCTGTACGACTTCATCTCTTCCTCGGTCAAATCGTGAAAGACCGGTGTCCATAGCTGCGTAGCCGGGCCGGGAAAATCGAACCATGCCGGCATGATGCCAATCACCGTGTATGGTTGTGCATCCAGATAAATCGTCTGGTTGAGAATTCCTCGATCGCCGCCAAACCGCCGCTTCCATAATCCCCAACTCAAAATCACCGTCCCGTTAGCCGCCGGGCTGTCATCGGCCGGCGCAAAATTGCGCCCCAGCGCGGGCTGCACGCCCAGCGTGGGAAGCAAGTCCCATGAAAACTCCCCGCTCTTCAGCTTCTCCGGCAGTTGCCCACCCGATCCGGAAAGTCCCACCCGTATGCTTCGCGCCAGCGCAAGACTATCGAAAGTCTGGTTCTGCCGTTTCCACTCGCTATACATGCCGCCGGAAACCATGTTGTACTCAGCCGCGCCGTTTTCCTGTCGGCCCCACTCGTAAAGCATGGTCAGCCGATCAGGCTCGCTGAACGGCAGCGGCTTGAGCAACACCCCACGCACCACTGTGAACAGCACGACATTCGCGCCGATCCCCAGCGCCATCACCAAAACTGCAATGACAGTAAAGCCCGGCGTGCGCCGAAGCGTGCGAAAACTAAAGCGCATTTCGCGTGCAAGCGATTCAACCCAGTTCCAGGACCATGTAGCGCGAGTCTGTTCACGAATCAGCGCAGGGTTGCCAAACGCGCGTCGAGCAGCGTAGCGGGCTTCATTCGCTCCCACGCCGTTTGCCCGCTGCTCCTCTTCTTCCAGTTCCAGATCGCAGCGCAACTCCCGCTCCAGGTCCGCGTCCCTCTTCTTCATCCGCCACCATTTCATCTCAGCTCTCCTCAGCGGCGGTCCACATCCCCGCGTTACAGCTTTGGCCTTCGGCGCACGAGGGCGTCTATTCATATCTCAACGCAGTTACTGGATCAACGCGCATCGCGCGACGCGCGGGAATATAGGTCGCGGCCAGCGCAACAAGAAAAAGAACGACCGCGACGCCCGCAAATGTGAGCGGGTCAGTAGTACTGATGCCGAAGAGAAGACTGGCCACAAGCCGCGTGATTGCAAGAGACGCCACAATGCCCACTGCAATTCCCAAGCCGGCTAAGCGCACGCCTTCTCCCAGAACCAAACGAAGAACATCGCTTTTCTGTGCGCCAACCGCCATGCGAATCCCAATCTCCTGTGTGCGGCGCGTGACAAAAAAGGCGACCACTCCGTAGAGTCCGACTGCCGCGAGCGCCAGGGCCGCAGTCGCAAAGAGCCCCACCAGAAGAAGAAGAAAGCGCCGGCCAGCGAGCCAACTGCCCATCTGCTCGCTGAACGTCGAGAACTTAACCGGGACTTCGGGAGCCAGATCGTGGAAGATATTGCGGGCAGGAGAAATGATCTCGCTTTCCGGTGCGGTCGTCCGCACCAGAATCGTCGGCGTCGTGTTCGAGCCCATTCCGCGCTGCCGATAATCGACATAGATAACGGAATCCGGCGGTGCATTGATGCCCCGTACGCGCACGTCACCGACAATACCAATGACGGTAAGTGGCTTCAGATTGCCGTCCATATTGCCGAACTCAATGGTCTGCCCAATCGGGTCCTGACTCGGCCATCGCCGGCGTGCCAGCGCTTGGCTGATCAGCGCGACATGAACCGCATTCACGGTGTCCTCGTCCTTGAACATGCGGCCGCGGATAATCGGAATACCCAGAGTTTTGAAGTACCCCTCCGATCCGACAGCGTACATGGCATGCCCGGTTTGCGAGGCATTCTGTGCCATGCGACCGAATTCATGAAAATCGACAGGCGGGTTGCGGCCATTCAGGAGAAGAAAAGTGCCTTCCGGCAAATTGTCGCCCGCCGCCACCGGAACCGCGCCCGTCAATCCCAGGCTTTCAGTACCAGGTATTGTGCTCAGTCGTTCCAGAATCGTGTCGAGCAGGTGAGCCTGGCGCTCCACTACAGCCTGCGTCAGCCCGTCTCCTCCAAGCGAAACCGGAGACGAGAATTCCATGGTGATCAGATTCTCTGTTTGGAAACCAGGATTTGTAGAGATGAGCCGGTAAAAGCTCCGTCCAAGCAAGCCGGCTCCCACCAGGATGACCAGCGTAATCGCGATTTCACCGACCACCAAAACACTACGCAGCCGTTGACTCGCGCTTGACCCTGTATGACTGCGAGCTCCCGCGTTCAACGCGTCTTGCAGGTCGCTCCCACCCGCTCTCCACGCTGCGAAAAGCCCAAGTGCGACAGCAACCATCACCGAGAGCGCAAGACCAAAAAGGAGCACGGCCGAATTGACGGCGATCCCTTCCCGCCGTGGCAAATCCGCAGGCAGAATGAGAGGCAGAAGTCGAATGCAACCGGTCGCCATCAGCACACCCAGAATCCCCGACGCCAGCGAAAGCACAAACGACTCGGCAAGAAATTGCTGAACCAAACGCCCACGCCCCGCTCCAAGCGCGGAACGGATTGCGAGCTCTTTGCGGCGTGCCGATGTTCGCGCTAACAGCAGTCCAGCAACGTTCGCGAAAGAGACCAGCAGCAGCAGCCCGACAGCTCCAAGAAGAGTCAGCAGAGCGCTCCGCACATTGACAACCGTGGCTTCCGCCAGCGGCACAACAGCGGCATCGCTCAGGTCCACCTGCGTGCCATATTGATTTCGAATGCCGTGCGCAATCGCACTCAGGTTGGCGCGCGCCTGCGCAACTGTGGTGCCGTCGCGTACCCGGCCAACAACCCGCCAATTATGTCCTGTGCGACTGGGGTCCGGAGGATCCAGCTCGCGCGGGAGCCATGCAGCCACACCCGAGGGGAAATCAAAACCTGGCGGCATCACCCCAACCACCTGGTACGATTCTCCTTCGAAATTCAAGTGGGCCTTTGATAAATCCGTCGCACTCCCAAGGTAGCGCTGCCAGTACCCATAGCTGACAATCAATGCCGGCGCGCCATGAGGCCGCAGCTCGTCCGCCATAAACAGTCGGCCGCGCTGCGGCTGGATGCCGAGTGTGGGGAAGAAACCGCTTGAGACAACCGCGACATTCACTCGAACTGGTTCGCTGCCACCGGAAACGGATTCAAGGCCGTATCCATACGCAGCCAGGTTCGCAAATGTGTCGTTCCGCGTAAGGAAATCTTCGAAATTGGATTCGGCAAAGTTGGGCCTGCTGCCGTTCGGCATTTGTTCCCAGACCCGCACCAGTTGCCCCGGATTCGGATACGGGAGAGGACGGAGCAGCACTGCATCCGCTACTGAGAAGATCGATGTCGATGCGCCGATGCCCAGCGCAAGCGTAAAGATGGCAGCGGCGGCAAATCCTGGCGATCTCGCGAGCTGTCGCAGCGCGTAACGAAAGTCCTGCACCAATCGTTCGACTCGCGTCCAGCCCCACGCCTCGTGTGTCTGTTCCTTGACCAGGGCCACGTTCCCAAACGCGCGCCGCGCAGCGTAGTGCGCTTCCTCCGCTGATGCGCCGCTCTCCCGTTGCTCTTCCTCTTCCAGTTCCAGATCGGAGCGCAACTCCCGCTCCAGGTCGGCGTCTCTCTTCCTGATCTGCCACCATTTCATCTCAGCTCTCCTCGGCCGCGGGCCACATCACGCGCGCCACTGCCTCGGCCATCTGCTTCCACTGCGATTCCTCCACCAGCAACTGCTTCCTGCCCTTATCAGTCAGCCGGTAATATTTAAACTCCCTGTTTTTGTCCGGAGCCATCTCCCACTTGGCGCTCACCCATCCCCGCTCTTCCAAACGATGCAATGCGGGATAGAGCGATCCATGCTGCATCTGCAAGAATTCATTCGTGGTCCGTTGAATGTGCTTCCCAATCTGGTGACCGTGAGCCGGCCCATAAAGAAGCGTCCTCAATACCAGCATGTCCAGCGTTCCCTGCAATAAACCAACCTTTTGCTGTGCCTGTTTCGCCATAGAAGACATTCTACCCTCGACTTGAAAGCGATAGTAGACATTCGACTATCGATTGTCAAGTGGCGAATCTGAGAATTGTTTCAGCAAATATCCGCGTCTTCCAACTCCGCGTTTTATTCGGAGCGCAACGCGTCCATTGGATCGGCCTTCGTTGCCTTCCGTGCCGGCAGTAGGCATGCGAGCGTCATGGCCAGCGCCATTGCGCCGCATAGCGCCGGAAATACGATTCGCCCAGACTGGACCAGTGTCAAATACATCGAGTCCTTGAGAGCGCGAGCCAACAACCGCGTCGCCGGCCACGCAAGCGTCACTCCAAGCGCCATCCCAGTCAGGCTCATCCACGCACCCTGTCTCAGCACCAGTCCCAGGATCATATGCTGCGGCGACCCCAATGCCATGCGAATCCCGAACTCCCGTGCACGCTGGCTGACCGCATATGCCATCACGCCATAAATCCCAATCAGCGAAAGGATCAGCGCCATCGCTGCAAAAACAGCGAGCAGCATGGTGTTGAAACGGAAGAACGCATGTTCCTCTTCAAAAACTTCCTTAAGACTGCGCACTCTATACGCCGGCTGATCCGCGTCGATCTTGGCCAGCCTGCGCACCACCTCCGGCGCAACGCTTCCCGGCTCCACCGTCGTCTTCGCCAGCAGCGAAATCACTGCTTCAGGATCCTGCGCCATCGGAACGTAAATCATCTGCGGCGTGATTTGGAACAGCCCATACTCCTTGGTATCGCGCACCACTCCCACAATTTCCAGCGCAGGCCCTCCAGTCTTCGCTGCCGCAGATTCGTTGACATCGCCATCGAGAAGAATTCTTTTGCCAATCGCATCGTCGCTGCCAAACTTCTTGCGCGCAAATGTTTCATTCACCACCGCAACCGGGGAGCTGCTCTCTGTGTCTGAAGCCATCAGTCCACGGCCGCGAACCAGCGCAATTCCCGTAGCGCGAAAGTAGTCAGGAGTAATGCGGAAATACTCCGCAAGCGAGGTCATTTCAAATGCGTCTGCTACCTGTTTCCCCGCGAGATGAAACCGGTAAACAGAACCTGTCTGCTCCATCGGCGCACCGCTTCCCGCAGCCGCAACGCTCACTCCCGGTATCGATCCAAGCTGCTCCACAGCCGCGTTGATAAAGTCCCTCTTCGCCCGCGCTTGGCCGTACTTGCTCTTCGACAGCGACATGCGCATGGTCAAAACATTGCTAGAATCGAATCCTGGATCGATGCTCATATACGAGAAGAAGCTGTTGAGAATATCGCCTGCGCACAGCAGTAGCGCGAGCGTGAGCGCGACTTCCGCGCTGACCAGTGCCGCCCTCAGACGATTGCCTCGAACCGTTCCGGAACTCGACCGGCTGTTTGCGCGCAAAGCGCCCTGAACAGAAATCCTGGAGAGCGACAGCGCCGGAAGCACACTGAACAAAACCCCGGTTATCACCGACAACCCCAGTGAAATCCCCAGCACCCGCGCATTCAGATCCAGGTGTTTCAAATCCGGCAAAACCATCGTCGGCGCCACCGCTGCAAGAATTCGCGTACCGCAATATCCAAGCCCGATTCCAAGCAGTCCTCCAGCCACCGAAAGCAGAATTCCCTCGGTCAATAGTTGGCGCACCAGTCGCCCTCGTCGCGCCCCCAACGCCGTCCGCAATGTAAATTCCTTCTGCCGCTCCATCCCCCTCACCAGCAGGAGATTTGCTACATTGGCGCAAGCCACCACCAGCACCAGGCCCACAGCGATTGAGAGCAGCACAAACAGCCCGCGAAAATCGCTGACGCCCCTATCGCCAAGAGCCATCAAATTGACGCCCCAATCCTTGTTTGTCTCCGGATAAGCCTGTGCCAGTTGCCGCGCAACACCATCAAGGCTTGCCTGCGCCTGCGCAATCGAAACTCCGGGCCGCAGACGCGCCACTACATCCAGCACAATGTCTTTCCTGCTCCCTCGCTGAGCGCCGTCAAGAGCCAGCGGCGTCCATAACTCCACATCGTTCGCAACCCATCCAATTGGAAATCGAAATCCCTCCGGCATCACGCCTATCACGGTGTATGTCCGATCGTTTGCCCGAATTGTTTTTCCAATCACATCGCTGCTTCCGCCAAATCGCCGCTTCCACAGTCCGTAACTTAGAATCAGCACCGAATCCCGGCCCGGCGCATCTTCACCGCTCTGAAACCCGCGGCCCAGCATCGGCTCAACCCCCAGAACGCCAAGCAAACCCGATGAAATCTTTGCAGCGATAACGCGCTCAGGATTGTCACCGCCGCTGAGGTTGAAGCTCGAAGTCTCCCACGCGCCAAACCCCTCGAATGCTTTACCGTCGTTCTGCCAATCGAGAAAATTTGCAGGCGCAACCTGCATCCTGTCTGCCGATTCGTTGCTAAGGCTCTTTTGGAAAACCTCCACCAGTTGCCCCGGATCCTTATACGGCAGCCTGCGAAACAGCAATGCATAATCAGTGCTGAGAATCGCCGTATTCGCACCGATCCCCAACGCAATAATCAGCACAACCGCAGCCGTAAATCCCGGATTGCGCATCATCGCACGCAACGCAAAAATCAAATCCCGCCCCAGGTCCTCCAGCCAATGCACCCCGCGCGTTTCGCGGCATTCCTGTCTCCGCTGTTCAATCCCGCCCAGCGCAATCAGCGCCGCCCGTCGCGCTTCATCGGGCTTCATTCCACGCGCTATGTTGTTTTCTGTCTGCCGCTCAACATGGTCGCGCAGTTCCTCTTCCAGCTCCCCATCGACACTGTCGCGGCGAAACAGCGAACGCAGCCGCAGAGGAATCATATACAGCCAGTGTTCAACCCGCATCGCCTATACCTCCGTAAGTCGGACCACACTCGATATAGCGTTCGACAGCCGGTCCCAATTCGCCGTCTCCTTGGCCAGTTGCCTTGTCCCAAGCCGAGTCAGAGAATAAAACTTCGCCCGCCGGTTATTGTCGCTTGCCTTCCACTCCGCCTTGATCCAGCCCTGCTGCTCCAGCTTATGCAGCGCCGGATACAATGACCCTTCGCTGACCTGCAACACATCGCCGGAGACCTGCTTCAACCTCTGGCTGAGAGCCCACCCGTGCATGGGCTGCAATCCAAGGATTTTCAAAATCAGCAGGTCCAGCGTCCCCTGCACCAAATCGACAGGCTTGCTCATCATTCCCCCCGGTTACCGAGAGATCATAATGCAGCTTCCCTCGGTAAGCAAGGGGTATGAATACAAAATTTTCTTATGAACGCGATTCACCGCGCCGAGACCCATGGTCTTAAGAGGGATAAAGCAGGCAGCGTCCTAAAGACAATTGGAAAACCATGCCACCGATGTGCGTCAGAAAACTGGGAGCAGGTGGCGTGCCCTCAGAACGAAACATCCGCCGGCTGCGTCACCCGCATCACCGACTGATCGCCGGTCATCTTCTTCCACGCGGATCGAATGGCTTCAATCTTGTCGCGATTTTCTTTCGTATCGGGATAGTCAATAATCAGCATCTTCGAGCGCAGCCGCTCCGGCGTGCTTTGCCCTTTTCCCTGCCACTGCCCATACACATCCGCCACGCTCAACCCGTCAGGAAACCGGGGCGTAACTTCCCTGTCAAGGAACTCCCGCCACCGCGCTTCGCTGGTTCCCTTTTCAGGATTGTCCGCCGGGCCCAGTCCGAAATAGAGTTTGGTGTCAACCCAGCCCTGGGCCTGCCCGGGATGTGCCGGATCGCCGGCCAGAGTTGGCGCGGTAGCTGCCGCCGTTGCGGCCGGCTGGTGCACACAGCCTGAGAGCGCCATCGCCAGCACTGCGGCCGGCAATGCCAAGCCAATCCTCATTTGTTCTCCATAAAATGGGAAGGTCTTACTTTTCCACTTCCACGCCACGCCAAAAGGCCACAAACCCCTTGATCTTGCGCGCCGCCGGCTTGGGGTCAGGGTAATACCAGGCCGCGTCCGGATTATCCTGCCCGTCGATCAGCAGGTTCAGATAGCGTGCCTGCCCTTTCCAGGGACAGGTGGAAGTGGTGCTGCTGGGGCGAAAATACTCGCGCTTGAGGCTGGTTTCGGGAAAATATGTGTTTCCCTCAACCGTCTCCGTAGTGTCACTTTCGGCAATGACTTTGCCGTTCCAGATTGCTCGTGCCATGGTCTATTCCGTTTGCATCCAACGCTCTTGCCCCAACCGCCCCAAAATCGGTTGGCCAGGGTAACGGATAAGACACTACCAGAGAATCGCAGGCGTGGCGAGTCCTATTGCAACCAACCCGCCGGGCAGCCGCTACTTGGCTTCAGCAATCGCCTCGATGTGGACGCTCTTCTTGCCCCCGTCGGCCTTCGCGGTCACCGTCACATGATCGCCGTAGAAGCCCTTCACCGCATCTGGATTGTCAATCGTCCAGACTTCCTTCTTGGCCTCATCCACAAACACCGGCGCCTCGCCGCCTTCGATGCACTTCTTCACGCATGCTGACCCGCTGCCGGCATGTCTCGCCCCGCACATGGCGTCCGAGATGTAGCCGTTGATCTTGGTCGAATCGGCAGCGCACACCGCAGTCGCAGTCAGCGCAAAAATAGCCATCAGAACAGCCAAAGCACGTTTCACTTGGAAACCTCCAGGGGAATTCAAAACTTTCTACCGTCTACCATCATGCTCCCGGAACCGCTTTCGGGCAAGCAATTTAGACCCTCAGGCCTTCACCATATCCGAAGCCTGCACCGGCAATTCCTGCGTAGCCGCCATGCTCTTCCGCCTGTTTGCCATGTTCTTCGTCGCCACCTCGTAACGCTGCGCCGCGGCTGAAAACCGCGTCACCAGTTCCGAAGTCTTGATCAGGAACCCAGGCATCCGCTCCCGGATCCCTTCCAACATCGGCGCAAACTTCGCCAGCAGAAAGAACCCCTCGCCGTTGCAGTCCACAAACAGCTCCGCGGAAACCGCCCCGTGCAGCACCATCGCCGCCGCCATCTCCCAGTAGGTAGTCACCTGCCGGAACCATGCGTTGTGCGGGTCTTTCGGATTTCCCGCCACGGCAAAAAACTCCTCCACCGTAGCCGGCCACCACTCGCCCGTGATCCACGCGCGCGCCTGCCGCATCAGCGCTTCGGTGCGCAATTCATACAGTCTAAGAATGATTTCAGCATCCGCTGGTGTCGCAAGCATCCGTTCCATTTGGGCATTATCTCCGCTGCCCCATACTAACGGATTCAGCCCAAAAGCGCCGTGCGGCGCCTCAGCAGCTAGGCCGCGCTAGCCTTTTTCGCCTTCGCAGCGGCGATTTTGCCGCCCGTAGCCGCCCCAGCCGCAAGCTCCTCGTCGGTGTAATACCGCCCCGACCCATCCAGCTCACCCGACTCCAGCAAACGCGAAACCTCGGCCATGCCACTGTCAACTGCCTCGAATATCTCTTGAGACGTCATTTCGCCAATCGCCTTTGTCCTCATGGTGTCAACTCCCTTACTTACACCGCCTACGCCGGCTGCAACTCCCTCTTAGCCCCCGTCTTTCCCGCCTTCTCCACCACCGGCCCATGCGTCTCCACCGTCGGCACTGCCGTCTCGGCTTCCGGAGGCGGCGCATCCCCAATCCGCTTCGAATAACTGCAAACCACCGCCGCATCGCTCGCCGCAGCCTTCCCCTTCGCAGCCCGCTTCTTTGATGCAGTCTCTTCCTCGGCGCCCTTCTTCTTATTCGGGCACTCCAGGTAGATCCCCGTCTTCATCGTCTTCTCCACCAAATACGGGCTGCCGCACTCCGGACAGGGCGTCGCCACCGGCTTGAAATTCGACGTGAAGTCGCACTTTGGATAATTCGTGCATCCCCAGAAGACATTCCCCCGCCGCGCCTTGCGCTCAGCCAGGTCGCCGGTCCCGCACTTGGGACACTTCATCCCCTCAATCAGGTTCTGCTTCACATACTTGCACTTGGGGTAACCTGAACAAGACACAAACTCCCCATACTGCCCTTGCCTGAGCACCAGCGGCTTGCCGCACTGCGGGCAGTCCTCACCCGTCGGCACCGGCGGTTTCTGCTGCTGCTTCTGCGTCAATTTGCGAATCGTCTTGCACGGCGGATCGGCACTATAGTCCGGGCAGGCCATAAACATCCCAAACGGCCCGCGCCGCAGCACCATCACTTTGCCGCAGTTCTCGCAGTACTCTTCCTTCTCGTCCGCTTCCTGCGCTTCCGGCGTGTTCATGTCCGGCTTGCCCGCGGTGTTTTCTTTGGTAAACGTGCAGCTGTTCTTGTCCTTCTTGTTATAGGCCGAACAGGAAAAGAAGGTGCCGAACTTGCCCCACTTCAACACCAGCGGGGAGCCGCACAACTCGCACTTCTCATCCGTCATGATCTCCATCCGCTTGATGTCTTCCATCTTCTTGTCCGCATCTTTGAGCTCATCCTCAAAGTGGTCATAGAAGCCATTCAGCAGATCGGTCCACTTCTCCTTGCCCTCTTCAATATCGTCCAGCTCTTCTTCAAGCTTGGCCGTGTACTTGGTATCGAAGATGTACGGAAAATTCTTCACCAGCAGATCGCACACCACCATCCCGATCTCGGTTGGATAAAACCTGCCCCGCGATCCTCCATGTTTCACCACGTACTCGCGATCCTGAATCGTGCTGATGATCGAAGCGTAAGTTGAAGGTCTTCCAATTCCCCGCTCCTCCAACTCCTTCACCAGTGAAGCTTCGTTGTAGCGCGCCGGCGGCTGTGTGAACTTTTGCTCGTGTTCCAGCTTTTCCAGAGCCAGCGCCTTCACGCCGTCCAGGTTCGGCAGCTTGTTGGCCGACTCATCATCGTCGTCCTTTTTGTCTTCCACAACCTCGTAAACTTTCAGGAATCCATCGAAGCGCAGCACCGACCCCGAAGTCCTGAAGTCATAAGTCTTCCGGTCCTTCTCGCTCACCGCGGCAATCTTTGCCGTGGTCACGTCAAACACCGCCGGCATCATCTGCGAAGCCACAAAGCGCCGCCAGATCAGCGTATAAAGCTTCAGTTGCTCATCGCTCAAATAGCGCGCAACCGACTCCGGCGTCCGCGAAGGATCAGTCGGGCGAATCGCTTCGTGCGCATCCTGCGCATCCTTTTTCCCCTTGTACTGGTTCGGCGCATCCGGCAAATACCGCGAGCCAAGATTCTTTCCAACCCACTCCCGCGCAGCTTGAATCGCGTCCGGCGCCACGCGCGGCGAGTCGGTTCTCATATAAGTGATCAGGCCCGTCGTACCTTCCGCACCCAGGTCGATGCCCTCGTAGAGCCGCTGCGCCACGCCCATCGTCCGCCGCACATTGAATCCCAGCTTGGTCGACGCGTCCCGCTGCAACTGGCTCGTGATAAACGGGGGCAGCGGCCTGCGCTGTTGCTCCCTCGACTGCACTGAAGCCAGCGACCACCGCGCTCCCTTCAGCGCCGCAATCACCGCATCCATCGTCGCCTGGTTCGGCAACGCGCTTGAGATAAACTGCTCCTTGCCATCCTTGTCAGCGCCGTTCGCAACCCGCGCCGACTCGCCGTCAATCCCGATGAACTTCGCTTTAAATGTCTTCTCTTCCTGCCCTTCCGGGTGCAATAGCGCTTCCAGATTCCAATACTCAACCGGTTGAAATGCCCCAATCTCCCGCTCGCGTTCCACAACCAGCCGCACTGCAACCGTCTGCACGCGTCCCGCCGACAATCCCCGCCGCACCTTGTCCCACAGCAGCGGAGAAATCTGGTAGCCCACCAGCCGGTCCAGAACCCGCCGCGTCTGCTGCGCGTCCACAAGATTCTGATCCACGTCCCGTGCGTGCTTGAATGCTTCCTGCACCGCCTTCTTCGTGATCTCGTTGAAGGTCACGCGGCGAATCTTCTTTCGCTCCGTGGCATTCGTCCCCAGCTGCAACATCAGGTGATACGCAATCGCCTCCCCTTCGCGGTCAGGGTCAGGCGCCAGGAAGATCTCGTCGGCCTTGAGCCCCAGCTTCTTGAGTTGGTCCACAACCTTCTCTTTGCCCGGAGACACAATCAGCTCCGGCTCAAACGTTCGATTCTTGAGCTCTACGCCAATATCGTTCTTGGGCAGGTCCATGATGTGCCCGATCGAGGCGCGCACCTCAAACCCCTTGCCAAGATATTTTTCGATCGTCTTCGCCTTGGCGGGAGACTCAACGATAACTAGTGATTTCGTCATTTTCATCCTTAGTACAGTACGTATTTGCCTGAACTGCTCAACCTGTGTCCGGCCTGTTTGACTCACTTTTGCGGTTTTTGATTCATTTGCCGCAACAACTCAAATTCTGCTGCACATTACGTGCCGCACCTTCAGCCCCCTCAAAAAACTATCCGCAAAGTTTGCACCCTACCACGAAACACCGTTCCATTTCCACTCACCTCATGCCGAGGTACTGGTTTCGAACAGATGCGACGTCAGAGGTGCGCGCTGTCTATCTTCTCGTAAGCACAGCAAAATCAACGGCGCATTTTTTCTGCAAGATGAATGCAAAATCCAACACAAAAAATCCTTCGATCCAAGTCCTGTCTCCACATCCAACCCCGAAAATCTTTATTCGATTCTCCTCTCAATCAGTACGAAAAGAGAGAATCTGCTATTGTTGAGCAAGAAGTAGCAATTCTTACTCCTGCGTTTTGGAGCCACAATCATGCCCGACGTTCAAAAACTCAGCATTGCCTTAACCGCCGAGCAAATCAGTTCCATCAAGGCCGCCGTCGAAACCGGTGAATACGCAACCACCAGCGAAATCGTTCGTGAAGCAATCCGCGACTGGCAGTTCAAACGCGAACTGCGCCAGGAAGATGTCCGGCGCCTTCGCCAGCTCTGGGATCAAGGCAAGTCCAGCGGAACCGCCACGCCAGTAGACTTGAACCAGGCGCGTCGTGAAGCGCGACAACGGCTTGAAGCTGCCGAGGAAGATCAGACCCTTGCCAGTTAAGCTCGTCTGGACTCCACAAGCCCGCGAAGATCTGATTGATATCTACAGGTACATCGGCCTCGAAAATCCATCCGCCGCGGAGCGCATCTTTGACGCAATTGAAGCCAAAGTCACGTCGCTCATCCAGCACCCGCGCATCGGAATTCGTCGCCCTGAAATCCAGCCATCCACACGCCTGCTAGTCGAAGGACCCTACCTTATCCTCGATGAGACACACCCTGATCGAGATAGCGACGGCATCGATACCCTTGAAATCGTGAGAATCATCGACGGCCGCCGCAACCTAAAAAACCTCCTCTGAGCCAATGCTCCTCAGTCCCTAGTCCCTAGTCCCTGTTCCCTCGGTCCCTTGTTCCCTCGGTCCCTGCTCTTCTCACATCGTCCGAACATAATTTTTCCCCGGCAATCCCCGTATCCGCCCCGTCATCTCCAGCTCAAAGAGCGCCGTAAACACTTCTGAAGACGTCAGTTGCGTCTCCAGCAGCTCAAGAATCTCGTCGATTTGCAGGCTGTCGTCCGTGCGCAGCACCTCCAGCACCATCGCTTCCTGAGGCCTCAGCACGGGATCAGCCAGTAGAGATGCAGTCGTCTCCGTTTTGGATTCATGCGGCGCCTGATCTTCCAACTCCAGCCGCACCTGCGAAGGCAAATCCTCCCACACATCCTCCCAGGTCGCCGTCAGCTTCGCGCCCTGTTTTATCAACGTGTTAGGAGTCCACGACCCCTTGTTGGTCACATTCCCCGGGACTGCGAAGATATCCCTATTCTGTTCCGCCGCGCACCTTGCCGTCACCCGCGTCCCGGAGTTCTCACTCGCCTCCACCACCAGCACGCCCACGCTCAGACCGCTCAAAATCCTGTTGCGCCGCGGAAAATTCTGCGGTGCCGGAAACGTCCCCATCGGCAACTCGCTCACAATCGCCCCGCCCAGCGCCAAGATGTCTTCGGCAAGCTTTTTGTTTTCTTTGGGATACACCACGTCAATCCCCGTCCCCCACACCGCCACCGTAGGCATCCGCGCCGCCAATGCCCCTTTGTGCGCGCAGGTGTCAATTCCGCGCGCCATCCCGCTCACAATCAGCAGCTTGCGTGCCGCCAGGTCCCGCGCCAGCATCTCCGCAATCCCCGAACCATAGGGACTCGGATGCCGCGTTCCCACCACCGCAATCGCCGGCCGCCCCAGCAATCCAACCGCGCCCCGCACCCAAAGCACCGGCGGCGGATCATAAATCTCCTTCAGCCGCTCAGGATATTCGGCGCAGCCAAACGTAACCAGGGTCGCCCCCTGCGCCGCCACCTTGGCCCACTCTTCCTCGGCCGCAGCCCGCGCCTTGCCATCAAAAATGAACTGAGCCGCTTGCGCCGGCAGCCGCAGCCCCTCCAACTCAGTCAAGGTCAGTTCAAAAATCCGCCCCGCCGTGCCAACATCCCCCGCAACGCCCAGCAGCTTCATTGCATCCAGAATCCGCTTCGGACCCAACCCCGGCGAAAGCGCCATCGCCAGCCAGGCCAATCGCCCCTCATCCAAAATTGTTCGTTGATCAGATTCCCCGTCAGCCAGTTCCCGCGCAGTTGTGCTCACATGCGTACTCCTACGCTGTTTTCTCCCCTGAATCGGTGATTTGCCTCACAGTGCCTTCTAACCCCGGCCAAAGCGTCCCCAACTGAATCCGTCGTCATACGCTCCTTTATCGATCTTTGTCCGGCAAGAATTCCACGCAGCGCCTATAATCAACCCACCGGGGAATCCGATAACCTCGGTGAGCGTCCAATTCTCAAAGGAGAGGCATTTATGTCACCAGAAAATAAAATTCGCCTCGACCTATTACGCTCGGCTCCTCTGAACAAGTGGATAGCGCTTTCCGAGGATGAATCGACAATTCTCGCAATCGGAGAATCCTTCGGCGAGGTTTCCGAGCTTATCGATCGCGCTGGCGTTTCCGACCCCGTTATCCTCAAGACCCCCGAATCATGGGTTCCGATTTCGGTTTGACCCCTCCTTGAAAATCCCATACAGCGTCTATCCCGATCGATATGGTTCCCATGTCTATTCGGTGCGGCTCAATGTCAGCATTGCCCTCTCCGAACCGGGCGCACCAAGAACCAAACGATTTGAAGCCATCATCGATTCGGGCGCTACGCGGTGCATGTTTCACAGCAACATCGGAAGGTTTCTTGGACTCGACATTGAATCCGGGGAAAAGGAAATCACGCAGGGCATCGGAGGCCTGACAGATGCCTACCTCCACGACATCACCCTTTACATCCCGGGCGGCCCTGTCACCATCAAAGCTGCATTCAAACAAGACCTTCCCATTGCCGCTCTGTTAGGTATGAACGGGTTCTTCGAGCACTTTGTGGTCACCTTCAATCAGCAAGCCCTGACTTGTGACCTTGAGCGGATCTATCAAGCTTAGGTCCCGATCAGGTCAAGCGCGCGCAGACCTCAAATGCCAATCCCCGCATCAAGTTGCTACTCTAAAGAGAGCGTGAATCCCACCCCTCCAGCCCGTCTCCGCATAGCCGCCATCAACTTCCTCAACCCCGCCCCCCTCATGTGGGACTTCGAACACCCACCCCTCAACTCCGAGCTAGCCCTCCGCTATCAAATGGACCGCATGTCCCCCTCCGAATGCGCCGCCCGTCTCGCCAGCGGCCAGGCCGACATCGGCCTCGTCCCCATCGCCGCCCTCGCCACCACCCCCGGCCTCAAAATCCTCCCCGGCTGCACCATCGCCTCCAAGGGCCGCGTTCGCTCCCTGCTCCTCGTCCGCCGCGCCAACCAGCCCCTCGCCGCGCTCCGCTCCGTAGCCGCCGACACCGCCAGCCGCACCACCGTCACCTACGCCCGCATCCTCTTTCACAAGTGGGGCAACCCCGCCGTCCCTTTCCTCCCCATGTCAGCCGACTTAGACGTCATGCTCGACGCCGCCGACGCCGCCATCGTCATCGGCGATCCCGCCCTGCTAGCGTTGGAGGAACGCGCCAACCGCTACGAACGCACCCATGAAGAACTCGTCTACCACGACCTCGCCGAAGAATGGCAAACCCTGACGGGCCAACCCTTCGTCTCCGCCGTCTGGGCAACAAATGCAGGCGTCTCAATCCCCAGCCCCTTAGTCCCTAGTCCCTCAGTCCCAAGTCCCTCAATCGACTTCATCCAATCCCGCAACCACGGCCTCCAGAACATCGACGCCCTCGTCGCTGAATGGTCCAAAAAACTTCCCATCCCCGAGCAAACCCTCCACACCTACCTCACCACCAACATCCACTACACCCTCGACGAAGAATGCATCGAAGGAATGAGAGTGTTCTTCCGCACCGCCGCGGAACTGGGCATCCTGCCCGAGTACAGCTTCTCAATCGCCAAGCCCGTGGTCTAAACAACCGCAATTCTCCAGGCCCCCCCGCGCATATCGCCTGTCACTTGAATCCAAAATCCTTTCGAACTAAACTCACAGCCCAAAGGAGTGCACAATGAAAATCGGAATCCTCGGCTCAGGCACGGTCGCAACAACATTGGCCGCCGGCTTCCTCAAGCACGGCTTTGAAGTAACGATAGGTTCCAGAACCCCGCAGAAGCTTGCCGAATGGGCCAGGCAAAATCCCGGCATCTCCACCGCCACCTTCGACGCCGCGGCCAAATTCGGCGAACTCATCGTGCTCGCCGTTAAGGGCAATCGGGCCGTGGAAGCTCTCGCCCTCGCCGGCCCTGACAACCTCAGCGGCAAAACAGTCATTGACGCAACCAATCCCATCGAAGATGCGCCACCCGTCAACGGCGTCCTTCCGTTCTTCACCGACTTCAACCGGTCCCTCATGGAAGACCTGCAGCGCCAATTCGCTGACGCGCATTTCGTCAAGGCGTTCAATTCCGTCGGCGCCCCGTCAATGGTCAATCCGCAATTCAAGGGCGGCATTCCCACCATGTTCATCTGCGGCAACAACGATCCCGCAAAGCAGCAAGTGACAGAAATCCTCGACAAGTTTGGATGGGAAACCGCGGATATGGGCAAAGCCGAAGCCGCCCGCGCCATCGAGCCTTTATGTATGTTGTGGTGCATCCCCGGCTTCCTCAACAACCAGTGGACCCACGCCTTCAAACTACTTCAATAACATCGCCAGTCACCCTCAACAAAACGGGCCAACCCGCAAGGATTGGCCCGTCAACTGTTCCCTGTTCCCTGTTCCCTGTTCCCTAATCCCTGTTCCCTGCTTTTAGATTTCCCACCTCAACAGTGTAGTTCCCACCGTAAATCCCGCCCCCACAGCCGCAATCAGCACCAGGTCGCCCTTCTTCAGCTTGCCCTCTTCCACGGCCGTCTCCATCGCCAACGGAATCGTCCCAGCCGACGTATTCCCATACTTTTCAATGTTGATGATGACCCGCTCCGGGTCCATCCCCAGCCGGTCCGCTGTAGCTGTAATAATCCGCTTGTTCGCCTGGTGCGGAATGAAGCATCCCAGGTCCGCGCCGGTCACGCCGTTGCGCTCCAGCAGCTTTGCCGTAGCCTCCGCCATCTTGCGCACCGCAAATTTGTAAACCGCCGGCCCGTCCTGGTGGATGAAGTGCATCTTCTTGTCCACCGTCTCGTGCGTCGACGGATTCAGGCTCCCGCCGCCCTTCAGATTCAGGCTCACCCCGCCTGACCCGTCAATCTCGTTGATGAAGTCGATAAACCCGATCTCGCCCTCTTCCGCCGGCTCAATCAAGACTGCCCCACCGCCGTCGCCAAACAGCACGCAAGTCGCCCGGTCCGTGTAGTCGGTCATGCGCGTATTCGCATCCGCGCCGCACACCAGCACCTTCTTCTGTGCCCCGCTCTCAACCAGCTTCACGCCCGCCTGCAATGCAAACACAAATCCCGAGCAGCCCGCCGAAACATCGAATCCCCACGCGCCCTTGGCCCCAATCTTGTCCTGCACCAGGCACGCCGTCGAGGGAAACATCATGTCCGGCGTCACCGTGCCGACAATAATGACCTCAAGCTCGCTGGGCTCAATCCCCCGCGCAGCCAGGCATTTCTTTGCCGCCTCCACGCAGATATCGCTCACACCCAGCCCCTTGGCCAGCACATGGCGCTCCTTGATGCCAGTCCGCTCCATGATCCACTGGTCGTTCGTATCCACCAGCTTTTCCAGGTCTTTGTTGGTCAATATTTGCGGGGGAACGTAGGTGCCAAGCGCCGAAATCTTCGCGCGCCGGCCTACCACAGGACGAACGGTAAGGCTCAATGCATTTCTCCTTGCGCAGAGCGAACCAGCCGGCCACTCATCATCGCCGACTGCATCACTTCTTCACTTTTTCACTGCTTCACTTCTTCACTGCAATAGAAAGCGCCGGGTGACCCACTGCACACGCACTAGCCCGTTACCGTTGCTTCCTTCCGGACCTGGCGGGGTTGGCGGGATTACGTCGCGTAGGACCCGGCACTGACTGATTTTACCATCCCAGGGCGTCCCTGATTCTCCCCGGGGATTCTGACAATATTGCCTCCCGCGCAGGGTCGCAATTGCGGCCGCCACCCTATTTCCCAGCCACGGCCCCCGCCGGTGTCAGCAACCCGCTATCATGCATCCAGTCCGCCAATTGCTGCGGCCAGTGCATCACAGTCAGCAAATTAGGCCGCTCGTTCATATTGAATGCATGCTTGCCCTGCGAGAGAAATACAGCCTCGGTCCGCACGCCCACAGCGCGCAGCTTCTCAAAGATATTCAGCGTCACTTTGTCGCAGCCATACTCGTCATCGTTGGCCACAATCAGGAACGACGGCGGCGCATCAGCCCCAATCGTTTTCGGTTCAGGCCCGCCGGGAAAAACCAAAATCTGGAAGTCCGGCTTGCCATTCAGCCGGTCGATAGGATCGGGCGCATTCGCGTCGCCATCCCCGGGCGTATAGGCCACCAGCGAAACCAGCGCGCCACCCGCGGAGAATCCCATCATCCCCACCCGCCGCGGATCAATCTGCCACTCCGCCGCACGGCTCCGCACCAGCCGCATAGCCCGATAAGCATCCTGTCGCACGTTGTCCATCGTGTAGGGCGAGTTCGCTTCGCCCGGCAAGCGGTATTTCAAAATAAAAGCCGCCACCCCAATGCTGTTGAAGAACTCCGCCGCGCGCACACCCTCGTTTTCATAGACCAGCTCGTGAAACCCACCGCCCGGCGCAATCACGACGGATGTGCCATTCGCCTTTTCCTTTGGCGGCAGGAAGACGGTGATCGTGGGGTTGTTGATCCTGCGCACCCAATAATCCCGCGCTTCTTCAGGAATATCTTTGCGGCTCTCAAATCCCGGCGCGCCCTGGCTCCAAAGCGGAATCACCTGCGGCTGCGTTTGCGCCCCCGCCGCGGAACATAGAACAACCGCCGCCGTCATTGCCAAAATAATCTTCATCGAGTCACAGCTCCTACCTGAAATCCCTGCGAATACAAGAAACAGCCTACGCCTGCCCGCTTCCATAAATCAGGCCATTTTCAGCAATCGGCTAAACCATGCAAGCCCGCACCTCATAATGCGTTGCAAACCGCTCAATCCGGCAAAGAAACTCCTTCGCCTCCGGCTCAAAAACCGCAATGCTATAGTCCGCCCCGGCAAACTGCTTCACCGCCTCCAGCGAATCAAACAAGTTCACAACCACAAACTCGCTTTCCACCAAATCATCCTTCCGCAAAACATACCCGCCACGATATCCCTCAACGCCGCGCAACCCCGGCAACACCCTGGCCTTCAGAAATCCTTCGTACCCATCCGCGTCCTCAACCTTCGTCCAACCGCGCCAATGCCGAGCAATCATGTCCCCTCCTTGCGCCATTATGATCTTTGAAGCTCAATTCCCGGCGCGACAGATATGCAATCGCGATTTCCTTGCGCACGCCACTCGTTCCTCGGCTATATTTCGTAGAGCGTTCCGTAACTTTCGCGACCGTCGATGGAACGACGGCCCGCCCGACCTCAAGGCGCAATCCGTAGCAAAAGATTGAACTTCAAAACATGAGAGTCACCAATATCTTTCTCGTTGCAATCGTCCTGGTCTTCGCCGGGCTCTTCGGCCTGGCCGCGTGGATCGTCCACAGGGACGGGGCATCGCATCTACGCTCATCCGAAATCGATGCCGGAACTGGGCATCTCTCCTTCTCCACCCTCTCCCCTGACGGCTCTTTTCTCGCGGTCCTGAATTCGAATAGGCAAATCAACGAAAAAGGTGCGCCCGAACTGGAGAACCAGTTCATGGTCTACAAGGTCTCGTCGTCCCAAATCGTTGCCACACTACAGATTCCAAATGTTCCTTTCGATTTTCACTCCTGGCAATCCGAATCTTCCGGCCTCCAATTCTGCAACCATGGCAAGTATCTCCTCGCATGGGATCGTGGAGATGTCGTTCATGTCTTCGATACCCAATCCTGGCAAGAGAGGCTTTCGCTTCATCCATTCGTCGACGCCGCCACCTCCCATGGGGCCGCCCTCAACTTCATGCGCAGTGCCTGCGCCGCAAACGGGACCATAGTCGTCTTCGTGCTCACCGCTACCTCGCCACACTCAACCGTCCGGACCACCCGTGCCTATGATCTCGATTCCGGTCAACAACTCACCGACCGCGCCGAAGACGCTGGAGAGGACCTCCTCGATCACCTCGCCGTCTCACCAGCCGGCCTGAATGCAGCCCTGCTCATTGAGCACCGGCAATCCGGCGTTCCAATCCCCGAAAGCCTTGAAGTGCGCATCCTCGACTTGAAAACCATGTCGATCACTCATCGCTTGCAGGTCGGCTCCCTCGGCAGCCAGGTCGCTTTTGCCGGCGAGACAGCCGTTGCAGTCGCAAGATTTCCCGCTCCCGATGCAACAGTCAAGCCTCAGGTCCAAATATGGAATATTCAATCCGGCAGGCTGACTGCGACTTTCACTGACCCCGAACAGGGCGCTAGCACCTCCGTCGGCATCTCCGCCGATGGGCGCATACTCATGGCCTACACAGGCAAGGAAAACTTCTGCGAAAAGTGCGCCGCGCAATACAAATACAATCTGCAAATCGAAGACGCGCGCTTCACCCTCTGGGACATGCAATCCCACAAACCCATCGCCCACTCCTCCAGCCTGCTGGTCACCAAATCCGCACCTCAGCTCTTGGACTTTCTGTCCTTGCATCCCAAAGAGTGTTACCGGCCGACGCTCCAGTTGAGTCAATCGGGCAATGCCGTGCTGGTCTCCCACCCTGGCTGGAGTGCGCCACTTGAGGTTTTCACTCGTCGATAGGCAGGCTCCAATGAGCCGTCATCCCATCGCCGACCCTTGAAACTCAACTTACCGGTACAATAGAACTGTGACCAAAATTTCCCCACCCACGGCCCCTTCCGTGGGCTTTATTTCGTTAGGCTGCCCCAAAAACCTCGTCGACTCCGAGGTCATGATGGGCCTGCTCGATCGCGCCGGCGCACGCCTCACCGCGCATCCTGAAGAAGCCGAAATCCTCGTCGTCAATACCTGCTCCTTCATAGACACCGCCAAGCAGGAATCTGTCGACACCATTCTCGAAATGGCTCGCTTCAAAACCTCCGGCTCAGCCAAAAAACTCATCGTCGCCGGCTGCCTCGTCGAGCGCTACCGCGACGACATCCGCAAATCCATCCCCGAAGTCGACGCCGTAGTTGGCACCGGCGAGTTGGAGTCCATCCTCGCAGCCGCCGGCTTGTCGATGCCCGCAGCGCCCGCATCGCTGTCGCCCTTCACCATACTCACCACCGCCCAGGCCGCCGTGACCCATCCTGGCAAAGAATCCGCCGCCGGCACCCACAAACCTGAAATCGCCTACCGCCCCGAAGGCGACCTCCGCGAACGCCAGGGCCGCTTCACCCGCGACGACTGGCAAGGCGCCACCCACCTCCTCCCCACCTATCTCTACGACGAAAATACCCCGCGCTTTCTCACCACCCCTAAATCCTCCGCCTACATCAAAATCGCCGAGGGCTGCGACCACCCCTGCACCTTCTGCGTCATTCCCAATCTCCGCGGCAAATTCCGTTCCCGCCGTTTTGAATCGGTCGTCGCCGAAGCCCAATCCCTGGTCGCCCGCGGCGTCCGCGAGATCACCCTCATCGGCCAGGACACCACCTGTTACGGTGAAGATCTCGGCCTCAAAGACGGTCTCGCCACCCTCCTCGACGAGTTGGCCCGCATCCCAAATCTTCGCTGGCTCCGCTTCCTCTACGCCTACCCCAACCGCATCACCGGCAAGCTCCTCGAGACAATCGCAAAACACGACAACATCTGCAAATACCTCGACGTCCCCCTCCAGCACGCTTCGCCCTCGGTCCTCAAAACCATGAAGCGCGGCGCTGGAGCCGACATCTTCCTCAAGACCATCGAAAAGGTTCGCGCCGCTGTCCCCGGCATCGCCCTCCGCACCAGCTTCATTGTCGGCTTCCCCGGTGAAACCGTGCGCGATATCGAGATCCTCGAGGAGTTCATCACCGAAGCGAAGTTCGATTGGCTTGGCGTCTTCAGCTACTCCGATGAAGAAGGCTCTGGCGCATTCTCCTTCAATGAAAAAGTCCCCAAACGCACCATTGAAGCCCGCAAGCGCCGCCTCATGAAGCTCCAGCAAAAAATCAGCAAGACTGCCAAGCAGCAGTGGATCGGCCGCGAGCTAGTCGTCCTGGCCGAAGGCGAAAGCGAAGAGACCCCACTGCTTTGGGAGGCCCGCACCCAGTTCCACGCCCCCGAAATCGACGGAAAAGTCTACATCAACGACTTCGCCGATCTAGGCCCCGACGTCACCGAACTGGAGCCTGGCCGCTTCTACAAAGCCCAGATCACCGAAGCTCACGAATACGACGTAGTCGCCCGCATCACTGCCGCCCTTTAGTGTGGCGTCAAAAAAATCTGTAGCAGAAAACAGCTGTCATCCTGAACGTAGTTTGGCGCGCTTTTTGCGACCAACGGAGTCGAAGGACCTGCGGTTGCACTTCGGAACTCTTTGCTCTACTGGCGCGGTAAAATGAAGGAGTCCCATGGCCCCTAAGAAAAAATCCGCCAAAATCCTCCGCTGCCCCACCTGCAACGAACTCGTCCGCTTCACCGACGAAGACTTCCCCTTCTGCAGCGACCGCTGCCGCAAAATCGACCTCGGCAAATGGGCCTCCGGCGTCTACAAAATCAGCTCTCCCATCCTCGACCCTGAAGTCCTCGAAGACCTCGGCGGCCTCGGCCCGCACCGCACGGACTCCCACGACGACCAAGGGTAGGTGGCTCCGCATCGCAAGGAGCCGCCGGCCTTCCCCGTGCCTTGGATCCCGACGATGTTTGCGTCTTGCCTCTGAACAGTTGGCCGCCCCAAAGTATGCTTACTTTGGTGCAGGTGCCGGCGCAGGTGCACTCTCACTGGTCGGAGGCACAAGCCCTTTGAGCCGCATGTAGGTCACCATATTCCCGTAGTGCTCATCGGTATGTGCGGTGTTCAGCGAGTACAAACTGAGTTTCGCAAGGTTGAAGCCGAAGAGTTTTATCATCTCGCCGCCCTTGGCATCCGTCATGCTTTCGTACGTCTTGTTGCAGTACGCAACCGCGCCCTTGATCGCGGCCACAAGATCGGCCTTGGACGTCTTCGTTTTCTCGATGTCCTTCACCGGATCTGCTTCTCCCGCGGCCTGCGAACAGAACATGTAGTTAGCGTCGGCCACATGGCCAACCAGTTGACCGAAACTGCGAACCTCCGGCGTTGGTTTGAAGGAGTAGTTTTCCTCCGGCATCTTCTCAGCCGCTTTGACTACCGCACCGCTTATGACCCCATAGAGCCCTCTTTCACTTTGCGTAATCGGGTTTGCGGGCGCACTGGCAGGCACTTGCGGCTTGTCTTGTCCAAGCAGACTAAGCGGAGCAACTGCAATCAAAGCATAGAAAAAACACTTGCTTTTGTCCAAAGAACACCTCCGGTGAAATCATCCCACATCTCAAGTGGCTTGAATACCGGAATGTATCTGAGTTCTGTATCCTCATACCTAAGCCTTTCCTGCAAAAGCTCCAGGACCGAAGCCAATGGGATCGACCATGAGCCTGCAATCGAATCAAATCGCAAGAAAAACCACCTGGGCCTGGACGGTCGCCACCTTCTTCGGCGCCGGCCTCGGCAAGCCCGGCCCCGGCACCTGGGGCTCCGTCGCCGCCTATCTCCTCTGGGCGCTTTTCGCCTGGTTCGCCCACCCCACGCCCCTCATCCTGCTCTACGGTCTTTTCCTGCTCATCGCCTTCGCCCTCGTCCTCGGCATCCCCGCCTCCACCATCGTGGCCCGCGAATCCGGCCGCAAAGACCCCCAATTCGTCGTCATCGATGAAGTCGCCGGCCAGTGGATCGCCCTCCTCTTCTGTCCGCCCGACTGGCGCTACGGCCTCATCTCCCTCGTCCTCTTCCGTCTCTTCGACATCACCAAGCCCTTTCCCATCCGCCGCATCGAAAACCTACCCGAAGGCTGGGGCATCGTACTCGATGACGTCGCCGCCGGCCTGTATGCTTTGGGTGTAGCATCACTTTTACGCATTTTTCTGCGCATTTGAAATCACAGGTCGAGAACATGCCCCGCCCCCGCGCCCAATCCGCCCCTGAAGTTTTCCCAGAACCCCGCATCGACCTCATCGTTCCCGCCGCCGCGCTCCCCAACGGCGAAGTCGAGCTGATCGGCGCCCATCTCGGCCCCCTCAGCTTCGGCCCGCCCGCCGTGCTCGTCGACGGCCAGCCCGCCCATGTCCTCATGAGCCGCCCCGATCGCCTCGCTGTGCGCGTTCCCGAGCAGTCTTCCACCGGATTCGTTGAAGTCCGCAGTCCCTCCGGCTCCAGCAACCCCTCGCCCCTGCGCATCGCCCGCCAGCTCTCCGAGGGCCTTCATCCGGTCACCAGCCCGGCCGTCAGCCGCTCCGGCATGATCTACGCCACCATCTCCGGCCCGCGCGGCAAAATGACCCCCGTCTCCATCGTCCGCGTCTCCCCTGACGGCCGTGGAACCCCCTTCGTCACCGGCATCCTCAACGCCACCGGCCTGGCCTTCAATCCCGACGGCGACCTGTTCGTCACCTCCCGCGCCGAGGGCAACGTCTACCGCATCGACGCCGCCGGCGAGTCCACCATCTACGCTGAAGGCATGGGCGTGGCCACCGGAGCCGCCTTTGACCGCGACGGCAACCTCTTCGTCGGCGACCGCAGCGGCACCATCTTCAAAATCGATCCCCAGCGCCGCATCTTCGTCTACGCCACCCTCGAGCCATCCGTCTCCGCCTACCACCTCGCCGCCGACTCTGAAGGAACCATCTACGTCACCGGCCCCACCCTATCCTCCAACGACGCCATCTGGGCCATCGACTCCCACGGCCAGACCCGCGCCTGGTATCGCGGCCTCGGCCGTCCCCAGGGCCTCGCCCTCTCCCGCGAAGGAGATGTCTACGTCACCGCCTGTCTCCACGGCCGCCGCGGCCTTGTCCGCGTCACCCCCGATGGCCAGGCCTCTCTCGTCGTCTCCGGCAACAACCTCGTCGGCGTAGCCTTCAGCCCGCTCGGCACCACAATCCTCGCCGCCAACCTCCAAACCCAATCCGAACTAAACGGCGCCGTCTACGACGTAGATCTAGGCGTAGAAGGCATGACGCTGTTCTAGCGGAAGCTTCTAGCTTCTAGCCTCTAGCTTCTAGCTCTCAGCTCCGGCTTGCCGTTTGCAAACTGACGCCCCCTCGGGCCCTCGGAAATCCGGGCCCTCAGTAACGCTCGATCCTGGAATTCTCCCAGAGCCGCGTGTATCCCGGCATCCAAAGCTAGAAGCTAAAGGCTCGAAGCTTGCCTTTAAGCTATAAGCTAGAAGCTAGAGGCTAGAAGCTGCTTTTCAATGAAATCCGAAATCATCGCCGTTGGCTCCGAGATGCTCACCCCCTGGCGTCAGGACACCAACTCCCTCTATCTCACCGAGCGCTTCAACGAAATCGGCGTCTCCGTGGCCTTCAAGACCATCGTCGGCGACCGCCGCAAAGACCTCGTCTCCGCCATCCGCACCGCCCTCGGCCGCGTCGACATCCTCGCCATCATGGGCGGCCTCGGCCCCACTGAAGACGACCTCACCCGCGAAGCCGTCGCCGACGCTCTCTCCCTCACCCTCCGCCGCGACGCCCAGCTCATCGCCGCTCTTCACACCCGCGCCGCCCAGTGGCGCATCCCCATGCCCACCAACAACCTCAAACAGGCCGACGTCCTCGAAGGCGCAACCATCCTGCCCAACCCCAACGGCTCTGCCGTAGGCCAGTGGCTCGACGTCACCTTCTCCGGCTATCGCAAGCTCATCATGCTCGTCCCCGGCCCGCCCTCCGAGTGCCGCCCGCTCTTTGACGCTGAATGTATTCCCCGCCTCAGCCAGGTCGTTCCCGAGCGGCATATTGCAAAAAGAACCCTCCGCGCCGCCATGATTCCCGAGTCCCAGGCCGACAAGCTCCTCGCCCCCATCTACACCCAGTACAAAGATGTAGAGACCACCATCCTCGCCCACGCCGGCGACATCCAGCTAACCCTCCTCTGCTCCAAAGCCAACGCCGCCGTTGCGCAGCAACGAGTAGACGAGCTAGCCTCCCGCATGGAAGAGGCGCTCGAAGACTGGCTCTATTCGTCAGGGGGCGAGTCGTCCGACTCTCTCGCCCAGATCGTTCTCTATTACTTAGGCCTCCGCCAGTCCACCCTGGCCATTGCAGAGAGCTGCACCGGAGGCATGATCGCCGCCAAAATCACCGACGTCCCCGGCGCCTCGCGCAGCTTCCTCGGCGGCGCAGTCGTCTACTCTGACGCGCTAAAAACCGCTTTCGCCCAGGTCCCCGCCGGCCTCATCCTCCAGCACGGCGCAGTTTCTGCTGAGGTCGCCGAAGCCCTTGCCAACGGCATCCGCACCCGCACCGGCGCAACCCTGGGATTAGGCGTAACCGGCATAGCCGGCCCAGCAGGCGCCACCGAATCCAAGCCCGCCGGCCTCGTCTACATAGCGTTATCCGACGCCCAAAAGACCGAAGTCATAGAGAAAAACATCCGCGGCGACCGCCAGCGCGTAAGAGAGTGGACCACCACCCAAGCGCTGGACCTGATCCGTAAACGGCTGATGTGACAGAGCCGCCCGTGAGATGAACGACTTGAATGGGCACTGCTGCATCAACCCTTGAATAACGTAGAATATTGAGACGTGGACGAAGCCCTTCACAATGCGTAAGCGGAAATACAACCCGAAGCGCCGGATTATCCAAGTAATCGACGAATCGAGGCGGCAGTGGCTTTCCGAAGCTGTCGTTTATGGGGGAAATCCAGCGCACAAAAGGCACCCGGGCGACTTCGGGCTGAACCCTCCCGCGCAGCCTAGACTCAATAAGACCTTGTGCGACGGTACACAAGTCAACTTACAAACGGCAATGCGATTGCTGCGCACTGGGGCGAGGCTGGGTCTCGTATCGATTCGAGAACAAAATGGGTTCCCTCAAAACATTTGGGCTGTGTCCCCAAATGGCATTGCTCTCGAAGCTCAACTTGACAACGCCGAAACCGCCACCTACCACGGCTACCCAATGGGTCCGGGGGATCCACTTGCGACCGAGGTCCTAAATCGATGGAACGAGGCTGCCCAAGGTGAGTGAGCCATTAAACATTCTTGTAACAGAATGGCTGGCTGGTGACAGCGGCAGCCCTGCTGAGAGAGAGACCAACGCCGAGCTCTCCATTAGCATTGGCAATTACCTCGCTACGGAAGTCGAAGATTTTGAATCCAAGACCGTACGCCGGACGATCCGTGTCTCAGCGGGATTGGTGGCAATGTGGTTAATCGCCAATTGGTGGCGGCTTCGTTGGGAAGCCGAGCCAAGCATCTGGACACGCGAAAACATGAACTGGGCGATGTCGCATCATATGCCCGCCATCGGTGGCGGATTTGTTTGGCCTGACTTAGCCTTTCGCGGATCGGATGGAAAACAGATCACCGTGAATTGCAAGCGAAATTCCGTTGCCTTTTCGGAAGAATTGTCTCCCATTCGGTATCTGAATGGATTCTCAACGAATATCGACGTCTCCACCTTCGAAAAAAGCGTCAATGCATTCGTCGAAACGGTCATTTTGAGGCTGAATTCTTGCGGGGTCCGAAAGAGCGAACTGCATGATTTGTGGGATGACCTCCGGTACGAAAAGGGCGACGCCAAAGTATCATCGCACAGAAAACTGGAGGCGCTACTCGGCCTAGACCCAGATGAAGACGATCCGCTCATCAACTCGCTCTCAAAATGGTCAAAGACCTATGGCAACGCGGCCTTGGAGGAGATTTCCGCTTCTACTGACAAGTCTCAGATTGAGACCGTTCTTGCAGACGCGAAAGCGGCCGCCCGAGCAGTTAAATCTTTTGCAGAAATGCCGGGCGGAAACGAAAGATCGGCGCTGATGGACCTTAACGGTGAAGCCGCTCCGTGGCAACAAGGGCAAAAGGCCGCCTATGCTCTAAGGGAGAAATGGGACCTCGGCACTAAGCCGATATCGGACGACACACTGGCAGATCGCTTGAACATCACCACCAATAAATTGATAGAGGTAAAGGAATTGGCGCCGTTCTCGTTTGCGCTGAATCACGGAAGTAGATTGGGCCTTGTCTTGAACCGGCCTCACACCTTCAGCAGACGTTTCGACACTGCCCGGTTAATTGGCGATCACGTGGGTTTCGACTTGAATGATCTATGGAGACCCGCTACAGGAGCTGTGACGAATAGACAGAAGTTCCAACGCGCTTTTGCGGCTGAATTCCTCTGCCCGTCAGAAATGATCAGAGACCGCTTTTCGGGAAGATTGGATCAGGGAAGAATCGGGGACATTGTGGCGGGCCTATCTGCCGAGTACGAAGTTGCCGAACGCTTGATTCTCCACCACATGGAGAACAGAAACGTCCTTCCGTATGGAATGGCTCAGTCTTCCTTAATGCTCGCGTAACGGGCTACGCGAACAGATGCCGCTGTCGGACGTATGATCGCAAAACCCGCCCCACCCGAATCAACTTCTCCCGCTTCCGCGTCTGCGCAATCTCATACGCCGCACCCATCCTCATCAGCGTATCCATCCTCACGCCAAACGCCTTCTCAATCCGCAGCGACAATACACTCCGCGCAAGAGCCGCAATTGGACTATCCTGAATCTAGATGGATTACTTGATGAACATCGCCGTCGAAAAGTACAAAAAAGGGCGAAGCCTCCCTCGGCCGCGCCGCTGAGGTTGCCGGCCTGCCCGTCGGCCAGATGATGACCGTCCTCAAGGAGTTCGGCGTGCGCAGCCGCATCGAACACGAAGACTATCGCCAAAGCCTCAAACACCTGGCCAAAGTCTGGTAGACATACGCCGTGTGCCCCAGAGCCTGTCCTGAGCTTGTCGAAGGATCTCGTCCCCGACACCCGGCATCGCAACTCAAGCCCCAAACTTTCCCCACCGTCAACGAATCCGACGACCCTACTCGGCCACGGTTTGCCCCTGCATTTCGGGCGTATTGCCACGACCCTCCGCCTCTCGATACGGTGCCCCACCACCCGCCTGCGCCAACCCAAGCCGCTTTTGCATCAGGTATTCCAGCATGACTCCCATCATTTTTGACTTCTCTTCCGGATCGGCGGAATCTTCCAGAAGCTTGAACGCCAGCAGTATATTTTGAACGGCCAGCAAACTGTCGTGGTATTCCTTCATTTGCCGGACCGTCTGGCTGTATAAATAGAAAAAGATCGCCGAAACAAACTGGGTAGCCACGCCCGCCGCTCCGCTCAACACCCCAACCGTGGGACCGTTTCCTTTAATCGTGAGGTAAATTCCCATTCCGATAAGTGCGAATCCGACCAGCCCCACGAACAGCGATGCGACGAAGCTCTTGTTTGCATGGCCCTTCACGGTAACGTAGTATGCCGACAAATTCTCAAGATTAATATTGACCAGGCTCTCGAAATATTTTCCCGATGACGAATCCTCGCCAAGGGTCTCCTTCACATAATTCCGTCGGCCCTCCTCGGCTTTTCTCTCAAGGTATAGTGTTCCCGCGATCCCCACCGCACCAAAAACCAATCCAAAAGCTCCAATCAAATCCACCGCCAGGCTCAGGCCAAAAAACGCCGAACGGATGACGGCAAAGATAATCATTGCGAGGCTTAATGTAAGAAGGGATGGAACAACAGCCGACTGCATTAATGAATACTGTCGCACTGTCTTCGGCGTGAACATCCCTGTCGATGAAGTGGATTTCGGCATTGAATTGTCACTCATTTTATGCAGCAGTATAGCCTTTGGAAACGAGAAAGCTAAAGCATATTCTCGAAAAGGTCGGAGCGCCGGGCTCCCAGGGTCTCGCCGTCGAGATCTGCAATTCATCTCAACCCGCACCGACCCGATCCCAGCCCCAGTGTTAGACTTGCCCTCAAGATGCAAGCCCCCAGCCGAGTCCTTCTTCTGCTGTTCCTGGCAACGGCACTCATTCCCTGCGCACCCCCGTCTTCCGCGCAGTCCGGCCCAGGCCAGTCCTCCTCCCAGCGCACCTTCTCCAGCGATTTCGGTTTTGAATTCACCTATCCCGCGGAATGGTCCGCCAACATACTCGGACCCGTCGCGCCGTCCTACCAATTAGGCCTCGATCAGCAAACCATGGGCGATCCCTACCGTCGCAGCATCGCCTGCACGCAAAACATCTTCAGCGCCCGCACCGGCGAACCTCGCTCCACCTTCGTGCTCGGCGTCCTCACCAACGAGTGCCTCGGCGCCACGCCCGACCTCGCAGAATTCGGCAGCCGCACCATGACAACCCTCACCCGCCGCTATCAGCTCACCGGCGTCAAATCCGGCGAGTTCGCCGTCCACGGTCAGAAATTCTGGCTCTTGCGCACCCAGGGCATAGCCCGCATGAATCCCGGCCAAATCGAAACCATCGAGTATCTGGCCACCGTGTTACCCAACGGCCTGGTCTTCGTCTCGGCTCATTCCGTCACGCCAATGGCGCAGTCGAGCTTCGAACATGCTCGTCTCCATCTCCCCGGCGGCATCGACACAGAACTCATTCCCGCAGGCGCCCTCGACCCGTCGGAGGCTCCAACCGAGAACATCGCCCGCCTCGGCTCATCCTCCTACTCCGGCACGCTCATCCCTTACGACAAAGACGCCTCCCACCACTTCGATATCGGCGCCGGCTTCGTCTATGAAGTCCCATCCGACTTCAACATCTTCAACACCCAGAAGTGGGAAGAGTCGATGCAGCAGAGCGAGAGCATTCCCCTGTCAACCAACGGCTGCACCCAGCACCGCCTCGTAGCCGCTCCTGAAGACAGCTCGCGCCAGGTCATTCTGTCCACCTTCGCGAAAAAGTGCCTAATCGTCCCCAACACTGCGGAGGATCTCCCCTACTTCATCACCAATGACACCCATCAGCTCGAAAAGAAATACACCCTGCGCGATCCGCAATTCGCCGCCTTCACTTCAGGTACGCACAGCTTCGCCGTCATGTGGACCCCTGCCGTCCTCAATGACCACGCCTGGGAAGGCGAGCGCTATATCGCCATCATTCTTGCCCCCATTCCGGACGGGCTGGCCGAGTTCTTCATCCGCGGCCGGACGCGCGCCAATCTCGACGCCATGATGGCCACCGTCCTCAAACTCGACGACGGCGCAACCACCGCCCTGGTCCCCGCCGCCGCCTCCGGCCACCCGCAAAACCTCACCCAGTTTCTAGCCACCGCTCCGCAACCCCGCCTCGTTCCGATCCCCGTCGCTGCCGACCCATCCGCATCGCACAGCATCAAAAGCGGTCTTGGTTTCTCTCTTGAGCTTCCCCCAGACCTCGTCATCATGGACGTCCAGAAGTACGCAGCCGAGGCCAAATCTCTTGCCCTCAAGCAGCGGACGACTGACCGGGAGAAGACCTCCATCGAATGCAGTCAGGCCGTGCTCATGGCCGGCCATACCGACCTCTCGCGCATGATGGCCATCTTCTCCAACACCCAGGATTGCCTCGGTTTCCCGTTGAACGCCGACACCCTTTCAATCGTCGGTCAATCCGGCATCATGGAGCTATCCAAGCGCTACATATTCTCCACCACATCAACGGCGCAAATCTCCGTCGGCCAGCATCAGCTCTGGGTCCTGCGCTCCGCCATAGTTCCCAGGGATTCAACCGATCCGCATCGCTTTCTCGCCGTCCTCCTGTTTCCCACGCCAAACGGCATCGCGGAATGCCTCATGTCCGCCTCCACCCAGGCCGACCTCGATGCGCTCGGTTCCATCCCGCTCAAGTTCGACGACGGCGCCGAGTCAACCCTGATCCCCAACACCGCATTTTGAACACCCGGCAACCGCCGCTGTCATCTGTAATCTGTAACCGTCATCTGCATCGCGCCAGGTGCATCGTGCCCCACTCCCACAGCGTCTCAAAAACAGGCCCCAGCGTGCGCCCATGATCAGTCAGCTCATAGCTCACCCGCAACCTCGGCTCCTTCCGCTCGCAGCGCGCCACCAGTCCCTCCGCTTCCAATTCCCGCAAGTGTTGTCGCAACACTTTCACCGTCACGCCCGGCATGGTGCGCCGCAACTCGCCAAATCCGAGAGCGCCATCGCCCAGCCTGCGAAAGATCATCGGCTTCCAGCGCCCCTCGATCACGCGGATCGCAGTATTCAGCGGGCACCGATCGCGCTCGACATAGCTTGAAGCCGCTTTGTCCATCGTCAGCCTCCAGGCGACAGGGTACTTCAAAGTGCCTACTTGTCAAAGCACCGGGCCAGACATACACTCGGTTCACTGATGGCTTCCGCGCGCTTATTTCGAGTGATTCTTCCCGTGTCGAACATCGACGACGCGGCTGCCTATTACTCTGCCGTCCTCAGTCTGCCAGGAGCGCGCATCTCTCCCGGCCGCCATTACTTCGACTGCGGAGGCACCATCCTCGCCTGTTTTGACCCGCGCGCCGACGGCGATCCATGGGACGCCCGTCCCAATCCGGACCACGTGTATTTCGCAGTAGACGATCTCGAAGCATCCTTCCGCCGCGTAAGCGAGCAACCAGCCGGCTCCGTCACCCGCCGCATTGAAACCCAACCCTGGGGTGAGCGCAGTTTCTATTGCCTCGATCCATTCGGCAACAAGCTCTGCTTCGTCGACGAGCAAACCCTGTTCACCGGCCCACCCTCCGATTAGTCCCACAAGCCCGGATCCCACAAGCTCGGATCCCGCGAAGCCCGTGCGCACCGGCCCCTGTTCCCTAACCCCTGTTCCCTAACCCCTGTTCCCTGCACTTTTCGCCTTCTCAATCAGCGCCATCACCTTGTCCCATTCCACCGGTCCCTGGTGCATCGCATACACCTTCTCCACCGTCAATTTTTCCCGCGCTACGGCGTGCACCACTTCGTACATCAACTCCGGGTCGTACAAGTTCCCATCGTCATTCAGCGCCAGCGTGTCGCTCGCATACAGCAGATGCTGCTCCGGAAAGAACACCATGTACTGCCGCTCCGTCGCCGCGCCGCGCAGCGGATACAACTCCATCCGATTCGCCCCGCTCCCGATCTCCCGCTTAACCGAAACGATGACCCACTTCGGCATCTTCGCGCTCTTCTCCAGCGCGTCCGGGTCCAGCGTATGCGGAGCGCTCACCATTCGGTCCAGCAGCGGCTTGTTCATGTCCAGAATGAAAACAGGCAGCCCTTCGGCAACAGCCGCCCGCACTCCGCCCGTATGCGGCCATGAATCCGATGTCGACAAGATCCCCGTAATCGGCACGCCAGGATACCGTTTCCTCGCTTCCTCAATCACTCCCTGGGTATAAAGCCCCGAAATCGGCGCCTCCAAAATCACCACCCCATCCGGCTCTTTCACAATCGTCGAGTTCCACGATCCCGGAAAAAGATCAATCCCCGGCGCCATCACCGTGTCCGTCTTGCCGCGAAACGGCGTCTTCCAGCCCACCAGTTGCGAGCTCTGCTTCACTGCCGCCGCATCCATCGCAAAATCCTTCTCGTCGATCGGCACGTTGAACTCAACATCCAGCGCCTGGCTTGAACTCCACACCAACCCGTTCCGCTCCGTCACAGCATTGGTCGGAAAGCTGATTCCATGCACCATCTTGAAATTGTCAAAATAGACCCGCTGCTTCACATCGCCCCAGAAATACCAGAAGTCCTGAAACACCTGCGTCGTCTCAACCGCATCCGGCAGATGGTTAAACTGGTTCACCAGCACGCGCACCGGGATCTTCCCCCACTTGAAGGCAACCACCGTGTGTTCACTCTCGCGCACCGTCTCCGGCGTCTCGTAATGCAGATCCGGTGCATTGACCGCCGTCAACAGCACACGCGCCGGACCCAGCGCCAGCTTCTCCCGCGCGTCCTCCTGCGTGCTCAGCCCGCACGGTGAATCGCCGTTCTTCCCGTGGTAAACACCTCCCTCAGGCCCCACAATCACCGTCGCATCGGAGTCCGACTGGTTCAGATCTGCCTCGGGCCAGGTCACCTTCGCCTGCACCAGCATGCGCCCGCCAACCAGGTCCAGCGTCGCAACATCGTGTTCATAAGCGGTGATAAACGGCGCCTGCCGGTACGATTGCTCCGTGAGCTCGGTATGGCTGACCGTCTGCAGTCGAACGCTCTTCAGCCCTTCCAGCCGTTCACGCCCGCCCATCGCATCCATCGCCAGGCCCACGCACTGCTGCGGGCTCAATCCATCGCAGCCCGGCTCAGCCTGATGATTGGTCTGAGCGTTCGCTGCAATCCACGAACCTGAAACGAGGAAGAGAACCACACAGATTCTGCGCAAGAGACGACCTCCAACTGAAATCGAAGATACTTCGGGGACAAACTTGTGACGCGCCTGCGATAAGAATGTCGCGGCCGCCACACAAACAAAATGCCAGGCCCGCGAGGATCACGTGCCTGGCCAAATTGAGTTGCGACACTCCGCTAATCAAGATGGTCTTAGAATCGTCCGATTCTCTCATCGATATGTCAGGCAAGCGTCTGACAATTGTCAGCGAATTGTCACAAGTGATTGCCGTATACCCCGTCGCCAACCTCTGAGACCTTCGATTCGGTCAAGCCGCGCAAACCCGCTCCACCCGAATCAGCTTCTCCCGCTTCCGCGTCTGCGCAATCTCATACGCCGACCACATACGCATCAGCGTATCCATCTTCACTCCAAACGCCTTCTCGATCCGCAGCGCCATATCTCCTGAAAGCCCAGCCTTCCCGTTCAGTAAGCTCGACAGCGCGGGCCGCGAAACCCCAAGCGCCTCCGCCGCCGCCGTCACGGTCAACCCCGCCGGCTCCACTATCTCCGTCCGAATAAAATCCCCAGGATGGGGAGGATTCTTCATCGCCATCGGTTCTTCCCTCTCTTCCTAGTGGTAGTCCTCTAAATTCAACCTGATTATTTCCCGCTTGATTTCATCAATCCGGAACTTCATACGCAAATTGGCAGTCACGCTCAAACTCCAAGTGCCCTTGCGGTCACCCGTCAGAACATGCGCCTTCCACGCTGGCAGCGTCCGCAATTCCTCGGGATCGTCCACATCGTCCAGAAAGGCAAGCATCTTGCGCAGCTTGTCCACCGACTCGGGTGGAACCCCTTTCGCGCTGTCCTCTTCATAGAGCCTCTTCAAGCCCTTATGAACGAAGTCCCGTATCTTCATCTACGCAACTGTAGCCCGTTACTTTACACTTCTCAATGCCTGGATGCGCAGCTCCCATCCATCCAGCCGCAGAGTCCCTCAGTCCCGGGTCCCTTAGTCCCTTGAAGCGAAGGATTGCTTATCGCCATAGCCTTTTCTTTCTCTTCCTCAAACAGCAAATACCCGGCGACCGCCGCTGTCATCTGCAATCTGTAATCTGTAACCTGTATCCATGGTCTTCACCAAACGCCTTCGCGAGGGAGTCATCAACGGCCAAATCACGTGCAGCGTCCGCATTTGGACCAGCCCGCACGTGAAAGTCGGCAACCGCTACCGCATGGGCGACGGCGAAATCGAAATCGAGTCCATCACTCCCATCGGCTTCCCTGACATCACACCAGCCCTGGCCCGCGAATCAGGCTTCACCGGCGTGCTCGACCTGCTCAAAATCGCCAAACATGGCAAAGGCGACAACATCTACCTGATCCGCTTCCACTACCTGCCCCCGCGCCCCACACGCGCAAAGAAGCCGGCAAACAGCGCAAGCACCACGGATAAAAAATAACGATCGAACCGACCTATTCTCTAGTCCCTAGTCCCTATTCCCTGTTTCTTTCATCATCCGCCAGCAGCGCAAAATGCGCGACCCGTCAGACCCCTGAATCGGCAGCAGATTCACCAGCCCTGTACACAGGTTGGCCAGGCCAAACGTCGGCTGCCAATGCCAGAAGGCCAGCAACGCCAGGTTTACCATTGGACCTGCCAGAGAGATTAAAAGGTTCTCTTTCGGGAGCCCCGGATCGCGCACCGTGAACATCCCCTTCCATCCCACTCCCACCTTCTTGACCCTCAATCCCAGCGCCAGCGCACACAAAATGTGCCCAGCCTCATGAAACACCATCGCGACCAGTCCAAACCCCATGCCCCGAAACACCGGAAAGAACCAGTGCAAGCTGTGAGTGAGCATCGTGCTCCCCTTTTCTCTCGCGGGGGATGGATTCGTGTCCCGGACCGCATATTCCTTTGATGTATTGAAAGCAAGAACTCAGCAAATTACGGGCCAAAAGTGATCAGTGAATTCAAATGCGCTCTCACTCCACCGCCGATTCAATTTGCACGTTCGGCCCCACCAGTGAAACGCTCGCGCCCTGCCCATTCGCAATATAAATTCCCGTCTCGTTCACCACAATCACTGCCCCGCTTGCGGACTTCAGCACAATCCCTCCGCTTGCCGGCGTGCCCGGCCCATCGGATATCGTCACAGCATTCTGCCCCTGCGACTGGAGCACAACAACCTGTCCCGATGAAATCACCGGCGCGTCTCCTTCGCCCCAGAATCCGCCCGTCCATATCGGATAGTCCGGATCGCCCCCCTCAAACTCCACCCACACCTGCGAGCCGATCGCCGGCACAGCGAAGCTTCCCGCCAGCATCCCCGCCGCCGGAACGCAGGGCAGCGCCCAGAGCGACAAGGCAGGGCCCAACACCTGCGGTACCTCCACCAATATCCGAAGCAAATCCAACGGATCGACATTGTCGATCACCCGTCCTCGATACTTTCCAAAGAATTTCGTCACCCTCTCACCCCACGTGATGCTTGTTCATCCCTCTCTGCGCCAACTGCTAAATCTCGCGAACTCCGCCAACACGCGCGCAGCGCGGCTAACCCCGCTAACTACGCCACTACGCTGTCTCCAACTCCGACTCCGCCCGCGTCTTCATGCGCGAATTCCATTGCCCCTCGTGCATGCCCTCATAGAATCGGCAAACATTGCGCCCCGCGTCCTTGGCCGCGTAAAGAGCCTGGTCCGCCTCGCGCAGCAGCTTCTCCCACTCCACCTCCAGCCTCCCTGCGCTCACCGTGACCCCAAAGCTGGCCGTCACGCTGAATGTCTTCCCATCCAGTTCAAACCGGTGAGCCTCCATCGCCTTGCGCAGGCCCTCCACCAGTCTGGCGGCGCCTTCGGCCGGTGTATTCGCAAGCAGCAGCACGAATTCTTCGCCGCCCAATCTGCCCAGCACATCGCTCTCACGAATCAACCCGCGGAACAGCGCCGCAATTTCGCAAAGCACAAGGTCCCCGCCCGCGTGGCCAAAGGTATCGTTCAACCGCTTGAAGTGATCCACGTCCATCAGCACCACGGCGAAGTCATCGCCATTCCTCTGGTAGCGCGCCACTTCCAGTTCGCCCGCGTTCTCCAGGCCTCGCCGGTTCAGCAGTTGCGTCAGCGCATCAGTAGTCATCTGCCGCGCCATGTGCGCATGCAGCCGTGCATTCATCATCCAGATAAACCCCAGCGGCAACACCGAGCACGACACCACGTACACCATTCCGCTTGCCACTTCCACCCACGGCGCAGTCCGGTCCGGCAACTGTCCGGTCACAAAATAGGTCACCACCCGCGCATACTCAACCGCGGAATAGAACCCAAGAAATGTCCCCATCACCCATCGCGGCCGCGCCGTCTCCGCGTCCACGGTGCTCAGCAGCAGCCATGCGCTGAACATGGTTTGCACCGCGAGCGTAAAGTCCGCCAAAGTTGAAATGCGATCCATTTGCGCGAATTGCGCATTCATCCACGGCATTGTCAGATAGATGTAGACAGGCAGGCTGCCCGCCAGCAGCACCAGTGAAACCCACCGCGTCCGCTCCCCGCGCTGCACAAAGGCCACAATGCCCGCGTTAAAGCAGGCATAACCCACCGGCGCCGCGATCATGTAGAAAGGAATTGCAATCCAGCCCGGCAGCAGATGGTCGGCAAACTGGAAGATCCCGCCCGTCAGCCCGGCAATATACCCGCACGCCAGCCAGCGAAGGCTGCGATTGCTCCTGTCCATCGCCGCCATCAGAATCAGCACGATCGCAAAGCAGGCGAGTTGCACGTTCTGGATGAATCCGATGGCGTATGTCAGCATGTTGGCTCTCGGGAAAGTAGGGCCGTGTTAGCACCATCGTACATCCAGACCAAGCCTCCCGTGCGCGGCAAAACTCCTAGGTTCCATTCCCAATCAACCACACCGCCTGCCCGCCCTCCAGGTCCGTCTGCGTCACATCCTGATCGATCCCGATCCCGTTCACGGGCGCGGCCACGCCCGTCTGAACCATCTGATATCCCCGCGCCGGCAGATCCGGCACCCTGCTCAGAGACTTCCAGTAATGCTGAAACTTCAGATCGTAAATCTGCTGCCCATCCAGAATGCAGTTCGCGCCCACATACAATCCCGGCACAAACCCCGCCGCGGCCACCGCATCGAACCACGCATTGCAATATCCAATCACGTCCGGCGACCCTGAAACCGCATTCACTCCTTCCAGGTCGCACCAGATATTCACGCCCGCCGGAAACCCAACCTCCCCGGCGTTATAAGCGGTATTCGTCCCGTCAGCCTGCCCCAGCGCCGCGGTCGGCAGCCACCCCGGCTCGCGCACGTGCTGCACCGCCATAAGCCCCAGCCCCGAACCAAGAATCGCGCCCGCCTCCGCCGCGGACAAATCCCCATACCCCTGTCCCTGGCCCAAAGACAAATACCGCACGCAAAACCCGTACCCCTGGATCACAAATTGCTGCGCCACGGCGGATGATATTGGCGTATCGGCGTCAAAACCGAGGGCCCCGTTTGGAGCTGCCTGGATGTTTCCGGGCAAAGTCATATGCGAACCTCTCTTTCCGATTCCAAGGTTGAAAACGTCTCAGAGAAGAAAAGGCCCGGACTATTGAGCCCGGGCCTTTTCCACGGAAGATGCTTTCTGAACAGCGTCCCTATTTTGCGACGGTTAGAGTCACCGGCACCGTGTGTGTGATGCCTCCACCCGTCGCCGTAACGGTGATGGTGAAGGTTCCTGTGGTCGCAGTCCTGCTTGCCTTGAGCGTCATCGTTGATGTTCCCGAGCCCGGCGCAGCGATCGAGGTCTTGCTGAACGACACTGTCACCCCGCTTCCTTCGCCAGAGGCCGAAAGGGCAATTGCCGAGTCAAAGCTGCCCGTCGCGGCTGTCGTGATTGTCACCGTGCCGGAGGCTCTCTCGTCGACCGTAAGCGATGTCGGCGAAGCAGCCAGCGTAAACCCAGCCGTGACAGGTGCGGTCACAGTCAGCGTCACCGTCGCCGTCTGCGTAATTCCGCCGCCGGTGCCCGTCACTGTAATCGTGTAGGTGCCGGTCGCTGTTGTCGATGCCACGGTTAACGTCAATGTGGACGAGCCGGAACCGGTGATCGAGCCGGCACTAAAGCCTGCTGTTACGCCGGTCGGCATCCCGCTCGCCGTCAGCGTAACCGCAGAGTCAAACCCATCCATAACCGTGCTGGTGATCGTGGAATTGCCGCTGCTTCCCTGCACCACCGATATCGAACTGGGCGATGCAGTCAGAGTAAACGTCGGGCTCGTCGCCACTGGCGCCAGCGCATCCAGCAACCCCGTGTTCGGGCTGCCCCAGCCTGTCACCAGGTCGTATCCGGTCACCGCCGAATAACTCCCCGATGTGCCGCTGGTAATGTCGTGGAAGTCGGTGTCGTAGTTTGAGCCGACGCCAATCGAGTACAGAGTCGGATTCAGGAAGCCGATGGTCGACTCGCCGTTTGCCGCCAGTTGCTGGTTGACCAGCGCAATGTAAGCAGCCCACATCGGCGTCGCAAAGCTGGTGCCGCCGTACTCATTCGCCAGGCAGGCTTCCTGGTCGGCGCATGTGTAGAAGGTGAAGTTCGCGTTTGCCGAAACATCCGGCCCGTTGCGCAAAGTCGTCGATCCCTTGTTGCTCGAGTTGATCACGCCTGAAAGCCTCTGCCATGACGGGATCGCGATGCCATCCGGCGAAATGCCGCCGCCCGAGTCCGTCCATGCAGTCTCCGACTTCCATGGTCCGGCCGCGCTGGCTGTCACAAGATCCGTGCCGCCCACCGATACCACATTCGCATCGTCCGCGGGCCATGCCTCATTCTTCGATGACCAGGTGGAACTGTCCCCTGAAGCCGCAAAGAAGTTCTGCCCCTGCGCCGCCATCTTCTCAAAGTACGGATCAAGCGTGGTTGGATCAGCCGGCGTCCAGCCCCATGAGCAGCCAATCGTCGTCGGCAGCGGATTGTGCGTCGTCATCGCGCTGATGATCGCCGTGTCCGTCGAACCGATATACATCACCAGGCTCGCCAGTCCCGGCGCCATCCCGATAGCCTGCGTCATGTCCAGCGTCTGCTCCGTGTCGTCGCAGTCCCCGCCGGCCCGTGTGTACAAGCACGATGTGCTGGTCCCGTCCGTCGACAGCAGCGTGATCGGCACATTGTTCGTCTGGCCCACGTTCTTGAAATAGGTCGTCAGATCAGCCAGGTCCGTGCCCAGATACTCAAACAGGCCCAGATTCTGCCCCGCGCCCGTCAGCGCCGTTCCGCCATAGTACGCGGCGCGCATATCGCTGCCCAGGAATGAAGCCGAAGGCCCCGATCCAGTCGTCGCATGCGATACCACCTTGTCCGCCGCCATCCCGTGCGCCTTCGCGTAATCGCTCTTCCTCTCAAACATCGGATGCGGAATCGAGAAATTATCCAGCCCCGACACATGCCACAACGAAAACGGCAGGCTGGTCACCGGCTCGCGGTCCGGCCCATAGAAGATCCGATCCTCCGTCGGATGCTGGTACGTCCGCATCTCAACGTGAAACGCCGACTCTACAGCCGACACCGGCCCGCGAATCTGCACGTCCATTCCATCGCGCGTTCCGCCCACCACTTCAAACCCATTGGCTTTCGCCCAGTTCACCACGGCGCCATAATCCGCCTGTGTAGGCCCAAACTTCGCAGTAAACTCCGGCACCGTGAGGTACTTGTGAAAGGCGGGACTAGTCTGATCGTAGAGGTTGGCCAGAAATGCATCCAACCCTGCCTGATCTCGTACCGGCAACACCACATCCAGGCTCATGATTCGATCGAATGAAAGATGCCCAACGAGCTTCGCCTCGCCGCTGCGCGTAGCTTCGCGCACATGACGGGTCAAAATGGACTGAGCATTGAGGTTGATTGTCGCGAAACACAGCATCGCGACGGCAGTGAGCAAGTACAGGCCTGTTCTCCGAACCATTGAGTCTCCTTGGGATTGGGGAATTCTCTGGGACGTCCGAGTCGCATATCAGGGGGAGGCCGCCCCATTTGTGACCGGAGTCTACCATTTGATTTGCATAATCGGCGAGAGAAAAATTCCCCATCCACCGATTCCCGTTCCCAATTCCCGCTCGCCGGTTCCCGTTCGCCTGGTCGCAAATCCGGCCCCGCCCGGCCCAGTCCGAACCCCCTGGAACCATTCCGCGTCTCAAAGCGTATAGTCCGATTACACCCGGCGCCGTTCCCTCGCCGGCCCCGTCCCATCCGTCTCCGGAGGTCTGGCACATGGCAAAGTTAACCGATCAACTCAGGCAGGTTGTGCGCCGGCTGGCCCGTGCGCCGCTCTTTACCGCAATCACGCTCCTCACCCTCGCCATCGGCGTTGGCGCCAATACCGTGATTTTCAGCGTGATCGATGCCGTGATTCTGAAGCCGCTGCCCTACCCCAACCCTGAACAGTTGATCGGCGTCTGGCACACAGCCCCCGGCATCGACCTGCAGGACCTCAACATGGCCCCGGCCAACTACCTCATCTACCGCGAGCAGAACACCACTCTCCAGGACATCGGAATCTACGACACCGACGCATTCAACGTGACCGGCTCCGGCCAGCCTGAACAGGTTCGCGGCCTCGACGTCACCGACGGCACCCTGCCCATTCTCGGCGTTACCCCGGCCCTCGGACGCCTCTTCACCCGCCGCGACGATTCGCCCGGCGCGCCCGATACCATCCTCATCTCCTACGCCTACTGGCAGCAGAAATTCGGCGGAGCTACGTCCGTCATCGGCAAGCCCCTCACTGTCGACGGCAAATCGCGCGAAATCATCGGCGTGCTGCCCCGCGGGTTCCAATTCCTCAATCACCCCGAAGCATCGATCTTCGAGCCCTTCCAATTCGATCGCGGCAAGACCAAGCTCGGCGGTTTCAGCATGAGCTCCCTTGCCAGCCTCAAGCCTGGCGTGACCATTGCCCAGGCCAGCGCCGACATTGCGCGCATGCTCCCCATCGTCATGCGCAGCTTTCCCGCGCCCGACGGATTCAGCGCCAGCATGTTTGAAAAGGCGCGTATCGGCCCCAATCTTCGCCCACTCAAGCAAGATGTAATCGGCAATGTCGCCAACGTGCTCTGGGTCCTCATGGGTTCGATCGCTTTGGTTCTGCTGGTTGCCTGCGCCAACGTCGCCAACCTGCTGCTGGTCCGCGTCGAAGGCCGCCGTCAGGAACTCGCCATCCGTGCCGCGCTCGGCGCGCCCTGGGGACGGACCGCAGCCGACCTCCTCTTCGAGAGCCTGGTCATCGGCTTCGCCGGCAGTCTTGCCGGACTCGGCATTGCGTACGGCGCCCTGCGCGCCCTGGTCGCAGCCGCTCCCACCGGACTGCCCCGCATTCATGAAATCGGCATCAACTTCACCGTCCTGCTGTTCACGCTCGGCCTCGCTCTCTTCACCAGCCTGCTCATCGGCTTGATTCCCATCGTCAAGTATGCCGGCGCACGCGCCTCCAGCGGCCTGCGCGAAGGTGGCCGCGCCCTCAGCCAGAGCCGCGAACGCCACCGCGCACGCAAAGCGCTGGTCGTCGTTCAAGTGGCTCTCGCCGTCGTCCTCCTCATCTGCTCCGGACTCATGATCCGCACCTTCCAGGCGCTCACCCACGTCTCGCCCGGATTCAGCGGTCCCGATTCCATCGAGACTTTCCGCTTCTATATTTCCGAAACTCAAATCCCCGACACGCAGGCCGAACGCGTTCTCCGCATGCAGGAAGAGATCAAGAACAAGCTTGCCGCCATTCCCGGAGTCTCCTCGGTCAGCATCGCCAGCCACGTTCCCCTGGATGGCAACAGCAACAGCGACGTTCTCTATGCGCAGGACCACGTCATGCGCGAAAACGAACTGCCGCCCCTGCGCCGATTCATGTTCGTATCTCCCGGTTTCTTCTCCACCATGGGCACCAGGCTGGTTGCCGGCCGCGACATCACATGGACCGAAACCTACAGCGCTCGCCCCGTCGCCATCATCTCTGAAAACTTCGCCCGCGAATACTGGCATGACGCCAACAATGCCCTGGGCAAGAAAATCCGTGTCGCCAGCACTGACGACTGGCGCGAAATCGTCGGTGTCGTGCAAGACACACACAGCGACGGCGTAGACCAGCCCGCGCCCTCCATCGTCTATTGGCCCTTGATGAACAACAACTACGAAGGACAAAAACAGCAGTTCGCACGCGGCATCGCCTTCGTCATTCGCAGCCCCCGCGCCGGTACCCAGGCCTTCTTCAATGAGATCGAACAGCAAGCCTGGTCCGTCAATCCAGACGTGCCCCTTGCCAATCCAACCACACTCGGCGAGCTCTACACCAAATCCATGGCCCGCACCTCGTTCACCCTCGTCATGCTCTGCGTCTCGGGAGCCATGGCGCTCTTGCTCGGCATCGTCGGCATCTACGGAGTCATCGCCTACTCCGTCTCCCAGCGCACGCGCGAAATCGGCATCCGCATGGCGCTCGGCGCGCAGCGCAGCACCCTGACCGCATTATTCGTTCGCCAGGGCCTCCTGCTCACCGCCATCGGCGTAGCCTGCGGCCTCGTTGCCGCCTTCGCCACCATGCGCTTCATGTCGTCGCTCCTGTTCAACGTCAGCCCGGTCGACCCCATCACCTACGTCGCCATCTCCGCCGGTGTCGCAGCCACGGCATATCTAGCCTGCTATCTGCCCTCCCGCCGCGCCGCCACAGTAAACCCCGTCAACGCCCTCCGCTCGGAGTAGCGCCGATAAACCGCCGCAGGTGGTACGGAGGGCGCAGGGGCCTTCCAGGCCCTCAGCTTGATGAAAAACCCGGCACGCTCTACGTCGGAGGGAGCGGGAGGCTTCAGCCTCCCGAATAAAGCTAATAGATTCAATCCGGCTTTAGAACTTATCCGTAAATAACCATAGTCTGCCTCCAGCAGATCAGGGCAGCGGCGAGTTGCAGCAGGGCCGTGTAGCTAGCTTCGGTCTTTTCGAAGCTGACCAGAACTTTGCGGTA
>JBEKET010000030.1:0-59634 GCA_050013695.1 Occallatibacter sp.
ATTTTTTCTGATACATGCAAATCACTCATTTGTTATGTAATATTTGCAACGCAATCCTCCGAAAACACTAGAAAATCGTCTATAAGCTATTTATTTTCTTATACATGCAAATCACTCATTTGTTATGTAACATATACCCATAATCTATTGAAAATAAGGATTTTATGAAAAAAGGGGGGGGGATGGGGTATGCGGTGGGGTATAAACCGGGCGGATGTTCGACGAAGCAGACCGGGCACGTCTCCAGCATTGCAGGTGGCCATCCATGTCATTCTGAGCGGAGCGCAGCGAAGTCGAAGAACCTGCTTCTTGTACATTGCTGGCGCAAGGTTTTGCAAGCGTCAAAGCCTAAGCGAGCGAATAGCGAGCGCCCGCCGCACCGCCGGTGCTTTAGACTCAAGTCTGGACCATGCAATCATGATCAGCCTCTTTGGCAGCAATAAGGAACCCGAGAAGACCGAAAACCCCGACGCCCCCAAATCCGGCTTTTTCAGCCGCATGAAGCAGGCCGTTACCCGCACCCGCGAGTCGTTCTCCTCAAAAATAGAAGGCATCGTCGCCCTCACCCGGGTCGTCGATGAGAGTGCGCTCGAAGACCTTGAATCCGCTCTCCTCTCGAGCGACATCGGCGTCACCACCACCAACGAGATCCTCGACGCCCTCCGCGACCGTGCCCGCCGTCAGGCCATTGAAGGTGGCGAAGAGCTCCGCACGCTCCTCAAGACCCAGATTCGCGGAATCCTCGAAGAGCCGCGCCGTCCCGTCCCCGCACCCGCCTCGCCACCCAAAGTGACTTTTCTAGTCGGCGTCAACGGGACCGGCAAGACCACCTCCGCCGGCAAGTTGGCCTCCTGGTATCGCGGCCAAAACAAGACCGTCCTGCTCTGCGCCGCGGATACTTTCCGCGCCGCCGCCATCGAGCAGCTTGAAGTCTGGGCCGGCCGTTCCGGCGTTGAAATGATCAAGACCCGCCCCGGCGGCGATCCCTCCGCAGTCCTCTATGACGCCTGTTCCGCCGCCAAAGCCCGCTCCATCGCCGAGCTGATTGTTGACACCGCCGGCCGTCTCCACACCAAGACCGGCCTCATGGACGAGTTGGACAAGATGCGCCGCACCGCCGCCCGCCTCATCCCCGGCGCTCCGCATGAAGTGCTGCTGGTGATGGACGCCACCACCGGCCAGAACGGCCTGCAGCAGGCGCGTCAATTCACCCAATCCGCTGGCGTAACCGGCATCGTCCTCACTAAACTGGACGGCACAGCCAAAGGCGGCATCGCCGTAGCCATCGCCCGCGAACTAAACCTGCCCGTCCGCTTTGCCGGCGTAGGCGAAAAAATGTCCGACCTGCTGGAATTCTCCCCAGCCGACTTTGTAGATTCGCTGCTGGAGTAGCCGCGAAAAGCACGCCATTCGACATATCACTCGAAAATGAGGGATACTATTCTTGTACGGAAATCATCCGTACAGATTTCGGAGAGAATATGTCGACCGCCGTCGCACCAATGCGTAAGCAAGCCGAACCCAGGTCGCGCGAGCGGATCGACGTGCGCCTGCGCCCCGAGCAGAAAGCGGAGATCGAAAGGGCGGCCCAAATCAAGGGGCTAACGGTGACGGATTTCATCATCCAGAATGCTGTCGCAAACGCCAGGCAGGCCATTCGGGAATATGAAACATGGACCCTCGAACGTCCCGACGCTGAGATCTTTGCCGCAGCCCTGATGGCGCCTGCCGCACCTGGTCCGCAGCTCGCCCAGGCAGCGAAACGCTACAAGGCACGTTTTCAACAAAGATAAGGCAAGACAAAACCTTCGAGGCTATTGAATAAACGAGCTTTGAAAGGGGCGGCTTCAACCGTGCCGCCAAAAGCCCTGATCCGTCTGGGCGTTTACGCCCTGCGGTTGATTCGCGGATCGGCCTCGACTTTCGGCCTTTGTCACACGGTTGAAGCTAAAGGAGTACTCTACTTTGTGGCTTCAAAACTATACTTCGAGCCGCTCGGAGAACAGCACGACCGAGCGGCATTCTCTTGTGGAATCGAATCTCTGGATCAGTACTTCAGGGGCGATCCCATCCGGCAAGACATCAGCCGAAGAGTCACCAACGCTTTCGTCCTCACTCCCGACGGAAAGTCTGTAGCCGGCTTTTACACCCTGTCTCCCATCTCCATCCTCAGCGTGGATCTGCCGCCCGCCCTTCAAAAGAAACTCCCCAGCCGCCCCATCGGCGCAACGCTCATCGGACGGATGGGAAGGGATGTGTCTTTGCAAGGAAAACGTATCGGCGAGATGCTGCTGATGGATGCACTGAACAAAGCTTGGCAAGCCTCAAAGCTTGTTTCCTGCTGGGCCGTGGTCGTCGACGCCAAAATCGGCGCCCGCGACTTTTACCTCAAATACGAGTTCACCCCGTTCGCCACTCAACCTGACAGGCTCTTCCTGCTGATGAAGAAAATCGATCTGCTGTTCCAATAGAATGTGGGAGAATCGCTCAACATCATGACCGCTCCCGATCAAGACCGCTACTGGATGCACCGCGCCCTCGAACTCGCGCGCCGCGGCATCGCCGTCACCTCGCCCAACCCCGCCGTCGGTTGCGTAGTCCTCGACCGCGCCGGCCAGGTAGTCGGCGAAGGCTGGCATGAATACGACCTCATCGACCACGCTGAAGTCATCGCCCTTCGCGTCGCCGCCCAGCACGCCGGCAATCGTCTCCTCGGCGGCACCGTCTACGTCACCCTCGAACCCTGCAACCACACCGGCCGCACCCCTCCCTGCACCGACGCGCTGATTGCCTCCGGCGTTCGCCGCGTCGTCGCAGCCACCATCGACCCCAACCCTGCGGTAGCCGGCCATGGCATGGAAAAGATGCGCGCCGCAGGCATCGAAGCGGTCCTTGGCCCCTGTGAATCCGAAGCCCGCCGTCTCAATGAAGGCTTCGCCCGCTGGAGCCAGCACAAGCGCCCGCTCGTCCTGATGAAAGTCGCCATGACCCTAGATGGCCGCATCGCCCCTCCGGCAGGCGTCCATCATGTAGTCGCGCCCTATTGGATCACCGGCGAAGCCGCGCGCCTTGCCGTGCAGCCTCTTCGCTGGCAAGCCGACGCAGCCCTCACCGGCGTCGACACCGTCCTTGCCGACGACCCCATGCTCACCGACCGCAGCGGTCTGCGCCGTCGCCGTCCGCTCCTCCGCGTGGTCCTCGACTCGGCCCTCCGCATGCCTCTCGACTGCAAAATGGTGACAACCGCCCAGAACGACATAGTGATCTTCACCGTGTCAAGAGATGAGGCCAAGGTAAACAAGCTGACCGAGCGCGGCGTTCGCGTTGAGGCCCTGCCCGCTGAAGCTGGCCGCGTCCCCCTCGCCAAAGTCCTGGACAAGCTCGGCGAAGAGGGCATCCTGTCCCTGCTCACTGAAACCGGCACGCGCCTCAACACCGCCCTGCTCTCCGCCAACCTGGTAGACCGCGTACACCTCTTTGTCTCTCCACAGATCATGGGCTCCGACGCCATCCCCGCCTTCCGCGGCATGTCCCACGCCATCCAAATGGCTGCAGTAGAAGTAGAGCGCTACGCCAACGACCTCGGCCTCTGCTCCCTCCTCAAAGACCCGTGGGAAAAGCAGGGAACAGGGAACAGGGAATAGGGAACAAGACCTCGTCAAAGGAATCGCTCAACCACTTCTACCCGCAGAGAATTCAGAACTTTTCCGCCGAGACCAATTAAGCGCAACCCTGTTCCCTGTTCCCTTAGAATGAAACCATGTTCACCGGCATCATCGAACAAACCGGCACGCTCATCAGCCTCAAGGACACGGGCGGTGTTCGCCGCATCACCGTCGAAGCCCCCTTTCTGGCCGGCCGTCTCCGCGAAGGCGATTCACTCGGCGTCTCCGGCGTTTGCCTCACCGCGCTCGACGTCAACCCCACGCTCTTCCACGCCGACCTGGCCCAGGAAACCCTCGATCGCACCTCTCTCGGCGCGCTCGCTCCCGGCGCCAAGGTCAATCTAGAACTCCCCACCGCCGCTGGCAGCCCGCTTGGCGGCCACATCGTCCAGGGACACATCGACGGCACCGGCATTCTCACGGCTCTCGACCCGGTTGTTCCATTCACCAGCCCGCATTTCAACAACCAAACCACCGACTGGGCCCTCAAAGTCCGCGTCCCCGAAAACGTCCTTCAGTGGATGCTGCCCAAAGGTTCTGTAGCCATTGAAGGCATCAGCCTGACCATCGCCGGCATTGACGCCGACGAGATATCCATCGCCATTCTGCCGCTCACTTACTGGCGTACCAACCTGCACACGCTCGCCCCCGGCGCGCTGCTGAACATAGAAGGCGATGTCGTGGTAAAGCTGGCTCTGTCGCAGATGCAGGCAATCAAAAAGCCAGACTCCAGTCTCACCGAAGCCTGGCTCGTCGCCAGTGGATATTGATCGTTATCTGTTATAATTTGACTGGTCGTATTGACTGGTTAATTTATGCAGACAATTCAAGCATCGGAAGCCAAAACCAAGTTCCTCAGCATTCTCGATGAAGTCGAGCGTGGGGCGACCATTATTGTCACCCGTCACGGAAAGCCTATTGCCCGCATCGTCCCCGAGGCGGCCATCAACCGCGAACGCGTCGAGAGGGCGATCGATGGCATGCGCGCCTTGCGTCAGAGGATCGGAAAGCTCTCGCTGGATGAAATCCTCTCAGCACGCGATGAAGGGCGCGCCTGATGGCATTTGTTCTCGATGCTTCCGTTTCAGCCGTTTGGGCGCTGGCCGATGAGTCTTTCCCGATCGCCGACATGGCCGCAGAAAGCTTGAAGAGTGAAATCGCGCTTGTACCGCGACTCTGGTGGTACGAGATTCGCAATCTTCTCGTCATCAGCGAACGCCGTCTTAGGATAACTGTCGCCGACACTGCCATCTTCCTCGAACTACTCTCTGCCTATCCCATTCAGATCGAACAGTTCGAAGACGAGAAATTGGTGCTCCAGTTGGCGCGGCAATATCAGCTCTCGTTTTATGATGCAGCTTACCTTGCCCTCGCCCTTGACCAGAAGTTGCCACTTGCTACCTTAGACAAGCCCTTGGCTCTGGCTGCAGTGGCCGCCGGCGTTCCGCTCATGGTATAAACCCTCCTTGATCAGGCTGATTACCCGGCTACCGCACCGGAAATCCCCCATTCACCAATCCCATGTTGGCAACCGCCGGCACTTCCCACTCCGCCATCGGATATTGCCGTCGACATTCGCCGCACATGGTAATCGGATACTGCGCCTCGCAGTTGGGACACTTGCCGCGTGTTTCAAACGTGTCAAAAGCCTGGCTGCATTTGCTGCATCTCCACAGCGCTCCCAGCGGCGGCGCAACCTTGCAGCTCGGACATGCGAATCCCGCCCTCCGCGGCATCTTCTCCCGCTTGAGCAGCACACGCGCCTGTTGCAGCCCACCCCAGCAGCTCATCAGCAGATAAGCGCCCATCAACATCATCCAGGGGCTCCTGCTCAGCACCGCTAGCCCAAGCAGCACCACCAGCCCGGCGATGCCAACAATCACCGACGCCAGCAGGCTCTTTGCGCGGCCCAGCGGAAACCACAGCAACGAGCGCAAAATCTTTCCGCCGTCCAATGGGTAAACCGGCAGCATGTTAAAGATCAGAAGCCGGCTATTGATCCACCAGAGAGCGCCTGCGAACGTCAACGCGTCCGGCATGGTTTGTTCCCATCCCTGGGCCAAGCCGAATCGCACCAACCCGTAGAAAACAGGCAACAGCGCCACATTCACCAACGGCCCCGCGGCAATGCTCCAAAGCATCGCGCCCGGGCGCTGCGGCGGATCAACATACGCCACGCCGCCCAGCGGCCAAAGCAGGATTCGGTTCGCCACCCCGCCCACTTGTCGGCATGCCAGCGCATGCCCGAACTCGTGCGTCAGCACAATGAGAAAAAGTGACAAGTACTCCGCAATGTTCCACGCTACAGATGAATAGCGGCCCTTACCGGCCTCAATCTCGTAAAGCGCCAAAACAAACCAGAACCAGTGCAGGTAAATATCGATGCCGGCAATTCGGCCCAGACGTATGGAACCACTGTTAACGGATGGCATGCCGGTAGCTTACTGCATTCCGCATCCCTGCGCGGACGAATCTGCCGCAAATCGCTCCTTAATTCCGCCACGTGACCCGCATCACCCTTCCCGAGCGTCACCCCTCCCTTTCGCGTCTATCGCATACAAGACCAGGCGCGAAACCCGCCGCGAAATCGGGAGCCCAAAGCTGGTACCCTGAATGTTGAGATTCGTGAGCGAAATACCCTCGAAAGGCCGGCCCATCTCACCCGGCGACCGGAGCTATGGCTGAGTTCGTTATCAAGTTGGCCGATGAACGTGGACGCGTGCAGGAGCAGACCCAGACGGCTGCCTCCGCCGAGGAGTTGCGCGCCCGCTTCGTCCATGCCGGCTACCACGTCTTCAGCGTGCGCGCCCGATCTGGTTTTGCGGGCCTCAAGCGCGGCAAGGTCAAACTCGAGCCATTTCTCATCTTCAACCAGCAATTCCTTACCCTGATCAAAGCCGGCCTCCCCATCCTCGGATCGCTTCAAATGCTGGCCAAAAACCAGAAAAACGCCCACTTCGCTGCGCAACTCGACGACATTTCCACCCGTGTCAAAACCGGCGAGTCGCTGTCGGCGGCCTTCGAGGCGCAGACCGGCTTTCCGGTCATGTACACCACCACGCTGCTGGCCGGCGAGCGCTCCGGCAATTTGCAGGAAGTGATGGAGCGCTACGTCAGCTTTCAGCGCATCACCCTCACCTTCCGCAAAAAGCTCATCACCTCGCTGATTTATCCCGGCGTGTTGCTCACCCTGGTCACCGTGCTGGTCATGTTCATGTTCACCTACGTGGTTCCTCAGTTCGCCACGCTCTATGACGAGATCGGCTCCAAGCTGCCCGCTCTCACCGTCGACCTGCTCGCCTTCAGCAAGTGGCTCAATTCCAATCTGATCTGGATCCTACTGACGGTGCTCGTAGTCGGCGCCGGCTTCTACCGCTTTGCCATTACCGACCGCGGCAAGGACTTTGTGGACGCCGTCCGCATTCGCATGCCGGTATTAGGCAAAATCTGGCTCAAGTATCAGGTCGCGCTGTTTACGCGCACCCTGGCAACGCTGCTTACTGGCGGTTTGTCACTGGTGCCGTCCCTTGAAACCGCCGCCCGCTCCATCTCCTCGCGCCGCGTCTCCAAAGCAGTGGTCGAATCCATCACCACCGTGCGTGAGGGCCGCAGCCTCGCCGACGCCCTCCTTGAAACCAAAGTCTTTCCCGACCTGGCCACCGAGATGATCGCGGTAGGCGAGCAGACCGGCGCTTTGCCCGCCATGCTCAACTCCGTCGGCGAGTTCTTCGATGAGGACGTCGCCACCGCTCTGGCCGCTGCCCTGGCGCTCATTGAGCCAATTATTTTGATCATCATGGGTGTGGTAGTGGTGTTCATTCTAATCTCGCTGTATCTGCCCATCTTCTCCATGGGCCAGATGAGCGGTGGAGGGTAATCGGCATGGCAGATGCATCCGCAATCGCGCTTCCCACAGTTCCCATGCCCGGCGCGCCCGACGAGCGTTCCCAGGCTGAAGCCATCGCGCGCCGCTATCGCGCCGACTTTGTCGACCTGAAAAACTTCAAGATTCAGCATGACCTGCTGCGCACCGTCCCGGTCGAGCTGATGTTCCGCTACAATTTTGTTCCCATCGAGCAGCAGTCGGACGCGTTGGTCATCGCCGTCAGCGATCCTTCGCGCCTCATGGTCCTCGATGAGATCGCCGGCCTGCTTGGCGCACGCATCATCGCCCGCGTGGCAACCCTCACGCAGATCACTGACCTGCTCAAGAAAACAGAGCAGTCGCAGCGCGTCCTCGATGAAGCCAGTGAAGGCCTCACCTTCGACGTACTCACCGGCGACGAAAACTCCGAAGAAAACATCTCTATTGAAAAACTGACCAGCGAAGAAGACATCAGCCCCATCATTCGCCTGGTCGACACCACCATCTTCACCGCTCTCGAACGGCGCGCCTCCGACATTCACATCGAGACCAACGACGATTCAGTCAATGTGAAGTACCGCATCGACGGCGTGCTCCAGCCCGCCATGGCGCCCATCGCCCGCGAGCATCACTCCACCATCCTCTCCCGCATCAAGATCATGAGCGAGCTCGACATCGCCGAACGCCGCGTCCCCCAGGACGGCCGTTTTCGCGTCCGCTACAAAGGCCGCCTGATCGACTTCCGCGTATCGATCATGCCCACCGTGCATGGCGAAAACGCCGTCCTCCGCGTGCTCGACAAAGAGTCGATGAGCGAGAAATTCCGCAACCTCACGCTCGACGTGGTTGGCTTTGCCGAGGCCGACCTCAAGCGCTTCCGCCGCTACATTCGCGAGCCATACGGCATGGTTCTGGTCACCGGTCCAACCGGCTCCGGCAAGACCACCACGCTCTACGCCGCGCTCAACGAGATCAAGAGCGACGAAGACAAAATCATCACCATCGAAGACCCGGTCGAATACCAGATTCGCGGCATCACGCAAATTCCAGTGAATGAGAAAAAGGGTCTGACCTTCGCCCGCGGCCTGCGTTCCATCCTGCGTCACGATCCTGACAAGATCCTGGTCGGCGAAATCCGCGACCAGGAAACGGCGCAGATCGCCATCAACTCCGCGCTCACCGGCCACCTGGTCTTCACCACCGTCCACGCCAACAACGTTGTCGACGTGCTGGGCCGCTTCCTCAACATGGGCGTCGAAGCCTACAACTTCGTCTCCGCGCTCAACTGCATTCTCGCCCAGCGCCTGGTGCGCACCATCTGCGAGCACTGCGTGCAGACCGTTTACTACGACGACGATGCGCTCAAATTGAGCGGCCTCAATCCCGCTGAATGGCAGGGCTTCGGCTTCCGCGAAGGCGCAGGCTGCATCGAGTGCGGCGGCACCGGCTATCGCGGCCGTACCGCCATCCACGAACTACTCGACCTCACCGACCCCATTCGCGAAATCATTCTGGAAAAGAAACCCACCTCCGAAATTCGCAGGCTCGCGCAAAAAGAAGGCATGAGCTTCCTGCGCGAATCAGCTCTGGACCGCGTTCGCCGCGGCCTGACCACGCTCAAGGAGATCAACAAAGTTACGTTCATCGAAGCATCACGATGAGGAGAACAGCTCTTAGCTATTGGCCTTTAGGTCTCTCATGTTTTCGGGAGGTTTTGTATCAGGGCACGACTTCAGTCGTGCCGAGAAAGCCAACAAAAAGACCTGGGCTTTAGCCCCTGGGGCATCGAAAAAATCGGAGGGAGCAGGGGGTTTTAACCCCCTGAAAAAAGGCCGGGGCAAAATGGCCTTCAGGCCCGGGCTCTCTCCCACGAAAAGGACGAAATGCAACCGTTGGTTTGGAAGATGGAAGAACCACACGTTAGGAATACGGAGCTGAAAGCTAGTAGCTAGAAGCTAGAAGCTGTTCTCAAAAGGAAAGAACGACATTGACTTCAATTCTAGACAAGGCAAAAATCGCGACCCAGCCCGGTGGCCGTCCTCCAGCCGCGGTCGAGCTTGCGCCCGATGGCGTCCTCGCCGCCGCCCTCCCCGGCCCCGGCCAGCCCGCGGTCTACGCCTTCGAGCCGCTCCCCGCCGGCGCGCTTGTCCCCAACATCGGCGAGCCCAACCTGCGTGCTCCCGAAGCAATCACGGCGGCCATTCGCACCGCGCTCGGCCAGGTTTCGCCGCGTACTCGCTCCGTCACCGTCATCCTCCCCGACACGCTGGTACGCGTCTTCGTCCTCGACTTCGATACCCTTCCCTCCAAAGCCGCTGAAGCCATCCCGGTGCTCCGTTTCCGCCTTCGCAAGATGGTGCCGTTCGACGTGGAACACGCCGGCCTCAGCTATCAAATCCTTTCCGAATCAAGGAGCGAGTGCAAGGTGCTGGCCGCGGTCATTCCCGGCCCCATCCTTGCTGAATACGAAGCGGCCGTCCGCGCCGCCGGCTTCGAACCCGGAGCGGTTCTCTCCTCCAGCCTCGCCTCTCTTGAGGCCATCGATTCCATGGAGTCCGTGCTCGGCGCCAACCTGAGCGCGCTGGCGCTGACCACGTCCATCATCAATGGGAGGGATTTGCTGTTGTATCGCACGCTCGACCTCCCTGAGGATCCGGTGTTGCGCATGATGGAAGTGAAGCGCGGCGTTGCCGTGGCCTGCGCCTACTTTGAAGACAAACTCGGCGCGCGCCCCACCAAGCTTCACTTCTCCGCCAACCGCGGAGCCTGCGCGGGCGGACCGGAAGAGTTCGCAACCTGGATCGACGATCCCGAGCTGGCTGTCGTCGAGCTCGCGCCGCATCCTGAAACTGGTGCAGCCTCCACCCTCGGCAACACCAGCATTGCCGGCGTAGCAGGCGCATTGGCGGGGGTCCGATAACTTGAGAATTACGCTCAATCTCGCCACTCGCCCCTTCGCCGACCTCGGTCCGGCCATCAAGCGCCTGCGCATCGCCATGGGAGTCATGGCCGTCGTGGCCATCGCGCTGGGGTTTGCCCTGCGCGCCATTGACCACAAGGCTGAAGCAGCGCGCGCCCACGACCATTCACTCGACGGCCAGATTGCCAAAGTCACCCAGGAACGCGCCGGCTACCAAGCCATGATGCGCAAGCCGGACAACGCCAAGCTGCTCGAACAGTCCATGGCGCTGAACCACATGTTCGACGACAAAAGTTTTTCCTGGACAGTAGCCATGGAAGAACTGGAAACCGTGCTCCCCGGCCAGGTCATGGTCCAGAATCTGGAACCCATCCGCGCCAAAGACGGCCACATCACGCTCCATCTGCGCGTTGCCGGCCCCCGCAACCTGTCCGTTGAACTTGTCCGCAACCTCGAGCATTCCCGCCACTTCATCCTGCCCAGAATCGTTGGTGAAACATCCGAAGCCCAGGATGCGGGCCCAAACAAGCAGATGGAACCCGTCAGCGAATCGAATCGTTTTGACTTCGATCTGCTGGCCGATTACAACCCCGATGTTCCCGTTGAACACAAGGCGAAAAAGTCCGAAAAGACTGAAGACGGCAAGACGGCCGCAGGCCCAGCGAATTCAGCCCACACTCACCGCGTCCTTCCCGGCCCCGCCAAGCCCAAATCCGCGCCGCCCAAACCCGTCATTCCCAAGCCCAATCCCGCTCAGAAAGCCCCCGGAGGCGCGCGATGAACAAGCCGTCGTCCTCCACACTATGGCGCGAACGCCTTGCCTCTCCGCTCACCTGGCACTACGTCGGGGCCGGCATATTGCTGCTCCTGGTCATCGGGCTTTCGGTCCGCGTTGGAATGGATTGGGCAGCCACCAACGGACGCTCCACCGACGCCCTGGCCGAGAAGCAGATGGAGTTGAAGAGCAAGGAACTCCAGACCGCCCCGCTCCGTGGCTTGGACAAGCGCGTAGAAGAAGCGCGTTCGCAAATGAAAGCCTTCTATGACAAGCGCATTCCGCCCAACTACTCTTCGATCTCCGATCGCGTCGGAGAGCTTCAGGTGAAGTCGGGCGTCCGCATGTCGCGGTTGCAATACACGCAGAACCCTCCCGGCGCAGACCTTACTGAAATCTCACTCGACGCCGGCATCAGCGGCTCCTATGCGCAGATCATGCACTTCATCAACAGCCTGGAGCGCGACCAGTCCTTCTTTGTCATTCGCAACATGGCCTTCACCGGTCAGCAAGGCGGCTTGGTAAATCTTCGCCTGCGCCTGTCCGCCTGGCTGCGTCCTGCCGACGCTGAAGCCAGCGGTTTGCCCCTCACCCCGGATGCCACCGATTCCGGCTCCGAACCGGCCACAACCAAACCCACCGCGCCTGCAATTGTCCGCGGAAAGGAGGGCGAGTAGCCATGGCCCTCAAACTGGGAACGGAAAACAAGCGCCAGGTCTACATCGCCACTGGCCTCTTTGCGGTGGTCATCATCGGCGGCATCTATGAGATCTCCACCTACTTCGGAGGCTCGTCCACTCCACCCCCGCGCACCGTTCCGGTCGAGACCGCTGCCTCCGGTAACCGTCCCACCGCAGGCGTCAAATCCGGCAGTCAGGGCGCGGAAGCGCAAAAGCTGACCAACGAAGGACTCGATCCGTCGCTGCATTTCGACAAGCTGGCCGAGAGCGAAGCTCAAGAGTATGTGGGCACAGGCAGAAACATCTTCTCCGCCGAATCCGCGCCGCCGGTCAAGATCGAACAAGCGATAGCGCCCGGGCGGCCCAATCTGGGAGCGCCAACCATCGTTGCGCAAACAGGTCCGCCGCTCCCGCCCAAACCACCGCCCATCGATCTGAAATACTTCGGCTACGCGCTGTCCAAAGACAAATCGATCCGCGGATTCTTCACGCTCCGAGACGACATTTTCGTGGCCAAAAGCGGTGAGATTGTCGATCATCGCTACAAGGTGGGCACAATCCTCCCCACCGGCGCCGAAGTGACAGACCTCGGCTACAACAACACGGAAACATTGAAGTTGACAACGAATTGAGAAAGGCAGCTATCGGAACCGGTCTCATAAAATGACCGCGTGAAAAGCCACAAACCGTGTGAAAAAACACAAACCGTGTGAAAAGGCACAAACCGTGTGAAAAGGCATAAACCGTGTGAAAAGGCACAAACCGTTTGAAAGGGCATAAACCGTGTGAAAAGGCACAAACCGTTTGAAAGGGCACGACTTTAGTCGTGCCGCAAATGCCGCAGAATTCGGTGGGCTTTAGCCCCTGAGGGACGTTTTTCAATGTACTAGCGCGCTCTTGAGATAGGTTCTAGCTCCCAGCTTTCAGCACTGACAAGCCGATTTCGGCAAGAGACGATGCAAGGTTCCCGAATGAAAAGCGTAACCAGATCGTCTAATCATAAGAAGAGGGAAAGCCAGCGGCCAGCAATCTGGAGCTAGAAGCTGTTTCTAATGACAACCACAATCCCAACCCGCCGCCGCCCCCAACCCGCCGAAGAGGGCTTCATGCTGGTTGCGGTCATGTTCCTGCTCTTCGTTCTGGTCCTCTCCATGGCCATCGCCGCGCCCATCATCAAAAAGCAGATTCAGCACGATCAGGATGTCGAAACCATGCACCGCGGCAAGCAGTACGCCCGCGGCATCAGGATGTACTACAAGAAATTCGGCGCCTATCCGCCCAACATGGATGCGCTGGTCAATACCAACAACATGCGCTTCCTGCGCAAAAAATATACTGACCCCACCACCGGCAAAGCCGACTGGAAGATCATTCGCCCCGGCCAGAACAAGGTTCCAACCGTCTGGGGCTTCTTTGGCCAGCCTCTCTCAGCCGCAGGGAACCAGGGCTGCGGCGTACCAGGGCTCAGCGCACCCGGGTCCACTCCCGGACTCGGCTCAACCGCGATCAGTTCCAGCGGATTCGGTTCCAGCGGGTCGGGCTCAAGCAGTTTCGGCTCCGGCGGGCTCAGCGGCTCCTCCACACCTGCCTGCCCCCCCGACACCTCAACGGATGCCGGCTCCACCAACGGCAGCGGTTCAACCGATACCGGCTCAACCAACTCCAGCAACCCCAACGCCGGCAACTCGGGTTCAACCACCACCGGCTCCAACGCCAATCCTTCTGGCGGCGCCGGAGGCACGGGCCTGACCGGGCAGACCTTCGGCGGCGGAGGCATCATGGGCGTCTCGCCCAATAGCCCCAAACAATCCATCCTGGTACTGCATAAGAAGAACCACTACAACCAGTGGGAGTTTTGCTATGACCCGTTGCAGGAGCAAACCATGATGCAGGGCGGCGGCACCGGCCTTGGCGGCAACGGCGCAGGCGGGCCGGGCGTGGGTGGCAACGGCACTGGCGGATCGGGTATCGGTGGAACAGGCACCGGGAACAATGGTTTCAATGGCAGCGGTAGCGGATCGTCCGGCTCCACTGGCGGCACAGGTACCGGAAGCACCCCGCCTCCAACCACGCCACAGCAATAGCCTGGCAAGCCAATTCTTCTTTTGTAAGTCAAGGCCTGGATTCAAAGAGAAACGATTCCAAGCCCAGGGACCATTTGGAAGTGGCGCAAATTCGCAGGCGCGACCTGGTAGCCCAGTTCCAACGCCGTCACTCCAATTAGCAGGTCTGAAATCGCGAGACGCGCAAGCCCTGCGCGGTGATCTCACCGTCGATCTGTCCTGCCCGCAGGGCGATCTGAGGCGTAACTGAATGCACGGGGAGCGCAATCAAAAGTTCATGAACGAATTACTGCCTTTGGGCTTTTCTTGCGGGCGTATTCGCGCGGGCCACACCATGCGCCAACTCAATCAGCGTGATTACCGAAACAGCGACGTCTTCTCCAGCGACGCGCTTTGCAATGTCTTCCAGAGCCTGCCTCGCATTCAGGCCGTTGCGTTCTACCGCGATCAGCACACTGGAATCAAGAAGCAGGCCCACGGGTTAATCCCACGCCGGGGGATTCAACGGGTCTCGATGAACGGCGACTGCGGTCGCAACATCGCGGGCGAAATCCTCGTCGATCGTAGCGGGAGAGTCAGCTGGCAACAGCGCCATGCACTCTTCTATGGATCGCCGCGGAGGCGTCGGTGCACGGAGAACAGCAACCGGGGATGCTCCGTCTTCGATTACGACCTCTGTACCCGCACGGACGCGCGCCAGCAGGGCGGCGAAATTGCCTGCTGCTTCAGCCTCCGAGATGCGCAACGTTGCCATATCCAAGATGATAACTCTAATCAGGCCCACAATGAGCAAAAGGCCCGCGCCCCAACGGGGACGGGCCTCATGCCGAAGAGAATTCCGGCTCAAATGCGAGAAAATCGGGTTCGCGCCGCTTAAACGCTGAACGAAGAACCGCAGCCGCAGGTCGACTTCACCTGGGGGTTCTCAAACTTGAACCCGGCCGCCTCCAGCGTTTCAACATAATCGACGATGCAGCCGTTCAGGTACATCAGCGAAGTCGCGTCGACAAATACCTTCAGGTCGTCAAAGCTGAAAACCTTGTCCATCATGCCGCTCTGGTTCTCGAAGGCCATGGAGTACTGGAAGCCTGAGCAGCCGCCGCCGACCACGCCGATGCGCAATCCCGCCGGAAGCGGATCCTGTGTCGCCATGATCTCGCGCACCTTGACAATTGCCGCGGGGGTCAGCTGAAGGGGCGCCTTCTTTTCGGTTTCCTGTGCAGGTGCAACGGTCGCTGTAGCCATGGTTTCTCCCAATTCGTGAAATGCCCGTTCTGTGAAATGTCTGCTATCTCTGACTCTACCGCTCTGCAGCCAGAGACACAAGCCCGGATTCACGCTTTCGTACCATTGGATGCGACCGAGACCCTGAAAGTCGCAGAATCGGACGCCCCGGATGGGGGTTTTGGAGTCATTTCGAGTCCTTCCCTGCCCCCTCCAGTGATTCCAGGCGGAGCCGTCAAACCTCAGTTCATCCCACCAAAACGACTGTGATTTTTGTCACCACCTGCGAATTCATTCGGCGCTATGATGATCAACCGTACGGCCCCTCTACTCACGAGACCGCGATTCCTTCACGGAGCCCGCCGGTACCTGGGACCAGAAAGTAATGAGGAGGTTGTGTATGACAGGTTTTGTTCTCGGAATGTGGGTAGCATGGGGCGCCTTGGTCTTGATCACCATAGCCCTTAAGATGTACACCGACAGGCTCAGCCGCGACGAAGATGACCAGCTGGTTCTGGCTGATTCCTTTGAGCACGTGAAAAACGAACAGGCCGCAATCATGGCCAGTGTCCATAAAATGCAACCGGTGCGGAACGTCGCGCTGGGACTGACGGCTGCCATGACACTTTTTGTCATCGGCTACTACGTAGTCGACGTAGTCAACCAATTTAAATAGGCTGCGCCCTCAGACTTCCCGGGCGTCCAAAATAAAAGGCCCGGCCGCCAGCGCTCCAACGAGCGCCGACCGCCGGGCCTCTCCCTTCTTCACTCATTCACTTCTTCACTAGCTCTTCCTCACTCCACCTGCTGCTTGGCCCGATAACCATCCCGCGCAATAATGTCGTACTTGAGCGGCTTGTGCTTCTCGTCCTGCATGGTCAGCGGGTGCCCTTCTTCGTCCACCAGTTCCACCCGCAGCTTTCGAAAAGTACCGTCCTGCTTGGGGTTGGTGGGGTGGTAAACCAGTTCGTATTTGGCGCGGATGTTCTGATTGATCTCGTTGAAGATATCGGGCATCTCGCCGCTGAACCGCGGGAAAAAGCTCATGCCGCCGGTAATCGAGGCAAACGTCTTCATCTCGTTGTCAGCCTGCAGATAATCCATGTCCCGCATCTGGCTCCGCATGCCAGCCCCGCCTTCTGTCATGGCCCGCATTGCCCCGCCGGTTGAGACCGTGAAGATGGTAATATCGTGCGACTCCTTGACCTTCTTCAGAATCTTGTCCAGCGTCAGCTTCGAGAACGTGTCGCGCCCTGAAGCGATCAGAATGATGTACTTGCGGCCCTCAATACGGCTGAGCCGGTCAAGCCCTTCGTACAGCGCGTCAAACAGGTTGGTCTCTCTGAAGCCTGGGATGCGCAGTGAGTTGACAGCCTCCATCAGTTGCCGCTTGTCCGTGGTAAAGTCCGTCACAATCTGCGTGTTCATGTCAAAAGTCATCAGCGCCACGTAGTCCTGCGGATGCAACTGATTGACAAATTGGAAGGCCGAATTGCGCATGTCGTAGATAAACGTGTAGCTGTTGGCGGCAAACTCGCACAGCAGCAGGGCCGTGATCGGCGCCTCCACGCGCTTGAACCCGATCACCTTCTGTTCCACGCCGTCCTCGTATACGCGGAAATTCCCAGGCTTGAGTCCAGGCACAAACTGGTGTGTCTTCTCCAGCAATACGCCCACGTCCACATCAACCTCGGGAACCTCAATCCGCAGCGTCGGGATGTTCATTCCCACAGGATTCACCACTTTGGGTGCGATAGGAGCCGCCGGCGGCGGCGCTTCGTCGCCGGTGTCTTTCTTCTTGGGCAGCGCGATCACCCCGGAGTCGCCGCCCGGCCCACCCGCATCCGGCGCTGTCTGGTCCGGCTGCGCAGGTTGTTGCGGCTGCCCCGGTTGCGGTTGAGGTTGCGTTGGAGGCTGCGGCGTGCTCTGGCCGCGAATCTCCACCAGCGAGCCCGCCGCAAATGCCAGCAGAAGCAGAAACAAGCCCGCAGCCATAAAGCCGCGCAATGGGTGTGCGGAGGAACGTGATTCGATCCGATACGGCAAGGACATGACAACCCCTTTGCTCAACAGCATACGTGAAGACAGCTTCCAGCCCCTAGCTTTCAGCCCCTTCATTCCAAGCTCTTGCCTCTTTGCATTCGCGATTTTCCAACTCGTTTCGGTCGCAATGTGGACCGCCTGTTTCAGTTCGAACAAGCTGGCAGATCGAAGCTGGAAGCTGAAAGCTGACCTTCCACTGTACTCTTATAGACGTGAAACCTCGGTTGAAGGAAATCCGGCTTCGCTCATCCTCGATCGCCGCGGCCATCGCCCCGATTCTGCTCGCCCCGGCCCTGCTGCTCCTGCCCTTCGCGGCCAGCCCCCAAAACGCGCCTGCGCCCTCCGGCCCCGCACCGGCAGCCCCGCCCCCTTCCACCGGCGGCATCTTCCCCCTCAGCCAGGTCCGCCGCGGCATGACCGCAACCGCCTGGACCGTCTTTCAGGGCGACAAGCCAGAATCGATGGATGTCGAGATTCTCGGTGTCCTCCGCGGCGCGCGCGGCCCCGGCCAGGACCTGATCCTGGCCCAGTTACACGGCACTCACCCCGAATATACCGGCGTCGTAGCCGGCATGAGCGGCAGCCCCGTCTATATCGGCAACAAGCTGCTCGGCGCGCTCTCCTTCCGCATCGGCGAGTTCAGCAAAGACCCCATCGCCGGCATAACTCCCATTGAAGACATGCTCCAGGTTCGCGATCTGCCAATCATTGCCGAGGGGTCAGGGATCGCCCAGGCAACGGGGTTTAGAGACCAGGGATCAGAAAACAGCGCACGGGATTCAGGGCAAAAAGACCAGCCCCTTTCATCGCCAGGCCAGGAAAGTTTTCATGCCATGGAAACGCCTTTGGTGATGAGCGGATTCCGTCCTGAAGCAGTTCGCCTCTGGCAACAACAAGTGTCCGGCACAGGCCTCGAAATGGTCGCAGCCGGTGGCATGTCCGGATCTTCCAAATCCGACCCAAACTCCAAACCCTCCGCCGCCACCCTGGCCGGCGTCGTCCCCGGATCGGCCGTCAGCGCCCAACTCGTTCGCGGCGACCTTGAAATCTCCGCCACCTGCACCGTCACCTATATTGACCCGAAACAGCTCCTCGCGTGCGGCCATCCCATCCTCCAGGCCGGCCCTGTTTCACTGCCCATGACCGCAACTGAAGTGGTGGCCACCCTGGCCTCGCCGCTCAATGCTTTCAAGATCGTCAACACCGGCGACCCCATCGGAGCCTTCACTGAAGACCGCGACTCCGCCATCCGCGGCGTCCTCGGCGCACAGCCCCATATGATTCCGGTACACATCACGGTGCATCAACCCGGCGCCGTGGGCACCGCCCAGACCGACCGCAAGGTCAACGTCGAAGTTCTCGACCTCCCGTCGCTTACCTCCCAGGCCGTCCTCGTCTCGGTCTATCAAGCGCTGCTCGAAAACAACCAGAGCACCGCGGACACCAGCTATCACCTCACGGGCAGCATCCAGCTCGATGGGCACCAGCCCTCGCCGCTCAACCTCTGGGCCTCGGCGGGTGAAGCAAACCCGGCGCCCTTGACCATCGCCCTCCTCGCCGCCGAGCGCTTCAACCGCCTCTACTCCAACGGCGCGCGCCAGGGCACAATCCGCGAAGTCGATCTGAACGTCGAGGCCATTCCCCACATTGTGCGCGTGGACCTCGAGACAGCTCGCCTGGTGAGCAACAACATGGTCCACGCCGGTGACACCGTCATGGTAGAGGTCACCGTCCGTCCCTGGCAGCAGCCGGCGCGCAATCTTCGCATCCCATTCACGATCCCTGCACGACTGGGCGCGGGTAATTTGCGGCTCTTGATCTCAGATGCCGGTACTCTGGACCGAACACTGGACCAGCCCCGCTTTTCCGGCCGTCATCTCGACGTCGAATCCGTCCTGGAGCAAGCCCGCCACCAGCACCCCGCCGACCGCATCTACGTCAGCCTGCTGGTGCCTGAATCTCAGGCCGGCATGAGTGGCCAAACGCTTGCCAGCCTGCCTCTTTCAGTGGCCAACGCCCTTGAGCCGCTCCACACCACCCAGGACGTAAACCTCAACGGCGAGTCGGCCCAGGTGGCCGCGGAAGCTCCCGCCGGAGGTGTCTTAAGCGGATTCCAGGTGCTTAATCTGCTCGTACAGCCGGGCGGCGGTTTAGACTAGCAATGGCAAGATATCCTTTGCCGAAATTCAGTTGGCGGCTTTCGGGGAAGTCTGCCGCTTGGTAACACCCTATCTGAGGACATTAGAACGATCATGGCCAATATTCAGGGACTTGCAGCGCACGCAGCTGGAGCCGAATTGTTGCCTTACCACTATGACCCGGGCAAGCTGGGTCCGCACGACGTTGAAATCGCCATCAGCCACTGCGGCATCTGTCACAGCGATCTTCACCTCATCTCAAACGACTGGGGCATCAGCCAGTATCCCTTCATTCCGGGCCATGAGATTATCGGCTCCATCGCGGCCGTGGGCGAAGCGGTAAGTTCCCTTGCCGTGGGCCAGCGCGTCGGGCTCGGCTGGCAATCGAATTCCTGCGGTCAATGCGAATGGTGCACCCGCGGCATGGAAAACCTCTGCCCCTCCTCTGAAGGCACCTGCGTCCATCGCAACGGAGGATACGCGGACCGCGTTCGCGCCAACTCCCGCTTCGTGTTTCCCATTCCTGAGGCTCTCAAGAGCGAACATGCCGCGCCTCTGCTTTGCGGCGGCATAACGGTCTATAACCCGCTCCGCACTCATTGCGTCAATCCCTCGTCCCGCGTGGGCGTCATCGGCATCGGCGGCCTCGGCCACCTGGCCATCCAGTTCGCCAAAGTCTTCGGCGCTGAGGTCACGGCCTTTTCCACCTCCGCCGCCAAAGAAGAAGAAGTCCGCACCCTCGGTGCGCACCACTTCGTCAACAGCCGTGAATCCAAGGCGTTGAAGGAAATGGCTGGAACCCAGGACCTGATCATCAGCACCGTCAACGCCGACCAGGATTGGGGAGTCTACATCCAGGCCCTGCGCCCCACCGGTACGCTGTGCTTCGTGGGTGTTCCGCCGTCGCAGGTTGCCGTGCAGGCGTTTCCGCTCATCTCCGGCCTGCGCTCCATCAGCGGCAGCCCCATCGGCAGCCCCTCCCGCATCAGGGAGATGCTCGACGTGGCCGGGCGCCACGGCGTCAAGGCCCAGATCGAGTCCTTCCCCATGGCAAAAGCCAATGAAGCCATCGAAAAGGTGAAGAAGAACAAGGTCCGCTACCGCGCCGTCCTGGCGAACTAAAGCGAACGCAAACTAAGGACCCGGCGAACCAACGTAGCGTCTCGAACGCTCATGCTCGACAGCTCATACTCGACGGCTCATATTAGGTATAAGCTGTCATGCTGAGCATCTTGACCCGCCTTCAGCGAGTTACGTTTAAAATGATTTCTCCATTAACGTACTGATTCTATTTTGTTTATTGGATCTTTCATTAGGAGAGGCGGTCATCCTGAGCGAACGGGGCCCCGAGCGCTTTTCAGCCTGGGGGTGGTGAGTCGAAGGACCTGCATTTGCTTTTCGGGCGTTCTTAAGGAACCTCAGAAGCAAATCACTAGACACCTGAAGACACGCAGAACACCCTGGCCCTTATCTCGCGCCCACGGCCTGCCTCTTCGCCGTCCCCAGCCCCTCGGCAATCCGCCTCAGCAGATCCGTCGGATGCACTGGCTTGCTGATCAATGCAAACTGGTGCCCTGCACGATTGGCCGAAGCCAGCAGGTCCGCCGTCGACGCCTGTCCTGAAAACAGCAGGATCTTGCAATCCGGAAACACCTTCCTTACCGTGATTGCCAACTCGATCCCGCTCATGCCCGGCAGTTGTACGTCCGTGATCAGCATCTCCGGCGGCATCAGAAGCGCGGTCTCCAGCGCCTCCTCTCCGTCGTAGGCCGTCATCGAAGCGTAACCGCTCCGGGACAGGATTTCTGAGAGTGTGTCCGCTATCGACGACTCGTCGTCGACAACCAGCACCACCGGACGACGCGATTTCGAGCCGTTCAACGGCACGGCTGCGGGGACATCCTTGATCGGCACTGTGGGAAAATTCGATCTCGAGTTCATAGGGGAAGTGACCTCTATTCGCCAATCTAGCAAGACTCTTTCAATACGGGGAAACTCTTTCGCATACGCTGCAAATCTTTATTTCCAGCGTCCTATAACGGACATAAGGAAATCATGAGGAGCACGCCTAACTGCTTTCACGACATCGCAAAGTTTCTCCCCGGTTAATGATTCCACCGAAATAGTAGTGCAATACAGATCAATTCTTTTCATTTTGCAGTTTGCAACTATTGCGCGTTATTAGTATTCTGTTCCTCTAACGATAGGTCTGCGTAAGTTTAAGCGTACGTTAACGACGCAATCCACCGCTCGAAAGACTCTGAAATGGAGAGAGCTTGAACGAGAGAAAGAGAACGACAGACATAAAAACGAAATCAGAGGAGTCTATGGCGACGAATTCGGACAGGATCCTGCCCAGGTTTGAGTCAATTTCTCAACTGGATGTTCCCAAGGGGCGGGATGGCAAGCACAAACAGATTGTTTTGCAGCTGCTCAGCGACATCGACCAGTTGGAACACGGCTCCGCGCTCAAGGTCCCGCTCTCCGCCTTGCCTGACACCAAGGAGAACATCCGCTCTGCGCTCAATCGCGCCACCAACCAGAGAGGAATCCAGGTCGCCACATCCAGCGACGCCGACTTCCTCTATGTATGGAAGGTGGAAGCCGGCTCCTGACAAGGTTCCCGCAGAACTCCACCCTGAAGCGGACGCAGGAAAGGGCACGATTCCAAATCGTGCCGTAAGCTGCCTGAAATGAGAGACGTGGCTTTATCCCCACACTCACTAATTCACTTTTTCACTAATTCACTAATTCACTTCTTCACTCACTAATTCACTTCTTCACCTCTTCAAACTAGCCGAAACCTTAGCCAGCAACACCGCCGGCTGCACCGGCTTCTCCACTACCGCAAACGCAAGCTCTGCCAGCCTGGCTGCCGCCATCGCATCCGGCGCGCCCTGCTCCGCACCCAGCAGCACGATCTTGCATCCAGGAAGCTTGCTTTTGAGCTCGGCCGCGACTTCCAGACCGCTTCCGTCCGGCAACGTGGTATCGGCAATCACCAGGTCCGGCGGCACCAGGAGGGCGGTCTCCAGCGCGTCCTGCCCATCGTATGCCGCAATCGCCACATACCCGCTCCGGTTCAGAATATCCACCAGCGTGTCGGTAACCGCCGCATCGTCGTCCACCACCAGCACCAGCGGGCGGTTCGCTATTGCGCCACCGGCGGCTTCTGGCTCAGGCACCTGCTCGATCGGCACGATCGGGAAATGCGTCTTATGATGGCCCCAGGGTTCGAGTACCGGGCTAGAAGGTCTTGTATGCATGTGCTCTCCGTGGCTCCTCAACCACTGTGCGGCTAATCGGGCAAACATAGCAGGTAATACGTCCCAGCGATGGCGCATTCGAGTCAATCGGAATCTGTTGCTGCTTGAGCACTACATTGTGCATATTGCAAATCGGTACATTCGAATCCTTTTTTTGCATGCAAAGTACTGGCATTGATGTTCTCCCGAACCGGGTGAGCTTGCTGCAATCCCTGGTGTCTCTCAAACTGGAGAGAAACGATGTAAGGTTCAGGCCTTCGAGAAAATCGGACTGACCCACCGCCTGGAATTACCCTCTATCTGCACCCTAGCAGGCTCCTTTTGCTACGGGGAAACTCTTTCTAATGCGTGCTAAATCTTTTAAATCTGCCACTTGTAGAGCAAATCAGGGGATGAGCGAAGCTCCTCCACATATCGGCTCGCCCTCCTCCGGATTTTGGCAATTCTAAGAGACGCTTCGATGCCGTCAAAAAACGGTCAGCTTTACTTTACGGCAATTTAAGCGTACGTTAAGCCCACGATTGCATTTTTCAGGGAAGTGCTCACACAAGTGCAGGCGAGGGGGTACCAAGGTCATGTCAACCGAACCTGACTCCGACGCGCCGCCTATGAAGTTCCAGTCCATCCTGCAGCTTGACGTCCCCAAGGGCCGAGACGGAAAGCACAAGCGGATTGTGACCCAGTTATTAAGTGACATTGAGCAGTTGGAGGCCGGATCGGCGCTCAAGATTCCGCTCTCCGCGCTCCCTGACACCAAGGAGAACATCCGCTCCGCGCTCAACCGCGCCACCCACCACCGAGGCATGGAAGTAGCCACCTCCAGCGACGCCGAATTCCTCTACGTCTGGATAGTCGAACCCGAATCCTGAGGCTGTCTGCGCGAACTCGTTTTGAAAGGGCACGACTTCAGTCGTGCCGCAAACGCCACAAAATAAAGCCCGGGCTTCAGCCCCTGGGGGATCTTCATCTGGGATTTCGCCTAAAACCGGGCCTTTTTCCGCAGCCTGTTTAGCCCCAGAGAGAGCGCCCGCCCTACTCCCAATGCCCAATCAGCGACAAACTCCCCGTTCCCGGCGTCTCGGAAATCGCGAGGTTGGCGTTCACGTAGTAGTTGTGCATGATCAGCGTTACGCGGCTACCCCCGGCAACCGGTATTCGCACAGCCTTTGACAGCACATAATGATTGTTTGCCGTGACCGCGCCCACCCGGTCCGCGGCAAATCCAGTCAACTGCTGGTAACTCCCAACCGTCGTGTCCAGATACCACTCCGCCGGCGCAGGCAATAGCTGGTCATAATCGGCCTCCGCAAAGAGATAGTCGATGACAAACACCCTGCCCGCCGGAATATTGATACACAGATACCCCTTGCTGGCCGGCTGCGGATAAGTATCGAATTGCTCGAACTGGTCGTACCCCGAAAGACTGCTCTGCGGACTGAAACATGATTGCGCCTGGTCCGCCGGCAACAGCAATTGCGGATCGTTCGACGGCGCATTAGGATACCGTGCGTGATGCGGTTGTGTGGTCTGGCACAGAAGCGGAGCAGCAACAAGCAAAGCTGGCACAAGCAGCCGGACGGCGCGAGCGTTCATATCGTTCATTCCTGCGAAGCAGATTTTCTTCAACAAGTCTAACCGCAAGACGCAAAACCAGCTTCCTCCGTTCGCCAATCTTCGCCCCATCTCAGCTACCATCAACCCATGACCTCCGTCCGCATCGACAAATGGCTCTGGGCCGCCCGCTTCTTCAAGACCCGTGCGCTCGCCTCCAAAGCCTGCGACCTGGGCCGCATCCATTCCAACGGCATCCAGGCCAAGCCCGCCCGCGATGTCCGCGCCGGCGACATGCTCACCGTAAAAAACGAAGGCGGCGAATTCCAAATTGAAGTCCTGCAACTGAGCGAAATGCGCGGCCCCGCAGCGGTCGCGCAAACCCTCTACCGCGAAACGGAAGCCAGCAAGGAAGCCCGCCTCAAGCTAGCCGCCGAGCGCAAAGCCATGCAGGAGTTCGCCCCCATCCCCGAGCACCGTCCCTCCAAGCGCGACCGCCGAAAAATCATCCAATTCCGCGGCAGCCGATAGCCACCCACAAGCACCGGTGGCCCAGGTCCCTCGCATTTGGAGACCTGAGACCGAGGCATGAACCTCATGCGAGCCTTCCGCGAGCTACTGCCGCACCTCAGGTGCCTCATCCACCCAATACCCACTTCGAGCCGTAACATGCAGCTCCGGATAATCCTTCAGCTTCAACTCAATCGCGTGAAACCCCACGTGCGGCGATTGCGGATGAAAGCTGAGCACGTAGCGATTAGGCACATGGTGCGAAATCGTAAACAAGCTCCGCTCCAGGCTCTTGCTGTTCTCAAACTTGAAATACTCGCCGCCGGTCAGTTGAGCCACAGTCTCCGGCACATTACGCGCCAGCCCGTCTGCCACGCGAATCGCCGCCATCTTCGCCAGCGCCAGCGGAGGAGCCAGTAGCCCCAGGCAGTCGAACGCCTGCACCGCTTTATTCTGCGTAGCGTCCGGGTCGGGGTCCTTGCCCATGCACCCATGCGGAGGCCCAGGGTGCGCGTTCTCAAACGAAACGCCTCCCGCATTCCCGCCTGGGTGAATGGGAAGCTCCCTATCCGCATAGTGCGCCGCATCCGCCTTCCCCGACGAAAATGCCAGGCTATAGATAGCCGTATTCGTATCGCTGATCGCGCGCAGCGCATCGTCCATCTTCGTCTGGCTGTCGCGGTCAAGCGTTTCGGAAATCAGCAGAATCGCGCGCCGGTAAGCAGGCGGCTGTTTGCGCAGCAGATCCACAGAAAAACTCAGCGCATCCAAAATGGCAGCACCCTTGTCTCCCGCATCCAGATTGGCCAGCGCAGCCGCCGCCGCATCCGTATCCGGTGTAAAGCCACGCACCAAGGTAGGCACACTGTCATAGGCAACCACCGCAATCCGATGCGGCACATCGCCCACCACGGCGCTGAAGGCCGCGTCAAGATTGCGATAGTCGTCAAGCTTGCTCGCTCCCGCACCGCCCGTCTCCACCGCGACCACCAGCGCCAGCGGCTCGTTGTCTGTGTCCTGATCGAGTGTGAGCTGCTGCGGGACGCCGTCGTCGGTCACCTTGAAATCGTCAGCCTTCAAAGTGAAAACGACCTTCCCATCCGCAGTCCGCACCAGCGCAGGAACCAGCACAACGGTCGACTCAACGCGCAATTGCGTCTGCGGCGGCGTCTGCGCAAATCCGCCCATCGGCAACAGCAACAGTAATGCGGCAACCTGCTTCATCGTTGCTCCCTGCGAATCAGTGTAGAAGCTATCTCATAGCTTTGTTTTGAAAGGGCACGGCTTCAGCCGTGCCGCAAGAAGAACCTAAACTGCTTGGGCTTCAGCCCCTGGGGGATGTCTTCCATTTGCACTTCAGATCTACGAGACGACTTCCAGGCGATTCAGTTCACTACCCATCGCCCCACAGCCTTGATTATCCTCATGACGCGCAACCCCACGCCCTGCCCCCAACTTTAGTAGACTCAACGGCAGCATGTTTGTCTCCAAACGCATCCTTCGCCGCCTCCCCGCCGCATCGGTCTTGCTCGCGCTGGCCGCCCTTCATTTCGTGCCCGCTTCCCGCGCCCAGGGCACTCATCTCTGGACCCAGTCGCGCATTGAGGACTTCGAGAAAGGCACACCGCAAGGTGTAGCGCTCTCCAGCGACGGCCATCTGCGCCCGGCGCCCAGCCTCGCCGATCTCCTCACCACACCCTCCACCTTCGTCTGGTCCGTAGCCGTGGACAAGGCCGGAACAGCCTACCTCGGCACCGGCGCACCCGGCGCAGTCCTGCGCGTCGGCCCCGACGGCAAGCCGTTTACCCTCTTCGAGACCAAAGACCTCAGCGTCCAGTCGGTGCGCATCGGCCCTGATGGCGCGCTCTACGCAGCCACCATGCCCAGCGGCAAAGTCTACAAGCTTAATCCCGCCGCAACTACAAAACAGGACGACTCATCCGCCACCGCAATCTTCGAAATTACCAAGCTCGCCCCCAGCGAGAAATCTTCCCAAAAAGCGGCCGACGGCAAGTCCAGCGACGACAAGGCCGACGCGTCCGCGCCCTACATCTGGGACATGACCTTTGACGCGCATGGCCGCCTCTACATTGCAGCCGGCGGCCCCGGAGCCGTCTATCGCGTCGACGTCACCAGGCCCGGAGCCGCACCCGAGCTGTTCTTCAAGAGCGATGAGGAGCACATCCGCTGCCTGGCATGGGACGCAAAAGGCAACCTGATCGCCGGCTCTGATGGATCGGGTCTCGTCTACCGCATCAGCCCCGAAGGCAAAGGCTATGTGCTCTTTGAGGCTCCACGCCGCGAGATCACAGCCGTTGCAGTTGGTGCGAACGGCACCATCTACGCCGCCGACGTGGGCGACAAAAGCCACAATCCGCTGCCTCCGCTGCCCGTGCAGGGTGTGGGCTCGGTGACCATCACCATCGTTCAGCCGCAGTCCTTGCAGGCCGCCAACACCAGCACCGCGCTGCCCGATGGAACCGAGATCTACGCCATTGCGGCCGATCCCGAAGCCGCGCCCCAGTCACCCCGCCGCCTCTGGTCCGGCAAAGATGAAATCGTCTACGCTCTCGCCGCGCGCCCTGACGGCCTGCTGGCACTGAGCGGCAACCGCGGCCGCGTCTTCCGCATTGCGGACGATGGCAGCTACGCCGATGTGGCCCACCTCGACGCGCAGCAGGGACTCAGCTTTGCCGCCACGGAAAACGCAGTTTTCATCGGCACAGGAAACACCGGCAAGCTCTTCCGTTGGGGCGCGACCGCCGAAAAGCATGAGTATGCCAGCGATGTGCTCGATGCGGGCGCACTGGCGCGCTTTGGCCGCATTGAGGTCCAGCCCGGCTCAACCGGCTTCGAACTCTTCACCCGCACCGGCAACGTAGAGCAACCCGTGCGCGGTTGGTCCGATTGGCTGCCGCTTAAGGATGGCGCAGTGGCCTCACCCGCCGGCCGCTTTCTCCAGTGGAAGGCCGTGCTCAGCGCAGGTGCATCGGTCGGCAGCGTCGGCGTCAATTATCTGCCCGTCAACTCGGCTCCCGTCGTCGACGACCTCGTCGTTGTGCCGGGTGCCCGCGTGGCTGCACAGAATCAGCAAGCCAGCCAGCAGACGGTTCAAATTGCATTCGGCTCTCCCGCCGCCGCGGGCTTCGACGGCAGCGCCAACTCACCCCTGCAGGCCACCAAGGACCGCACCGCCATCACCGTGCGCTGGGCCGCACACGACGACGACGGCGACGACCTCATCTATTCCATCTATCTGCGCGGCGACGGCGAAAAAGTCTGGCGCCTGCTCAAAGAAAACATCACCGACAAGATCTATAGTTTCGATGCGACCCTGATCCCCGATGGCGGCTACCAGCTCAAAGTCGTCGCCTCCGACGCGCCCTCCCACACGCCGGGCGAGGTCCTCACCGGCGCCAAAGAGAGTGAACGCTTCGAGGTGGACACCACGCCGCCAGTAATCAGCAATCTGAAGGCCGTCGCTCGAATCGAATGTGGAGGCATCCCATGCCGTCCGCCTGAAATGCTCGTCACCTTCGATGCCGAGGATGCGTTCTCACCCATCTCTCACGCCGAGTACTCGCTCGATGCCGGCCCCTGGCAATTCATTCAGCCCGTCGGCGCGCTCTCCGACTCACGCCGCGAACATTATCAGGTGACTCTTCCGCCCAAGGCTCTCACTTCCGGCCCAGGTGAACACCTGATCACCGTCCGTGTCTACGACCGCCACGACAACGTCGGCCTGGCCAAGACAGTGTTTACGGTCCCTGCTGCGTTTCAGGCACCGCCCGACCAGGCCCTGCCAGCCAAGGCAAATTAAATGCCCAAGGCAAATTAAATGCGATTTGAGCTTTTTCTAGCGGCGCGGTATCTCAAGGCCAAGCGGCGACAAGCCGTAGTAGGCGTAGTCACCGCCATCTCCGTCGCCGGCGTGGCCGCGGGAGTAGCCGCACTCATCATCGCCCTCGCCATCACCAACGGCATGCGCCGCGACCTGCAAGACCGCCTGCTGGGCAACAGCGCCCACGTGCAGTTGATGCGCATCAAAGGCGATGGCATTCGTGACTGGCGACCATTGTTCAACCGGCTGCGCACCCTGCCCCACGTAACCGGCGCCGCGCCCGGCCTCTATGAACAAGTCCTGGTGTCGCGCGGAGCACGAGACGGCGGCGCGATGGTTGAAGGCGTCGTTCCCGAATACGAAAAAACCGTCAGCGATCTGCTCACCACGGCAACTCAAGGCGCAGTCCATGCTCTCGATCCGCCAGCCGCCCCGGCCTCCGCGGTCAACGGCGAATTGCCGCCAATCATTCTGGGCAAGGACCTCGCGGAGACCATCGGAGCATCGGTCGGCGAATCGGTCACCGTCATCAGTCCCCAAGGCGAAATGACCCCTGTCGGCATCTATCCCAAAGTCGTGCGATATCGTCTCGTCGGCGTCTTCCACACCGGCTTCTACCAGTACGACGCCCAAATGGGCTTCATGCGCCTGGCCGACGCCCAGACCCTCTTCGACGAGCCTGACCTGCTCTCTGTCATCAGCTTCAAAGTCGACAACCTCGACCACGCGCCGGAGATTGGCCACGCCATCGAACAAGCCGCCGGCTCCGGCTTCATGACCACCAATTGGATGGAGCAAAATCGCGAACTCTTCCGCGCCCTCAAAGAGGAGCAGGTCGTCACCTTCATCGTCATCACGCTCATCGTCATCGTAGCCGCGCTCAACATCCTCATCGCGCTCACCATGATGGTGATGGAAAAAACCCGCGACATCGCAGTAATGATGAGCTTCGGCGTCGAGCCCGGCCAAGTCCGCCGCATCTTCCTGCTGCAAGGTTTCCTGATCAGCCTGCTCGGCACCGCGCTAGGCCTCGTGCTCGGCTATCTCGCCGCATGGGCCGGCGGCCACTATCACTTCATCCATCTCTCCGCCGAAGTCTATTCCATCGACACCCTCCCCTTCGCCCCGCGCCCCATCGACGGCGTAATCGTAGCCGCGGTATCAATCGGCATTTCGCTTCTAGCCACGCTCTACCCCTCATCCGCCGCCGCCAGAGTCCTCCCCGCCGAAGCGCTGCGGTACGAGTAGGCGACATGCGAGAAATGAGCTGAGGATCGAGATTTGGAAGAATTACTTGTCGCGATTCTCTCGGTAATAGGCGAAGCCCTGGTGGAGGCGTTTGCCGAGTTTTTTGCTGTCGCGATGCTCGATCTCATCGAGCGATCCGTTCGAAGCCTATTCACCCGCGCGGAAGAACCGAGCCCAATCCTTGCTGCTTCAGCCTATTTCCTCTCTGGAATCGCCCTCGGAGGTCTAAGCGTTTGGTGCTTACCACATAGAGTTTTTCCCCGGTCCACGGTTCATGGCCTCAGCCTCGCAATCAGCCCATTGCTCACGGGGCTGCTCATGTCCCAGGTAGGCATCCGATGAGGAAACGAGGCAAGAGATCGATTCAACTTGAAAGGTTCGGATACGGGTTCGTCTTTGCGCTTGGCATGGCACTCGTGCGTTTCTTTTTTGTCAGTTAGGCCTTTGAATATAACAATTTGAACCGCGCTCGAACTGGTGTTCACAAGCTTCCCCTTGACAATGTGACACATTTTGTGTCACATTAAACCCATGCCAAGCGTGAACATCCGCGAACTCCGGGACACCCGCCAGCTCCTCACCTGGCTTGAAGCCGGCGAAGTCGTCGAACTCCGCAAGCGCAACCGCATCGTTGCCCGCATCGTCCCAGAGAGCCCAAAGATCGAGCCGGTCAAGTGGCCCGACTTTGAAGCCCGCGCCCGCGAGATTTTTGACAACCGGGTTCTTCCTGGAGCCGATCTGCTGATTGAAGAAAGAGAGCAGAGCCGCTATTGACCGTCTACACCGATTCGAGCTTCATCGTGTCGCTCTATCTGGTTGACAGGTATTCTCAAGAGGCGTGGCGTCGCATTCTACTTAGTCCGCGCATCCTGCTTACTCCATTTCATCGCGCTGAATTCACTCACGCGGTTCAGCAGCATGTATTCCGGCAATTGATCTCCGCCCAGGAAGCCCAAAAGACCCTGAAGAATTTCGACATCGATTCCGCGTCCGGTTCCTGGGTAAAAGTAGTCTTTCCTGAGGCCGCATTTGAGACCTGCGCTGCGCTAGCTCAACGTCATGTTGCCACCCTCGGCGTCCGAACCCTCGACTCGCTTCACGTAGCCTGCGCCCTTGAATTAAAGGTACAAAAATTCTGGACCTTCGATGAGCGCCAGCTTCGTTTAGCCGAGGCAGTGGGTCTCGACACAACCGCCTGAGCACTTGCGGCACTCAACATTACTGCGGCGTAATAATCCCGCCCAGCGCATGCCTCCGCGGCAGCACAATCCCGCGATGATCCACTTCCGCTACCGGCCCCGTTGCTTGATCAATAACCGGCGAGTCAACCCGCTCGATCAACGCCCCACCACAAGCCGGGCACCAATCCGCCTCAGCTTCCAGTTTCACTTGCGCGTGGCAATGACTGCATATCCGTTCCATGCTTCAAAGATTACCGGATCACCCCGCCCATCGAACCAGCTCCCGCGCATGAGGTCGAAAGTCAGTCCGCCAGCCCTAGTCCCTTAGTCCCTAGCCCCTCAGTCCCTAGTCCCTGTTGCCTGTTCCCTGTTCCCTGCTCTTCACCTCTCCGCCCAGTACACTAAAACCATGCACCCCCCCGTTCGCCTCGTGGCGATTGATATGGACGGCACCCTCCTGCCCACCTTTGCGCAAACCATCAGCCCGCGCACCGCCAAGGCGCTCCGGGCCGCGCAGCAGGCCGGAATCATCGTCGCCATTGCCACCGGCCGCCGCACCAACTACACCGTTCCCCTCCTCGACGGCCTCGGCCTGCGAGCGGATACGCCCCTGCTCACGTCCAATGGTGCAGTGACCCGCACGCTCGGCGGAGACCCGATCGACCGCTGCCAGCTCCCTGCACAAGTCGCTCGCGGCCTCTGCGGCTTGCTCCGCGAGTTTGGAGCCGTGGTTTTCACATTCGACCGGCCAGGGCGCGGCGAGCTGGTTCTTGAAGATTTGGACCAGGCCCACGGGCGCATCTCCCTCTGGGTTGAAGCCAATCGCAACGCGATAGAAGTCGTAAAGCCTCTGGAACAAGCGCTCCCAGACGGTGAAGACCCGATTCAAGGAATGGTAACCGGCGGGTTGAGCAAGATGAAGCTGGCTGAAATCGCACTCAAAGCCAGCCAATGGAGCGGAAGTTGTGAGTGTGTACGAACCGAGTACCCGGCGCGCGACCTGTCGATTCTGGACCTTCTGCCCTTCGGCGTCTCCAAGGGCTGGGCACTGGAACGGCTCGCCAACCGGCTCGGCATCGACCGCAAGGCCACCATGGCCATCGGCGACAATTGGAACGACGTCGACATGCTTGAATGGGCCGGACAGGGCGTAATGATGGGCAATGCAGCCGTCGAATTGCGCACATTAGCCAAAATGCGCGGCTGGAAACAGGCCCCGCCGAACGATCAGGAAGGCGTCGCCGTCATTCTTGAAACGGCCGTAGCAAAAGCTCTTAAAGCCAAAGTTGCACTAAAAGGCTAGAATCAGGAAAGGAACTCTGCAATGCGCGGTAGACATCTCATCACGGTGACAGCACTCGCGGCCATGGCAAGCCTGTCCCCATCGGCGCGCGCCGGCGAAAGCGTGACCCTGCGTAACGGTTTTGAGATGCAGTGCCATCACCACGCGCAGGTCGATGGCCGAGTCCGCCTCTATCTCACGCCCGGCCAGGACAACTACATCGAGTTCGCGCCAAACGACATCGCGCAAGTCCAGCAAGTTCCCGATCAGCAGGTTCCCGACCCGCCCGCGCAATCCCAATCCACAGACACGCCACACCTCAACCCATCTGCCACGCCATCAGCCGCGTCAACATCCAGCCCGGAAGCGAACCTCAGCCCAGCCGATCTACACCAGATGTTGCTCAAGGCCGGCGGCGAGCACAATCTCGACGTCGACCTGCTCGCCAGCGTTGTTAAAGCCGAGAGCGGCGGCAACACCCGCGCCGTCAGCCGCACCGGCGCCCGCGGCCTGATGCAGTTGATGCCGGGAACCGCCGCGTCGCTTGGCGTCGATGACAGCTTCAAGCCGGAACAGAATGTCCGCGGCGGCTCGGCATATCTTGACTCCCTGCTCACCCGCTATCACGATCAGCTCGCCCTCGCCCTGGCCGCCTACAACGCCGGCCCGCAGGCCGTAGACAAGTATCACGGCATTCCGCCCTACCGTGAAACCCAGGCTTATGTGGCGCGCGTGATCCACGAGTTCAATCGCCGCGTTCTCGCCCGCCAATCCCAGTCGAGCCCAGCCCAGCCGAGCCCCGCCCAGGCCAGCCAGACCGTCGCCACCGCGTCTACCCCCCAATCCACCGCCGGCCGGTAGTCCTGCGCTCCTCTTCGCCCATGAGAAAATAGGTTGATACAGGCTCTGGCGAATCGGAGAAAGCTTGAAGAAGAAACAATTGATCCTGGCTGTAGTGGTGCTGCTGGCGCTTGCGGCGCTGCTTTATTGGGGACGCGACAGGATTCACTTCGACTTCGGCGTGTTCCGCTCCCAGCTTGCGCGCGCTGACTGGCGCAAGATTGCCATCGGCGTCGGCTGCATCTATCTGGGCTACGTTTTCCGCGCCTTCCGCTGGGCCAGGCTTCTCAAGCACAACAAAAAAGTGTCCGCGCTCTCGCTCGTCGGCACCCAGGTCATCGGTTTTACGGCGGTGGCCCTCATCGGCCGCGTCGCCGATCTGGTCAGGCCCTACCTTGTCGCCCGCCGCACCGGCCTCCCACTCAGTTCGCAAATCGCCGTCTACATTGTTGAACGGCTCTTTGACGCGGGCTCCATGGCGCTGATCTTCTCCTCGGTCATCCTGCTCGCCCCCGCAGGATCCCTGCCCCATCCTGAAGTTGTACGCAAAGCCGGCTACTGGGGTCTTGCGCTCACCCTCTGCGGAGCGGCCTTTCTTGTCCTCGTGCGCCTCGCCGGCGGCATCGTCGCCGGCTTCTGCGAGCGTGCCTTTGGAGTTTTCTCGTCAAAACTCGGCCAGGCCATCGGCAACAAGATTCGCACCTTCCGCACCGGCCTTGACACCATTCGCTCAATCTCTGAATTCGCAGTCGTCGCCGGCCTGTCGCTCTCCATGTGGCTCATGATCTCGCTCGCTTACCTTGAAACCATGCAGGCATTTGTGGCCAGCCCCGAGCTCGGCTCCATGACTCTGGGCAAGAGCATGCTCATGCTGGCCACCAGCGGCGTCGCCAGCGTAGTCCAGCTGCCCATCCTTGGCTGGTTTACCCAGATCGGACTGGTTGCCGCGGCCATGGTCAGCCTCTACAACGCATCACCCGAAGCATCCACCGCATGCGCCGCAACCCTCCTGCTGGTCACCTTCCTGAGCATTGTTCCCGTCGGCCTCATCTGGGCGCGCTTCGAACACGTCAGCCTGCGCAAGATCACCGCCGAAAGCGAACACGCCGGCGAAGAGCTGTCCGGCGACCAGCCCGCGGATTAGAATCAGGCATAGTAACGCTTGCCGTTCCTAACGAATCGCATTATGATGTGTCTGTGATCGAAAGCTTCGCAAACGCTGACACAGAATTGTTGTGGCTCACTGGCAAATCCCGCCGAATTCCCGTTAACATTCGTTCTTCAGCGCTCAAGAACCTATCATTGCTTGATTCTACGGAAGAGTTGTCCGATCTTCGTCTGCCTCAAGGGAACCGTTTGGAGGCCCTAATCGGCGACCGGAAAGGCCAACACAGCATTCGCATCAATCTACAGTTCCGCATTTGCTTCGTTTGGCGGGGACGGAACGCGTACGAAGTCGAGATCGTCGATTATCACTAGGAGACACCATGGAGAGAATCCCGTTCGCTTACTCGATCCATCCCGGCGACATACTCAAGACTGAGTTCATGGAGCCGCTCGGCCTCTCAAGCTACCGGCTGGCAAAGGATCTGCACGTCTCCGCACCGCGGGTGAACGACCTGGTGCGCGGCAAGAGGTCTATTACCGCGGACACCGCCATGCGCCTCGGCAAGTACTTTGGCACCTCCGCGCAGCTGTGGCTCAATCTTCAGAACAAGCACGACATTTGGCGTGCCGCGAAAAACAAATCCCTTGCCAAGGTCAAGCCGAGGGAACAGGCGGCATAGCCCCTTCCTCCGCCCTCAGTTCTGGCCTGTGAAACAAAATCCTATCCGGCCCCACCGCTCCGCCGGTCATCAGCATGCTCATGGCCTGCTCCATGGTCAGGTCGGTCTCCACCACCCGCTCCATCGGAAGGATCTGCAAAAATGCCGATGTCGGGTTGATCGCGTTGGGCAACAGCACAGCGGCCAGCAACGCGCCGGTCGCCTCATCCGTCATCGTCCGCGTCAGAAACCCGATGCTCTTCTGCCCCTCAATCGGAAAGTCCACCAGCACCACGCGCTGGCTGGTCTCCTTCTTCGCCATCATGGTGTCAATCAGTTGCCGCACCGAGCTGTAGACTTTGGCAACAAACGGCAGCCTCTCCAGTAGCGACTCAAAGAGTCCGAATGCCTGCCTTCCCACCACCACCGACGTCAGCCGCCCCACCACATAGAGCACACAAAGCGTCAGCAAAATGGCCATCAGCGACTGCACCCATGGATTGCTCGTCCAATCCCCGGGAAAAATCGCGGCAAACAAATGGATCACCGGCAATCCCGCCGTGGCCAGTGCGCCAAGCAGAAAGCTGAAGATCAGATACGTCACAAACAGCGGTCCAATCGTAATGATCCCGGCCAGAATGTTGCGCTGAAGGCTGCGTAGCGCGCGTACAAGAACTGGATTCAAAGGTCTCTCCTGACGTTCAATCTAGGACAATTGAGAATACCGGAATGGCCCGCGAGCCATTTCTTCCGCGTCCATCCAAACGTAATGCCCTCTTGAAATGCCCGCGTCCCTTATAATGCGTCCATCCCTTATAGTGTAGGTAGAAGGATGCCCATGAGCGATTTCCGGGGTTTCGATTGGAATGATCCAGGCCTCCGCGCACCGAGCCCCGAGGAACGGATGGCCCGTGCCGCCCTGTCGCCAATTCCATCCGAGTCGGCGCCTCCTTCCGGCTCCGCTCTCCCCACCGGTCCGGCCCTGGCGGTCGAGTCGACACTCCCGTCAGGGAGGGTACACCCCGCTGATTCGCCACTCTTTCTTGGAAAACCGTTCCATGCCGGTTCCGCTCTCCCTGTAGGCCCGCCTCTGCCTGTAGGCCCTGCTCTCCCGAGAGGATCCGGGCTGTCCGTCGGCCCCCCAAGCCCCAACCCGCCGAGGACGTTTGAAGGCGATCGGCAGAGCCTCGCACCACCTCAACGAGCTCTCTCCCCCTCATCAACTCCACCTCCACCGGTTCCCAGGGCCCAGTCGCCCTCCACTTTCCAGCGCGCTGTCAGCGTCTTCCGCGCCGCCTTGCCCCTGGTTCGCCACGTTCTACCCCTGCTCGACGGAAACGTCGGCACCGCCGTCTCCAACCTGATGGCGCCGCGCCCCCAAACCATCCCGGCTCCCCCACCACCCCCGCCAGTCGACCTCGCACCCCTTGAGAGCGGCCTCACCAGGCTCCAGCTGCAGCATCGCGAGTTGCGCGACCAGGTTGTCGAGCAAAACACATCTCTGAAAAAGGTCGAGGATCAGCTCCAGCACGTGCGCGAAGCAACCGATCGCAACACGTTGGAACAGCAGGAGTTACTTGAGGATCTCAAAGCCGTTGGCACCAAGGTAAACATCTTCGCCTATATAGCGCTGGTTTTTCTGGGTCTGTCCGTGGCCCTGAATATCGTCCTCTACGTCCAGATCCGCCACGTTCTGCACTAGTCCCCCGCGTCCGGCATGCGGCGCAGCAGTTCACGTGGCCCCTAGTCCCTAATCCCTGGTCCCTGGTCCCTGTGTTCCTCGCCCCACCGTCCCAAAACGGCTGTCTTGAACATTTTGGAACTCGTTTTCATGCCGTCAATCGATTTATTACTTATGTAAATACAAACTTGAGCCGTTTTGCTTCCTTTCACGAATCTCGTGATGTGCGATATTGCCAGCCGTCTTTTCAGAGGGCTAGTATTCGGAGTGGTTCAGTCAAACACTACTACGCAATATGGTCAGGCCCTGCGCAAACAATGCAGTTGTTCCCAAGTTCAATGAGCTCCACCAACCAGCGGCGCCTCCAAGCGCGCGCAGACGGAGTATATCGTCATGGCATGGTATGCCTACTGCATCGGTGAAAAACAAGCATTCCCTGAATTAGCCCGTCATCGTAAGCCAGTTCCGATGGAGTCCGTCCTCGGAGTAAGCGGCAATCAGGTCTTCCTTTATCCCGCAAGTGATCTCGCAGTCATCGTCAGCGAACACAACCCGGCCGAGACCCTCAACCAGAAATCCGGCGTCGATCACGCCCGGGTCATCGCAGACTGTTTTCAGCATTCCACCGTCCTGCCCTTCCGCTTCGGAACCGTCTTCAACGACGACGAGAGCCTGCGCAAGTCCATCCGCTCCAACCAGCGCCAGTTCCTCGGCAACATCGATAAGCTTCGCGGCAAGACCGAGATGCACCTCAAAATCTTCGTCGACGACTGTTGCGGCAAGGAGTTCGAGAAGCAAATCCCCGCCGAAGGCGTTGGCCGCCAATATCTGACCAACCTGCGTGAAAATGCGACACGCACCCGCGAGCGCCAGACCCGTGCCCGCGCCGTCAGTTTCCAGATGCACCGCCTCTTCATGCCTCTCGACGAAGAGGTAAGCTGCCGCCTCACGGACAGCGGCAGAATGGTGCTGGATGTCGCACATCTCATCGACCGCAAGTTTGTCGAGCGCTATCAGAACAAGTTCGCCACCACCAGCGCCATGATGCGCGAGTGCCAGATGCAGATCTCCGGCCCCTGGCCGCCCTACCACTTCGTCCATCGCCTCACCCGCAGCGCCCACGCGCAAACGGCGCCGGCGGTTCCAGTCCCGGCAGCCGCATCCATCGCCGCGCCGGTCCTGATTCAGGAACCCGTCCCGGCCATGGCATAACACCCTCGCATTCAATTCACGAGAAACCAAAGCGCCCCGACCATCCCCGGGGCGTTTTGCTGTCCACGAGACATTTCTCGCACTGTTGCAATGCACGAAGCCAGAGCACAAACAGAAAGCAGCATCCTTGGTTTAACCTGCGGTCTGCGTTACGATTTGGAAAATCATGAGAACGCAAATTCTGACAACCGTTGCTCTATTCGGGACTATTTCGCCGCTTTTCGCCGGTACCAACCCCGCAGCACAGCAGCTGCTTGCAACCGCTGAAAAACAGGCGCGCATATTCGAAGAGCAAGCCGGGCCCATTCACCTTGAGATCGGTTTTGTCGCGCAAATGAACGTTCCCATGCGAGGACACTTTTCTTTGAAGTGGCAGAGCAAGGACCGGTGGTGGAGCAAGGTTGTCATTGGGGACTTTGAACAGATCAGCATGCAAGATGGCGAGATGCTCTACACCGTTCGCAATCGGCCGACCCCCATGCGCGTTGGGGAAATAAACAGCTTGATTCACTTCGCGCAGTTGCCCGATGAGCTAAACGCAAAGAAAATGAAGGAACAAGTCAAGAACGGCGTTGCAATCACCTGCCTGCAAGCTGAACGAGAGAAATATAAGAGCGAGGTCCACGAGATCTGTGTGGACCAGGCTTCAAACGAAATTCTGAGCGATGCGTGGCCGGAGCCTCCTGATGAGCATCGCCGGGAACAATTTGAAGATTACTTCGACTTTCAAGGGCATCGCTATCCACGAAAGCTCCAACTCCAGGTGAATGGAAGCAAGGTGATCACCGCGAACGTCGAAAGCCTGCAGACGGCCCCCTTCGACAAAGCGCTATTGATCCCTCCTCAAGGCGCAATTGAACGGCGTGAATGCCCTGACCTCAAGCACGCACAACCGGTGAAAACGCCGGACCCGGCATATCCACAATCCGCCAGCCATAACGGACTCATGGGTGACACCGCCGTTGCGATGACTGTCCTCACCGACGGCTCCGTTAGCGATATTCACCTCATCGAAACCTCCACCCACTCTATGGACGAGGCCACCCTGCAGAATCTCAAAGGCTGGAAGTTCAAACCCGCAATGTGCGGTTCTGAGCCCGTGGTCTCTGACATTGAAGTCGTCGTAAGTTTCAGGTTGACACAGTAATCCCAGACGAGGGCCAAACCGCGGCTCTGAACCAGGCCCGGCCCGATTCTTCGCTAGGCCCTCATGTAACCTTTCCGAGTTGCGCCGCCGAAAATCAACCCCACCCCGCGCCCCAGGAATATATACTGGCGGGCATCGGAAATAATCCTTCCCGCACGCAAAGCAAGCCCACTCCAGCTCACCCATGAGGCGAATCCGTATGTTTCGACTGAAGGCCGCTCTCTTCGTTCTGATGCTCACCGGCGTCTGTTTCGCAAATGAAAATCCGCCCCTGCTCCTGCATCACCCGACCCTCAACTCGTCCCAGATCGTATTCGAATTCGCCGGCGACTTATGGACCGTTCCCCGCGACGGTGGCCTCGCCCAGCGCCTCACCGCGGGAGACGGAGTCGCGTCCCGCCCCGTCTTTTCGCCCGACGGCACCCAGATCGCCTTCACCGGCAGCTACGACGGCAACTCCGACGTCTACATCATGCCCGCCGCCGGCGGAACTCCCAAACGCCTCACCTACCATCCCGCGCCTGATTTCGTGATTGGCTGGACCCGCGACGGCAAAAACATCCTCTTCACTTCCACCCGCTCAAGCTCTTCGCGATTCTCCCAGCTCTTCACCGTCTCCCGCGACGGCGGCCTGCCCACTCAGCTTCCACTGCCCATCGGCGCTGAGGGTTCCTACTCCCCCGACGGCAATCAGCTCGCCTACGTTCCGCTCGATCACGCATTCGAAATCTGGAAGCGCTATCGTGGCGGCCGCACCTCGCCCATCTGGATCGCCCAGCTTTCCGACTCCAGCGTCACCCCCGTTCCCCGCGACAATTCCAACGACTTCAATCCCATGTGGGTCGACAGCCGCGTCTTCTTCCTTTCTGACCGCAACGGCCCCATGTCCCTGCTCAGTTACGACACAAAATCGAAAGCCGTCTCCGTTGCGCTCAAAAACGACGGCCTCGATTTCAAATACGCCAGCGCCGGCCCCAACGCCATCGTCATCGAGCAATTCGGCGCCATCTGGCTCTATGACCTCAAGTCCGGCAACGCCCACAAAGTCGACATCGGTATCGCCGGCGATCTGCCCCAGCTGCGGCCTCGCTTTGTGAATGTGGGCAATAGAATTTCGGATGCGGACATTTCACCAACCGGCTTGCGTGCCGTCTTTGGCGCGCGCGGCGAGATCCTCACCGTCCCCGCGGAAAAAGGCGACATCCGCAACCTCACCAATTCACCCGCGGTTGACGACCGTTCCCCCGCCTGGTCTCCCGACGGTACCCGCATCGCCTGGTTCTCCGATGAGTCCGGCGAGTACGCCCTCCAGATCAAAAATCAATCCGGCCAGGGCGAAACCGAAAAGATCGACCTCGGCACTCCAGGCTCCTATTTCTTCTTTCCCACCTGGTCACCCGACAGCAAGAAGATCGCCTACACTGACAAGCGCCTCAACCTCTGGTATGTCGATCTCGAAAAGAAGACGCCGGTCAAGGTTTTTCATGACCGCTTCACCGGCCCGCAGCAAATCTTCCGCGCTGCCTGGTCGCCTGACAGCGAATGGCTCGCGTACACGCAGCAGGAAGTCAGCCACATGCGCTCCATCTATCTCTATTCGCTCGAAACCGGCAAGAGTCAGCGCGTAACCGATGGCATGAGCGAGTCCTTTTCTCCTGTATTCGATAAGAGTGGAAAGTATCTTTACTTCCTCTCCAGCACCGACTCAGGCCCAACCCTCGACACGTCGATGCTTAGCTACGACCGTCCCGTCACCACCAACGTCTACGTCGTGGTTCTGCGCAAAGATCTCCCATCGCCCCTCGCTCCAGAAAGCGATGAAGAAGCGCAGCCCAAGCCCGATCAAAAGTCCACAACCGCCAAGTCAGACGATGACAAACCAGATGCGGCAAAGTCCGCAGACACCGCATCCACAGACGCCAAGTCTTCGGATAAGGATCACGCCAAGCCCAAGCCCATCGAGCCCGTCCGCGTCGATTTCGAAAAGATCAGTCAGCGCATTCTTTCGCTTCCCATCCCCGCCAGAAACTACACCGACCTGATTCCCGGCAAAGAAGGCGTGCTCTTCCTTCTCGAAGGCCCATTGGTCGATCCTCTCAATGGACCAAGTTCGCTCACCGCCCATCGCTTTGAGCTCAAGACGCGCAAGACCGACAAGCTGCTCGACAACATTCTCGCCTTCCACGTTTCAGCCAACGGTGAAAAGCTTCTCTACCGCCGGGCAGAGGCGCCTCAACCCGGCGGCAACACGCCGTCGCCGCAGACCTGGCTCATCGCGCCGCTTCCTCCCGCGCCCGGCCCCGGCGATCCGCCCGCACCATCATCCGGCCTTCCGAAAGCAAAAGCACTCAATCTCGCATCCATGGAAGTGCGCGTCGAACCCCACGCGGAATGGAAGGAGATGTACCATGAAGCCTTCCGCACCGACCGCGACTTCTTCTATGACGGCAACTTCCACGGCCTCGACCTCGCCGCCACAGAACGGAAGTACGCCGCATACCTTCCCGGCCTCGCCTCGCGTGCCGACCTCAACTACATCTTTATGGAAGCCATGGGTGAACTCACCGTGGGGCACCTCTTCGTCACCGGCGGCGACGGCCCAGAAGTCAAACGCATTCCCGTCGGCCTGCTCGGCGCCGACTACACCATCGATCATGATCGCTATCGCTTCGCCCACGTCTACGACGGAGAGAATTGGAATCCGCAACTGCACGCGCCGTTGACCCAGCCCGGCGTCAACGTAGCTGAAGGTGAATACCTCCTCGCCGTCAACGGCCGCGAAGTCAAAGGCACCGATGAGGTCTACAGTTTCTTTGAAGAGACCGCCGGCAAATCCGTCATCCTTCGCGTCGGACCCAAGCCCGACGGCAGCGGCGCGCGCGATGTAACCGTCGTTCCCATCGAGAGTGAGGCCGGCCTTCGCAACCTTGCGTGGATTGAAGGCAATCGCCGCAAAGTCGACCAGCTCAGCAACGGAAAGCTAGCCTATATCTATCTGCCTGACACGGCTTCAGGCGGATACACCTACTTCAATCGCTACTTCTTCTCCCAGGCCGGCAAGCAGGGCGCGGTGGTCGATGAGCGCTTCAACGGCGGCGGCACCAACACCGACTACATCCTCGATTACCTGCGCCGAACCCTGATGAACTTCCGCACCACCCGCGACGGTGAAGACATGACCACTCCAGTCAGCCTCATCGCCGGCCCCAAGGCCATGATCATCAATGAATATGCGGGTTCCGGCGGCGACGCCATGCCCTGGCACTTCCGCCAGGCAAAGGTCGGCGAGCTGGTCGGCAAGCGCACCTGGGGCGGGCTGGTCGGCTTCTACGGCCCCGGCGAATCGCTCATGGATGGCGGCACCGTCACCGCACCAAGCCGCGGATTCTGGACCCCCAACAATAAATGGGAGGTAGAGAATCAAGGCATCGCGCCCGACGTTGAAGTGGAGCTTGATCCCAAACTCGTGCGCGAGGGCCACGATCCTCAACTCGAGCGAACCGTCCAGTTGCTGCTCACCGACCTCGAGAAGAATCCCCCACCCACCTACAAAAAGCCGCCCTACCCCGTCTACCAGCGTGGCACCGCAGTCCCCGCCGCCCATCCCGACCATTGAGTGTCGATTGAAATGTTCGTGCGAGAATTCAGTGCTAGGATGCTTTTGCCATGCAGGAAAAACACAGCCTGTCGTTTGCAATCGAACCACTGTCAGGTGACGAGCCAGTGCCTTCGATTGTGCCGATTGTGAACGGAGTTCGACTAACAGCTCTAGTCGAACAGTTCGAACGTGAGCGCGATTACGAGCCGGCAGGTGGTTACGCAGGCATCGTTCCGTCCCACTTCAATTTCGGCCCACTTGATCTGTATTTCTTGGCCACCAGCTCGGATAATCTGTTTGCAGATAAGCATTGGGTGCTTGGCTGTGAGTGCGGCGAGGTCGGTTGCTGGCCATTAGAAGCTCGCATTGTTACAAACGAACGGGAGGTTGTTTGGGACCAATTCAACCAACCGTTCAGGTCCGAACGTGACTACTCATCCTTCGGCCCTTTCCGATTCAATTATGACCAATACCGACAGACTGTCATCGAACTGGCTTCCGCCTTTCAAGGCAAATAGAATTCCGGCTCTGACGGAAAGCGCAGTCTGAGAATTTGTGTTAAGTTGTGCAACTGCTTTCAAGCGGTTGGAACCAGGCGCCCTACGGCGCGCTAGCGCTCTTCCGCCGCGAAAGAATAAACGACTTCCGCCGATCCTTGGCCGCGTGGTCGATCTTCTTCCAGAAGCCGACAAAGTAGTCAATCGCCGAGATCACCGAAACGGCAACAGTAAAGTAGATGGCGGCAATAGCAATCCATTTGACCGGAATGACCAGCACGCCGAACTCCCACCGATCCCAGCGGTGCGCCAGAATGGCCGAGACCACAAAAATAATCTGCAACACCGTCTTCAGCTTGCCCAGGTCGCTCGCCTCGATGGTGAACCCTTCCGACGACGCAATCGACCGCAGCCCTGAAACCAGGAACTCACGTGCAATAATCACCACCGCGATCCACACCTTCACCACCGCTGGGTTGTAGGCCACCAGTGCAATCAGCGCGGCCGTCACCATCACCTTATCGGCAATGGGGTCGAGAAGCATTCCCATCGTCGTAATCTGGCCACGCTTGCGCGCCAGGTACCCGTCCACGCCGTCCGTAATCGACGCCAGCACAAACAACACCGCCGCCGCAATCTCCTGCTCGCCGTTCGGCCCCTGCCACGGATAATGCGGCGACAGGATCCACAACAGCAGCGGAATCATGGCGATCCGGCTCATCGTGATGGAGTTGGGCAGGTTCATCGGTCCACACTTGCCGGAATCGACTTGTCCGGTTTAGCTCCATTATTGCACCGCTGAGCTAAATCACGCGCCGCTCCATCTCCACCGCCTTTGTGGTTTGTTCTTCTAATCGAAAATCCGGAGAGCCTCTGCCGTGCCGCATGGTAGACTCACCCCAAACTTATGCCCATCGATTGTCTGTCCCGCCGATCATTCCTTTCACGAGGCTCCCTGGCCACTCTCGCCGTCACCAGCGCGCCTTTCTTTCTGAGCGCCGAAGCCCGCGCCGACCTGCTCTTGCCCAAACCGTCCGGCTCGCTCGAACAGCAACTCGATGCCTACATCGCCGCATACATGCCGGCCATGAACGCGCCCGGAATGACGCTGGGTTTGACCGATGCCTCAAAGACGCTGCGCACCGCGGGATACGGCCTCGCCAACATCGACCAGCATGTCCCAGTCTCAACCGACCATCTCTTCCAAATTGGATCAATCTCCAAATCCTTTGTTGCTTTGGTGCTGTTGCAAATGCGCGACGAAGGCAAGCTCGACCTTCAAAAGCCAATCCTCGATTACTTGCCCGATCTGCCCATCACCACCGAATTCGGCACCATCACCGTCCATCATCTCCTCACCCACACGTCGGGACTGCCCGACAACGACGACGTCTTCCTCTCCGACCCATCAGCGCGCCTGGTTCAGGGATTCAAGCCCGGCGAGCACTTCCACTATTGCAACGCCGGCTTCGACATCCTCGGCCTGCTCGCTGCCAAACTCGACGGCAAGCCGTGGCGCAAATGCGTCCAGGCGCGCATCTTCGATCCACTCCAGATGACCGCCTCCAAAGGAGTCATCACCACATCCTCGCGCGCCCTTCAGGCCACCGGCTACAACTCGTTCTGGGACGACCAGGCCTACGCGCGTCAGGGCAAACTGGTCACCGCGCCCAATATCATTGAGGACAACACGGCAGGCAGCATCCTCTCCACGCCCGCTGACATGGCCCGATACATTCGCATGATGCTCAATCACGGCCAAGGCCCAAACGGCCGCATCGTATCGGAGGAAAGCTTTACTCTGTTCTCCACTCCCTTCATCAAGGCCGACGACTTCAGCCCCACCGCCAGCTACGGCTACGGCATCGCCGTCGACACGCTGGAAGGCCACAAAATCCTGCGCCACACTGGCGGCATGGTGGCGTTTGCCTCATCGATTCACGTCGACCTCGACGGCGGCGTAGCGGCCTTCGCATCCATCAACGCCATGCAGGGCTACCGTCCCACCGCGGTCACCGAATACGCCGTGCGCCTGCTCCGAGCCGACCACGAGTCCAAGCCGCTGCCTGCGCCACCTGCGCTCGCCGATCCGCTCAATGTAGAAAACGCCGCCGATTATTCCGGCACATTCACCGCAGCCGACGGCCGCAAGTTGGTCTTTGCCGCTGACGGCAAGCGCCTCTCTCTAATCGTTGAATCGCAGCCCATTCCACTGCAGCACGCCGGCGGCGGCAACTTCATCTCCACAGTCCCTGGCAACTGGGCCGTTCACACCTTCATGTTTGGCAGAAAGGAAACCGCCCCTGAACCGGCCGCAAATGCCGCTCCAAATTCAACCAGGCCTCAGCCTCCCGTAGTCGAAGTCACCTACGGCTCCGACTGGTTTGTGAGTTCTGCCTACGCCGGACCACACAGCTTTACCGTTCCTGCGGACTTTGAAGCGTTCGCAGGCCGTTATCGCAGCGCCAGCCCCTGGGGCGGCGATGCGTTCGTTTACATACTCAAAGGCCAGCTTCTCCTCGAAGGTGAGCCGCTCGTTCGCATCGGCGCCGCGCAGTTCCGACCCGGCGACGAAAGCTGGATGCCGGAAACAGCCGAGTTCCACCACATTTTCCAAGGCAAAGCCCAGTTGCTGAAGTTCGCCGGCATGGATTTCTCGCGCGTCGAAGTCGATTAGCGCGGAACCGCAATCGCACTCCACCATAGCAGAATCATGTACCATTCACTCCCATGGTCCTGATCGACAATCCGCTCACCGGAAACCAGGTTCTAGGCGCATTTCATCGCGATGCCCCGTACCTGTTTCTCGGCTCCGCGTTCATTGCCGCGGGCCTCGTTGCCATCGGTCTATGCTTGTTGCGGCGAAAGTTCAACGCGTTGCTGGTGTGGCTGGGATTCTTTGCAGGGCTCTACGGTTTGCGCTTGTGGCTGCGAGCCGAAATCGTAGAAATCGGCCTGACCGATGTCTTTTCCTATCGGCTCGCCTCGGCAATCGACTTCCTGATCCTGATCCCGTCGCTCAACTTCTTTCGCGCCGCTGGCTTCCTCGGCAAGCGGACACTGAAGTTTACCTTCGTGACAAGAACCGTGTTTCTCGCAATGTTCGCGGAGACGCTTGCCTTTGGCGTTTCGCCCGTCTCGTACGCAATTTGCGGCGCCTTTGTTACCGGCGCGCTGTGGTACCTGATGGCGCGATCCATGGGCAGGAAGGCAACCGACCGCGATTTTAAGGTAACGCGCATTGGAGTCCTCTGCTTTGTAATCCTGGCGTTGTGGGACAACATCGTGGTCAGGTATTTCTTCCCGTCCCACCTTGAACCGTATGGCTTCGCCGTGTTGCTTAGCTGCATGGGATATGTGGCTGCGCGCCGCACGCTGGAGCGGGATGTGGAGTTGGGCGAAATCCAAAAGGAACTTGAAGTGGCGCGGCGCATGCAACTTTCCATCCTGCCCGCGGCGTTTCCCGCGTCCGCCGACTTTCGCGTTGCGGCGCGCTATGTTCCCATGACCTCCGTTGCCGGCGACTTATATGACTTCCTGCTGTCTGCCGACCGGCAGGCCGGCCTTTTGATCGCCGACGTTTCCGGCCACGGTGTTCCCGCCGCGCTCATCGCGTCGATGGTGAAGATGGCAGCCACCACTCAGCGCGCGAATGCCGCCCACCCCGCGCAACTGCTCACCGTCATGAACGCCGCGCTCTGCGGTAACACCCAAGGACAGTTCGTCACGGCGGCCTACGTGTATCTCGATGCAGCGTCGCGCAAGTTGCGTTATGCGGCCGCCGGCCATCCGGCCATGCTGATACTAAGAGATGGCGTGGTCACCGAGATCGCCGAAAACGGCCTCATGCTAGCTATGTCCGATCTAGCCACTTACTCTGACAAAACGCTGCCCATCGAGCCCGGAGACCGCTTGCTGCTTTACACCGACGGAATCGTCGAAGCTCGCAACGCCGAGGGAAAGCTCCTGGGCGAGAACGCGCTATTTGCCGAGCTGTGCGCCACTGCGAAACTAACTCCCGAAGAAGCTGCCGATCGCATCATTGCGTCCGCCCAGCAGTGGGCGGCCGTCCAGGATGATGACCTTACCGTGCTGGTGTGCGACTTTGTCGGCGCGCAATAAGCTGGGGCAAACCATCGCGCCACTGAGAATGCGGCAAACAGTAACACAATCCAAGCGCACTTCATAATGTCTCGCCGGCTCATCTTCGCTCAGCGCCATCCTTGCATAACTCCACCTGTAACTTATGGAATTGGTGGCTGGTTTGGCAGCGTAGGCAGTTTCGGCATCTGCGAAAACTCATGATGCGCGACGATGCCCATCGCAACCATGCCGCCCACGCCGACTCCGATAATAGTCCAGAATCCCGCCGTCGAAATTCCCGTTTGCAGATCGATCACATCGTCGTAGGGTATCTGTGTTATTTGCGGATCATTGTGCAATTGCAGGCCAAACGAATCAATGTCGATGTTCACAATCCTGCCAGTGAAGGCGGCACCGCTGCTCACTTCAACGCCCACCCAGTTACCCAGGCCGCGCTTCAGAATGCGGGCATGGACTCTCTGCGGAGTGAGTCCTTTTGGACTTGCAAACGCGGCGGATTGCGCCAGAAGAGCGCAGACCAGAAACACTGCGACACATCGCACATAGTTACGACTTACAAGGCTCATCTTCGTATCCCTCTGGTTTCCGCGCGCAATGCTTAGAGGGATGAAGCTCCGGCTTGGTTATGCTTTGGGCAAAAATAAAAACGGGATAGGCTCAAAGCCCATCCCGTTTCCTCAGTTACTCGCGGCTTCGCCCTGCCGCCAAGTTATGCGTAGATGCCTCTTTGCTTGATGGTAAAGGCCACGCGATCGATGGCCAGCATGTACGCTGCAATGCGGTTGTTCACGTTGTGAGCTTCGGCATAGCGCACTACATCGTCGAAACTGTCGCGCAAGATCGTCTCCAGTTGCTCGTTGACGATTGCTTCCTTCCAGAAGTAACCCTGCCGGTCCTGCACCCACTCGAAGTAACTTGCAGTCACACCGCCCGCGTTGGCCAGAATGTCCGGCACAACAAAGATGCGCTTGTCGGCCAGGATTTCATCTGCAACCGCAGTAGTGGGACCGTTCGCTCCCTCCACCACGATGCGCGCCTGGATCCTGTCCGCGTTGCGGCTGGTGATTACGTTCTCGGTTGCGGCGGGAATCAGGATTTCACACTCTGAAACCAGCAGTTCCTCGCTCGGCATGGCCTCTGCGCCGCGGAATCCGAGCGTAGTGCCGTTGCGGTACTTGTATTCGATCAACTGGTGAATGTCGATGCCGTTGGGATTTGAAAGACCGCCATCCTGCTCCGCGATCCCTACAATCTTGTAGCCGTGCTCCATCATCAGCCGCGCCGCGTTCGAGCCCACGTTGCCAAAGCCCTGAATCACCACACGGCAGCCCTCGATGGGCATTTTCAGATAGCGCAGGCTCTCGTCGCACACCACCAGCACCCCGCGCCCCGTAGCTTCAAGCCGGCCCCGCGATCCGCCGATATTCAGCGGCTTGCCGGTGACCACGCTGGTGACCGTGTGCCCCACGTGCATCGAGTAGGTATCCATGATCCACGCCATGGTCTGCTCGTTGGTGTTCACGTCCGGCGCCGGCACATCCTTTTCCGGCCCGATGAAGTCGATGATCTCCGACGTGTAGCGGCGCGTCATCCGCTCCAACTCGCCCTGGCTCATCTTCTTCGGGTCGCAGATCACTCCGCCCTTGGCCCCGCCAAAAGGAATATTCACCACCGCGCACTTCCAGGTCATCCAACTGGCCAGCGCCCTCACTTCATCCAGCGTTACGTCCGGCGAGTAGCGTATGCCACCCTTGCCGGGACCGCGGGCAATGGAATGTTGCACCCGGTAGCCGGTGAACATCTCGATCTTGCCGTTATCCAGGGTTACGGGAAAATGCACGATGATCTCGCGGGATGGGGTGCTCAGCACCTTCCATAGACCCTCGTCCAAATTCAGTTTGCGCGCCGCAAATTCAAACCGCGCGCTTTGCGCCTCCCAGGGATTAATCTCCTGGTCCAAAGTAATTGTTGCCATACACCTCTCCAATTTCCGCTTGTCTGCCGCCCCGCCCTGCGCTCAGGGAAGTCGAGTGCAGTTGCAAGTTACAGATTCAGATGGGTTTGCTCCGTTCTTGCAGGGCAATCCCCATCCCTTCCATACCCGGGCTTTCCCCGGTCGGCACTCTTGGGCGTCCAGATCCAATCGGATACGCCCAAACCCCAGTGAGTCTAGGCCCGCCAACCGGCACAGTCAAGCCATCCCGTACCTTCCTTGGAACCCCTCCATACCTCATTTCCCATTTCAGTATCCGTTCCAATCATGAACCTGGCTTCAAAATCGCGCTTTACTGTTCCGCGCCTTCAAAACTGAGCAATATGATGCAGACCCGCCTGCTTCTGATTTGGTGTCTTTAAAGTGTGATGGACAGATGTGTTGCCTCTCAGGAAACAGCAGCGCCAGAGCCTTGCGTTCGCATCTCTATCGCAAAGAAGAGACTGGCGCTGAAACATTCTCCCAGTGCAAGAGACAGGGGTAACGAAGATGAAGTCTTTCTTGAACAGGAAAGTGCGGCTCGCATTTGGCTTTGCCATGTTGACCTTGTTGCTGATGGGGTCGATGTCCTATCGCTGGATGATCATCGCCGACGAAAGCAGCCAATGGGTGCGGCATACCCACGCGGTGATCGAGAGCATACAGGATCTGGCGCTCTCCATGGAGACCATTGAATCCGCCAGCCGTGGCTTCGTACTCTCCGGCAAAGAGTCAGACCTCAGCGCCTACCGGACAAATGTGCTGAAGGCAGAGCAGGATCAAGCGACAATACGCACCCTCACTGCGGACAATCCAGCACAGCAAAACCACTTCCCCACCATTGAGACCCTGGCCACAGAACGTATCCAGCATGCGGATACGATCATCGGCCTGCGCCGTAACGAGGGGATAGATGCCGCGGTAGCCGCTGTGGATCGCGGCCCCGAAGATCAGCTCAACGATGAGTTTCAATCGGTCATCGAAAGAATGCAGGACGAAGAACTGCGCTTGCTCGCGCAGCGCATGGAGACCACCGATCGCGATCGAAATCAAACCCGGATCATTCTGGTCGTCGGAACCCTTCTGGGGATTCTGATCGCCGGCCTCGCTGCCTGGTCCGCGGTGCGCGACAGCACCAGGCGCGCCGGTGCCGAGGAAGCACTGCAGCAAAGCGAAGAAAAATACCGCATGCTCCTCGATGGAGTGCAGGACTATGCCATCTTCATGCTCGATCCGCGCGGCACCGTGGTCAGTTGGAGCGCCAGCGCTGCGCACATCAAGGGCTACACCTCGCAGGAAATGATCGGTCAGAACTTCTCCCGTTTCTTTACACCCGAAGATGTCCGTCGGGGCAGACCTGAAGAAGTGCTTCGACTGGCCGCCACCAACGGCCGCCACGAAGAGTTCGGCATGCGCGTGCGCAAGGACCACACCCAGTTCCTGGCCAGTGTCACTTTCATCGCCTTGCGCGATGCAGCCGGAAATCTGCGCGGATTCTCCGAGATCTGCCGCGACCTGAGTGAGCACAAGGAGTCTGAAGTTCGGTACCGCGGCCTGCTCGAAGCCGCTCCTGACGGCATGGTGGTCGTGAATCAGGCCGGTGGAATTGTTCTGCTCAACGCCCAGGCCGAAAAGCAATTCGGCTACCGCCGCGACGAACTCCTCGGCCAGAAAGTCACCAACATTATCCCTACCGGCTTTGCTGAACGGCTGATCGCCGATGGAACCCGTACCGCCGCCGAAGCGCTCGCGCAGCAGATCGGCACCGGCATTGAACTCAATGGAAGACGAAAAGACGGCAGCGAGTTCCCCATCGAAATCATGCTCAGCCCGCTCGAAAGTGCGGAAGGCATCCTGATTACCGCCGCCATCCGCAATATCACCGTGCGCAAAGACGCCGAAAAACACCTGGCTCAAATGGAAGGCAGATACCGCGGCCTGATGGAAGCGGCGCCGGATGGCATGGTGGTGGTCAACCAGGCTGGCGAGATTGTCATCTTGAATGCCCGCGCGGAGAGCCAGTTCGGGTATCGCCGCGACGAGCTTCTCGGCCAGAAAGTAACCAACATCATTCCCAAGGGGTTTGCCGAGCGCCTCATTGCTGACGGAACCCGCACTGCGGCCGAAGCACTGGCGCAGCAAATCGGCACCGGAATCGAGCTCTACGGACTGCGCAAGGATAATACTGAATTCCCCATCGAGATCATGCTCAGCCCGCTCGAAAGCCCCGAAGGCATCCTCGTCACCGCAGCCATACGCGACATCTCCGTACGCAAAGATGCTGAAAAACACTTGGCCCAGATGGAGGGAAGATACCGCGGCCTCATGGAAGCCGCGCCCGATGGCATGGTGGTGGTAAACCAGGCCGGAGAGATTGTCATCTTGAACGCGCGCGCGGAAAGCCAGTTCGGTTATCGCCGCGATGAGCTTCTGGGCCAGAAAGTCATCAACATCATTCCCACCGGCTTCGCGGAGCGGCTGATCGCCGATGGGACCCGCACCGCCGCCGAAGCGCTCGAACAGCAGATTGGCACCGGAATCGAGCTCTTTGGCCTGCGCAAGGATGAAACAGAATTCCCCATCGAAATCATGCTCAGTCCTCTGGAAAGCCCCGAAGGCATCCTAGTCACCGCCGCCATTCGCGACATTTCCGTGCGCAAAGATGCTGAAAAACACTTGGCCCAGATGGAGGGCAAATACCGCGGCCTCATGGAAGCCGCGCCCGATGGCATGGTAGTAGTCAATCAGGCCGGGGAAATCGTCCTGCTCAACGCGCGCGCAGAGAAGCAGTTCGGCTACCGCCGCGACGAGTTGCTCGGCCAGGAGGTCAAGAGCATCATCCCCGAAGGTTTCGCCGAGCGGTTGATCGCCGATGCGCTGCGCACCACCGCCGAGGCGCTCGCGCAACAGATCGGCACCGGCATTGAGTTGCATGGGCGGCGCAAAGATGGCACCGTGTTTCCACTCGAAATCATGCTCAGCCCTCTCGAAAGCCCCGAGGGCATCCTCGTCACCGCGGCCATCCGCGATATCAGCGCGAGGAAGCTATTGGAACGCCAGTTGCACCAGAGCCAGAAGATGGAGGCCATCGGCCAATTAACCGGGGGCATTGCGCATGACTTCAATAATCTGCTCGGCGTCATCATCGGAAACCTCGACCTGCTCGATCGGCTCGTGGCCGACAATCCAATGGCCATCAAACGCATCCGCACTGCACAAAAAGCGGCGACACGCGGCGCGGATATTACCCGCCGCCTCCTTGTGTTCTCAAACAACGAAGAACTGAAGCCGTCCGTGGTCCTGCTCGGCGACTCGATTCAGAACATGATTGAATTAGCCACCCACGGGCTTGGCGCGGATATCAAAATCACGACCCGAATCGATGAGGCAGTGCCGCCGCTTTTTGTTGATCCGGCCGGCCTTGAGAGCGCGCTGCTCAACCTGGTGGTCAATGCGCGCGACGCCATGCCAAATGGAGGATCCATCGTCATCGCCTCCCATGAGCAACACCTTGACGACACCCATCCCGCCGTGCGATCAGGCGATTTGAAACCAGGCCGCTACGTCTGCATCGCGGTAACCGACACCGGCAAAGGAATGTCCCGGGAAACCCTGGAGCGAGCCTTCGAGCCATTCTTTACCACTAAGTCACGCGACAAGGGCACAGGCCTGGGCCTGGCCATGGTCTACGGATTCGTTAAGCAATCCGGCGGTACTGTTCGCGTCTACAGCGAATTGGATCATGGGACCACCGTATCGTTCTACCTTCCCCTGGCTGGCATTCATCTGCACCCCGCTCCGCAGGATGCCCCGAAACCTCTCAAAGCCGATTTGGGCTGCACCGTCCTGGTCGTGGACGACGAGGAAGATCTCCTTGAAATTGCCATTTCTTATCTCGACGAAATGGGATTCACTTCCTTCGCGGCAACTGACGGCGCCAGTGCCATTGATATCCTGAAGCAACATCGCGAGATCGATCTGCTCGTCACCGATATCGTCATGCCGGGAGGAATGAACGGCGTGGAACTGGTGCAGAAAGCGCGCGTCCTCCGCCCCGATCTGAAAATTATCTATTCCTCCGGATTTCCGGCGGAGGCGCTGGCCGAGCGAAGCATGTCGCTGGTTGACGGCCCCCTCCTCCACAAGCCTTATCAACGCCACGAATTTACCTCCATAATTCATCATGTGATGGAAGGCGACTATGCCACGCCGGGAGTTTAAACCGCGTCTCCATCAAGCCGGAGCGGACTCGTGTGTTCCGCGGTTCCAAACGAGGAATCATGAAAGCCACTAAGAGAATCCTGGTCGTCGACGATGAAAGCGATGTGTGCGAAATCGTTTGCGCCGCCGCGCAGGCTATGGGATTCGATTGCCTGGTCGCGACCAATGCTACAACATTCCTCAAAATACTCAAGCCCGATACCACTCTCATCCTGCTCGACCTGGTCATGCCAAAAATGGACGGCATTGAACTGCTCAGGCTTCTCGCCGAGCAGAAGTGCCAGGCCGGCATCGTTCTCATGAGCGGCACAGGCAGGCGCATTATCGAGTCAGCCGGCCAGTTGGCACAGGCCCTCGGACTTTCTATCGTGGGCCATCTGCAAAAACCCTTTCGGCTTTCGGAATTGGAAAAGGTGCTCGATCAGCACGCGGAGTCTGAAGCCGTAGAAGCCGCACGGCAAGACAGTCGGGTCATACTCCGCAAGGAAGAGATCCGGCGCGCCATCGTTCGCGACGAGTTTGTCCTTCATTATCAGCCACAGATTGAAATCACCACCGGCCGCGTGGTCGGCCTTGAAGCGCTGGTCCGCTGGCAGCACCCCGAGCGGGGTCTCATCTTCCCTGACAGCTTCATTGGCCGCATGGAGAAGACCGGCCTCATCGATGAACTCGGCTGGCTGGTCGTGAACCGCGGCATGAGTGAAGTGGCCCAGTTTGCCAACGGCGACGAAAAAGCCCCCATGTTGTCGATGAATGAGTCGGTGTATTCCCTGCACGACCTGAAGTTTCCTGACATTCTGCTTTCCCTCGCAGAGAAGCATAAGATTCACCCGCCGACTATCACCATTGAAATTACCGAAAGCGGCCTGATCAAGGAACTTGCAAATACCTTGGACATCCTGACCCGTCTGCGCATGAAGGGGTTCAAACTATCGATCGACGATTTTGGAACCGGCTACGCCATGATGCAGCAATTGAAAGTGATTCCGGCTACCGAGCTGAAGATCGACAGGTCCTTCATCCTCGACATGGACAAGAATGAAAGAGACCGTGTGATTGTCCAGAAGACCATTGAAATGGGCCACGAACTCGGGATGCACGTAATCGCCGAGGGTGTCGAGACCAGGGAGCAACTGGACTTTCTGCATCGCAAAGGCTGCGACAGTGCGCAAGGCTACTTCTTCAGCCGCCCGCTCCCCGCCAACGAAATGGTCATCTGGCTGCGCGATTATCGCGCCCGGCTGGAGCTTCTACCTGCGCGTTGATCAAGCCAGGTTCCTGCCTGCCGCTCCGCACCAATTACACTGTGGTCTGTGAAAGCTTCAAGCCATTCCGTCCAGCCCAGCCGCAAGGAATTCCTTGCGCTCGCCAGAGAACACACCCTCGTCCCCGTCTGCCGCACCCTCACCGCCGACCTTGAAACGCCTGTCTCCGCTTTTCTCCGCGCGGCCTGGCCTGAGCGCGAATGTTTCCTGCTCGAGTCGGTAGAGAACGGCGAGCAGGTGGGCCGCTACACCTTCATAGGCCTAGCCCCCTTCAAGCGCATCGTCTCCCGCGGCCGCGCCATCATCATCACTGAAGGCAAACGCGTCACGCGCACCGACGACGACATCTTCGCCGTGCTGCGCAGCGCTCTCGGCGGACACAAGCCGGCCCGTCTGCCCGGTCTGCCTCCCTTCACCGCCGGCGCAGTCGGCTTCTTCTCCTATGACGCAGTGCGCCAGATCGAGCGCCTGCCCTGCCTTGCCAAAGATGAACTCGGCGTTCCCGACGCCTGCCTGCTCTTCTTCGATGAAGTCCTTGCCTTCGACCACGTGCGCAAAGAAATCTGGCTCGTAGTCACTGCCGACGTAACGCGCGAAAAACCTGCCGCTGCTTACGACAACGCCGTCAAGCGCCTCAACAAGCTTGAAAAACGCCTCGCCCGCCCGCTGCCCACGCTCGCCATCCAAAAAGCCAAGGGCACGCTCCAGGTTAAGCACCGCACCAGCAAAAAGAATTACATCGCCGCCGTCGAGCGCACCAAGGAATACATCGCCGCCGGCGACATCTTCCAATCCGTGATCTCGCAGCGCTTCGACGTCGAGCCGGGCGCAGACAGCTTCCAGGTCTACCGCGCACTGCGCACCGTCAATCCCAGCCCTTACATGTTTTTTCTGCGCTTTGCTCCCGATGGCGCTCTCGGCGCAGTTTCCCAAAAGAAATCCAAAAAATCAAAGGCCCCCGCGCCAACGCTGGAACTCGCCGGATCTTCACCGGAACTACTGGTTCGCGTTCACGCCGGCAAAGTCGAATACCGCCCCATCGCCGGCACCCGTCCCCGCGGCGCAAACGAGCAGGAGGATCAAGCCCTCGCCGACGAAATGCTCCACGACGAGAAAGAGCGCGCGGAGCATGTAATGCTCGTCGATCTGGGTCGCAACGACGTGGGCCGCGTCAGCGAATTCGGCTCCGTCAAGGTTGACCGCCTCATGTTCGTCGAGCGCTACTCCCACGTCATGCACATCGTCAGCACCATCGAAGGCCGCCTCAAGCCCGAACTAACCGCCGTCGACGCTCTCCGCGCCTGTTTCCCTGCCGGCACGCTGAGCGGCGCACCCAAAGTCCGTGCCATGGAAATCATCGAAGAGCTCGAGCCGGCTCGCCGCGGCACCTACGGCGGCGCAGTTCTCTACGCCGACTTCAGCGGCAATCTAGACTCCTGCATCGCCATCCGCTCCATGCTCTCCACCGGCGGCAAAGGCTACATCCAGGCCGGCGCAGGCATCGTAGCCGACTCCGTCCCCGAGCTCGAATACCAGGAATCCATCAACAAAGCCCAAGCCGTAATCCGCGCCATCCTCCGCGCCCGCGAGCTATAGGAACAGGGGTTAGGCCGAGGCCTCCCAGAATTGATCGGAGCATTTCATGAAAGATGATTTGCAGAAACGTGCCGACGAAGCAGAAGAGGCGGGAGACTTACCTTTAGCTCTTGAGTTATGGAAAGAACGTTCAAAGAGTGATGAGGACGGAATTGCCTTTCTTCAATCGGGAAGAATCGCGCAAGAGTTGGGAAATTGGACGGAAGCGGAAAGTGCCTATACAGAAGCTCTCAGCCTTCAGCCAAGCTCTTCTTTAGCCAAGTTTGTCAGTTCTCCTATAGTCGATCTACTTATGGGAGCGCTCTGGTCTGAACGAACCGACAAAAAAAGAATCGAATCTTTACAAACCGCCAAGAAGTGGTTCCTGAGCGCGCTTGAAAAAGAGAGAAGCGCACCATGTCTTACACTTTTGGGAGCAGCATGTGCCAAGCTTAACGACGCTGCATCGGCCCGAGAAGCGTTCGAAGAAGCTATCGAGCTGAATCCAAATTACGACGAAGCAATGTATAACCTCGCCGCGATTGAGGAAGACACCGACCCTCCGAAAGCTCGCGATCTGCTGGAGCGCGCAATTCAAATCGATCCAGACTACGCACTCGCCCACCAGATGCTCGGCCGGGTTTATGTGAAGCTGAAAGACCTGGTTCGCGCCGAACATCACTATCGCCGATGCCTCCAAATCCACCCTTCTAATTACTGGTGTAGTCTTTTTCTTGCCGGTCTTCTGGTGACGCGTAAGAGAGATGCGGAAGCGGAGCAAATCTATCTACATGCGATTGAATTGTCTCCGGAGGAACCCGGCGCACTCGAGTTTTATGCACGTTTTCTGGAGAAACGTGGACGGGCTGCGGAGGCTGCGGAGGTGCGCGCAAGGATTAAGCCATCCAAACGAGATTCGTTGGCGTCTCCATAATGCGACGCCCGCGCTGCGCTCAAGAGAATTCGACTTATCTTCCCGCGATTCGCGCCAGATAATCGGCCGGCGAAACCACCGTGACACCATTTCGAATTGTTTTAGGAAAATGTTTCAGATTTCCCGTCACAAGCCAAGCCCCAGCTGCGTGAGCCAGCGCAATATACGGAGCATCTTCTGGATCGGGACAGGAATATGGCCATGGTTCGGGCTCTGCAAGACGAAGGCTCTCTTCAATCAAGAAATCGAGCCAGAGCGGCGGAAACCCATAGCGAAAGAACTTAGCGCGCTGCAAGACTTCACGGTACTCAGCCGTCACCGCCGGGCTGGTAACCGTCTGGACCATCCCACCCAATACGAGATCTGCAACGATCTTTGCGGGTGGCCCAGTGGGATTGATTCCGGCTGAAACGATGACGTTTGTATCCAGAACGATTAAGCGCATTCCTGCTCATCTTCAGGAACTTTACGAATACGGTCTATTTCAGCTTCAATATCTTCTTCACTCGCCAGGCTGCTTCCATTCGCCTCCGCGCGTCGCCATCCCTCGCGCAGGCTCGCCAACGCCATAGCACGCCGAAGTTCGCGATCTTCCTTGGCAACATCTCCAAAAACAGGCACCAGAAAGAATGCCGGACCGTTCTGCCCGACCAAAAGAGCGGTTTCCCCCTCCGGAACTTCCTTTAGAGCCTTTACACCTCGGGTTCTAAACTCACGCAGCGAGACTTGACGCATAAACCACCCCTCTTCACGCAGTGTAGCCAAAATGGCTACGCAAGTCAATCAGGACCCTTTTCCCTACTCTTCCGCCCCAAACAGTCGTCTAAAAAACCGCACAAACGCCGAATGCTTCTTTTTTTTCACCGGCGTCGTAGCCGCAGCCGGCTGAGCAGCAGCCGCAGCCGCCGTCCCATCCGTCTTAGCCGCGTCGGCGGCCGCAGGCGCATGTTCCGCGCTGTTATAAGTCAGTGTCTCCGATGTCTGCACAGGAGCTCCGTGCACGCCTGTCGCACTCGCGGCCGGCGCCGGCAGCGGCGCCAACCCCTCGCTCTGCGCCAGCGGAAACTCGTTGCTCTGCGCACGCACCGGCGGCGGGCAGCCGCACGGCTCTTTTTCCTGGTCCACCACCGCCGTCAGGCTGCCGTGCTGAAACATCACCCGCTGTCCCGGCTGCACGCGATAAGCCCCGCCCTCAAACACGCTTGAAACCAGCACGTACGACGCGTTCACCGCAGCATTGTCCACGCAGGTATCGCCCTGCCCGCCCAGCCGCACCTTCACTTCCGCCGCGCCCGGCCCGCCAACGAGAATACGAAAATCCGGCGTCATCAGCGTGTCGGAATTGTGTACATCGGCAAAGCTCATCTCCACCGCTCCGTGATCCATCGCCATGAGCAGCCCGGGCACCTCGCCCGCCGGCACGCTCGAATCCGACGCCAGCTTCACGGTCGTCGACGCACACACCCGCAGCACTCCCCGATGCGGCAGCGTCACCTGCGTAGTCTCCGATCCCGACGTCACCGACCCGCTGGCCGCAATAATCGCCTTCCCGTTCGTAACCTCCATCGACCCCGTCACCATCGCCGCGGTATCAGGATTCTTGTTGTTCAACGGAACAACCGCAATCGGCCCCGACTCCGAAACCGGCGCCTGCCCCACTTGGCCCTGCGCCGCCGGTGTCGGACTCACTGGTGCCGCTTGTGCGCTTAGCGCCGAAGCTGTCCCGGAAGCCACAAACAAAAGCAGCAAACCTCTGACAGCGGTATACCGCGCCAGCTTCCAGCCGCGCCGCCCAGCCTGTCTTCGCATTCCTGCCAGCTCTCGCATAGCGGCTACATTTCCAAAAAGTTCTTGATCATTTGCCGGCCACCCTCGGTCAGCACGCTCTCAGGATGAAACTGCACTCCCTCGATCGGCAGCGTGCGATGGCGCAGCCCCATAATCACCGACCCAGCCCCGTTCTCAGGCGTGCGCGCCGTGACCATCAGTTCCCCCGGCAACGTTTTCTCTTCCACAATCAGCGAGTGGTAGCGTGTACAGGTTAGCGGCGTCGGCAACCCGGCAAAAATCCCCTTACCATCGTGCTCCACGCGGCTCGTCTTGCCGTGCATCAGGTGTTCGGCCCGCACCACATCGCCGCCAAACGCCTCGCCGATGGCTTGGTGTCCCAGGCAAACTCCCAGAATCGGCGTCTTGCCCACCATATGCCGAATCAGCGGCACCAATATCCCCGCCTCGCCCGGCGTACACGGCCCCGGCGACAGCAGAATTCGCTCCGGCTTCAGCGCTTCCACCTCTTCCACCGTCAGCTCGTCGTTCCGATACACCTCGATCTTCGCCCCTAGCTCGCCCAGATACTGGACAAGGTTGTAAGTAAACGAATCGTAATTGTCGAGAACGAAGACCATGATTTCCAGTGTAGATGAATTCTCACGAAGCGCGCAGCAACACTCTTGTCCAACGCAAGATGAGCCTGAGCGAGGAAGTTGATTCCAACTCAAGATGAGCCTGAAGGAGTCCGAGCGGGCAAGCTGAGGATGGATGATCAGCGTGCTTGGAGCAGAGAAGTT